>NZ_JBLTJB010000001.1:0-909394 GCF_053470005.1 Bacillus sp. N1(2025)
AATTTAATATTGTTTTGGCGGTTGTGGCGAAGTGGTTAACGCACCAGATTGTGGCTCTGGCACTCGTGGGTTCGATTCCCATCAATCGCCCCAAACAACATGCGGGTGTAGTTTAGTGGTAAAACCTCAGCCTTCCAAGCTGATGTCGTGGGTTCGATTCCCATCACCCGCTCCATTTTTATATTGTCATGGGCCTGTAGCTCAGCTGGTTAGAGCGCACGCCTGATAAGCGTGAGGTCGGTGGTTCGAGTCCACTCAGGCCCACCATGATGATTTTTCCACAGTAGCTCAGTGGTAGAGCTATCGGCTGTTAACCGATCGGTCGCAGGTTCGAATCCTGCCTGTGGAGCCATACGGAGAAGTACTCAAGTGGCTGAAGAGGCGCCCCTGCTAAGGGTGTAGGTCGTGTAAGCGGCGCGAGGGTTCAAATCCCTCCTTCTCCGCCATAAGGCCCGTTGGTCAAGCGGTTAAGACACCGCCCTTTCACGGCGGTAACACGGGTTCGAATCCCGTACGGGTCATTAAAAAAACCTTGCATACTATGCAAGGTTTTTTATTATGCGTTCATAGCATAAATGGTAAAAGAAAGGTATGTGGCAAAAGCGCTCCATAATAAATAAGGAACCAGAAGCCAGGCTGAAGCTTTACTGTATTTACCGGCAATGAGCAACAGAATGAGTGTTGTCACCGCCACAAGCAGGCAATCGATAGATGCAGCAAGCAAACTTTTCTGTGTGAATTGAAAATAGCTGAATCCTTGATTCACGATATAATTGATGAGAAGCATCACCCAAAAAGCTTTGGATTCTTTACATGAAAACTTTGCGTATATTAAGGCTGCTGAGAGCGAAATAAGCGCAAACAAAACCGCCCATATGATGCCGATCACTGATCCGCTCGGCGTCCAGTCAGGTTTTTGCAGCGCGTCATACCATTCCCGGTCGATGGGAAAGAGAACCCCCGCTAAAGAAAACAAGACATATGTAATGATAAATACAATAATCGCACCGATATACTTCTTTTTCATTTGTTCCTTCCGCCATTCAATGTCAATACATTAGTTCCCTTTTTTGGAAAGATTAAACCTTTTAAAAGGTTCATGCACCATTAAGTGTATGGGTTTTCAGTGTGAAAATGCAGCAAACCATTTATTTGTATTCAAAAACCCCGGCAGGCCGGGGTTTTAATCAGCATGAAGATCGCCAAAGGTCGTCATTATTCCTTCTTCGTCCAGTTCCTGTTCATATTTTTCGTGTGCTTTGCTTGGATACACGGAAATGTTTTTTCCGGTAATATCTGTCGCGATAAAGTTTTCATAATCCTCAGCATAGCCGATGTTTTCTTCTGAGTTCATTGTCATATCCCCATAGCTGAGCGGAGGATCCTCTAAATCCTGAGGCGTTTCTGAGTTTCCGTATTCCTCAACATCCTGATAAGCATCTTCACTATCGTAAGCCGCCCGGATTGATTCATCATCATCAAATTCAAACTGTCCGAACGGTGTTTCCTCTTCAATCGGCCTGTCTTTGGAAACGGCATCCTGCGAGGAATATTCCGCCAATGTCGTAGCCGTCGGCAGAGCTTCGAGTCTGTCATAAGGAATGTCCTTGCCGCTGACTTCACACGTGCCGTATGTGCCGTTTTCAATTTGTTTCAGAGAGTAATCAATGTCGCGAAGGTGCTCCCGTTCATGGTCGAGCAGAGCCAGGTCTTTTTCCCGCTCGTATAATTCGGTCGCCTGATCGCCGGGATGATTGTCATAGGAAGACAATTCGCCGGATGACTGATACGGGAATTCATCAGTTAACTGAAATTGATCATTTTCTTTAAAGCGGCTTAAAATATCATGTCTGGCTTCTTCCAATTCTTTTTTTAAGTGTGTGATCTGTTCGTTTGTAAGCACATCAATCCCTCGTTTCTATGTGATGCTTACTGTTAGTATGAACGCTTTTTCGCAGAAAAATGGTGGATAAAAATAGTCATTTTCCCATGAGGAAGTAAAAGGATACAGTGATTGCCGAGAGTGGGGAAAGAAAATTCAAGTTTGTTTCTTTATTCATTTGCGCAAAAAGGTTTATAATAAGAAATGCAGGCATTTTGTCGTGCTCAAATCTGTGTGTTTGACACAAAGTCATCACAGGTGTATTGTATTAAAAGCATTTAACGGATTATGGAGGAATGTCTCATGGTGACAACGGTGCAGCATACGTTCCGAGAGGAAGCAGATCATGCATTACATAAAGCCAAACAAGTCAACCATGCTGTCTTATTGAGCTATTCAAGACGTATTGCGTCTTTAGACCCTCTATCATTTTTCAAAGACGGAGCAAAAAAATATAAAGGCAAACGATTTTTTTGGTCAGAACCCGGTAGTGAATTAACAATAGTCGGTCTTGGCACAGAAGCGCTGTTCCAATCGAATGAAAAAAATGGAAAGCGTTATCACGACGTTTTTGAACAATGGGAGCGCTTTAAAAAGATGGCTTTTCATATTCATGAAGAAGAAGAGGCGGCGCATACCGCGGTCGGCCCTGTCTTATTCGGCGGTTTTTCATTTAATCCCGCTGAAGAGAGAGGAGACGAATGGAACGGGTTCGAAGAAGGGCTGTTCTTTATCCCCTCACTCATGCTGACAAAGACGGCAGATGGTGATTATTTAACCGTCAATCAATGGGCAGCAGACGGTAATCAGGCAGAAGATACGCTGAAACGTCTGAAATCTTTTTCGGAAGCTTTTTCAGTTTCTTCAATCGAGTATGAAGAATATCCTGTTTTAACAAAAGCGGAAGAACTTGATGTGGAAAACTGGCTTGAAGCCATTAAAACAGCAACAAATGATATGAAAGCAAATCAATATGATAAAGTCGTGCTGGCAAGGGAAGTCGTTTTGTCATATGATGGGCCTATTCCGGCAGAGAGCGTTGTCCGTAAGCTTTTGACGGACCAAACGACAAGCTATGTTTTTGCGATTGAGCAGGGAGATAAATGCTTTGTCGGCGCTTCACCGGAACGGCTGATCAAAAAATCCGGCAAAGACGTCATGTCCACCTGTCTGGCAGGTTCAATTAAGCGCGGAGAAAATCAACAAGAAGATGACCGTCTCGGCAAGGAATTGCTGCATGACGAAAAAAATCTCGCGGAACATGATTTTGTGGTTCAGATGATACACGATTCTTTCTTGTCGAGCTGCAGCGATGTGAAAAAGCCTGCAGGTCCGCAATTATATAAAACAAAAAGTGTTCAGCATCTATATACACCGATCACAGGCCATCTTAAAAC
The DNA here is from genome assembly GCF_053470005.1 of Bacillus sp. N1(2025). Taxonomy (NCBI): domain Bacteria; kingdom Bacillati; phylum Bacillota; class Bacilli; order Caryophanales; family Bacillaceae; genus Bacillus; species Bacillus sp. N1(2025). The sequence goes on from NZ_JBLTJB010000001.1 coordinate 3,280, forward strand.
GTCCGCTTCGCTGTTTGATTTAATTGAAAAGCTGCATCCCACACCGGCATTGGGCGGAGCTCCCCAGCAGAAAGCTGTTGAAGTTATCGCTGATATTGAACCGATGACACGCGGATGGTACGCGGCTCCGATCGGCTGGATGGACGGCAGGGAAAACGGAGAATTTGTCGTGGCTATCCGATCAGGGCTGATTGAAGGCAAAAGTGCGCGGCTTTTCGCAGGATGCGGCATTGTTGAAGATTCAGATCCGCAATCAGAATATGAAGAAACACAAATTAAACTAAAGCCGATGATCTCTGCTTTAGGAGGTGAAAGGCTTTGACAAACCCGATTACACATTATATCGGAAGCTTTATTGATGAATTCGCTCTATCGGGTGTCACCGCCGCGGTTGTTTGCCCGGGATCGAGGTCAACTCCCTTGGCGGTTTTGGCGGCGGCCCACCCGGATATTCAAGTCCATATACAGATTGATGAACGATCCGCAGGTTTTTTCGCGCTCGGTCTTGCAAAAGCCCGCCAGCGTCCGGTTATGCTGATTTGTACGTCAGGAACGGCAGCGGCTAACTTCTATCCGGCCGTGATTGAAGCTCATTATTCAAGAGTGCCTCTTATTGTCCTGACTGCTGATCGGCCTCATGAATTGAGGGAAGTGGGGGCGCCTCAGGCGATTAACCAGCATTTTCTGTTCGGTAACTTTGTTAAGTTTTTCACAGACTCGGCTCTGCCTGAAGAAAATCCTCAAATGCTGAGCTATATCAGAACATTGGCCGGCAGAGCCGTAAGTGAAGCCGGGAAGCGCCCGATGGGGCCAGTCCATATCAATGTGCCGCTCAGAGAGCCTTTGATGCCGGATTTATCAGCCGGACCTTTTGAAAGAATGAGAAAGGGGCGGCACGTCTCAGTCACAACAGGGATTCAGTCAGCTGATCAAGATTCTCTCTATCATATTACAGAGCGTCTTGCGGGTACCGAAAAAGGTATGATCGTCTGCGGCGAAATTCACGGTGAAGCAGAAAAGCAGCAAATCATCGCGCTTGCCGAGATGCTTCAGTTCCCGATTTTAGCTGACCCGCTTTCAAACCTCCGAAACGGGGAGCATGATAAGACGCTGATTATTGATGCTTATGACTCGTTTTTAAAAGATGAAGAAATAAAAGAGGCGCTGCGCCCGGACGCTGTGATCCGCTTCGGCCCGATGCCGGTTTCCAAACCGCTCTTTTTATGGCTCAGAGATGATCCTGCCATTGAGCAGTTTATCGTCGATGAAGACGGAGGATGGAGAGATCCCACCCAGGCCGGCGCGCATATGATTCATTGCCATCCGTCTGTGTTTTTGGAAGCGGTCCGTTCAGCTGAAACCGGAAAACGGCCGTCCGGATGGCTTGAGAAATGGCAGTTTGTCAATGAGCGGTTCCGGAGTCATTTACAGGCCGCGAGCATGGATGATTTATCTTTTGAAGGAAATGTATATCGTCAGCTTCAGCATCTTGTCCCTGAAGGCAGTTCGATTTTTGTCGGCAACAGCATGCCGATTCGCGACGTGGATACGTTCTTTGAAAAACAAGATCGTTCCTTCCGTGTTTATGCCAACCGCGGCGCTAACGGCATTGACGGGGTTGTCTCCTCGGCTATGGGACTGTGTGAAGGTACAAAAGCTCCTGTCACGCTTGTAATTGGAGATTTATCGTTTTACCATGATTTAAACGGGCTGTTAGCGGCTAAAAAACTTGGAATTCCGCTTACGGTTATTTTAATAAACAATGATGGCGGCGGGATTTTCTCGTTTTTGCCGCAGGCATCTGATAAGACTCATTTTGAAGAACTGTTCGGTACGCCGACGGGCCTTGATTTCCGGCATGCCGCCGCACTGTACGGCGGGACGTATACTTGCCCTGAGACATGGGAAGCATTTAAGGATGCGTATCAGCCGCAGGCGGACAAGCCCGGACTTCATATAATCGAGCTGAAAACAGATCGGACATCAAGAGTTCAATTCCATCGCGATCTGCTGCAGGCCGCAGTGCGGGAAGTGAAAAAAGAATGGAAACTGTAACTGTTAAAACGGCCGACGGCGTGTGCTATCGGGTTGCTGATAGCGGTCACGAATCATCTGAAGCTATTGTTTGTCTGCATGGATTTACGGGCAGCAAAGAATCATGGATGTTTTTACGCGGCATGTTTCCCGGCGAACGAATGGTGATGATTGACTGCCTGGGTCACGGGGAGACAGACGCGCCTGTGCAAGCGGCAAGGTACAGTGCGAGCCGGCAGGTTGCGGACCTTGCCGCCGTTTTTGATCAATTAAAACTTCACAAAGTGAAACTTATTGGTTATTCTATGGGGGGAAGACTTGCGTATTCCTTTGCACAGGCATTTCCGCATCGGGTGTCAGCGCTAGTTTTGGAAAGTACAACCCCGGGCCTGAGCACGCTTCAGGAACGCAAAAAGCGGATTCAGTCAGACCGGAAGCTTGCTGACTTTATATTGCGGGAAGGTATAACATCGTTTGTCGATTATTGGGAGAGCATTCCGTTGTTTGCCACGCAGCTTTCTCTGCCGGACAGCGTAAAGGCATCCATCCGTGCCGGCAGGCTGAAAAATAATCCGTCCGGACTTGCAGGCAGCCTGCTCGGAATGGGGACGGGCTCACAGCCTTCCTGGTGGGAGGCATTACACCGCATCAAGGCGCCCGTCCTGCTCATATGCGGTGAATGGGATGAAAAGTTTTGCGCTATTAATCAAAAGGTGCATAACCTGCTCCCATCAAGTAAAATAGAGGTTGTCAAACAGGCGGGGCACACGGTACATGTGGAACAGCCGCGAATTTTTGGTAAGATAGTAAGTGAGTTTTTATACGGCTTGTAAAGCATAAAGAAAATAGCTTTTCGGCCGGACTCAGGCAAAAATGAAGGAGGTCATATCAATGGCTGCAGAATGGAAAAGTGAACGTCAGTACGATGAAATCCTGTACGAGACGTATAACGGTATTGCAAAAATAACAATTAACCGCCCGGAGGTACATAACGCATTTACTCCTAAGACGGTATCAGAAATGATTGACGCGTTTGCTTGTGCGCGTGATGATTCCAATATTGGTGTCATCGTTCTTGCGGGAGCGGGAGATAAAGCATTCTGTTCAGGCGGAGACCAAAAAGTCCGCGGTCACGGCGGATATGTCGGAGATGATCAGATCCCGCGTCTGAATGTGCTTGATCTTCAGCGTTTGATCCGTGTTATTCCTAAACCGGTCGTAGCGATGGTATCAGGCTATGCCATCGGCGGAGGCCATGTGCTTCATATCGTCTGTGATTTAACGATTGCGGCCGATAATGCGATTTTCGGCCAAACCGGACCGAAAGTGGGAAGCTTTGACGCAGGTTACGGCTCAGGTTACCTGGCGCGTATCGTCGGACATAAGAAAGCCCGTGAAATCTGGTACCTATGCCGTCAATACAATGCGCAGGAAGCGCTCGACATGGGGCTTGTCAATACGGTTGTCCCATTAGAGAAACTTGAAGAGGAAACAATTAAATGGTGTGAAGAAATGCTTGAGAAAAGCCCTACAGCCCTTCGTTTCCTTAAAGCGGCATTTAACGCAGATACAGACGGCCTCGCCGGAATTCAGCAATTTGCAGGAGATGCAACGCTTCTTTATTACACGACTGACGAAGCGAAAGAAGGCCGCGATTCCTTTAAAGAGAAACGCAGTCCCGATTTCGGTCAGTTCCCTCGTTTTCCGTGATCAGATGACACTACGAAACAGCTTGAGCCGCTCTGGTCCAAGCTGTTTTCTTTTCAAAAAAAGTACTTTTACCTCGGAGATGATAACATGCTGACAGAACAGCCGAATTGGCTCATTCAAAGGGCTCAGCTGACACCAGAGAGAATCGCTCTCATATTTGAAAACAAACAGATGACATTCAGAGAATTATATCATGCTTCTAAACAAATGGCCGCGCGGCTGTCCAAATACTGCTCGCTTAAAAAAGGAGACCGCGCTGCGATTTTGCTTTCTAACAGACCGGAAATGGTTTATGCCGTTCACGCCTGTTTCTTATTAGGGGCGGAAGCTGTGCTGTTGAATACGAAGCTCTCAAAACAGGAACGGTTATTTCAGCTCGAAGATTCACAGGCAAAGCTTTTATTGACGGAGGACGGTTTTTGCCGCGAAGAATATGAATCTGCAGTCGCCACCGCAGATGTGGACGAGCTGCAGGCTGAAGAGGCGGGTGACATGGAGCCGGAAGCTTATGTAACGCTTGATGATACGGCGACTCTTATGTATACGTCAGGAACAACGGGAAGGCCGAAGGGGGTGCAGCAGACTTTCGGTAATCATTATTCCAGCGCTGTATCGTCTGCGCTGAATCTGGGGGTCACGGAGCGGGACCGCTGGCTTATTGCGCTGCCGCTGTTTCATATCAGCGGTCTGTCTGCGCTGTTTAAGTCGGTCATTTACGGTATGCCTGTCGTGCTTCATCAAAAATTTTCTGTCACTGATGTGCTGGACAGCATCAGCTCCCATCAGGTCACGATCATTTCAGCGGTGCAGACCATGCTTTCGGGCCTGCTTGCGGAAACTGAACAATGTCCTGAATCACTGCGCTGCATTCTGCTTGGCGGGGGTCCGGCGCCGCTGCCGCTCCTTGAAGAATGCCGCAGGAAACAATTTCCGGTGTTTCAATCTTACGGCTTGACTGAAACCTGCTCACAGATTGTCACGCTTTCTCCGGAATTCAGTATGGACAAGCTCGGCTCGGCCGGTAAACCGCTGTTTTCATGTGAAATTAGAATTGAAAAAGACGGAAACCTTTGTGCGCCGTTTGAACACGGTGAAATTACGGTGAAAGGCCCGAATGTAATGAAAGGGTATTACCATCGTGATGACGCAAACCAGGCCGCTTTTCATAATGGATGGTTTAAAACGGGCGATCTTGGATATTTGGATGATGAAGGGTTTTTATACGTGCTGGACAGGCGGTCGGACCTCATTATTTCAGGCGGAGAGAACATCTACCCGGCAGAAGTGGAAGCGGCGCTGCTTGCCCATCCGGCTGTAGCGGAGGCCGGTGTTTCGGGAGCTGAAGATCCGAAGTGGGGGAAAGTGCCGCATGCTTTTCTCGTGCTGACTTCTTTTGTCAGTTCTGAGGAGCTGACCGCCTTTTGCCGTGAGCGGCTTGCAAAATATAAAATACCGGCTGCTTTTTTCGAGGTTGACGGGCTCCCGCGGAATGCGTCCAATAAACTGATGAGGCATCGGCTGAATGAGCTTCGTAAAGGAGAATTGTCATGATTAAGATTGAAAAAATCACCCTTTATCATGTAAGTATGAGGCTGAAAAAACCGTTTAAAACAAGTATTGAAACGCTGCAGGACCGTAAATTTTTGATCGTGGAAGCGATCGATGAAACTGGGAGAACCGGCTGGGGGGAGGTATCGGCGTTTTCTTCTCCGTGGTATACAGAAGAAACGATTCAGACATGCGCGCATATGCTGAGAGATTTTTTCATCCCGAATATCGTAGGCCGCGAGTTTTTCCATCCGTCAGAAGTGCCTGACAGTCTCGCGCGTTTCAAAGGAAACCGCATGGCAAAAGCGGGGCTTGAATCAGCCGTGTGGGATCTATATGCCAAGAAAAAGGGGATATCTCTCGCAGAAGCCTTAGGGGGAAAAAGAGATAAAGTGCCCGCCGGCGTGGCGGTGGGTCTGGCTTCGGCTGATGAGATGCTTCGGGAAATTGAGCAATACGTAAAAGAAGGTTATCAACGTATAAAAATAAAAATTCAGCCCGGCCATGACGTTGATCTGGTCAGAGCCATCCGCAGCCGTTTTCCGAACGTACCGCTGATGGCGGATGCCAACTCGGCATATGAACTGAAAGACATCAGCAGGCTGAAAGAGTTGGATGAATTCCAGCTCATGATGATAGAACAGCCGCTTCAGGCAGATGATATTGTCGATCACCGCCACCTGCAGAAACACTTGAGAACCGCGGTATGCCTTGATGAAAGCATTTGCTCATATGATGACGCGAGGCGGGCGATTGAGCTTGGGAGCTGTAAAATCATTAACATAAAACCAGCGCGTGTAGGAGGCCTGACAGAGGCTTTAAAAATACATGACTTATGCAGAGAGCATCACATGCCGGTTTGGTGCGGCGGAATGTTTGAAACCGGCATTTCGAGAGCGCAGACAGTCGCGCTCGCTTCGCTGCCGCAATTTACGATACCGGGTGACATTTCCTCATCAGACCGATACTGGGAGGAGGATATTGTCACTCCCGACATCCATATCGAAGAGGGGTTCATCTCTGTTCCGGACGGTCCCGGACTGGGTGTCGAAGTCAATCAGGAAATAATGAGAAAATACGTCACCCAAATGGACGTTTTTACGACAAACAACTGATAAAAAGACATTTCAGCGAGTTGAGCTGCCTGTATGCTGCTGTTATATTGAAACTGTTCATCATCACCCCTTCCCCCGTTTGAACCGGCTGTATCAGCCGGTTTTTTTAATGAGCGGACACTTGACAAACGTGAGTGCGTGCGATATTTTTGCACAAAGGAAACTTTTTGTCCTGTATCAATCATTTGTTCTTAAATATAAAGAATTGTCATAAGACTGACATCAACATCACATTTAAAAGAGAACGGGACAAAGGAAAGGGGACGGATATGAAAAGAAGCAGTGTAATGGCGTCTGTGCTGATGATTTGTTTTGCATTGTCTTCATGCAGCTCTGAATCTTCAGGCGGACAAAAAGGAAAGCTTACGATTACGGCTACCACTTCTCAGGTGGCTGACGCCGCTGAACATATCGGCGGAGACCATGTTGAAGTGACGTCACTGATGGGGCCTGGAGTCGACCCGCATCTTTATAAAGCATCACAAGGAGATACGAAAAAATTAACGGAGGCGGATGTTGTTTTATACAGCGGACTTCACTTAGAAGGGAAAATGGAGCATATGTTAACGAAAATCAGCCGGCAAAAACCGTCTGCAGCAGTGGCTGAATCAATACCGAAGGAGAAATTGATTCCAGCGGGTGAGAATATGTATGATCCGCATGTATGGTTCAGCATTCCGTTATGGCTGTATGCCGTTGACGAAATCGAAGCGCAATTAAAAAAAGCAAAACCGGAATATGCAGACGACTTTACAAAAAACGCCCAAGAGTATAAAGAGAATTTGAAATCTTTAGATAAAAAATCGAGAGAAAAGATCGGGACAATTCCCGAAAAAAGCCGTGTACTAGTTACAGCACATGATGCCTTTGCGTATTTTGGCAAGGAATACGGATTTGAGGTCAGAGGACTTCAAGGGCTGAGCACTGACTCTGATTACGGACTGAAAGATGTTCAAAAGCTTGTCAGTCTGCTTGCGGATAAGGAAATTAAAGCTGTGTTTACGGAAAGCAGCGTATCGAAAAAGTCAATAAACGCGGTTGTTGAGGGCGCCAAAGAAAAAGGTCATGATGTTTCGGTCGGCGGCTGGCTGTATTCAGATGCCATGGGCGAAAAGGGGACAAAAGAGGGCACGTACGCCGGTATGTTCGTCCATAACATAGATACGATTGTCAGCTCATTAAAATAAACAGGAAGGGAGAGAATGACGTGTATCCTGTCAGCATTGAAAATGTGACGGTAGCCTATCACAAAAAACCGGTCCTGCAGAACGTCACCATGCAGGTGCCGGAAGGAAAACTGATCGGGATTATCGGGCCGAACGGAGCCGGAAAATCAACGTTGATAAAAGCTGTTTTAGGATTAACGCCAAGCGCCTCCGGAACGGTCTCTATTTATGGGAAATCATCAGAAAAGGAGCGGAAGAGGATCGGCTATGTTCCGCAGCGCGGTTCTGTGGATTGGGATTTTCCGACAAGCGCTCTGGATGTCGTTTTAATGGGAAGATATGGGCATATCGGCTGGTGCAGGCGTCCGAAAAAACGTGATATTGATTTTGCTGAAGCCTGTTTGGATAAGGTCGGTATGCTTGATTATGCCAAAAGGCAGATCAGCCAGCTTTCAGGAGGCCAGCAGCAGCGGGTTTTTCTGGCCCGGGCTTTATGTCAGGATGCGGATATATACTTTATGGATGAACCGTTTGTGGGAGTTGACGCCGCTACGGAGCGGGCGATTATCACGCTGTTGACGGAATTAAAACAAAAAGGAAAAACCGTGCTCGTCGTCCATCATGACCTGCAGACGGCAAAGGAGTATTTCGATTGGATGCTGCTGCTGAACATGAGAAAGATTGCTTTCGGACCGACTGAACACGTGTTTACAATCGAAAATTTACAAAAAACGTACGGAGGAAGGCTTGCATTTTTGAAAGATCACCTCCTGGCCGAAGGGGGAACGGGCTGATGGCGCTGCATCATATATGGCTTCAGCTTCAGGAACCGAATACCCAATGGGTGTTGGCGGGAACTTTGCTTCTCGGCATGGCAAGCGGCGTGCTGGGAAGCTTTGTGCTTCTCAGGAGGCAGAGTCTGATCGGCGACGCCATGGCTCATTCGGCTTTGCCCGGAGTATGTCTTGCGTTTCTCATTGCCGGAGAAAAGACGATGCTGTTCTTCTTGATCGGAGCGGCTGCCGCGGGGCTTGCTGGAACTTGGTGCATCCAGAACATCACGGAGCATTCAAAAACGAAGGAGGATTCTGCGATCGGCATCGTATTGTCCGTGTTTTTCGGGATCGGCATTATTCTTCTGACCTATATTCAAAGACTCGGTTCCGGAAGCCAGAGCGGGCTTGATTCTTTTTTATTCGGTCAGGCGGCGTCACTCGTTAAACAGGACATTGTCATCATCGGAGTCATTTCTGCCGTTCTGCTTTTATTGTGCGCCGTCTTTTTTAAGGAATTCAAATTGATCACATTTGATATGGCATTTGCGAAAGGGGCAGGACTGCTTGTCAGGTTTCTGAACGGACTGCTGGTTTTTTTAATTGTTTGTGCGGTTGTGATCGGGCTGCAGACGGTCGGTGTCATCTTAATGGCGGCCATGCTTATTACGCCGGCGATCGCCGCAAGGTATTGGACGGAGCGTTTAACGGTCATGATCGTGCTGTCCGGATTAATCGGCGGGTTATCCGGTGTGGCGGGAACGCTTTTAAGTACGACGACGGACGGTATGGCGACCGGGCCGTTAATTATTTTAAGCGCGGCTTCCGTTTTTCTGTTTTCTCTATTATTCGCTCCGGATCGCGGACTGGTGTCAAAGACGGTTAAACTTTTCCGGCTGAGAAAAAAGACCGCTTTTGAACAAACGCTCTCAGCTATTTACGAGATGAGTGAACAAACGAATGAAACCTCAGTCACCGGGCAGATGTTGAAAAAAGAATGGGAGCGCCCTATCAGGAAACTGGAGAAAAAGGGATACCTCAAGCGCAGCGGAGCCGAACAATGGCGGATGACGGAGGCAGGGCTGACGAAGGGATACGAAATTGTCTTATCACAGCGCATGTATGAAGTTTACCTCATGCATGAAACGGAACTGGCCGGTATAGAAACGGCCGCCAGGGACGAATTTCATCCGGATCTTCTGCCGAAAGAACTGAAAGAAAAGCTTTTGCAGCTTTTACGATTGCACGGGCGAATGCCGAATGAATCACTTCAAAAGGAGAAAGGAGGCGCTTACAATGAGTTATGAAGCGTGGATTATCGCAACGGGAATCTTAGTCGGCGTGAGCTGCGCGTTAATCGGCACTTTTCTTGTGCTGAGAAACATGGCGATGCTTGCTGACGCGATCAGCCACACGGTGCTGCTCGGAATTGTCGGCGCTTTCCTTGTGACGGGAGCCCTTAACGGAATTCCAATGTTTATCGGAGCTGCGGCATCCGGGCTGCTGACGGCTTTTTTCGTACAGTTTCTGCACAGTAAAGGCGTGCAGTCTGACGCGGCTATCGGTGTCGTTTTTACGTCCTTGTTTGCGATCGGCGTCATTCTGCTGTCTGTATACGGCAAACATGTACATCTTGATATAGAACATTCGCTTATGGGAGAAATTGCTTTCGTTCCGTGGAATACAGCTCAGCTGTTCGGCTTCGATATCGGCCCTAAAGCGTTTTGGATGATTTTATCTGTGCTTATCATCAATGTGCTGCTGATTGTCTGCTGCTATAAAGAATTTAAAATCGCCGCCTTTGACCCGGAAATGGCGATAGCCATCGGCATTCCTGTCCTGGTCATTCATTATGTGCAGATGGGTATGCTGTCGCTTACGACGGTTGCTTCTTTTGATTCAGTGGGAGCGGTTTTAGTCGTTGCGATGCTGATTGTACCGCCTGCAGCCGCCTATTTACTGACAAACCGCCTTTCTTCCATGCTTTTCATCAGTGCGGGTATCGGCGGGCTGTCAGCCGTATTGGGATATGGCGCCGCCACATGGCTCAACGTGTCAATTTCAGGTGCGATGGCTGCGATGACCGGCGTGTTTTTTCTGCTGGCCTTTCTGTTTTCTCCGGCTCAAGGGCTGATTTCAAAAAGGCTTGCGGCGCGGAAATTAAAAAGAGCTGTATAAAACAGCTCTTTTCTTTTATAAATCATGCGGTTTAAAGGTTTTGCAATCCGTTTCTTCACTTTTTTCAGCGGTTTCGCCTGTATGGCTGACCACATAAATAGCGTCGGCCGTGCATTTGTTTCCTCTGCCCCAATATGAACAGTTATTGACTTCACACAGAATTTTTTGGTCCATGCTGGCTCCCCTCCAAGATAAAAGGTACGCCATTAGTATGAGCCGCCCTGATTTCTGTTATTCCTCCTGGCGGATATAACGTCTGTCTTTCATAAAGAGCTTCCAGAAGAAATAAAACCCGGGAAACAAAATGATGAAAGCGACGATATACGTCATAAACAGCGCCCTGAAGGTTGCCGGCTCCGTAAATCCTGACATGACCGTAATATCCGGATAAATCATATAAGGAAGATGCGCCCGTCCGTATGCATAGCTTGCCAGAAAGTATTGAAGCGCAATGGCGATCATGGCGATTCTCGGTTTGCCGAGGTTGCGGCCGAAGCGCTTATTCGGCAAAAACAGAGCCACGCCGGCAATGATAAATGTAATGACAGACAGAATGAGCCATGTCTTGTCTTTCATCATCCCCGTATACAGCCAGCCGGCTTCAGAGCGTAATGTCAGCATAATGAAGAAGGCAAACAGAAGCGACAGCGGCCCTGTTAGTAAAGAGCTCCGTCTGTAGATGCGGTACGCATGCTCCTCTTCCGCAACATTTGAAAAATCGGCCAGAAGCAGTGAAGATAAAAATAAAGTGCTTAAAATGGCAAAGCCGATAAACGCATACGCATTAAGGCTTGTAAAGACATTTTCCAAATTCAGGTGATACACGCCGCCCGTCTTCTCAATAAATCCTCCGTGTGTGACCGGAAGGACCAAAATCAGAACAGCGGGAATAATGAAGCCCGAAATTCCGGAGATATATCTCATGATTTTTCTTTCCTTCGCAGTATTGGAGAAGACGAGAAAGCCGCTGCGGATGGCCAAAAGCAGCAAAATAATACTCCCCGGGATCAATAAAACGGTTCCCAGCACGAAGGTTGCCCCTGGAAAGAAGCTGAATAGGGCGACAACGATCGCGACGATAAAGACGTTGGTCACTTCCCATGTCGGGGACAAATAACGGTTGGCGATGTTTGTCGCCTTTGTTTGTTCTCTATTTAAATAAATCATCGACCAAAAGCCTGCTCCGAAGTCCATCGTTGCCATGACCGCGTAGATAAACACGAAGCCCCATACGATTGATATCGCAATGAGAGCATCCATGGTAATGTCCATTTCAATTCAGCCCTTTCTATTGTTAGGATTCCGCCGCTTTTACATCCTCTTCAACAGGATGTTTGCGGAAATAATAAAGCAGCACATAAATGACTGCGGCTGCCAAAATGGCGTAAACGACCGTAAACAGGATGAACAGCAAACCGATTGAACCGGTTGTCGTGACGACATCAGACGTTTTCAAGAGATGGTAAATCACCCATGGCTGCCGCCCCGTACAAGCGAATATCCACCCGAATTCAATTCCGATCAGACTAAGCGGTCCTGCGGTTAAAAATAAAATCAAAAGCCAAGTCGGAAAGCTGTCTTTCTTTAAAATTTTTCTCCAGACGATGCCGACGATTGAGTACAAAATGAGCAGCATCCCGATGCCGACCATTCCGTTAAAAAGTGTATGGATGAATAAAGGCGGCCACTCGTCTTTCGGAAACGCGTTCAATCCTTTGACGACGGTATCAAAGCTGTTTGCAGCCAAAAAGCTTAAAGCCCACGGTACTTCTATCGCCCATTTTACTTTTTCTTCTTTTGCGTCAGTAAAACCCCCGATCGCAAGCGGAGCGTGTGATCTAGTTTCAAACAGCCCTTCTGCGCCCGCAAGCTTCTCAGGCTGGTATTCGTAAAGAAGCTGGGCTGACTCGTGACCGTTTAAAGAGGCAAGAATGGAAAAGATTCCGCCGATCGTTAAGGCGAGCAGCAGCGCTTTTCGGTGAAAGCGGTATACCTGCTCCTGTTTTCTCGTTCTCAGCATTTTATAAGCCGCAACTGACGCAACGATAAATGCACCGGTCATGAAAGCCGTCAGTACGACATGGCCCGCGGTGGTGAAAAAGCTTGGATTAAAAAACGCTGCCCACGGTTCGACGTCAGTGATTTTGCCGTTTAAAATTTTAAAGCCGGCCGGCGTTCCTTCAAATGCGTGAACATTTGTGATTAAGACGGCGGATGCCGCGGCGCCGATCAAAACGAAAATAACGGCAATGATGCGCATCGCCGGAGTCAGCCGGTCAGCGGCGTAGACATAAATGGACATAAACAGCGCTTCGATAAAGAAAGCATAAATTTCAATCTGAAACGGGAGTGACATCACCCTGCCGATGACTTCCATGAATCCGGGCCACAAAAGGGCAAGCTGTGTACCCGCGATCGTTCCGGTCGGTATCGCCACGCCGAGCAGAACAGCCTGCGCCTTCGTCCACCTTTTCGCCATAATGGCATAATGCGGATCTTTTGTTTTCTGATAAATCAATTCAGCCATTAAAATCATCAGAGGCAAGCCGACACCAAGCGTCGCAAAAATAATATGAAAGCCCATGGTTGTCCCGAACAGGCTTCTGGCTAACACTAAATCATCCACGATCATAAACCGCCTTTCTAAATTACCGTTTTATGTAATGTGGTTATATTATTTGCTGAAGCGATTAGATTATTCTTCTGATTCCATATATGTGCAGGGTTTAGAAACCAAGGGATCAGGGCATATATGATTGACAAGCGGTTATTTAAGGTTTAGAATAAAACGTAATTATTACGATTTGTGAAAGGGAGATCAGCATGAAAAAAGATATTCATCCGGATAACCATCAAGTGATTTTTCAAGATGTGAACAGCGGCTACCGCTTTTTAAGCCATTCAACGAAAACGTCAGAGGAAACGGCAGAGTGGGAAGACGGAAAAACATACCCGCTGATTAAAGTAGAAGTCAGCTCAGATACGCATCCGTTTTATACAGGCCGCCAAAAATTCAACGAAAAAGGCGGGAGAGTCGAACAGTTCAACAAAAAATACAATATGGGGAAATAAGACAAGCCCAATGGGGTTTGTCTTATTTATTGAGCACTTTGTCATCTCGTGCGGGGAGTGACGAATTGACCCGTCTTATGTTATATTGTGAATAAAAAAGCAGAAGGGAAACACCAAGATGAGTCTTCTAAACGATATCATGCAATTTAATGAGCAGTTCACTAAAAACAAAGATTATGAAAAATACCAAACATCTAAATTCCCGGATAAAAAGATGGCGATTTTGTCCTGTATGGACACGCGTCTTGTAGAATTGCTTCCGCATGCGATGAACATGCGAAACGGCGATGTGAAAATTATTAAAAGTGCCGGCGCGCTTGTCGCCCACCCGTTCGGAAGTATCATGCGCAGCCTTTTAGTGGCCGTATACGAATTAAACGCCGATGAAGTCTGCGTTATCGGCCACCATGATTGCGGCATGAGCAAAATCAACAGCGAGGATATGCTTGATAAAATTATCGACCGCGGTATTCCGAAAGAGCGGATTGACATGCTGAAGCACTCAGGAGTTGATCTTGATCAATGGCTGAAAAGCTTTGATTCAGTAGAAGCGAGTGTTACAGACAGCGTAAACGTCATTAAACACCATCCGCTATTCCCTGACAATGTGCCGGTGCACGGTCTGGTGATTGATCCTGAAACTGGTAAACTTGATCTGGTGATCGACGGCTACCAGCATATGGACTAATGTTTTTGTTTTTTGTCCGGTACGGGATCAACACCGCCCGGATGAAAAGGGTGGCACTTTAAAATCCGCTTCAGTGTCAGCCATCCGCCTTTTAATGCGCCGTGAGTCTTGACGGCTTCGATTCCGTACTGTGAACACGTCGGATAAAAGCGGCATGACGGGGGTGTCAGCGGAGAGATGAACTTCTGGTATCCGCGGATGAACGCAATCATTATGGTTTTCATCAAAAAACCACCTTTCTGATGCTAGTATAGAAAAAAAATTTCAGATTGAAAAGCTTCCGCCACAATTCTTATCGGAAAACTGTGTTATAATGGATGCATATTCTGAAAAAAAGGGAGTGCCATTATGCCTTCAGTAGAAAGTTTTGAGCTTGACCATAATGCGGTTGTGGCTCCGTATGTAAGACATTGCGGAGTGCATAAAGTCGGAACAGACGGCGTCGTGAATAAGTTTGACATTCGCTTCTGCCAGCCGAACAAACAGGCGATGAAGCCGGATACGATTCATACGCTTGAGCACTTGCTTGCGTTTACGATTCGCACACATTCTGAGAAATACGATCACTTCGACATCATAGATATCTCACCGATGGGCTGCCAGACAGGCTATTATCTTGTTGTCAGCGGCGAGCCGACAGCGGAAGAAATTGTAGACCTGCTTGACGCTACGCTGAAAGAAGCCATCGATATTACGGAGATTCCGGCGGCCAACGAAAAACAGTGCGGTCAGGCGAAACTTCATGATTTAGAAGGCGCGAAACGCCTGATGCGTTTCTGGCTGTCACAGGATAAAGAAGATTTGCTGAAAGTGTTCGGATAAAAAACAGGCCTTTTTGCTGACATGCAAAAAGGCTTTTTTACATATTTCTAAAAAATGTCACACCTTGTGTGTAAGCGTTTGCTAAAATAGAAGCAAACATAAAGGAGTGATGGGATGAAACGGGCTGTATTGGCAGGTATGTGCGGTATGGTATTTTTATTATCTTCCTGCGGGGGCAATTCGGACAAAACCTCCGCGGATGAGGAGCCTAAAGCGCTTGAGGTCAAGCTTACAGGACCGGAAACGGCAGCACCGCATGAAAAAGCGGAATACAAGGCGGAGGTTTTTTACGGCGGCAAGCGTGTCACGGATGCGGATGAAGTCATGTTTGAAGTATGGAAAGAAGGAAAAAAAGGCAGCAGCAAAACAAGCAAGGCCAAGGAGGAAAAAGGGGCGTATCACCTGCGGACTGAATTTGATGAAGAGGGTGTCTATACCGTTCAATCCCACGTAACGGCAAAACAGCAGCATAATATGCCGACTGTAAAAGTGCGTGTCGGGGATGCTGAAGCTGCCGATGATTCCTCCGGCCATGAGGAACAGACGCATCATCATTAAGGATCTTTTTTATCCGTTAAGCCTTTTGATGCGTCCTCCGGCGGGTCAATCGTATGTTTTACATTATAAGCTCTTACAGTCGACCAGATGGATAAAAGCAGCACGGCGAGCACGATAAGAAAGCCGAAGCTCAGAAGAAGCAGCATGAAATCCCTCCTTTTTAACAAATCATAACATATTTTCCATCCGTAAAATCAAGGGCTAAAAATTTATGTTTTAACACACGATATATAGGGTATATCAATAGTAAACCAAAGGAGGAAGATAGGCATGTCAGAAAAACTATTGGATGCAGTCAATAAGCAAGTTGCAAACTGGACGGTCATGTATGTGAAATTACATAACTATCATTGGTACGTCAAAGGGAAGGACTTTTTCACATTGCATGAAAAGTTCGAGGAGCTGTATAACGAAACGGCTACATATATTGATGATCTGGCAGAACGTCTGCTGGCATTAAACGGCAAGCCGATCGGCACAATGACGGAATCATTGAAGACAGCGTCTGTAAAAGAAGCGGAAGGCAATGAGAGCGCAGAACAAATGGTACAGAACATTTATGATGATTTCACTGTCATTGCGGAAGAGCTGAAAAGCGGCATGGACCTCGCAGATGAGGTAGGAGACGAAACGACCGGTGATATGCTGCTTGCCATTCACCAGAATATCGAGAAACATAACTGGATGCTGAAAGCGTATTTAGGATAAATCAACAAGGGAAGACCGGGGCTATAAAGCACTCGGTCTTTTATTTGGCTGCCGAAGAGAGGTGTTGTCCATTTTTCTGAAAAATCCAGTCCGTTCCATTCACTTTTCATAGAATAATGTAAGGCCGTTTCTGTGAAAGGATGTTGGATCAAGTGGGCAAAGACTTTGGCATCTTTTCGTTTTTTGCAGTGATCGTGTCGGCAGCGGGGTTTTTCTTCGGAGGTTTTCAGTATTCGTTTCTGATTTTGCTATCGGTCATGGCGATTGAGTTTATCAGTACAAGCTTAAAAGAATCTCTTTTGCAGCAGCTGAGCGCAAGAAAGCTTTTTGCGCGGCTGGTCAAAAAAATCGTGACCCTGGCATTAGTCTCAGTTTGCCATTTTTTTGACCAGCTGCTTCATACCGAAGGCGCCATCCGTAATTTGGCTATCATGTTTTATATCTTATACGAATCGGTTCAGATCGTGATTACGGCAAGCTCGCTGGGCATACCGGTTCCGCAGGTGCTCGTCGACCTATTGGATACCCTGAAAAATAAATTCAAGCGCAAACCGTAACATTTGCTTCAAAGGAGGCTATACTAGCGGGTATGATGGTTTTCCTCTGAATTTTTGATAAAGGGCTTCCGAACAAACGCAACTGTGGTATGATGTATGGAAGATATGAAGGAACGGATTAGAGGGATAAACATGTACGAGTTTAAAGACTATTATCAGAACACTGTTCAGCTCTCCTTTGAACACCAGCCTTTTTCAGACAGCCCGAAGCACGTATGGGTCATATGCCGATATGGAGATAAGTGGCTTTTGACCGAGCATGAAGACCGGGGGTTTGAATTTCCGGGCGGAAAAGTGGAGCCGATGGAATGTGCGGAGGAAGCGGCCCTGCGCGAGGTGAAAGAAGAAACCGGTGCCGCGGTAAGACATCTGAAGTACGTCGGACAGTATAAAGTTCTCGGCAGGGAAAAGGTAATCGTGAAGAATATTTATTTTGCCGATATTGAAAAGCTTGAAAAACAGGCTGACTATTTTGAAACAAAGGGGCCGGTGCTGTTCAGCGAACTGCCGGAGAATCTCCCCCGAAATAAAAAATTCAGTTTCATTATGAAAGATTCGGTGCTTCCGATCAGTCTGAAAAAGCTGAAAGAGGACGGCGTATTTCAATCATAAAAAACGAAGACCCGGCGCTTACGCACGGGTCTTTTTTATATTTTTCCTTTCGTCCATTTTCTTTCTAACAGTTCGACTCCCTGATACATCAATGTTGCAAAAATCGCGATGATCAGAAGGCTTAAGAACACAAGAGTGAAATTGAAGACCTGGAATCCGTAAATGATCATGTAGCCCAGACCTTTTTCGGAAACGAGAAACTCGCCGACGATGACACCGACCCAGGATAAACCGACGTTCACTTTAAGCGCGGAAATAATCGCGGGGGCGCACGCCGGCAGAATGACTTCTTTAAACATGATGCTTTTTTTCGCTCCGAAGGTTTTCATCACCTTAATATAGTTTTCATCCACTTCCTGAAAAGCCGTAAAGACGACGATTGTCGTGATAATGACACTGATGACTGCTCCCATGGCGACAATGCTTGTGAAATTCGGTCCGAGTGCCACGATGAGAATCGGTCCGAGTGCGACCTTCGGCATCGCGTTTAAAATGACGAGGTACGGGTCTAAAACCCGGGCGAGCCTGTTTGACCACCATAACAGAGCGGCGAGGCATGTGCCGAGGAGCGTGCCGAGCAAAAAGCCGAGAACGGTTTCGCCTAAGGTAACGCCGATGTGCGCCGCAAGGGATCCGTCCGCAATCTTTTCAACTAAAAGCCTGCAAACGGCGGAGGGTGAGCTGAAGATTAACGGATCGATCCAGCCCGCCCTGCTCGATATTTCCCAGCCGGCAAAAAATACGATGAAAATGGCGGCCTGATACGCACGGATCCGGAACTTTTCTTTTTGGTGTCTTTTCTTAAACTGCTGATGAAGCTGTTCAATCGTGCCGCTGCTGTTTTTCAAGGGAATTCAGCTCCTTCCATATGGTTTGAAACAGCGGCTGAAAGGCCGGATCCTGACGCGCGTCAAACGGATCTAAAGCCGCGAGCTCCTTAGGCACGGTGAATATTTGGTGGATGGTGCCCGGCTGATTCGAAAATAAATAGATCGTATCGCTCATGGCGATGGCTTCACCGATATCGTGGGTGACGAGCACGGCGGTTTTTTGAAAATCCTTTAATGTTCTGAAGACAAGGTTTTCTAAAGAAAGCTTCGTTTGAAAGTCCAGCGCGGAAAACGGTTCATCAAGGAGCAGCAGGCCCGGGTCCGGCGCAAGAGTTCTGGCAAGTGCCGCCCGCTGCCGCATCCCGCCTGAGAGCTCTTTCGGGTATTTCTTTTCAACGCCGATTAATCCGAGCTTAGGCAGAAGGCTGAGAACTTCAGCTCTTTTTTCTTCTGTTAATGTTTTTGAAATGTGTAAACCGAGCAGCACGTTTTCCTCAATTGATTTCCAAGGAAATAAATAATCCTGTTGAAGCATATAACCGATTTGGTGTTCTTTATGGTTCGGCACGCTTCCTTCAATCAGCACCCGGCCTTGCGCAGGGGTGATAAGGCCGGCCAGAATGGACAGGAGTGTTGTTTTTCCGCATCCGCTCGGCCCGAGAAAGGAGATGAAATCCCCTTTTTCAATCTGAAAATGTATATCTTTCACGGCGGTTGTCTTTTCTTTCAGCGAGAAATAAGTATGTGTTACATGATCCACATGTAAAAAAGACATTCATGTTCCTCCTATTGTTCTGAGGTGACTTTTTGGGCGATTTTTGTGTTGACGAGTTTGCTGTACGGAATGTGTTTCGGGAGCTCTCCGGCTTCATCCATAATAGATTGAAGCTGTTCCCATTCATCCTTTTGCAGAACTGGGTCTGCAGAGAATGACTTTTGTTTTTTATAGCGCTCTATTGATGTTTCGATAATGGCCGGATCAGTATCGGCAAATTCCTTCTGAATCGTTTTTGCGATGTCTTTGGCCGGATGGCTTTCCACCCATTGCTGGGCGCGATAGATGGCGCGGGTGAATTTTTCCGCCGTCTTTTCATTGCTTTTCAAATAACTTTCTTTTGCCATAAAGGTTGTGTATGGCACTTGGCCGGAAGCTTCTCCGAAGGATGCGACGATATGGCCGATGCCTTCTTTTTCAAATTGGGATGCCGTCGGTTCAAACAGCTGCACATAATCACCCGTTCCGGATGCGAATGCGTTGGAAATATTGGCGAAATCAATGTTTTGAACGAGGTTAATGTCTTTTTTCGGTTCTATGTGATTCTTTTTCAGGGCGTACTCACCGGCCATTTGGGGCATGCCGCCTTTTCGCTGGCCGAGAAATGTTTTTCCTTTTAAATCGCTCCATTTGAATGATTTCTCATCCTTCCGTGACACGAGAAATGTGCCGTCCGTCTGTGTCAGCTGCGCGAAGTTGATGACCGGATCTTTTGCTCCCTGCGCCTCCACGTAAATGGATGTTTCAGAACCGACCAGCGCGATGTCAGACCCGTTTGACAAAAGCGATGTCATCGTTTTGTCTCCGCCCCATGTTGTTTGAAGTGACACTTGGAGCCCTTCTTTTTTAAAGAAACCTTTTGTTTCAGCGACATACAGAGGCGTATAGAAGATGGAGTGTGTGACTTCCGCCACCTTTACCTTCGTCAGACTTTCTTCCTGTCTGCAGGCCGGAAGAATGAGCAGGAAAAAGGCGCATATGACAAAAACGCAGCCCGTTTTGAGCCATTTGTTCACGGTGTAACCTCCTTGTTTTAAGCGTTTAAATAACCTTTTCTGCTTTACATATCGTATGATGGGTATAAAAAATGTGTGAGTGCCCATATTCACGTTGGGAAAGAATAAAAAAACTGATGATATAAGGAGGCTCATTGTTTTGCTGGCAGAAAAGAAAAGGTTCCCGTCTCCGAGTCCGCATGTCCGCCTCTTTGCGGTATGCTATGAGTCAGAAGGGCTGAAGGTAAAGGGGCTCCTTGCCGAGCCTGCGGCGCCGGGAACATATGACGGTTTTTTATATTTGCGCGGCGGCATAAAAAATGTCGGCATGGTACGCCCCGGAAGAATCGTTCAATTCGCTTCCCAAGGCTTTGTCGTGTTTGCGCCTTATTACAGAGGCAACCAGGGCGGCGAGGGAAATGAAGATTTTGCGGGAGAGGACAGAGAGGACGCGTTTTCCGCTTTTCGCCTGCTTCGGGAGCATCCGAACGTCAGGGAAGGGCGGGTGCATATTTTCGGTTTTTCCCGGGGCGGAATCATGGGGATTTTGACCGCGATCGAAATGGGGCATCAAGCGGCTTCGCTCGTTTCATGGGGCGGTGTGAGCGATATGGTGCTTACTTATGAAGAGCGGAAGGATATGCGGCGGATGATGAAGCGGGTGATCGGCGGCACGCCGAAAAAGGTGCCGGATGAATACAGATGGCGTTCGCCGTTTGAAAAAGCAGACCGCATTCAGGCCCCTGTACTTCTCATCCATGGAGAGAATGATAAGAATGTTTCGATCGAACACGCCCGGATGATCGAGGACAAGCTGAAAGAGGCGGGGAAACCGGTGGAAACTTGGTATTACAGCGGTTTTACGCATTATTTTCCGCCGCAGGAAAACAGACGCATTGTCCGGCGGCTGGCGGAATGGATGAAGACACGGTAAGATGCCTGATTTATGATATGATAATAAAGAATAAGAGAATGAAAGGGGATTTTCATTTTGGGAATGCCTGTTGAATTTAATACCATGATTGTGACAAAAGGCAATGAAAAACGGATAGAGGAAAATATCTTTTTATTGGAGAAAGAGGGCTACCGCGTCTATCCTCTTGATATTCCGATGGACGTGCGCAAAACGAAAACCGGCGAGAAATCCGGCACCGGCGAGGTCCAAAAGCTCGAATGGGCGAATGGCCGGACAAGCATTACATACAGACTCACGTCGCTTCATTCGACAAACTGAAAAAACAAAAGCCGAGGGCATAAACGCCCTTGGCTTTTTTGATTACACGAGAGGTCCGCCGGCTTTGGCAATCGAGTCTGCATGGGAAAACTTTTTAAAGTTTTCTTTAAACTCATTGGCTAAAAACAGCGCTTTTTCGTTGTATGCTTGTTTATCGCTCCATGTGTTTTCAGGCTGAAGAACTTCATCCGGAACGCCCGGAACATGAACGGGACTGCGCAGGCCGAAAATGCTGTCTGCCGTCATGTCAGTCTGGTTCAGCCTGCCTTCAATAGCGGCCTTGACCATCGCTCTTGTATACGAAAGTTTCATCCGTTCTCCGACTCCGTACCCTCCGCCGGTCCAGCCTGTGTTGACCAAGAAGACTTGAACGCCGTGTTCGTCGATTTTATGCCCGAGCATTTCGGCATATACATGCGCCGGAAGCGGAAGGAACGGTGAACCGAAGCACGTCGAGAAAGTCGTTTGCGGAGATGTCACGCCGCGCTCGGTTCCCGCGAGTTTACTGGTGTACCCACTTAAGAAGTGATACATCGCCTGTTCCTTCGTCAGTTTGCTGATCGGAGGGAGCACACCGAATGCGTCCGCCGTTAAAAAGACGATTGCCTGCGGATGGCCGGCAATGCTCGGCTGCACGATATTGCCGATCATCTCAATCGGATATGCGGCTCTTGTGTTTTCCGTGTAGAAGGAATTATCGTAATCCGCTTCACCCGTTTTTTCATCAAGCACGACATTCTCAAGAACAGACCCGAAGCGGATCGCACGAAAAATCTGCGGTTCTTTTTCCTCGCTCAGATTGATACATTTAGCGTAACATCCGCCTTCAATGTTGAAAACGCCGGAATCTGACCAGCCGTGCTCGTCATCGCCGATCAGTTTGCGGTCCGCATCGGCTGAAAGCGTCGTTTTCCCTGTGCCGGAAAGACCGAAAAACAGGGCGACATCGCCTTTTTCACCGACATTGGCTGAGCAGTGCATCGGCAGTATATCCTGCTGCGGAAGCAGGAAGTTCATAATGGAGAATATTGATTTTTTCATTTCTCCGGCGTATTCGGTGCCGCCGATTAAAATGACGCGCTTTTCGAAAGAGACAATGATAAATGTTTCCGAATGCGTGCCGTCCGTCTCCGGATCTGCTTTAAAATGCGGAGCCGAGAGAATGGTGAAAGGCTGCGCTTGCGGATCTCTTTCATCCGTCTCCGGTCTGATAAACAGCTGGCGTGCGAATAAATTGTGCCACGCAAATTCATTTACGACCGTAATCGGGAGTCTGTATTTTTCATCCGCTCCTGCGAATCCTTCAAAAACAAACAGTTCATCCCGCTGTTTTAAGTAGCTGACGACTTTGGCGTACAGCTTTTCAAACGCCTCTTCAGAAATGGGCTGATTCACCGCGCCCCAATCAATTTGATTTTCTGTGCTTTGTTCACGGACGATAAATTTATCTTTAGGTGACCTGCCTGTATAAGCGCCGGTGGTGGCGCGTACGGCGCCCGTTGATGTCAGCGTTCCTTCATTTCGGCTGATCACTTTTTCGGTAAGTTTTGGAGCCGATAAATTATGATGCACATTCGGACTTGCAAGTAATGCTTGAAGATCTGCGGTTAAATCAACTAATTTCATAAAAACCTTCCTTTGCCGGTTTATTTGTATTTCGCTGAATGTGGAATTAGTATAACATATATCTGAAAATAGTCTATACTATTTGCGGTTTTTTGTTTGTGTTTTTCCATTGCTTCCCGAAATAAAGGCGCGTAATCGCTTTAATTCATATTGACACTTTCCGCCCTTTTACGATAAGATATTTCATTGAGCGGATACTCTTATCCCGAGCTGGCGGAGGGACAGGCCCGATGAAGCCCAGCAACCGGTTTCTCTGTAAAAAAGCAGGTGAAAACACTGTGGGAAACCAAGGTGCTAACCTGATGCAAGGTTTAATATTTTCCTTGAGCGATAAGAGTGAAAGGCACACAGACCAAACCCTTTCCTCGAGTGGAAAAGGTTTTTTTATTTCATAAAATATGCCAATTAACATTCTCTGATATAGTATGACATTGTATTAAGAGGGAGCGAGTTCCGTATCATATGAGAAGGTCTTGCAAAAGATCTTTTTTCAGGAGGAAAAGTGAATGAGTAAAAACCGTCGACTATTTACATCTGAATCTGTTACTGAGGGTCATCCGGACAAAATCTGTGACCAAATTTCTGACAGTATCTTAGATGAGATTTTAAAAAATGACCCGAACGCGCGCGTGGCCTGCGAAACATCTGTAACGACAGGACTTGTGCTGGTAAGCGGAGAGATTACTACATCAACATACGTTGACATTCCGAAAACAGTCCGTGAAACGATTAAAGAAATCGGCTACACACGCGCCAAATACGGATTTGATGCGGAGACTTGCGCTGTTTTAACATCAATTGATGAACAGTCTGCGGATATCGCAATGGGTGTCGATCAGGCTCTTGAAGCGCGTGAAGGCACAATGAGCGATGCTGAAATCGAAGCAATCGGAGCGGGAGACCAAGGCCTGATGTTCGGTTATGCGTGTAACGAAACGAAAGAGCTTATGCCGCTTCCGATCTCTTTGGCGCATAAATTAGCCCGCCGTTTGAGCGAAGTCCGCAAAGAAGACATTCTTCCGTATCTTCGCCCTGACGGCAAAACGCAAGTTACCGTTGAATATGATGAAAACAACAAGCCGGTCCGCATCGACGCGATCGTTATTTCAACTCAGCACCACCCGGAAATTACGCTTGAGCAGATTCAGCGCAATCTGAAAGAGCATGTCATTAATCCTGTCGTGCCTGAGGAACTGATCGATGAAGAAACAAAATACTTCATCAACCCTACGGGACGTTTCGTAATCGGCGGACCTCAAGGTGACGCGGGTCTTACCGGCCGTAAAATCATCGTTGACACATACGGCGGATATGCACGCCACGGCGGCGGCGCATTCTCCGGTAAGGATGCGACGAAGGTAGACCGTTCTGCGGCATACGCTGCGAGATACGTAGCGAAAAACATCGTGGCAGCAGGCCTTGCTGATTCTTGTGAAGTGCAGCTTGCATACGCAATCGGCGTGGCACAGCCTGTTTCTATTTCCATCAATACATTTGATACAGGAAAAGCTTCTGAAGAAAAACTGATCGAAGTCGTACGGAATAACTTCGACCTGAGACCTGCCGGCATTATTAAAATGCTTGATCTGCGCCGCCCGATCTATAAGCAGACTGCTGCTTACGGCCACTTCGGACGTCATGATGTGGATCTTCCTTGGGAGCGTACTGACAAGGCGGATGCGCTTCGCAAAGAAGCACTAGGAGAATAATTTTATAGCCGCTTACTTAAGCGGCTTTCCCTTTTTGTAGATGCTGCCATGCTTATTTTTACATAGCGTGAAACCAATGGCGTAACACAGCGTCTATAAAAAGGGGGTCCAATTAGAAAATTACACTTATGGAGGCTATACTATGTGTGGATTTGTCGGTGTTTTTAATAAGCATCCATTAACTCAAACCGCAGATCAAGAAGAGCTAATCAAACAAATGAACCAAATGATCGTTCACCGCGGTCCTGACAGCGATGGGTATTATCATGACGAGCACGTCGGATTCGGCTTCAGACGGCTCAGTATTATTGACGTAGAAAACGGCGGACAGCCTTTATCATATGAAGACGAAAAATATTGGATCATTTTTAACGGCGAAATCTATAACTACATTGAATTGAGAGAAGAGCTTGAAGCGAAAGGCTACACTTTCAATACAGATTCCGATACTGAAGTGCTCCTTGCGACATACCGTCATTATAAAGAAGAAGCCGCTTCAAAGCTTCGCGGAATGTTTGCGTTTTTAATCTGGAACAAAGCTGACCGCGTTATGTACGGCGCGAGAGACCCGTTCGGCATTAAGCCGCTGTATTACACAACCATCGGGGACAAAGTATATTTTGCATCTGAAAGAAAAAGTTTAATGGCCGCTCAAAACGGCATTGATCTTGATACAGCTTCTTTACAGCAATATATGTCTTTCCAATTCGTTCCTGAACCGAGCACGCTTGACGCTGAAGTGAAAAAAGTCGAGCCGGGCAGCCAGTTTACGATCCGCCCGGAAGGCGATATCGCGTTTAAAACATATTTTAAAGCGAACTTTAAGCCTGTTCAGTCTGATGAAGATAAATTGGTGAAAGAAGTCAGAGACGCAATCTTTGACTCTGTCAAAGTTCACATGAGAAGTGACGTTCCTGTCGGTTCGTTTCTATCCGGCGGTATCGACTCTTCTTTTATCGTCTCAGTTGCGAAAGAATTTCACCCGAGCCTTAAAACATTTTCCGTCGGTTTTGAGCAGCAGGGCTTCAGTGAGGTTGACGTAGCGAAGGAAACGGCTGCCGCGCTCGGGATTGAAAATATCAGCAAAGTCATTTCTCCTGAGGAGTATATGAACGAGCTTCCGAAAATCGTCTGGCACTTTGATGACCCGCTTGCAGATCCGGCGGCGATTCCTTTGTACTTTGTCGCAAAAGAAGCGAAAAAACATGTAACGGTCGCGTTATCCGGGGAAGGCGCGGACGAGCTGTTCGGCGGGTACAATATTTACCGCGAACCGCTTTCGCTTAAACCGTTTGAACGCATTCCGTCCGGTCTGAAAAAAATGCTTCTTCATGTGGCGTCCGTCATGCCTGAAGGAATGAGAGGGAAAAGCCTCTTAGTCCGCGGCTGCACACCGCTTGAGGAGCGTTATATCGGTAATGCGAAGATTTTTGAAGAGCCCGTGAAAAAACAGCTGCTCAAACATTACAATCCAGAGCTTTCATACCGTGATGTCACGAAGCCGTACTTTACGGAAAGCCGTTCATACAGCGACATTAATAAAATGCAGTATGTTGACATCCATACGTGGATGCGCGGCGACATCCTGTTAAAGGCTGACAAAATGACGATGGCCAACTCATTGGAACTGCGCGTGCCGTTCCTTGATAAAGTCGTGTTTGACGTGGCTTCTAAAATTCCGGATGAACTGAAAACAAAAAACGGCACGACGAAATATCTTCTGCGCAAAGCTGCTGAAGGAGTAGTGCCTGATCATGTGCTTAACCGCAAAAAACTCGGCTTCCCTGTGCCGATCCGCCACTGGCTGAAAAATGAAATGAACGAATGGGTTCGCAACATCATTCGTGAAAGTGAAACAGATGCTTATATTGAAAAGGATTATGTCCTTCAGCTTCTGGAAGATCATTGTGCCGACAGAGCGGACAACAGCCGCAAAATCTGGACCGTGCTGATCTTCATGATCTGGCACAGCATCAATGTTGAAAAAAGACTGGTGCCGGAAGAGCTGAATCATCAGCCGAAAGAAGTCATTTTCGTTTAATCCAAAAGGCTTTCGATGTTATCGAAAGCCTTTTTTCTATTGTTTTTTTGTAAACCGTCTATTCCGCTCTGTTTTCGACAAAGTATTACGCAATATTCAGAAAAAGGTTATAATAGGACTAATCGGGTAGATTCCGGAAAGTGTTTTCTGGCTATTTCGTCTCGGTTTGTTGTTTCTTTGTCAAAATCAGGGGGAGGGAGAGTTATGCAAAACAAAGAAAAAACGCTTCACCGCGGCTTGGAAGAGCGGCATATCTCGCTTATGTCGTTGGGCGCCGCGATTGGAGTCGGGCTGTTTCTCGGGTCGGCTTCTGCCATAAAGCTTGCCGGGCCGGGGATTTTAGCCGCTTACGCCTGCAGCGGACTGATTATGTTTTTTATTATGCGGGCATTAGGGGAAATGGCGATTCAAAAGCCTGTAGCCGGCTCATTCAGCCGGTATGCCAGAGATTATCTCGGTCCGCTTGCCGGATTTTTAACAGGCTGGAACTATTGGTTTTTATGGGTTGTTACCTGCATGGCGGAAATCACCGCGGTCGGCATTTATATGGGCTACTGGTTCCCTGACGTGCCGTCATGGATCTGGGCGCTTTGTGCACTCGTCATTATGACGGCTGTCAACTTTCTGGCGGTCAAAGCGTACGGTGAGCTTGAATTCTGGTTTGCGCTCATTAAAGTCTTGGCGATTCTGTCAATGATCGCGATCGGTCTGGTGATGATCGTATTCGGTCTCGGAAACGGAGGCGTTGCGCTCGGAATCAGCAATTTATGGAGCCACGGCGGCTTTTTCCCGAATGGGATTAAAGGGGTGCTGCTGTCGCTTCAAATGGTCATGTTTGCCTATCTCGGGATTGAGCTGATCGGTGTCACAGCCGGTGAGGTCAAAAATCCGGAAAAATCACTGGCGCGGGCCATAGATACTGTTTTTTGGCGCATTCTCATTTTTTACGTCGGAGCTTTGTTTGTCATTATGTCAATTTATCCGTGGCAGGAAATCGGTTCAGGCGGAAGCCCGTTTGTTTTGACATTTGAAAAAATCGGAATCCCCGCTGCAGCCGGAATCATTAATTTTGTCGTATTGACGGCGGCTCTTTCTTCCTGCAACAGCGGGATCTTCAGCACGGGGCGCATGCTGTTCAATCTGGCGGAGCAAAATGAAGCGCCTAAAGCATACGGTACGGTCACAAAAGGCGGTGTGCCGGGAAAAGCGGTATTGGTTTCAGCGGGCGCGTTGTGCATCGGCGTTTTGCTGAACTACGTGGTGCCGGCGAAAGTGTTTACGTGGGTGACGAGCATTGCGACGTTCGGGGCGATTTGGACATGGTCGATTATTTTGCTTTCCCAAATGAAATACCGTAAAAGCTTACAGCCGGAACAACGGAAAAAACTGAAATATAAAATGCCTTTATACCCCTTTTCCTCATATATCTCGCTGGCATTTCTCGCTTTTGTCGTTGTGCTGATGGCTTTTGATGCAGAGACCAGGGTGGCCGTCATCATCGGTCCTGTCTGGTTCGGCATATTATTAGCCGCCTATTACGGGAAAGGTTTCCATAAAAGAAAAGACATAGGTCTGGAAAACGGACAGACATTCGCCGAAAAAGCGTAAAAAAAGAGCCCGGGACATGGGCTCTTTTTTTCATAGGATCGGGCCAGCGGGGGAAGAATAAAACAAATTCCTGAACATTTTGCTTCTGTTTCCTGACAATCGGGAGAATGCAAATGGTTTTTACTTAAATAATATTTTGAAAAATGGTACAGTAGTAAAAACAAAGCTGATCTATTTTTATTTCTTTTGCAGTGTTTTATAATATCGGCCTTTTTCAACATATTCCGTTCTGATTCTTTCCATGTCCCGTATGTCTTCTTCTGTCAGCCGGCGGATAACCTTTGCGGGCCGGCCGAACGCAAGACAGCCGGGAGGAATGGTTTTGCCCGGAGGAACGAGACTTCCGGCGCCGATAAACGCGCCTTCTCCGATTTCCGCCCCGTCAAGAATGACGGAGCCCATACCGATTAAAGCATTCTTTTTGATGATTACGCTGTGCAGTGTAACCTGATGGCCGATCGTGACGTCATCTTCAATAAGAAGCGGGCGGTTCGGACTTTGATGCAGACAGCTCAAGTCCTGTATGCTGACTCTTTTTCCGATCCTTGTCGGCGCAACATCCCCCCGGATGACGGCTGAGAACCAAATGCTTGATTGTTCTCCGATCACGACGTCGCCCGTAATGACGGCGTTATCCGCAATGAACGCTTCAGGATGTATGTCCGGCGTAAATTGTTTATAAGGGTAGATTATCATGTCTCATCCTTCTTTCTCTAAATTTATGTAAGAGGTGAACTGCATGTGGACTTGGAAAGCAGACAGGCCCGTCGGTACCATTGTCATTATCCACGGGGCGAGCGAATACCACGGGCGTTATAAATGGCTCGTTGAAATGTGGAGATCTTCCGGATATAACGTGGTGATGGGCGATTTGCCCGGTCAGGGAACGTCGACCCGCGCCAGAGGGCATATTCGCTCTTTCCAAGAATACATTGATGAAGTAGATATATGGATTGATAAAGCGAGAACGCTTGAAGCGCCCGTTTTCCTTTTGGGCCACAGCATGGGCGGACTGATTGCGATAGAATGGTTTAAGCAGCAGAGAAATCCCCGCATTACGGCACTCATTTTATCATCACCTTGTCTGGGTCTGCAAATAAAAGTCAATAAAGTCCTTGATTTTGCGTCTAAAGGACTGAACGTCCTCGCTCCGTCCCTCAGAGTGGATTCCGGCTTATCACCTGATATGGCAACGAGGAATGCGGATATGATTGAAGCGGATCAAAACGATTCTTTATATGTCACGAAGGTATCCGTAAGATGGTACAGAGAGCTTTTAAAAACCATTGATGCCGCTATGGTGCCGACTGATGCGTTTTTAAAGGTGCCGCTTTTGCTTATGCAGGGCGGTGATGACAAAATCGTCGATAAAATGAAGGTCCGCAAATGGTTTTCCGGTGTGGCTTCCCATAATAAATCGTACCGGGAATGGGAAGGGCTCTATCATGAAATTTTTAATGAACCGGAAAGAGAAACTGTGTTTAAGGCGGCAAAAGCCTTTACAGATCAGTATATTTGAATTCGCTGGGGGTGCATATGTTGACAGTACCGGAACATCCTTTTAACCTTATGGCAAAAGTGTATCGGGAAATTTTTCCGCTCGTTCATCAGGAATTGAACATGTGGCGGGAAAAATCAGATTCCATTAAAAATACCGAACTGCGGCAGCAGGCGGCCGCAAGTATCCGCGATAAGTCGTTTCATTGTGAAGGCGGCGGCATTTTAGCCCTGCTTTCGGGAGAGCAGAAACAGAAATGCGTACAATTTATCATCGCGTATCAGACAATCAGTGATTATCTGGACAATCTGTGCGACCGCAGCACCTCGCTTGATCCCGAGGACTTCCGCATGCTTCATCTCTCCATGCGTGACGCGCTGACGGTCGGTGCCGAGGTGCGGCCGTACTATCAGTACAGAGACGAGCAGGATGACGGCGGTTATCTTCATGAGCTGGTCAGAACATGCCAGCGGGTGCTCGGGTCAATAGAACATTACGGTATCATTAAACCTTATTTGCTTGAGCTGTGTGATTATTATTGCGACCTTCAGGTTCATAAGCATGTCGTTGAGCATGAACGCGTTCCGAGGCTTAAAGGCTGGTTTGAGCAGTACCGGTCACAGCTTCCGGAAATGGAGTGGTTTGAGTTCTCGG
The DNA here is from genome assembly GCF_053470005.1 of Bacillus sp. N1(2025). Taxonomy (NCBI): domain Bacteria; kingdom Bacillati; phylum Bacillota; class Bacilli; order Caryophanales; family Bacillaceae; genus Bacillus; species Bacillus sp. N1(2025). The sequence goes on from NZ_JBLTJB010000001.1 coordinate 33,791, forward strand.
CCTGCGCCGGATCGACGTTAGGCATTTTCTGTCTCGTTGCTTACTCATTCCAGCCTGATTTTAACGAACATACCGCTGAGAAAATCCGCAGCAGTTATTTTCCGTACATACAAGGGCTGCATATACTGCTTGATTATTTAATTGACCAGGAAGAGGATCTGCTTGAAGGCGATCTGAATTTCTGTACGTATTATCAGTCTCATGAAGAAATGATGCAGAGACTGCAGCATTTTATTGAAAAAGCGGATGAACATTTGCAAGGCATTCCGCATGAAAATTTTCACCGGCTGATCAACAGAGGGTTGCTCGGCGTCTATTTATCCGATGACAAAGTCGCCGGCCAAAAAGAAATGGGCCGCCTCGCGCGAAAGCTGATCAGGGCTAGCGGAAAAACGTCATTTTTCTTTTATATCAACGGAAGAGCCTACCGCAAATTTCAGAAGATGGCTTGGACGAAAAGTTCGTAATGGGTGAACTGCGCCTCTCGTGTAAATCATGACGGCGCAGTTTTTTATTTATGACGTGAAGTATGAAATGAAACATTGTTTGCGCCTGCAGAATATGATACTTTAATTTTATGAAAAAATTAAAGTATTTAGCGGTCATAGCATTACTTTCCATTTCCGGAGGCTGCTCCGTCATCCATGCTTCCGCCGGCTATCATCCTGTCTTGATAGCGCACAGGGGCTCTTCTGCGATTGAGCCGGAACATACAGCTTTGTCTTATGCGCGTGCCATTAAAGACAAAGCAGATTATATTGAGATAGACTTACGGAAGACGAAGGACGGCCATCTGATTGCAATTCACGATAAAACGGTAGATCGGACAACAGATGGTAAAGGGATGACAGATGATCTGTCTTTGGCTCAGATTAAGAAACTGAATGCGGGAAAAGGAGAAAAGATTTTAACATTAGAAGAAATCATACAGAAATTCGGACAAACTGCCAATTACTATATTGAGACAAGAGAAAGCAACGGCAGCCTGGTGATGGAAAAGAAACTGATTGACATATTACAAAAACATAAGCTGATTTCCAGCCATAAAGCAGTCATTGAGTCTTTTAGCGGGAAGAGCTTAAAAAAAGTTCGATCTATGGATAAAAAAGTTCCTCTTGTTCGATTATTAAAAGATAACGAGGCTGAGGAGATAAATGATAAGCAGCTGCAAACCATCAGAACGTATGCTGATACAATCGGGCTCAACGCCAAATTGGCAAATGAAGCAGTCGTGAAGTGCATTCATCACAATAAGATGAAAGTGCACGTGTTTTTTGATAAGGAAGACGAGCATACGCTGACGCCTATTATGCTGAAACAAAAAGCAGATGGTGTCTTTACAAACAATCCCGCTTATACACGCGGCGTGCTGCAAAACAGTAAATAAAAAGAGACATGCGCATTTTACGCTGTCTCTTTTTTTAACGGTTTCTTTTTTGCCGCAAGGTGCATTGCGAATTTGCCGATCAGCCCGATGACAAAAAATGCAGCAAACCACCAGTAATAGGTTTTTGCGAACTCAAATCCTAAATGTCTTGATAAAATGATGACGAACATCACATAGGGAACACTTGAAAATATGATGCGAAGAATATTCAAACTGCCGCTCCTCCCAGATGTTACACTTAAAAGATGAACTTTTTTCCATTATTTCATAGTAATTGATTTTTCAGAAAAAGTAAACACAAAAAGAATCGGCCCGCTTATGTCAGGCCGATTCTTTATTTGCCGGCAGATTTCTTTTCAATCGCTATAATAAACGGCGGGTCGTTTCGCTGGTTGAGAAAGCCGTAGCTCAGCACGCGCGCTTTTTCCTGATCAAGATTGCTGCAGTACTCCAGTAATGCACTTTTTTCCGTCTTGCCTTCAGGATGCCCGTGGTACACAACGAGAACGATCATCCCGTTCTCCTTCAGCAGTTCAAGGAGCTGTTCGATCGCGGAAATGGTTGAGTGGCCGTTTGTCGTAATGCTTTTATCGCCGCCGGGCAGATAGCCGAGATTAAACACGGCGCAAGCCACACGACCGTGCGCATCCTCAGGCAGCGATGCCTTTATTTGATCATGGCTCTTATGGTGAAGCGTGACGCGCGGACTGAAGTCGGCACCGAGCCGCTCCTTCGTTTTAGCGAGTGCGTCCGCTTGAATATCAAAGGCATGGACATGTCCTGTCTCACCGACAAGGCCGGCCAGGAAATATGTATCATGTCCGTTGCCCATCGTCGCGTCAACCGTGATATCACCTTCCTGTGCGGCGGACTTCAGCAATTCTTTACTGAAAGGGAGGATGTGCATCAAGGTCATAGGGCGGTCTCCTCCCCGATCTTTCTGAAGAGCTTTCCTTGATAGCTTCCCCGTGTTTCCAGCTCTTTTTGAATGGCGCCCAGTACTTCCCACTTATTGACGCTCCACATCGGTCCGACCATTAATTCGATCGGCCCGTCTCCCGTAATGCGGTGAACGATCATTTCCGGGGGAATGATTTCGAGCTGATCACATACAAGACTTACATATTCTTCTTGAGAAAGGAACTCCAGCTTTCCTTTTTCATATTGCTTCACCATCGGTGTGCCTTTTAATAAGTGAAGCAGGTGAATTTTAATGCCTTGCACATCCAAATCAGCGACGGCTTTGGCCGTCTCCATCATCATGTCCCTGTTTTCAAGCGGAAGCCCGTTAATGATATGGGAACAAACGCGTATGCCGTGTTTTCTCAGTTTATTGACACCCTCAACATAGCAGTCAAAATCATGGGCGCGGTTGATCAGAAGGGCGGTTCGCTCATGTACGGTCTGCAACCCGAGTTCAACCCATAAATAGGTCCGCTCATTCAGTTCGGCCAAATATTCCACGACATCGTCCGGCAGGCAGTCCGGACGGGTCGCGATCGACATGCCGACAACGCCGTCAAGCTTGAGGACGGATTCGAATTTTTCACGCAGCTCCTCTACCGGGGCATGCGTATTCGTGAACGCTTGGAAATATGCGATATATTTGCCGTCTTTCCACTTTTCGTGCATACGGTTTTTGATATCGTGAAATTGCGTGAGTAAGTCATCGGCCCGATTGCCGGCAAAATCGCCGGAGCCCGCCGCGCTGCAGAATGTGCAGCCTCCGTGTGCAACCGTGCCGTCCCGATTCGGGCAGTCAAAACCGCCGTCAAGCGCGACTTTAAACACTTTATGCTCGAAATGCTCCCGCAGATGATAATTTAATGTATGGTACCGTTTTTCCGTATTTGAATAAGGAAAAGGGTTATTCTCGTTCAATGTTCAAAAAGCCTCCCTCACATCAGATGCATCCTAAAATTGTAGCATGAATGATGGGGGTTCACAATCTGAAAACAGGATGCTGCTTTCTTTTGTTTATTATGACTCCAGGCAGGATTCTCATTCTTTTAGCTTAAACGCGGAAAATTTGGTTCTCTTTCCTGAAACCTTCGGGTGTTATTATTTTTGGTCCGCTCAAACTAAGTTTGATTTCCCATTCACTGAGGAGGGGTTTCGTTGGCAACAAGACAATCAGTAGATGAACATCTCCAAAGAAGCGAACAGGCGTATGAATTTGCGAATGAGCAATTTATGACCGCTTCGAAACAAGAGCATTATAATGATAATGAGTACAGTGAAGCGCAAATGATGCTTGAAAACGCGGTGAATGAATTAAACAAGCTGTCATTATCTGCGAATGATCAGCAAAGAGAGCAGCTTTACCGAATGAGATTGCAGCTGCAGACCTTGCAAAACAATATGATTTTGCAGCGTAATTTTGATTACTGACCGCTCCGTTTCAAATGGTTCAGCCAACCTGCCGGAATCCCGGCGGGTTTTTTTGTATTTTTTTAAAAAAAGAATTGACAATAGGGCGGAGTGTGTTTATTGTATTACGTGTACTACTTGATGTAATACACATAAAACACTCGAAAAATGAAATCGACATATAAATGTTAAGCATAGGGAAGGGGAACTTTCATGAAAAACAAAAGATCCGTAAAACAAGATGTGCCTCTTATTATCGCCGCCTCGGTTTTGGCCAGCAGTCTGTTTGTCGTTCTTGTCGTCATCGGATTTCAATGGCAGAACATTTAAAGAAAGAGAGCAGCTCGTAAAAGAAAGAAGGGAAGTAAATGATTCAAATCGATCCGAGAAGCTCAACTCCGATTTATGAGCAGATCATACAGCAACTGAAAGAGCTTTGTTTAAAAGGGATCATGAAGCCGGGGGATAAACTTCCTTCTGTCAGGGAATTGGCAACGATCATTATCGCCAATCCGAACACAGTCAGCAAAGCGTACAAGGAGCTCGAACGCGATGGTGTCATTGAAACGCTGAGGGGAAGAGGAACGTATATATCGGAGAATGCAAAAACGACATTGGTTGAAGGGAAGATGACGATGATAAAAGAGCAATTGAAACAGCTCATCATCGATGCCCATTACGCGGGAGTTGAGCTGGAGAAGCTGCAGGAATGGATAAAGGAAATCAGCGCTGATCTGAAAGGAGGCAAGGATCATGATTGAATTGCGGAATCTCTCAAAAACAATAGACGGTAAAGAAGTGCTCAAGGATATTTCGCTCACCATCGGAAAAGGGGAAATTTTCGGGCTGCTCGGGCGAAACGGATCAGGGAAAACAACGCTGCTCCGGCTCATTCAGCAGATTCTGCTGCCGGATCAAGGGACGGTTTTATTTAATCAGGTGGAAATAAAGCGTCATCCGAAAGTAAAACAGAACATCATTTATATGCCTGTTGAAAATCCTTTTTATGACAAGTATACATATAAACAGCTAGTTGCGATTGTAAGCAGAATCTATCCGAATTTTGATGTGACTTACGCCAATGAGCTGATGAACAGGTACGGCATTCCGGAAACGAAGAAATACCGTGAATTATCGACAGGCCTGAAAAAACAGCTTGCGCTCGTCCTTGCCTTTGCTTCACGCCCGGCTCTTATCCTTTTGGATGAACCGACGGACGGAATTGACGCCGTAACGCGTCATGACGTGCTTCAGCTTATGGTGGATGAAGTGGCTGAACGGGAAACGAGCATTCTGATTACCTCACACCGTTTAGAAGATATTGAGCGAATGTGCAACCGGATCGGGTTTTTGGAAGGAAATCAGCTGACGAATGTGATGGACTTGGATGATATGAAGGAAGAGTACATGAAAATCCAAATGGCATTTGAAGAGGACGTCGCCTTGAAGATCAGAGAACAAAACATACCGATTCTCGACCATGCCGGTGTGTTTTATACGGTGCTGATTCAAAAGAACGATGAAAAGAAAAAGAACTTTCTGCAAGAGCTGCAGCCGAAAGTATGGAACGAACTTCCTGTGAACTTAGAAGAAGTCTTCATCGCGAAGTTTGGAGGGAACCGGAGATGGTAGACAGGGGATTGCTGTACAGAGAATGGGTGCAGAATCGAACTGTTCTTGTGATGGTCGGTATTTTTTTAGCGGCGGTCAATCCATTTGAAGTGTTAAATACCTATCTGGTCTATCAGGGCTGTCTGGATACCCACGGAGCATATTGTAAGTTTTATGTGAATTCTTTGGAGAGCGGAATGCTGAACTTGAACTGGGCGCCCGCTGTGATTTTGGCAGTTTGCTTATTCGGACTGGAGCGTACGAAAGGAACGATTGATGCGCTGTTCAGTCTGCCTTATTCCCGCGCTCAGGTGTTTTACACTAAATTTTGGCTCGGGGCGGCGCTCATTACCGGCGCTCAGGTGATCGGCTACGGGCTGGCTGAGCTGCTCATTCTTCTGTTAAAGCCTGAGCGCGTATATTTCTTTCACCATTACAGCGTCGGAGAGATTATTGTGAGTGTTTTGGCTTTTACATTGGTCGCGAGTGCAGGCTGCTTAACGGGCAATACGTTCGCCCAGCTGTTAACGGCGTTTACCGTGTCGATAGCGCCTTACCTGATTATTACGTTGCCGCTGACAAATGCGGAAGTTATCTTCAGGGTCGGCATGCATGAGCTGATGCCATCAGTCAATGCTTACCTAAACGATTCGTTTCAATATCTGATTCCGATCATGTATGTTAATACGGACTGGGTATCTGCCAGCAAGTATATATTAATCATTCCGGCAGTGATGAGCATTGTATTTTATGCCATCGGGTACTTTTGCTATGTCAGGCAGCCGGTGGAACGGAACGGCCGTTTTTTTCTCTGGAGACAGCTTGACCGGCCCATTCAGATTGTGGTGATCATAATCGCCGTTCTCGGTTTTGGCCTGGCGGGGTACTCGACGGGACATACGATGACAGGGTATGTAGCCGGGATGCTGGTCGGAGGAGCGATCGGATTTTTGGTCAGTTATTTTGTGATTTATAAAAAAACGAAGCATGTGTAAGAGAGGAGGACCGGAATGATACCGCGGGGATTGTTGTACACAGAATGGAAAAAAAATCAGTGGTTGTTTTTATGCAGCGGCATTCTTTTAATGGCGGCAAACCCTTTTATGGTTTATAACAACTACTCAACATATCAAGAATGTTTGAATAACCCAGCTCTTCAAGATTGTGAATTCGTTGTCAATTATACGAATGGGTCGCCTCTTTCCTTCAGCTGGATTGTGAGTGTCATCATTGCCGTCTTCTTATTAGGGTTAGAACGGACAAAGGGAACGATGGATGCTTTGTTAAGCATGCCTTACAGCAGAGGCCAAATCTTTCAGACGAAATTCTGGCTCGGCGGGGCAGTCATTGTTGTTCCTCAGGCGATAGGCTATGGAGCGGCGTCATTGCTGATATCTTTACTGAAACCGAGCCATACGTACGATTTTGATCATTTTTCAATCGGAATGATTGTCATCAGTTTTATGGCTTACGCCTTGTTAATGGCATCCGGCGCATTAACGGGACAGATATTCGCCCAGCTGTTAACGGCGTTTACAGTAACGGTTCTGCCCTTTTTACTCATCGGTCTGCCGGCCGCGAATTTGGAGGTTGTTTTCGATTTTAGTGTGGGAGATCAATTTTCTTTTATCAGCAGTTATATCGAATCCCGTCTTTTTATATTTGTAACCCCTATTGGATATGTGTTTAACGACTGGATCAGAGAAAGGGATTTGATTTTAATCATTCCGATGGTGATGAGCCTTGTCTTTTATCTGATCGGTTATGTCAGCTTTCTGAAACATCCGAATGAACGGAACGGCAGATTCTTTCTTTGGAGAAAATTGGACCGGCCGGTGCAGATCTTGGTGATTGCCTTTGCCGTTATGGGTTTCGGCGTTTTCGGATATGGGGTCACAGACACGATGTTCGGCTATTTAGCCGGCATTATCTTCGGCGCGATTATCGGGTTTTTCATCAGTTATTTTACGGTTTACAGGAAGTCAAAGCATATGTAGATCTGTTTGAAAATGAGCAGTTTGGAGGAAGGCAAGGTGCCGATTAGCGGTTTGCTTTATAAAGAATGGAAGCAGCGGCAGACGCTGCTGCTTCTTACAGCGGGGTTCTTAGCTATTTTAGGCCCTTTGGCAATTATAAATGAGTATTTTCACTATAAGGATTGTTTAAAAACACTTCATCAATATTCAGGTTCAGTTTGTACGTTCAGCATTGATTACAGCAATCAAAATTTGATTGGGCTGCATTTCATTCCTCCGGTTATGATAGGGCTTTTTCTGATAAGAGCAGGCCGGGCTGAAAGGATGTTTACACTGAGTCTTCCGTATTCGAGAAGCCGGATATTTCATACGAAGTTTTTCTTGGGAGCAGCCGTGTTAGCCGGCTCGCAGTTTGTTTCTTACGGAGTATCTGACATATTGTTTCTAGCGCTTAAACCTGACGCTGTCCATCATTTTCAATCATTCAGCGCAGGGATGCTGGTCATCAGCTTGATGATTTATGCATTAGTGACAGCTGCCGGCACGATAACGGGCAATTTAGCGGCGCAGCTGATCACGGCGTTCACGGTTTCCGTCTTTCCGATCGTGGTTATGACGATTTACCTGTTAAACGCTGAGTTCCTTTTTGGCAGGCAGGCTGTGCCGGATATTGATTTCCCTTGGAGCGGATTTCTGATCTATTTCATGCCTGCCGCTTACATCCATACCTCATGGATGTATTACATGAAACACGCATTGTTAATCTCCGCAATTATGGGATTTTGTTTCTATCTATTCGGCTATGCGAATTTCCTGAAAATGCCGAGTGAACGAAGCGGACATTTTATCCTAAGCAAACACATTGAACGCACCATTCAAGTGCTCGTCATGGTGCTCAGTATGCTGGGAAGTGCGGGGGTATGCGGATATGCTTATAACGGTTCGTATACCGGTTACATATTCGGCATGCTTATCGGTGCGGTGATCGGGTTTTTCATCAGTTATTACTTCATCTATAAAAAAACGAAACTTATATAAGGGGGAGTGGTGTACATGATAGAAGTACAGCATATTGATCATTCATTTAAAATCGGCAGGAAAGGCAGAGAGAGTGAGGTTCCGGTATTGAAAGATGTCTCTTTGACCGTTGAAAAAGGGGAAATTGCCTGTATCGTCGGGCGGAGCGGTTCCGGAAAATCAACGCTTCTGAATTTAATTTCCGGATACATAGCGCCGACGAAGGGTCGTATCGTCATTAATGGCACTGATGTGACGGGCTTCAGTGAAAAAGAGTGGGCGCAGTTCCGCCTCGGGCATTTCGGTTTTATTTTTCAAAGTTTTCAGCTCATTCCGAGTCTGACAACCTATGAAAATGTTGAAATGCCGCTTGCCTTAAAAGGCGTCAAACCGTCTGAACGCAAGCAAAAAGTCGCGGACATGCTGAAACGGGTCGGACTTGAGAATCATGCGAATCATTATCCGAATGAGCTGTCAGGCGGCCAGCAGCAGCGTGTCAGTATCGCAAGAGCCCTGATTTTAAATCCGTCGATTATTTTAGCTGATGAGCCGACGGGAAGCCTCGATTCAGAAACGGAGCTTGAGGTGCTTGCGTTAATTCAGCAGCTGAACCGGGAGCGCGGGATTACATTTGTCATCATTACGCATGACGATGAAGTCGCTTCAATCGCGCATTCAAAATTCCAGCTGCATGACGGTGTATTAAAAGGGGGCGTTACTGTTGAGATTTAAGGATCAGATTCACTTTATCAGAAGAAATATGAAGAAAAACCGGCTGCGTGTTTTCATGACGGTGCTGGCAACGACAATGGCGTGCGCGTTTTTGGTCGTGCTGTCGTCCGTCGGATTCGGCATCCAAAAAACGATTACAGACATTACGATGAGCCAGCAGATTGTTACGGAAATCAATGTGCTCGGCCAAGAGAACGGAAAAGCTGTGAAGAAATCAGACTTGGAAAAGTATAAAAATGTCAAGTCTGTCGTTGAAAGAACACAAGTGTATGAACCGAATAAAGCGTCGTTAGGAAACCGAACAAATGAAGATTCAGCCATTGTGCTGACAAACATGAACGATGAAGTCAAAGCCAATATGGAGCTTGATCAGGGAAGGGTCGCCCGTACAGAGAATGAAATCGTGGTCGGCTATGATTTTGCGAAGAACCTATTGACGAAAAAAGAGGCTGACGCTTACGACAAAGAGTTAAAGGATCACCAAGGCGACATGTCGGAGGTGAAAAAACCAAAAGGCTATACGAAAGACCTGCTTAATAAAACGATACAGCTGAGCATCTCCAAAACAAACAAAGACGGAGACGTTGAGAAAACGAAAACGTACGACTTCAAAGTAGTCGGAATTACAAAAAAACCGTCCCAAGATTGGATAGAGGATACAAATATTTTTGTAAGTGATCAATTCAAGAAGGACTTCTCAACATTCTTGGATCTGAAGAATGGAAATGTGGAAAAAAACATCAATGTGTATGCGGACAAATTCGAACATGTCGATCAGCTTACCCATGACCTCACGGATGACGGCTTTTATGTCAGATCTGTCACAACCGAGCTGAAGGGCGTCAATACCTTCTTCCTCGTCTTTAAAATCGGCCTGATCTTTGTCGGCTTTATCGCCGTCGTGATTTCTGCCATCGGTATTTTCAATACGATGACGATGGCGGTGACGGAACGAACGCAGGAAATCGGGATTATGAAAGCGATCGGCGCAAGCCCGTCCATCATCCGCAGAATGTTCCTGATGGAAAGCGCCTATATCGGGATATTAGGTTCTGTCATCGGGATTATCATTTCTTACGTAGTGAGTTTTGCCGTCAATCTGGCTGTGCCGGTTATTTTGAAAGCGGTAGGGGGAAACACCGGAGCCGAAGATCTTCATTATACCTTCTCCTATATCCCGCTCAGCCTCGTTGTGATCGCAGTTGTCATTTGTGCGGGGGTCGCGGTGATTTCCGGTATGAATCCGGCCCGCAAAGCGACAAAAACCAATGTTCTGACTGCATTAAGAAGAGAACTGTAACGGAAAAAAGCCGGCTGAACATCAGCCGGTTTTTCCTCTATCTATCAGAAAAGGGCGGATACCATGTTTCACATTTTGTTAATAGAAGATGATAACACTTTGTTTCACGAGATGAAAGAGAGATTAACGGGCTGGTCATTTGCGGTGCACGGAATAAAAGATTTCAGCCGTGTCATCCGGGAGTTTTCCGAAATTAAGCCTGATTTGGTGATCATTGATGTACAGCTGCCGAAATTTGACGGCTTTCATTGGTGCAGAATGATACGCTCCCAATCAAACGTGCCGATTCTCTTTTTGTCCTCGCGCGATCATCCCGCGGATATGGTCATGTCGATGCAGCTCGGGGCAGATGATTTTATTCAGAAGCCTTTTCACTTTGATGTGTTAATCGCGAAAATACAGGCGGTGTTCCGCCGTATGCATCAATACGGCACAGAACCGGCCCTGATGAAAAGATGGTGCGGGGCGGTCATTGACACAGAAACCAACACGGTCAGCCGTAAAAACGGTTCGGTCGAGCTGACCAAAAACGAAATGCTGATCTTAAAACTGCTGGCTGAGCAGAAAAATAAAATCGTCAGCCGGGAAGAACTCATCAGAAGCCTATGGAATGATGAGCGTTTCGTCAGTGATAATACGCTGACGGTGAATGTCAACCGGCTGCGGAAAAAACTCGATCAATTAGGCATCGGGAAAATGATTGAAACCAAGGTGGGGCAGGGATACATCGCAAAGGAAGAAGACGGTCTTTATGATTAAGTCATTTCTGCTCGAAAGAAAAAGCTGGATCGCGATGTTTCTTTTGCAGCAGGCTGTGCTCCTTTTTGCGGCATATATTGATCCGTCTATTCCGTTTTTTTCGGTGCTGTATTTCGTTTACCTGTCGCTTCTTGTGTTTCTTGTATTTCTCTTGTTCCGCTATCGTAAAGAGACCGCCTATTATAAAAGCTTAAGAGAGTGGGACGCCAATTTAGACATGTCTTATCTTAAAGCGCCTGAAAGTCCGTTTGAGTCTATCGTTGAAGAAAGCATTGAAGGGCAGACGGAGCAGTTAAGAAAAAGCTCCCTTCATCTTCAGGCGGCGTCAGAGCATGAAAAGGACGATCTGATGTCATGGATTCATGAGGTCAAAACACCGCTGACAGCGATGCATCTCATGATCGAGCGCCTTGATGAACAGCAGCTGAAAGCCCCTTTGCTGTATGAATGGCTGCGGATTCACCATCTCCTGGACCAGCAGCTTCATCAGAAACGATTGTCCTTTATTGAAAATGATTTATCATTCCAGCGAATTCAGCTCAGACCGCTCGTTTTCAAAGAAATTAAAAATCTGCAATCATGGTGTATACAAAAAGGGATCGGGTTTGACATTCAGCTTGATTCACCAGACGTTCACAGTGACGGAAAATGGCTTTCCTTCATCATCAGGCAGCTGTTAAGCAATGCCGTCAAATACAGTGAAGCGGATGACATTACCGTAAAAAGCTATGAACAAAACGGCCGGGTGCATGTGGATATCGAAGACCGCGGCATCGGCATCGAGCCCAAAGATCTTCCGCGCATTTTTGAAAAGGGATTTACCTCGACGCGAATGAGGCGTGATCACGCGTCAACGGGGATGGGCCTGTATTTGGCTCAAAAAGCCGCGGCTCCGCTTCTTATCCGGATCAGCGTGCGCTCTGAGCCGGAAAGCGGCACGGTTTTTACCTTGGTGTTTCCGAAACAGAACGATGCCGTCAGCATGTTCAGCGTGTGACAAAAGTGTCACATGCTTTTCTCTTTTGTTCGCTTAATCAAACGAAAAAAACGGTTTCTGTTTTTAAAATAAAGATAACCAATGTAAAAGGAGAATCATAACGTGATGATTTTAGAAGCAGGCAATATACAAAAAAGCTACGGAAACAAGCTGAATAAACAAGAGGTGCTGAAAGGAATTGATCTTCAGATTCACAAAGGGGAATTCGTCAGCATTATGGGCCCGTCGGGATCAGGGAAAACGACCCTTTTGAATGTGCTTTCCTCCATTGATAAAGTGAGCACGGGCACCATTAAACTGAATGAGACGGAGATTACATCCATGAAAGAAAAACAGCTTGCCGAATTCAGAAAACGGCATCTCGGCTTTATTTTTCAGGATTATAATTTATTGGACACCCTGACCGTGAAAGAAAACATACTCCTGCCATTATCCATTACGAAAATGTCTAAGAAAGAGGCGGACCTGCGATTTGCCGAGACGGCAGAGGAGCTTGGGATCTATGATTTGAGACATAAGTATCCGAGTGAAATTTCCGGCGGGCAAAAACAGCGGACGTCTGCCGCAAGAGCTGTTATTCACGAGCCGGGCATTATTTTTGCTGATGAGCCGACCGGAGCGCTCGATTCAAAGGCTGCCATGGATTTACTGAATAAACTCAGCCGTCTGAATCAAAAACGCCGCGCCACCATTGTGATGGTGACGCATGATCCGGTTGCCGCCAGCTATTCCGGACGTGTGGTTTTCATTAAAGACGGCCGTGTGTATACACAGCTGAATAAAGGCGGCCAGGACAGACCGGACTTTTTTCAGGATATTATGAAAACGCAAAGTGTATTGGGCGGAGTTCAGGCATGAGTATTCATCATTTGATCTTCCAGAACCTGAAAAAGAATATGAAAAACTATTACCTTTACGTTTTTGCGCTGGTGTTCAGCGCCGCCCTTTATTTCGCGTTTGTCACGATGCAATACGATCCGGCGCTTGATGAAATGAAAAGCTCCATAAAAGGAGCGGCGGCAATCCGGGCCGCCTCTGTACTGCTTGTGGCGATCGTGTCGGTATTTCTTTTATACGCCAACACCATTTTTATTAAACGGCGCGGCCGGGAAATCGGCTTATTCCGATTAATCGGCATGACGAAAATGCACATTTTCCGCATACTCAGCACAGAAAATTTCATTTTGTATTTCGGATCGATTTGGATCGGTATTTTTGCCGGCTTTTCTCTCTCGAAATTATGTATGATGATGCTGTTTCATACAGTCGGTGTGAAAGCCTCTGTCTCACTGTTTTTTTCAAGCAAGGCGCTCGTTCAGACGTTAATTGTGTTCGGGGCAATTTACGTGCTGATTATGATGATGAATTACTTATTTATTAAACGGCAAAGCATTTTGTCTTTATTTAAAACCGCGTCATCGTCAGAAAGCGGCATAAGACGGCTTTCTTGGGTGCAGATGTCGATCGGCGTTGTCGGTATTGCGGCCATTATCGCCGGCTATGCCGTGTCCGCGGATTTATTCGGAGGCAGTTTTACGAGCATGAATGAACTGTTTTCGGCCATGGTGTTTATTCTCGGCTCGGTCATTATCGGAACCTATCTGTTTTATAAAGGTTCGGTCAGCTTTCTGGCAAATCTCATCCGGAAATCAAAAGGCGGGTATCTGAATGTCAGTGAAGTGCTGTCTTTGTCATCCATCATGTTCCGGATGAAGTCAAACGCCGTCCTGCTGACGATTATTACGACTCTTTCGGCGCTGGCAATCGGTTTGCTGTCTTTAAGCTATATCTCGTACTATTCCGCGGAAAAATCGGCTGAGCAAAATACAGCCGCGGACTTTGCGTTTGATAACCAAAAGGAGACTGACTCATTTACCGCTTTATTGAAGAAAAACGGAATTGAACACAAAGTGAAAACAATCAAGACCATTCAAGCCGGTGTCAATATGAAGAACATCATAAACGGCGATATGAAAAGCTTTCAACAAGACCCGTCCAGCTTGGCGCTGCCGATTATAAGCGAGAAAGACGCAGAAGGGACGGAGCTTTCTGACGGAGAAGCCGTGTTTACCGGATATAATGATATGATGAAAAGATTTCTCGACCTGAAAACGTCAGGTTCCATTGATATAAACGGCAAAACGGATAAAATACCGCTGGCGTATAAGGGCTTGAAGAACGACTTCCTCCTGTCATATACATTTACAAGCGGAGGGCTGCCGACCGTTATCGTCACGCAGCAGGTATTTGATCGGATCGAGAAAGATATCGACCCGTCCATTCAGGGAAAATCAAATCGGTTTTTCGGCATTACACTCAAACGTGAAGAGGACATCCAAAAAGCTGATGGTCTGTTTCAGGCGCAGCACTATTCAGATGGCGCGCTTTCGCAATTTGAAACGGCTGACACCCAAAAGAAAAACATGGGGCTGATCATGTTTATTGTCGGCTTTTTGGGATTAACCTTTCTGATCACCTCAGGCTGTATCCTTTATTTTAAACAAATGGGCGAGTGTGAGGATGAGAAGGCTGATTACACGATATTGCGGAAACTCGGCTTCACAACGGGGGATCTGCTGAAAGGCATCCGCCGGAAGCAGGCGTATCATTTCGGCATCCCGCTCGTTCTCGGGCTGTTCCACAGCTATTTTGCCGTTCAGTCAGGATGGTTTTTATTCGGAACGGAAGTGTGGACGCCGATGATCATCGTCATGGCGCTGTATACGCTGCTGTACTCCATCTTCGGCATGCTGTCGGTGCTATACTATAAAAAAGTCATTCAATCCGCCTTGTAAAACAAGTTGAGGAGCCTCCGCACAAGCGGAGGCTTTTTTGTATGAATAGAAGAAAGCGATTTTTAAAAGAATAGACATACGTCATTTTTTCGCGCGGGGGAGCCTTATGCAGAGATATTTTCAATTGAAATCTGAAACAGGGGCCTTTCATCTTTTTTCCAAGGAACACATTTTCACGCTGTTGATCATCGGATTGCTGGGGGCGGGCTTGATCGTATTCCGGAAAAAGCTCAACCACGGCCGGCCGAATCGCGTTTTCCGTTATGTACTGTTCATTCTCCTTGCCGTGTCGCAGATCAGCTATCATATATGGCTGCTTTGTCATCATGCCTGGTCGCTGAAAACAGTTCTGCCGCTGCAGCTGAGCGATCTTTCCGTCTATTTGGCGATGCTGATGGTCATGACAAAAAGCGAAAAACTGTTCGCCTTCCTCTATTTTGCCGGTTTGGGCAGCGCCGTACAGGCGATGGCAACACCTGATTTAGGGGCGTATTCTTTCCCGCATTTTCGGTACATCGTGTTTTTCGTCTCTCACGGCTGTGTTTTTCTTACCTGTCTATTCATGGCCGCTTCAGAAAGGTACAGGCCGTCGGCGCGCGGGCTGTGGGTATCGGTGCTGATCGTAAATCTGTACGGGGCGTGTGTCTTTTTTATTGACCGTGTGCTGAATGCAAATTACCTATATTTAATGAAAAAACCGAAGACCGCTTCGCTTCTGAACGTTTTCGGACCTTGGCCGTGGTATCTTCTATCAATGGAAGCGGCGGTGATATTGAGCTTTTTCATTCTGTATATTCCGTTTTGGCTGCTGAGGAAAAGAGCATGAGGCCGGCCTGTTTTTGTGAATCCAATCATTTGTAATTTTTTCAACATTCCGGCATTATTTTTTTCAGATTCTGATGTTGAAAAAAGACGTCCGCGGCGATAGAATGAATGTGCTATGATAACGTGTTCGATACGGAGCCGCGGCTTGCGGTTTCCGTTTTTTCATGGGGTTTTTTATAGAGAGAGGGGGATCGGTATGCCGCGCGCTTTGAAGATATTAATCATCGGAATGTTTATCAATGTGACGGGCGCATCTTTTTTGTGGCCGCTGAATACGATCTATATTCATAATCATTTAGGGAAATCGCTGACTGTTGCGGGGATTGTTCTGATGCTGAATTCCGGTGCCAGTGTGGCGGGGAATTTATGCGGCGGATTTTTGTTTGATAAAATCGGCGGATTCAAATCCATTATGCTGGGCATTATGATCACATTGGCAAGTCTTCTCGGACTCGTTCTGTTTCATCAATGGCCCGTTTATATTTGGCTGCTCATCATTGTCGGCTTCGGTTCCGGTATCGTGTTTCCGGCCAGTTACGCCATGGCGGGAGCGGTATGGAAAGAAGGCGGGCGGAGAGCTTTTAATGCGATTTATGTAGCTCAGAACGCAGGTGTCGCCGTCGGCTCGGCACTCGGCGGGATGGTTGCGGCGTACTCGTTTACGTACGTGTTTTTAGCCAATGCTATGCTGTATGTGCTGTTTTTCCTTATCGTATTTTTCGGGTTTCGAAATATCAAAACCGGAAATGCGAGCCAGGTTTCTGTCCTGGACTACGAGCCTGTCAGCAGCAGAACGAAATTTACGGCGCTTCTCATATTGAGCGGCGGGTATGTTCTCGGGTGGATTGCCTATTCTCAGTGGTCCACAACCGTTGCGTCACATACTCAAAGCATCGGTATGCCGCTTTCATTATACAGTGTGCTCTGGACCGTAAACGGAATATTAATTGTCGCCGGACAGCCTCTCATAGGAGTTGTTTTGAAAAAATGGTCCGGTGCGTTAAAAACGCAGATGGTCATCGGCTTTTGTATTTTTATCGTCTCGTTCGGCGTGCTTCTCAGCGCCAAGCAATTTCCGATGTACCTCACCGCAATGGTGATTTTAACCGTCGGAGAAATGCTTGTCTGGCCTGCCGTGCCTACCATTGCCAATCAGCTTGCGCCTAAGGGGAAAGAAGGGTTTTACCAAGGATTCGTCAACAGTGCGGCGACGGGCGGCAGAATGATCGGGCCGCTTCTTGGCGGCGTGCTGGTTGATCAGTACGGAATGAGCGTGCTGCTGTTGATCCTGATGGTGCTTCTTGTTGTCAGCATCGCAGCGACGGTGCTGTACGACAAACGCCTGAAAACCGTTAGTAAACAAAACGTCCAAGTGCGATGACGACATAAAAAAATCCCGCTGTTTCGGCGGGATTTTTTTGTTTATACGACCGGAAGCACGTTGACCGCGTCCTTAACGTTTAAATATGTCTTTAATGAAGAAAAGCTGGCATCAAGCTGATTCATTCTCATGGCGAGGGAAGGCTTGATCCCGGTGATAATCAATTCCGTGCCGATTAATTTAAGCAGGTGGTGCAATTTGAAAATCCGGTCTGCGGTCTGTTCGTTTACCTCGGCCAGACCTGATAAGTCTATAATTAAGTAATCATCTTTAGATGCGGTTAATATGTCCGTCAAAGTTGTCACGATTGAATCAAATCGTTCTTCCGTTAAGTTTCCCACTAACGGCAAAGCGGAGATGCCGTTTCGGATCGGAACAATCGGCGTTGACAGTGTCGTGATTTCTGCGAGGGAATCCTCAAGGAGCTTTTCGTATTCTTTCTGCTCTGTGATGTCTTTTTGAAAACCGACAAAATAGAGCTTGTCTTCAACATACAGAGGATCAATGTTGAGTTCATTCCAAAATGGGGTGCCGTCTTTTTTGACATTTTTCAGCCGCACCGTGATCTTTTCTTTCTGGTTTAAGCTCTTTCTTATTTTCGCGACTTGTTGACGGTCGGTTTCTTTGCTTTGCAGAAATCTGCAGTTCTTACCTAATATCTCTTCGGAAGAGTAGCCTGTCATATCCATAAATCTCTGATTTGTATATATGATGGGATTGTCCTCAAGAGAGGGGTCTGTAATCACCACGCCGATACGTGCGTGATCAAGCGCCTTTTTGATAAGCTCCAGCTGCTCCGGTTTTCCGAATACATTTGAGTCAGCCATGTAAAACCCCCTTTTGGCCGTAAAGCTGCGCGCTTTTTCAGCCATTGTTTCTCCCCTTTTTAAATGAATCTACAGTAACCGTAGCATAACATATGTTCTGATTCAAGCAGCCGAAGTTTGCAATTTGTCATTCGGGCTTGTCCTCATATACACTGAATATATAAGGGGAAGGCACATCATCGCTAAGTAAGTGACTAGGTCATTGTCACTGGGTGAAAAATGAATCTAATGCATCAAGCTTACCGATCATGTGTTCACATATAATGGAAGAAACAAGCTTTTTACTTTCCTGCTCAATCGCCGGTATGTAGATATCGAAAATCATCGTATTCGTAAGGGGGCTGGATGGCCTGAAGTCGCTTTACTAAATAAGGGCTTTAGGAAGGTGATGAAGATGCTGCATCAGGTAATAATTGCTTGTGTAATTGGAGGAATCATGGGGGTTCTCGGTCATGTGAAAAAGAGAGGCAGGCTGGAGAAACCCAGAATGACAAAGCGGTTTATCTATCTCGGTTTTTTGGAAGATGGTTTTATCGGAATGGCTGCTTCCATCTTACTTGTCTTATCCGCTGACCCCGATTCAGGAATTCAACTCGTCATCTTATCCATAATCGCAGGCTACGGCGGAGAAGCTGTTCTCAGGAGCTTTGATTTTGTCAGAGAACAAAACAGTGATTCGGCCGAAGCAAAACCACACCAGCAAAAAAATCCTCCATCAAAATAATATCCCCGCTCACGACCCGTTCCGGGTACATTCCCATTGTATACAAACCTGCTTGCACTTATGAACAGAATTCTATAAAATACAGGTAAGATTACGGTAGCGATAAGAACAGTGAAGAGGAGCAGTAAGAAGCAGATTTTGCAATCAGAGAGTTGACGGCCGGTGCAAGTCAATCAAGTCTGTTTCCGAACTCGCCTCAGAGTTGCAGCGGCAAAACCGCTGACGCATAACTGCGTTAAAAGTATCAAGTGAGTGCGGCTTAAAAGCGCGCTAACGAGGGTGGTACCGCGGGAAACAAAAATCTCTCGTCCCTTTTTGGGATGAGGGAGTTTTTTTTAGTTTTAGAATAATCTGAATATAATCTTCCTCATCCCGTCAATACTTGGACTACATACGCCGTATTCAATCAGAAGGAGGTTTTTACGTTGAGTTTTCAGCACGAAAAAATAGAAAAGAAATGGCAGAATTACTGGTTGGATCATAAAACGTTCGCCGTCAGTGAAGAGAATGACAAGCCGAAGTTTTACGCGCTTGACATGTTCCCGTATCCTTCAGGAGCCGGCCTTCATGTCGGACATCCGGAAGGCTATACGGCAACCGATATCCTTTCGCGCATGAGACGCATGCAAGGATACAATGTGCTTCATCCGATGGGATGGGACGCGTTCGGGCTTCCTGCCGAGCAATACGCGCTTGACACGGGGAATGATCCGGCTGAGTTCACAAAACAAAATATAGATAATTTCCGCCGTCAGATTCAATCACTCGGATTTTCTTATGACTGGGATCGTGAAATCAATACGACTGATCCGGACTATTACAAGTGGACGCAATGGATCTTCACTAAGCTGTACGAAAAAGGGCTCGCTTACGTAGACGAAGTGCCGGTCAACTGGTGCCCGGCGCTCGGAACGGTGCTTGCGAACGAAGAAGTCATTGACGGCAAAAGCGAGCGGGGCGGCCATCCGGTTGAACGCCGCCCGATGAGACAATGGATGCTGAAAATCACCGCTTATGCGGACAGGCTTCTTGAAGATTTAGAAGAACTTGACTGGCCGGAAAGCATTAAAGACATGCAGCGCAACTGGATCGGACGCTCAGAAGGCGCAAACGTGCATTTCGCGATCGACGGCACTGATGACACGTTTACGGTGTTTACGACAAGACCGGACACGCTGTTCGGCGCGGCTTATGCCGTACTGGCTCCTGAGCATGAGCTTGTGGAGGCCATCACGACGCCTGAACAAAAAGAAGCGGTAGACGCTTATGTTAAAGAAGTTCAGGCGAAAAGTGACCTGGAACGGACGGATCTTGCGAAAACAAAAACGGGCGTCTTCACGGGCGCATATGCCGTAAACCCTGCAAATGGAGAAAAGCTGCCGATCTGGATAGCGGATTATGTCCTCGCCTCTTACGGAACGGGCGCTGTAATGGCCGTGCCGGCGCATGATGAACGTGATTTTGAATTCGCCAAAGTGTTCAGCCTGCCTGTCAAAGAAGTCGTAAAAGGCGGAAACACGGAAGAAGAAGCGTACACGGGAGACGGAGAGCATGTCAATTCCGGCTTTCTGAACGGACTGAATAAAGCGGAAGCGATTGAAAAAGTGATCGCCTGGCTTGAAGAAACGAAAAACGGTGAGAAAAAAGTGACATACCGCCTGCGTGATTGGCTGTTCAGCCGCCAGCGCTATTGGGGCGAGCCGATTCCGGTTATTCATTGGGAAGACGGCACGTCAACAGCCGTTCCGGCGGAAGAGCTGCCGCTGATTCTGCCGAAAACCGATGAGATCAAACCGAGCGGAACAGGTGAATCACCGCTTGCCAACATTAAAGAGTGGGTGGAAGTCACTGATCCTGAAACGGGCAAAAAAGGCAGAAGAGAAACGAACACGATGCCGCAATGGGCGGGAAGCTGCTGGTATTTCCTCCGCTTTATCGACCCGAAAAATCCGGATCAGCTCGCTTCACCTGAGAAACTGGATAAATGGCTGCCCGTTGATATTTACATCGGAGGAGCGGAGCATGCCGTGCTTCACCTTCTGTACGCGCGTTTCTGGCATAAATTCCTCTACGATATCGGTGTCGTGCCGACGAAAGAACCGTTCCAAAAGCTGTATAACCAAGGAATGATTCTCGGGGAAAACAATGAAAAAATGAGTAAATCCCGCGGAAACGTCGTCAATCCGGATGAAATTGTGGCGTCTCACGGAGCAGATACGCTCCGCCTGTACGAAATGTTTATGGGGCCGCTTGACGCATCTATCGCCTGGTCTGAATCAGGTCTTGACGGAGCGCGCCGCTTCCTTGACCGCGTATGGCGTTTGTTTATCGAGGAAAACGGCGAACTGACGGGCAAAGTGACAGAAGGCGCAGGCGAAACTCTTGAGCGCGTCTATCATGAAACGGTCATGAAAGTGACAGAAAACTTCGAAGCCCTTCGTTTTAACACGGGCATTTCTCAGCTGATGGTCTTCATTAATGAAGCTTACAAAGCGAATGAACTGCCGAAAGACTATATCGAAGGTTTTGTGAAGCTGCTTTCTCCTATTGCGCCGCATTTGGCCGAAGAACTGTGGGAAAAACTCGGCCACGAAGGTTCGATTGCATACGAGGCTTGGCCTGCTTATGACGAATCAAAACTGGTGGACGATGAAGTGGAAATCGTCGTACAGCTGAACGGAAAAGTAAAAGCGAAATTAATGGTTCCGGCTGATGCTGATAAAGCAGCGTTAGAACAGCTCGCACAAGCTGACGAAAAAGTAAAAGAGCAGCTTGAAGGAAAAACGATCCGAAAAATCATTGCCGTACCGGGCAAGCTTGTCAATATCGTGGCAAACTGACCGGACGAAGCCCCTCTCCTATAGAGAGGGGCTTTTTTATCAGGCCTCTATCATAGAAATTGCACCGCGGGCTTTGGTATACTTAACACCATAAAGATGAATGGGAGTGTCACACATTGAAAATAAATGAAATCAGCACAGCCGTACTGGAAGAAAAATTAAAAGCGGGAGAAGAGCTGTATCTGATTGATGTCAGAGAAGACGAAGAAGTTGCCGAAGGAATGATTCCGCAGGCCGTTCACATCCGCATGGGGGACATCCCTGAGAAGATGGATGCGTTAGACAAGGACAAGGAGTATGTATTTATCTGCCGTTCCGGAAAAAGAAGCATGAACGTTTGTATGTATTTACATGAGCAGGGCTTCCGTACGGTTAATGTTGAAGGCGGCATGCTGGAGTGGGAAGGCGAAACAAAGCCGAAGAAATAACGCTTTGAAGTGAAAGAAGAAAAGGGACGTGCGTCTTTTTCTTCTTTTTTTATAAAAAAACGGGAGGCGAATCAGGTGAAACCGATGATCCGCGCTATGAAATCAAACGATATCAAACAGGTCCGGCAAGTCGCAGAACGAAGCTGGCATCATACGTATGAAGGGATTATTCCCAGACACATTCAAGATCAGTTTCTCGAATCCGCCTATCAGGATGAGATGATGGAACGCCGGCTCTTGCATTCTCTGTTCTTTGTGGCAGAAGAAGAGGGGCGAGTGCTCGGTTTTGCAAATGTCACTCCGGTTCAAAAAGACGGAAATGCGGAGCTGACCGCCATCTATATTGACCCGGATTGCCAGGGAAGCGGGATAGGAACGGCACTCCTTAAAGAATGCATCAGGCAGTCCGGCGGGGTAAAAAAGCTTTATGTCCATGCAGAAAAAGAGAACCGCATCGCCTTGTCCTTTTATCAAGCGAAAGGGTTTCAATGGGTATGTGAATTTGAAGAAGACTTTAGGGGACACACCTTACAGACGGTCAAACTGGTGCTGAACATATAAAGCGATCCAGCCTTTCCGGGGCCGGATCGCGAATGATCAGTGATAAGTCGGAAGCCGGTCTTTGTGCGCTTCGAATAAGTCATCGCACAAAGATATGATGTCATTCATGGAAAGCTCGGCGCTCGTATGCGGGTCAAGCATGGCCGCCTGATATACGGCTTCCTTTTTTAAAGTAACGGCCGCTTCGATGGTTAAAAGCTGTGTGTTAATGTTTGTTCTGTTGAGCGCCGCGAGCTGCTCCGGAAGTTCGCCCGAATAGCACGGCATAATGTGGTTTTTGACGGCTGTGCAAGGCACTTCAACGACCGCTTTCGCGGGCAGATTCGGTATCAGCCCGGTATTCAGCACATTGCCGCCGAATGTGAACGGACGGCCCGTCTCCATCGCTTCTATAATTCTCGAACCGTATTCTTTTGAGCGTTCATGCGTCAGGTTTTGGTTGTTGATGATGCCGTCTCTCATCGTTTCCCAATTGTTGATTTGTTCCGCGCATCTCCTCGGATATTCATCAAGCGGAATTTGGAGTTCATCTATCAGCTCCGGATACCGGCTTTTTATAAAATACGGGTGATATTCGGCATTATGCTCAGATGATTCCGTTACGTAGCAGCCGAATTTATCCATCAGCTCAAACCGCACCATGTCCTTATGTTTCGTCTTTTGTTTTTCGCGTGCCCGTCTTTTAATTTCCGGATATAAATCAATTCCGTCCTTTTTAATCTCCAAAAGCCAAGCCATATGGTTGATGCCGGCAATGCGTTCTTCCGTACCTTCGTGATCCATGCCGAGTGAGTCAAACAGATCTTTGGTACATACCTGGACGCTGTGGCACAGGCCGACCGTTTTTACATTTGTATGTCTGAGCATCGCTCCGGTCAGAGAGGCCATCGGATTTGTATAGTTTAACAGCCACGCATCCGGGCAGACCTCTTCCATGTCTTTTGCGATGTCAAATAAAACGGGGATGGTGCGAAGGGAACGGAAAATGCCGCCTATCCCGACGGTATCGGCAATCGTCTGACGGAGACCGTACCGCTTCGGGATGTCAAAGTCAATGACCGTCGCGGGTTTATAGCCTCCGACCTGAATGGCGTTTATCACATAGCCGGCGTGTTTCAGCGCCTGTTTTCGGTCATCGTAGGAGATGATGGATATACTCGTATTGTAGCGGTCTCTCATGTTTTCCAGCATGAGCTGGGATTCTTTCAGCCGTACAGCGTCAATATCATAAAGCGCGAATTCAAACCCGTTTAATGCTTCAGTCAGTAAGCAGTCCCCCAGTACATTTTTTGCGAAAATCGTGCTTCCCGCTCCGATAAACGTAATTTTCTTCAACAGAAATTCCTCCCTTTTCTTCTCAGCCTTTGACCGCCCCGGAGGACAGCCCTGAGATAAAATATTTTTGAAGCGCCAAAAACAATACGACCATCGGCAGCATCGCCATAATCGCGGCTGCGGCGACTAAGTGAAGATTGTTCGCGTTTTCGCCGAAAAATCCCGCCATGGCCACGGTCAATGTCTGCACCTTTTGATCTTGTAAAAAGAAAATCGCAAATTGGTAATCGTTCCAGATAAACACGCAGGAAATAATGCAGACCGTTGCGGTAATCGGTTTCAACAAAGGAAACACGATTGTATAAAAAGTCCTGATCAATCCCGCGCCGTCCATCCTGGCGGCTTCCTCAAGCTCTTTCGGAATGGAAGAGCGGATAAACCCTGAATATAAGAAAACGGTCAGCGGCATATATGCAGCCGTATTAATGAGAATGGCTGCGGCATGCGTATTGATCAGCCCCGCATCAGCGACCATCTTGTATAAAGGAACCATGGAAGTCAAAGGCGGGATGATCATGATAGAAATCAAAAGGCCGAAGACGATTTTGTTCAGCTTTGTATTTCTTCTAGCGAGCGGGTATGCGGCAAGCGAACCCATGAAAATTAACAAAGCGGCGGAAACGGCTGTAATGATAATCGTGTTCAGAAAGGATTGCCCGAGAGAGGCACGTTCCCATGCTTCACGAAAATTCTGAAATGAAAAGGCGGATGGCAGCGACCATTTTGAACTGTAGTCTCCTTTTGCTTTTAATGACGTGGTCAGCAAAATATAAAAGGGGACAATATGAACGCACGAGATAACGGCTGCCAACAGCGTAAAAATCCGCATTCGGGCTGTTTTCATGACATTTCCGTCTCCTTTCGCTTGAAATACACGAGAGCCGAAAAGCTGATGACAAGAATAATGACGGACATAAACACGCCTTGGGCGGCGGCATATCCCGCATCCTGCCGTTTAAAATATAAATCATACATAAACGTCGACATCGATTGAGAGGAATTGCCCGGCCCGCCTGCGGTCAGCGCGAAAATGACATCAAACAGCTTCAGCCCGCCGATGATATTGATGACCATGTTGATGGTGACAGCCGGCATCAATAAAGGCAGGGTGATGGTGAAAAACGGCTGAAGACGTCCAGCGCCATCCATTTTTGCGGCTTCGTAATAATCTTTCGGAATGCTTTGCAGCCCCGCCAAATATACAATCATCGCAATGCCTGCGTATTGATACGTGTTAATCATGACGATAATCCACGGGTTTGCCGCAGGGCTTGCCAAGGCGTTGACAGGACCGATTCCCAGTGCGCCAAGCACATCATTCAGCGCACCCCCGTCATATGAGAAAATAAAATACCAAATGTATCCCATTATCAGCGGACTGATAATGACGGGCAGGTAGACGATCGTTCTTGTGAGCGCCTTCATTTTTAAGCTCTGATTCAAAAGCAGCGCATATAAAAGTCCGAGCATATTCTGAAAAAAAGTGCTTCCGATTCCGTAAAGCAAAGTATTTTTCACAACAAGCCACGTGTCCGGATCTGTAAAAAGCCTTTTATATTGAGTGACTCCCACCCATTGATACGTCTGTGAGAAGCCGTTCCAGTTTGTAAATGTGATAAAAGCGCCTTTGACAAACGGAAAAATCATGAAAATAAAAACCATGGCAAGAGCGGGGACGTACATCCACCACAGTGACGCGGATTTTACCGGCTTTTGATGTTGAAATCCTTGGGTTTCTCTTGCAAGATCACTCATTCTTTTTCAGCTCCCTGTGAATCAGATTGAAGCCGGAGCCGCTTATATTCCCTGCCGAGTTTCGCGGAAATTTCAGCGGGGGTTAAGATATCGGCCATCAGTTCCTGCCCGGCTGTTCCCATCACATCCCACATTCCGTTCGGCAAATAAAGGCGGTCAAAATAAGGCTGCACCTTAATATGCTGATAGCGCTTATAGTCATTTGCGTAGAAAATGTCCGTTTGCACATTCACTAATCCGGCCGGAAGCGAGGTCGCTTCGGCAATTGATTTTGCATGCTCGGGGCGGGCCATAAATGCGATAAACTGTTTCGCTTCTTTAAGCCGCGGGGAATCCTTGAATGCCGCCAGCGTGTAACGTTCGCCTCCGATCCAAACCGGCGCGTCTCCCTTGTGGACGGCCGGGGTGGGTATGATGCCGACTTTTACTTTCGGATTGATTTGAGCGACGTCTTGGCCGAGGGTGCCGCCCTGCAGCGTAAAGGCGATTTTGTTTTGCGCCATCAGTTCAATGAGCTGGGACCGTTTTGCCGTCACGGCATCTATATTGAGCAGGTTTTCCTTTTGCATCTCTTTCAGTTTGTCAGATAAATAGGTGAAGTGTGTCCAGCGGAAGGTTCCGTTTAACAGTTGTTTTTTGTAACGGTGTGCGGGATCTGTGATGAGAAGCGGTGCGGCGAATTGATCGTAATATTGGGCAAATGAGCTTTTCTCATAGCCGGCAAACCAGAAGGGGGTGACTGTTCCGCCGCTTTTTTCTTTAATCTGTCGCAGTGCCTTCATAAAATCATCCATTGTTTCCGGCTGTTTTATTCCGTATTTTTCCAACAGAGTGCGGTTGTAGGCCAGTCCGTCCTTTGCCTGATTCAGAGGGAAGGCGTATATTCTGCCTTTGGCGTCTTTGAGCATGCTGTTTAAATTCGGATCGAGCCGCTTCGTCCAAGACATGCCGCTGAGGTCGGCGGTATATTCTCCGTAGCGGATTTTGGCCCAGCCGTGTGTGTCGAAAAGGTCGGGCATGTCACCGGCTGCCATTCTGACCCTCATCATATTTTCGTAGTCATTGCCTGGGAAATGAACGTTTACTTGAATGTCCGGATGTTCTTTTTGGAATGAATCAGCCAACTTTCTGAATACGGCGCGTTCGCTGTCTGAGGATATGGTGGAATAGACTGTCAATGTTTTCTGCTTTTCTCCGGCGCCGCTCTGTTCTGCCGAGCAGCCGGGAAGGATCATGCAAGTAAAAGAAAGAAACAAAGCCAGTAAGCGTTTCATCTTTTCCTCCTTTAAATATGATATAAACGCTGCGGGACACGTCACCTCCTTTCTTGTGAGCCGCAGCTTTGTCTGACAATCAATGAAGTGGGGAGCGTCACGGCCAGCGGGACGGTTCTGCCGTTTAAACGGTCGAGAAGCAATTTGACACCCGTCCGGCCCATCTCTTCCGTGTATACTTTTACCGTTGATAACGGCGTGCTGGCGTATTCTGCCTCATCAATTCCGTTGAAGCTGACAACCGCCGTATCGCGCGGGACTTGAAGACCGGCTTCCTGCAAGGCTTTTAAAGCGCCGACAGCCATCGAATCACTTGCGATAAAAAAGGCATCGGGGAGACTTCCGCCTTTGATGGCTTCATTCATCAGCCGGAACCCTTCGTGCATGCTGTATTCGCCGATCAGTACATGCTCCGGCTCGGCGCCGGCCATTTGTAAGAAAGCGGTCAGACGCTTATCCTCAATCGTTTTATTGCTGTTTACACCGTCTATGACGGTATGCTCCCGCTCCCGGCCGCCGATATAACCGAGCCGCTGGTAACCGAGCGACAGAAGATGTTCTATCGCCTTTTGCGCTGCGGCATAAAAATCCACGCTGACGGAATCGTAGCGGGCGGGATCGGGGGTGCCGTTAACAAATACCGCGTGCCTGAAAGCGGCGCTGATGTTCGTAAGCGCCTCGTCTTGCAGGCTGCCGATTATGATCACGCCGTCCAGTTCGTGAAACATATGCTCTTGAAAAGAACCGAGATGGATAGAAGATGTGATAAAAACTTTTTGCCGAAAGCATTCTTCCTCAATGCCTTTTCGGATCGCTGAAAAATAAGGGTCCTGCCGTTCTTCTTCGGGTGACAGGCAGCTGACAACGCCGATCAGGGGCGCTGAATCGCTGCGGCTGCGGTTCTTCCGTCTTTTTGCCGACGGCTGATAGCCCAGCTCATCAGCGATCCTCAGAACTTTTTCTCTTGTTTCATCAGTCACGGCTAAAGAGTCATCCTTATTCAAAATTCTCGATACTGTCGCGCTGGATACAGATGCCTGTAAGGCAATATCTTTGAGACGGACCATTTCGCATCTCCTTTTTACTAAATATTTACTAAATAGAAATGACCTGGTTATTGTTAAAGTGATATTATCATACGTTAGTAAGCGTTTTCAACAACTATTTTTGGTCACTTTTAGTAAAAAATCAGTAAAAAAGAAAATCTGTTTTTCTCTATCATATTTCAATTGAACCGGAATAAATTGATAGAGAAAGGAGAGGGTGATGTGCTGAAGATAGCTGTTTTTGATGAGGAGCATGAAAAGGATCTGCAGACTGAAGTCAATACATTTTTAAAGGGGATTTCTGATGAACAGCTCGTTGATATTAAATATACGGTAGCGGCGGCCTGTGATCCTGAAGGTGAGCAGCTTTATTGTTTTTCCGCTCTCATTTTATACCGAAAATAAAGAAGCCCGGACGAAATGCCGGGCTTCTTTGTTCATTATGCTTTTTTGACGCGGGGACTTCTTGGTTTTTGGTATTTCTCCGCTTGTTTGATTCCTTTTCTCTCGCTCGCTAATGACTTGTACAGAGACACAATCATCAGAAGAATCACGACTGAAAACGGAACCGCGGCGAGAATGGCCGTGTTTTGCAGTGCGGCAAGACCGCCGGAATATAATAAAACCGCTGCCACGGCGGACTGGATGACGCCCCAGATGATTTTCACCCGGTTTGACGGGTCTAATGAGCCGTAAGACGTTTGCATTCCAAGCACAAATGTCGCTGAATCCGCTGATGTAATAAAGAATACAGCGATCAGAACAAGCGTTAATACGGATGTCACCATTGTCAGCGGATAGTGGCTGAGTGCGCCGAACAGCATCGTATCCGTTGACATTCCCGCGACATTGAATACGCCTTTCTGCTGAAGATCCATCGCGGATACACCGAAGATCGCAAACCATAAGAAAGCCAATATACAAGGTGTCACCAACACCCCGATTAAAAATTCCCGGATCGTCCGGCCCCTTGATACACGGGCGATAAAAATGCCGACAAACGGCGACCAGGATATCCACCACGCCCAATAGAAAATGGTCCAGCTGTTAATCCATTCGCGTTTTTGGGGATCATTCGGAGACAAGCGAAAGCTCATCTGCACGATATTTTGGATGTATTGGCCGATAGAATCGGTAAATGAGTTCATAATCAGCACCGTCGGGCCTGCAATGAGCATAAAGATCATTAAAATAGCCGCGAGCGCCATGTTGGTATTGCTTAAGTATTTAATCCCTTTGCCGATTCCGCTCCATGCAGAAATCAAAAATAACACGGTCACGACAGCGATCAGGATCAGCTGAATGGAAAATGTTTTTGGAATGCCGAATAAATAATGCAGACCGCCGTTGATCTGAGTCGCTCCGAGCCCTAAGCTTGTCGCCACACCGACAACGGTCGCAAACACCGCGATACAGTCAATTGCTTTGCCGATCGGCCCGTTTACTTTATCGCCCAAAAGCGGTGTCAGTGTGCTGCTGATCAAACCGGGCGCGTCTTTTCTGAATTGAAAATATGCGATACATAAAGCGACGACCGCATAGATGGCCCAAGCGTGCAGCCCCCAGTGGAAAAATGTGTACCGGAGCGCATCACGAAATGCTTGGGGCGTTTCTGTTTCACCTGAGGGAGAGCTGATGGCGTAATGGCTGATCGGTTCCGCAGCCCCGTAAAATACCAAACCGATTCCCATGCCTGCGCTGAAAAGCATGGCAAACCATGATAATAAGCCGAATTCCGGTTTTTCCCCGGGTTTTCCGAGTTTTATTGTGCCGATCGGACTCACAATGAGAAAGAGACAGAAACCGACAAATATAGAAACGACCAGCAGATAATACCAGCCGAAAGAATCCGTAATAAATTTTTGTGCCGTATCAGTGACTTGCTGCAGGCTGTCAGGAGAAATGGCCCCCCATAAAACCGCAGCTGCTGTGATGACAATCACAATCCAAAAAACACTGGAGATGTTCTTCTTCAAACGTTCTCACCCTCTGACTATTTTTTTCAATACGCCATTTTGTTTTAGTGTGGTCGTACGATTGCAGATCATTCCTTTCTTCCTATTCCCTCAATCAGGTGAAACAAAACGCAGAAAACTCTATCATGTTTTTGGTCAATTATCAACGGGGACGCTCAGGTAAATGCGCTTTAAACCATTTAGAGCGAGCGTGAGAAACGTCCTGCATTCAAACCGGCGAGACGACCCGTGACAAAGGCTGAAGTGATATTGTAGCCCCCGGTATAGCCGTGAATGTCGAGTATTTCTCCGCAAAAATATAAGCCTTCCATTTTTTTAGACGCCATTTGTTTCGGCTCAATCTCTTTTACGGAAACACCTCCGCCTGTGACAAACGCTTTGTCCAAAGAAAGCGTTCCGTCAGCGGCAACCGTAAATTGTTTGCAGTCTTTGACAAAAGACCTGAATTGATCCTTCGGCAGTTCCGTAAAGCTTGTCTGCGGATCAAGACCGTTCCGTTCCAGAAGAAAAAGCAGGTACCGTTCCTGCATCCACGGCTTCAGCGCGTTTTTGAGCGCTTTTTTCGGTGCGTCTTTCAGTTCCTTGTGCATCTTTTGAAATAACTCTTCCTCGTTGATGCCGGGAAACAGATCGATGCGGAGTTTGACCTCTGGCTGCTTTTTCAGTTCTTTGACGACAAACTGGCTGCAGCGGAGAATGGCGGGGCCTGACAAGCCGAAATGGGTAAACAGCATGTCCATCACGTGTGTGACGATTGGTTTGCCTTTTTTATTCAGGACGCTGACGGCCGCGTTTCTAAGAGACAGCCCCTGAAGTGTTTTTTGTTTAATAAACGGTTCTGACGACGTAACCGGCACTTCCGTCGGAAAGAGTTCGGTCACGGTATGACCGGCCGCTTCCGCCCATGCATAGCCGTCTCCGGTGCTGCCGGTATGCGGGACTGATTTTCCGCCGACCGCGATAATGACGGCGTCTGCGTTAATGTGTTCGTCATTGTTTGTCGTAATGCCTGCTGTCCTGCCGTTCTCGTACCGCACTTCTTTGATTTTTTCATTTGTGCGGATGGTGACATTCAGTTGTTTTAATCGGTTCAAAAGCGCATCGACAACGCTTTGCGCTTTGTCCGTCACCGGGAACATGCGCCCGTGGTCTTCTTCTTTCAGCTGAATGCCGAGTTTTTCAAAAAAGGCGATGATATCTTCATTATTAAATTCGGAAAACGCGCTGTATAAAAAGCGGCCGTTGCCGGGGATGTGTTTGATGATTTCTTCAACGGGGAGGCGGTTGGTCACGTTGCAGCGCCCGCCGCCGGAAATCGCCAGCTTCCGTCCCAGCTTGTTTCCTTTATCGATTAATAATACGTCCGCCCCTTCTTCGCCTGCCGCAATCGCAGCCATTAAACCGGACGGACCGCCGCCGATCACAATCACGTCATAATGTTTCATATTTCATCAACAACTTTCTTTTTCACGTATAATAGGCGGAAATGTCCGCTTTCTGCTATTATAGCGAAAGAAAGGGAATCCTTAAACGTATTTTGTTTTTTAAAGGGTTTTCCCAAAAAGTTTCCCGCTGTAATTATTACCGTCTAATTGCCCAGTTGTGTTAAAATAGAAAAGTTGAATCTTCGTAGAAAATGGTGATGAGGAAACATGTCAAGCAAATTGTTAAGGGGCACGTTCGTGCTGACGCTCGGCACCTATATATCGCGGATTTTAGGGATGATTTATCTGATCCCGTTCGGAGCGATGGTCGGAGCGACGGGCGGAGCTTTGTTTCAATACGGATATAATCAATATACACTGTTTTTAAACATTGCCACGATGGGATTTCCCGCCGCGGTTTCAAAATTTGTCTCGAAATATAACTCCAAAGGAGACTATGAGACGAGCAGGCGGATGCTGAGAGCGGGAATGTCGGTTATGCTCGTAACCGGGATGATCGCTTTTTCAATTCTTTATATTTCGGCGCCGTTTTTTGCGGAAACATCTCTCGGCGGCACGAGTAACAACGGACTTACGATTGACCACGTCGTTTATGTCATCCGGATGGTCAGTCTGGCACTTTTGGTCGTGCCGATTATGAGTCTTGTGCGCGGTTTTTTCCAAGGTCACCAGATGATGGGGCCGACAGCCGTTTCACAGGTTGTGGAGCAGCTTGCCCGGATTATCTTTTTATTGGGCGCAACGTATTTGATTTTAAGAGTGATCAACGGCGGCCTTGTCATCGCAGTCGGATACGCGACTTTCGCGGCGCTGATCGGATCATTCGGAGGGCTTGTCGTCCTTTATATTTACTGGAATAAGCGGAAGGGCGATCTTCTGGCGATGAAGCCGAATCTTGTCCCGTCCGCGAACTTAAGTTATAAAAAAATGTTCATTGAGCTTTTCAGTTATGCCGCTCCTTACGTATTTGTCGGACTGGCGATTCCTTTGTATTCATATATCGATACGAATACGTTTAATAAAGCGATGATTGCGGCGGGCCATAAGGATATCAGCCAGGACATGCTTGCGATTGTCACCCTTTATGTGCCGAAGCTTGTTATGATCCCGGTTTCTCTGGCGACCGCTTTCGGTCTGACGCTGATTCCGACGATTACTGAATCGTTTACGAGCAGGAATTATAAGCTTTTGAACCAGCAGATTAACCAGACGATGCAAATCATTCTGTTTTTGGTTATTCCCGCCGTTGTCGGGATGTCCGTGTTATCGGGTCCGGCCTATACGTTCTTCTACGGCTCTGAAAGTCTTCGCCCGGATATCGGACAGGATATATTGTTCTGGTACGCGCCTGTCGCGATTCTGTTTTCTCTGTTTACCGTAAACGCCGCGATCCTGCAAGGGATTAATAAACAGAAATTTGCTGTCGTGAGCCTTTTCATCGGCGTCATTATAAAAGTGGTGCTGAACGTGCCGCTGATCAAGCTGTTTCAGGGAGACGGGGCCATCCTGGCAACGGCGCTCGGTTATATCGCTTCTCTTCTGTACGGTTTTATCATGATTAAGCGCCATGCGGGCTATTCGTATACGGTACTTATAAAACGGGTCATTTTAATCGCAGTCCTGTCCGTCCTGATGGGAGTCGCGGTCAAGCTGACTCAATGGCTGCTCAGCTTCTTTGTAACATACCAAAGCGGCCAGGTGCATGCGGCGATTGTCGTCTTTGTCTGCGCCGCTGTCGGCGGTGCGGTGTACATGTTTGCCGCGTACCGAATCGGATTTTTACAGAAAATGTTTGGAAACCGTCTGCCCCGCGTTTTGAGAAGAGGCAGGCATTCCGCCCATTAAGAATAATGAATAGTCCGCTTATCGCGGGCTTTTCTTTTTAAAGGAGAGGATCAGGATGAGACTTGATAAGCTGCTTGCCAACAGCGGATTCGGCTCAAGAAAAGATGTGAAAAAAATCGTCAAGGCTGGGGCTGTCATGATTGACGGAGAGCCGGCGAAAGATGTGAAAACCCATGTCGATCCGGAAAAACAGGACATCACGGTATACGGAGAGCCGGCAGATTATCGTGAATTTATTTATGTCATGATGAATAAGCCGCAAGGAGTGCTGTCCGCTACCGAAGACAGCCGCCAGCAAACGGTGGTTGATCTGCTGACGCCTGAAGAACAGCGATTTGAACCGTTTCCGGCGGGACGTCTTGATAAGGATACGGAAGGCTTTTTGCTTCTGACCAATGACGGGCAGCTCGCTCATCGCCTGCTTTCTCCGAAAAAGCATGTGCCTAAAACATATGAGGTCCGGTTAACTTCACCCCTGTCACCGGAAGACATCGTTCATCTGGAAAGAGGCGTCGTCATTGAAGGAGGCTATAAGACGAAGCCGGCAGCCGTTGAAATCATTACAGAAAGCCCGGATGAAACGGTGATTCACTTGACCATTACAGAAGGCAAATATCATCAGGTGAAGCTGATGGCAAAGGCTGTCGGAAATGAAGTGGCTTATTTGAAGCGGCTTTCAATGGGGGCTGTTTCTCTTGACCCGGATCTTAAACCGGGAGAATTCCGCGAGCTGACTGAAGAGGAGCTCGAAACGCTGAGAGGCGCTGAAGTGTAATCGATATCAGAAAAGCCCAAAACAGATTTGTTTTGGGCTTTTTATATAGAGGAACAAAAAACAAGGCAAAGACGCTGCTTTGCCTTGCAGCATGTCAGGCCGAAAAGGGCCTTATGTAATTGTTCGCTTAAGATGTAATTTTCACTTTTTTTCGTGTTGTCTCCCACTTGCCTCGGCTAGGACTATGAACAAGATCATTGTATGCTAACACATTTAAGTCTCGCTGAATGGTTCTAGGTGTAATGCCGAATTCATCAACCAGTTCCTGTGTTGTCACAAGGCCTTTTTCCTGGATGAACATGTAAACTGATTTAATCCGAGTCAGCATACGATTTGTTGAAGGTTTCAAAAAACCACTCCCTATCATAAGATCGGATGGACTTGATATACCACAACTTTCGACTCTAAAACTTCGTACGAATAAGCAACAAAGGATGACATTCTGTTTTTTCTCTTTTAACTGCCTCCATTATACACGATATGGACGACATGAATCTAGGAATAAGCGCAGATAATTTTTTCCAAATGGGTGCCGCCTTGGTGCATTACTATGTCCGGTCCGCTTTTATTATTATGGAAACTGAAACTTTTTTTATACATGTCCGTATGAAAACGGGGGAGTGAGAAGTTTGGGAGAATTATTGAATGCAAACATTGTCTGCGCCGGTTATGCTGACAGGCCGAAGGTGATTTCTGATGTATCTCTGTCAGTCAACGCTGGTGAAATTGCCGGTTTAATCGGAGCGAACGGCGCGGGGAAAAGTACAGTAATAAAGGCGGTTCTCGGGCTGTCCCGGGATATAGAAGGCGATATTGAGTGGAATGATTCATCTTATGCTTACATACCGGAGCGTCCGAGTTTTTACGATGAACTGACGCTTTGGGAGCACCTCGAGCTGACCGGGTCATTGCGGGGTATAGAAGGGGAAGAATGCCGTGAGCGGGCAGGGCGGCTGCTTGAAGAGTTTTCGCTGACGTCTGTAAAACATGATTTGCCTTCCGGCTTTTCAAAAGGGATGCAGCAAAAATTGATGCTCATACAGGCATTTTTGGCGAAGCCGGATATTTACATCATTGATGAGCCTTTTATCGGACTTGATCCGATCTCAACGAAGCTGTTTACCGACATGCTGATTGCTGAGAAAGAAAGGGGCGCGGGGATTTTGATGTGCACTCATGTTCTGGATACGGCGGAAAAAATCTGCGACCGGTTTTATTTGCTGGATCAGGGCGCTCTGCTTCTTCAAGGCACGTTAGAGGAGCTTCAGGAAAAAACGGGGAGCCGTTCACTGCTGGATTGCTTTTATTCAGCGGTTCGGAGCAGTCAGCGATGACCGGGCGGGCTTTGTTTTTTCAAAGGCTGTTTCATTATTGGCGGTATCAATGGAAGGTGTTCCAGACGGTCATTGATTGGACGGTCGCGCTGTATATCGTTCTTCCGGCTGCCGCATTTGCCGTTTATCAATATGCTGATTGGCTGAACGGCAGGGGGCTTCTTAATGGAGCGGCAGGAGTATTAGGATGGGGCTGGCTGTATGTATTCAGTGCCCTGCTGTTGTGCACGGGTTTTATTCATACCTTTTTGCTGGAAGCGGATCACGTATTTTTGGTGCATGCAAAACATCTGATGCAAAAGCTGAAACGGTATGCGCTTTTGTATTCGATGTTCCTTTCCCTTATCAAATGGGGTGCGCTTGCCGTATTGTTATTTCCCTTATGGCGCCAATACGGTGACTGTACCTTACCGGCATATTCAGGTATGTTTTGCTGTCTGTTCGGCTTCCATACTGCAATATTAGCGGTGCACCGGCACAGAAAAAACAGCAGGCGGACATTCGGGACTCAGGCGGCGGGCTGGCTGAAAGTGATGGTTCTGATGGCGGGGGCGTTTTTTATGATCGTCTTTGCCGCCGAATGGTATTGGCTTTGGCCGGCGGGCTGTATATTGTTCATCTGTTCCGCTCTTTTGACTTGGAAAGGGACGGAGACATTATCAGCCTTTGAGGAAGAAGTGCTTGAAGAGAACAGGCGCAAGCTTTCATTCGCGGCCTCTGTTTTGATGCTCAGCCATGATGTGCAGCTCCCGAATGGTAAAAATAAAGGGCGGAGCAAGCCGTTTTTATATCCCGGCTCAAAGCACATCTTTACAAAACGGTCGGCGTATACGGCGTGGAAAGAATTGTTCTTTAAAGTGCTGATCCGAAACGGCGGGTATCTCCGGCAGCTTTACCTTTTAACCGCGGCTTTTACGGCTCTTATTCTCGTTCTTCCGCTCTTAGTGAAGCCGGCAGTCCTTATTTTATTTGCGATCGTCAGCCGCTATGCCGCGTCGCTTTTATTTGACCGGATCACGGATAAACCGGTTTTAAGCGGTATCAAGAGAGACAGTGATGACTATTTCAGGGCGCGAAACAGCGCATTAACCGTCATTCAAATCATCTGTTCCGCCTGGTGTCTCATTGCCGCGATTCTTTCCGTTCTTTATATGTGAAAATCCCTTTCCGAAAAAGGAAAGGGATTTTTCTTAATGTCCGTTCAAAATAAAAAGCTGAATAAAAAACAGCACGGCGAAGATGATGACTAGAGGATGGATTTCGCGCCATTTTTTCTTAGCTGCTTTAACAAGCGGATATGAAATGAAGCCGAGTGCGATTCCGGTTGAAATACTGGACGTTAAAGGCATCGCCAAAATGACGAGAAAGGCCGGGAACGCTTCATCAAGCTCATTCCAGCGGATATTCGAGACTGCGCCCATCATCAGGCTGCCGACAATAATCAGAGCCGGTGACGTAATCGCGGACACTTCCGATAAGACGCTGACAAGCGGGCTGAAAAACATGGAAACGGCAAACATAACGGCTATCGTCAGCGCCGTCAGACCCGTTCTTCCGCCGGCCGCCACACCTGCTGAAGATTCAACGAACGCGGTCGTCGGGCTGGTGCCGAAGATGCTTCCCACCGTCGTAGCGGTCGAATCAGCCAAAAGCGCTCTTCTGGCATTCGGCAGCTGATTGTTTTTGATCAATCCCGCTTGTTCGGCGACACCGATCATGGTGCCGGTCGTGTCAAAAATCGTAACGAGAAGAAAAGAAAACACAACGGCGTACAGACCGTGATGCACGACATCCCCGAGGGCACCGAACGGATTTGTGATCAAAAGCCCCTCCGGCAGGTGCGGGAAGGACATGAATCCTTTCGCGAAATGGATCTGTCCGGTCAAAAAGGCAATGATAGCGGTCAGCGCCATTCCGATGAACAGAGCCCCGTTTACATTCAGCACCATCAGTACAATACTGATGATAAGTCCGATAAGCGTTAAAATGACGGCGGGCGAATGAAGATCGCCGAGTGCGACCAGATTAGATTTATCAGCGGTGATGATTCCGGATTGGCGTAAGCCGATAAAAGCGATAAATAAGCCGATGCCGGTCGTAATTCCGTATTTTAAATTGTCCGGAATCGCTTCTATAAGTTGTTTTCTTAAAGGCGTTAACGATAAAATAATAAAGATGACTCCCGCGATAAAAACGGCGCTGAAAGCCGTCTGATACGTAATGCCGCTGCCTGTGCCGACAACGTGAAAGGCGAGATACGCGTTTAAGCCCATGCCGGGGGCAATGGCGATCGGAAAATTCGCAGCGAGAGCCATCCATAAAGTTCCGACAATGGAAGCGATAATCGTCGCGGTGAACACCTGGTCAAACGGAATTCCCGCATTGGAAAGGATCACCGGATTGACGACAATGATATATACCATTGTGAAAAAGGTGGTCAATCCCGCGGTAATTTCTCTTTTTATTGTCGTTTGATGCTTGTCGAGATGAAACATAAGTACCTCCAATGACGAACATTTTTTCAAAACATCATCTATATTATTCGTTTTATCGACATTTTGCAAGTCTTTATCAAGAAAGGGGATTTGTGATGAACTGGGAAGTTGAAGTCATCAGAAACAAAGAAGATCTGATCCGTGACACGCAGAAGTTTTTGCAGATCAACAGCGTAATGGACGAAACAACAGCCGGTCCCGGCCGGCCGTTTGGAGAAGGCGTCAATGCCAGCCTGACGTCACTGCTGGAATTCGGTGAAAAAGAAGGCTTCACCGTAAAGAATCTTGACGGCTATGCGGGCCATATTGAATGGGGAACGGGTGACGAAATCGTCGGCGTTCTGTGCCACGTCGATGTCGTTCCGCCCGGAGACGGCTGGACGAGCGATCCGTTTTCAGCCGATATCAGGGACGGCCGGATATATGCCAGAGGCGCCATTGATGATAAAGGGCCGACAATGGCGGCGTTTTATGCGCTGAAAATCGTCAAAGACATGCAGCTTCCTTTATCCAAACGCGTGAGAATCATCATCGGAACGGATGAAGAAAGTGATTGGAGATGCGTGGATCACTACTTCAAACACGAAAAAATGCCTGACATCGGCTTTGCTCCTGACGCAGATTTTCCGATCATTAACGCGGAAAAAGGAATTATAGATGCGTCACTGCGCATTGCAAAAAGCGCTTCTGACAAAGACGCAAAAAATGGGCTTCTGTCATTCCGTTCAGGACTGCGCTTGAACATGGTGCCGGATGCGGCTGAAGCGGTTATTGAAGGGGACGGTCTTGATGCCGTGCACGCATATTTCAGCAAATGGCTTGAGCAGTCAAAAACACAAGGTGAAGCAGTTTCGGAAAATGGAAAACTGACGC
Source organism: Bacillus sp. N1(2025) (assembly GCF_053470005.1). Lineage (NCBI taxonomy): Bacteria > Bacillati > Bacillota > Bacilli > Caryophanales > Bacillaceae > Bacillus > Bacillus sp. N1(2025). Next base: position 72,474 of record NZ_JBLTJB010000001.1, read on the forward strand.
TTCGGGTATACGGAAAATCATGCCATGCGATGGAACCGGATAATGGTGTCAATGCCGGCTTAAAGCTTGCTGAATGCCTTAACGGAACGGAGCTGGATGGAGCCGGAAAGCACTTTGTCAAAACCGTCAGTGACTATTTTTCAAATGATACACGAGGCAAAAAGCTGAAAATTGATTGCAGGGATGACATCAGCGGAGAGCTTACATTGAATGTCGGCACCTTTACATACAGAAAGGGTGAGGAAGGAGAACTCGGCATCAACATCCGTTATCCCGTCACTTCAGACAGCAAAGTCATCCGTGATGCTTTTACGTCTGCTGAAGAATTCAGGCTTGAAGAATTTAAAGACAGCAAACCGCACCATGTTTCTGCCGATCATCCGCTCGTAAAGACGCTTCAAAAGGTTTACGAAGGACAGACGGGAAAGAAAGCGGATCTGATTTCAATCGGCGGAGGAACGTATGCGAGATCCCTTTCGGCGGGCGTCGCGTTCGGTCCGCTGTTCCCCGGCCGGCCTGACAGCGCGCATCAAAAGGATGAGTACATTGAAATCGATGACCTTCTTAGGTCAACCGCTTTATACGCCGAAGCCATTTATGAGCTTGCCAAGTGATAATAAAAAGGGACGCCGAAAGCGGCATCCCTTTTTATCATTCAAATGACCATAAATCCGTTGATAAATAACGTTCCCCCGTATCAGCCGTCATACAGATGACGATCTGTTCGGAAGGGAGGCGTTTTGCGGTTTCAATGGCGGCGAAGCAGGCGGCGCCTGAAGACGGGCCGACGAGTATACCTTCTTCCCGGGCCAGACGACGTGTTGTCGTATACGCATCTTCATCAGATATTTTCATGATTTCATCGTAAACGTCCTGATTCAGTATGCCGGGAATAAATCCGGGGCTTGTCCCGACAAGCTTATGAGCGCCGGGTTTTCCGCCAGACAGGACGGGGGAACCCGCCGGCTCGGCGACATGAACAATCATATCCGGGAAAAGCTCCTTCAGCGTTTCTCCGGTTCCGGTAATGGTTCCGCCCGTTCCCGCCGTTGCCACAAAAGCACCGAGCGGTCTGTTGAGCTGCTGAACGGCCTGATAGATTTCAATGGCGGTCGTTTTTCGGTGGGCATCTGGATTTGCGCCGTTATCGAATTGCATCGGGATAAAACTTCCCGGAATCTGTTCGGCGAGTTCTTTCGCTTTTTTGATGCTGCCGGGCATTCTTTCCGCCCCCGGTGTTAACACAACCTCCGCGCCGTACGCTTTCAGGAGGTTGATGCGTTCTTTCGTCATCGTGTCAGGCATGACGAGGATTGCCTTGTAGCCGCGCGCCGCCGCGTTCATCGCCAGGCCGATGCCCGTGTTGCCGCTTGTCGGTTCAATGATGACAGAGCCGGGTTTTAAATGCCCGCTGTTTTCCGCTTCAATGATCATATTGTAAGCCGCTCTGTCTTTGACACTGCCGCTCGGGTTAAACGATTCTAATTTTAAATAGACCTGTGCTGCATGTTCTGGCTGAAGGCGATTGAGCTTTACGATCGGTGTGCCGCCGATCAGCTCCGCCGTGGTGTTTACGATTTTCAAGGCCGGCTCATTCCTTTCTGTATAAAACGTTCAGTACATAATATCCTATCATAATGAGCGGACAGGGTTCTCCTCTCCGCTTATCCGTTTTATAATAACACCATAACCAAAGAGGGGGAGATCCTCGTATGAAAGCTTCATTGCCGCATTATTTTATCGGCATTCCGATTCCGGCTGACATTGCTGAACCGATTTGGGAAGCAGCCAAAAAGGAGCCGGCGTTATCATTCAAAAAATGGGTGCACCCGCATGACTATCATATTACGCTCATTTTTCTAGGAGCCGCGGATGAAGACCGGCTTGCGAAATTATCGTCTCTTCTCGCAGATGCGGCGTCGGCAGCGCAGCCGTTTACCGTACAGTTTCAGCATCTGGATATTTTCGGCGACCGCAGACAGCCGAGAGTGCTTCACCTTGAGCCCGAACGGAATGAACTGCTCTTTGATTTGCGGGAAAAAACAAAACAGGCTGTTTTGAAAGCCGGTTTTCAAGTGGAAAAACGGCCGTATCACCCTCATATGACGATGGCGCGGAAGTGGGCGGGAGACCAGCCGTTTCCTGACGATGTGCCGTTTGAAAGCGGCAGGGTGCAAAGTGCCGTCAGCCGGTTTTCCCTGTTTCAGACCCATCTTGACCGGTCGCCTAAATACGAAGAAATCGCACAGTTTCAATTGACATAAACAAATATTCGGAGTGGAGAAATCACATGGCACAGATCATCAAAATTCACGACTGCATATCCAGATATGAACTTGATCCATATCATTATATGAACCAGTTTATCCGGCTGAAGAAAGAACGCTGGGAGGCGCTTCTTGAAGCGTTTGACCGGATGACGGAAGAAAAAGAAACGGAAACGGCTGCAGGCGGGGAAACCGATCAAGCGCCGGCCAGGAAAAAATTTTCTTTAAAAAAGAGAAAAGAAGAAAATACGGCCGATATAAATGAAAAGAGGCACCAATGGTTTGATGAGCCGGAGGGAGAAGAGGCGCTGTTCGGGAATCTTCCGTCTCAAAAATCTGAGCTCGCGCCTTTTTTCAAAGATCAGCTGTATGACTTTCAATTAAAATGGGCGAGCTCCACGCTTTCTCAAAAGTCTGAGCTTTCGCAGGCGGTCAAAAGGGACAGGATGTTAAAAATGCTGGCTCAAAAGCTGCCCGATTCCTATTTTGTGATGTATCATCCGGTTCTCCAAATTCAGCAGGCGTCCGTCGAACTGAGTATGATCATCATCTCGCCGCTGGAGATTTTCTGCGCCGCTTTTATGGAAGCGGAAGAGGACAGCGTATATATCGGATCAAAACACCGTTTTTGGGAAGAAAGGGGCTCCGGCAGCACGCGCCAAGTATTGAATCCGTCTCTCAGCCTGCACCGGACAGGCTCGGTCGTTTCGCAAATCGTAAAAGAAAAGCAGGCCGACATTCCCGTGCGGAAGCTTTTGCTCAGCAGAACGTCTTATATTGATTACCCGGAGCCGCCGTACGGGCTGGAAATAGCTGATAAACGGACTGCCGCAGAGTGGCTGGAAAAGCAGCAGAAAAATACGGCGCCGATCAAGCACCACCAGCTGAAGGCGGCGAAGGCTCTTTTGTCTTACGGCTTGAGCGATTCAAGCCGGAGACAGGAATGGCTTGATTAAAACGGACGTTTGCCGGCTGTCTCTTCATCTATGAAGCAGGTGAAAACAAACGATGAGTCAATGGTTTTTTATTATTAATCCGGTCTCAGGAGGCGGGCGGGGCCGGCGTGTCTGGAAATCAGTTCAAAAAGAGCTGACCAGGCGCGGGGTCAGCCACCGCTCTTTTTTGACCGGGCATCCCGGACATGCGGAGGTGCTGGCGAGACAGATTTCAATGATGCAGGATCATAAGCTTAAGCGGCTGTTCGTCATCGGCGGTGACGGGACGATGCATGAAGTCATTAACGGACTGAAAGGAACGGATCAGATTGAGCTGACCTTTGTGCCTGCCGGTTCGTACAATGACTTTTCGAAAGGGCTCGGTATTAAGAAGTCGGCGCTTCTCCAAGAAATCAAAAGTCTGCACCGCCCGCTCACACGGAAATTTTTTGCGGGAAACATCAACTTTTTTCATGACAAAGCGCAATCACTTTATTTTATTAACCACCTGTCTGTCGGCTTCGATGCCTCAGTTTTGAAGGCAGCCGCGAATTTTCCGTTATCGCGCGTTCTTCGGTTTTTGCGTCTCGGTTTTGTGATTTACCCGCTCGCGCATTTACATACGGCCTCGGGGTTTCAGCCGTTCAGATTTGTTTGCACGGCAGACGGCCAGAGGCGTGAATTCCGCAATGTCTGGTTTGTCATTGCGGCTAATCACCCTTATTACGGAGGCGGCATGAAAGCGGCGCCTTCAGCAAATCCCCGTCAAAACCATTTTGATATTGTCATCGCAGAAAACCTGTCCTTTTTCTCGCTGTATCGTTTTTTATGGGCGATGAGCTTCGGCCGGCATATCAAAATGGACGGAGTGACGATGATAAAGGGGAAGGAATTCGTTTTTGAAACAGATGGGAAAATTCCGTTTCACGCTGACGGCGAGCTGATCGGAACGACGCCGTTTCGGCTTATGCCGGGCGGTACGCCGTTGAAAATAAAAACATAATAAACAAATGAAACCCGTCACATGTTTCACGGCAAAGAGCGGTTCGCGGCATAAATCTTCAGAATTCACAGGTGTTCTTGCTAGTTTTGCTTGACGAAGTTTGTGCTGTAGCGCTAAAATTTATAGGACGGCTATTGATTAGCATATGAGACTCTCAATAGCTGTCTTTTTTATTCTCATGAAATTGTTTATGACAGGCCGCTCCGCCAATAGTGAAAGGCTGGAGGCCTATTCTAAAATATTTTAAGAAATGATGGGTTGAACATTGATATGAACTGGTTGGGACAATTACTAGGTAGCGATTGGGAGATCTTCCCCGCCGGAGGAGCTACAGGAGATGCATATTATGCGAAACATAACGGCCAACAGCTTTTTTTAAAACGTAATAGCTCGCCCTTTTTAGCCGTGTTATCCGCCGAAGGCATTGTTCCGAAGCTGGTTTGGACGAAACGGATGGAAAACGGAGACGTCATTACGGCTCAGCATTGGATGGCGGGCAGGGAGCTGAAGGCAAAGGATATGAGCGGACGCCCGGTGGCTGAGCTGCTCCGCAAAATCCACACATCAAAAGCTTTGCTCGACATGCTGAAAAGATTGGGAAAAGAACCGCTTGATCCGGGCGCCCTTTTGTCGCAGCTGAAGCAGGCCGTCTTTGCCGTGCGGCAATTTTCGCCGCTTATTCAGGAAGGCCTTGCTTATTTGGAAGCTCATGTGGATCAGGTGCAATTCGGTGAAAAAGTCGTTTGCCATTGTGATGTGAATCATAATAACTGGCTTCTGTCTGAAGACAACCAGCTGTATTTAATAGATTGGGACGGCGCCATGATAGCCGATCCGGCCATGGATCTCGGCCCTTTATTGTATCATTACGTCGAAGAGCCAGCGTGGGACAGCTGGCTTGGGATGTACGGCATGAAGCTCACGGAAGGGCTTCGGCTGCGGATGGCGTGGTACATGTTATCGGAGACCATCACCTTCATCGCCTGGCACAAATCAAAAGGAAACGACAAAGCGTATCATGATGCCATGGAAGAGCTTCATGCCCTGATGAAGCGGATTGTCAAGTAGTCAGGAGTACGAATCCATCTGCTCCACCCATTGGGACAAATGGTTTTGGTGCTCCTGAATATGCGTGTCGATGGAATCGGCCGTGATGCCGGACTGGCTGTAGCGGTAGACATCCTCGAGCACGTTTTTTATATTTGAATCAAGCCCGGTGTTGGCCATCAGTGATTTGATGACGCGCTCCAGCTGTTCATACTCGGCAACCGTGCCGCAGCAATCCAATTGGTGGTCGGCCAGTATGTCCTTTAATAACCGGACCTGATGTTCGCTTGTTAAGCCCATGATTCATATACACATCCTTTCTGTGTCATACATTGTGCAAAGCGGTGCGGTTTTATGCATCACATGAGTGTTCCGGACCGGGGAGCCTCTTTTTTTATGCAGCCGGCGCCTTTAAAAGGCGCTTGCGGCTCTTTATGTTTCATGGTATGTTGTTACTCGAAATTATAGATAGAGGTGTCAATCATATGAGAATGCGCCATAAACCTTGGGCGAATGATTTTCTGGCAGAAAACGCTGACATCGCCATCAGTGACCCGGCCCAGTATAAAGGGCGGTGGAACACGGTCTTTGGCAATGACAACCCGATCCATATTGAAGTCGGTACGGGAAAAGGGCAGTTCATTTCAGGAATGGCCAAGCAGAATCCGGATATCAACTATATCGGGATTGAGCTGTTTAAAAGCGTCATCGTCACTGCCGTCCAAAAAGTAAAGGACAGCGGGGCTCACAATGTCCGTTTGTTAAATATAGACGCGGAAACACTGAATGACGTATTTGAACAGGGAGAAATCAAGCGCGTATATCTAAACTTTTCTGACCCGTGGCCGAAAAACCGCCACGAAAAGCGCCGTTTAACATTTAAAACGTTCTTGAAAAAATACGAAGAAGTGATGGGCGAAACAGGTGAGATTCATTTTAAAACCGATAACCGCGGTTTATTCGAATACTCTCTGAAAAGCTTTTCCGAATACGGCCTGCTTCTGACGGAAGTCAGCCTTGATCTGCACAACAGCGATCCGAAGGGCAATATTATGACAGAATACGAAGAAAAATTCTCTGCGCTCGGCCAGCCGATTTACCGGGCCGAAGTTGAATGGAGAACAAAAGACAGACTCTGATGCGGGAGTCTGTTTTTTTATGCCGCCATTTGCTACCATTACATCAGGAGGGATAAAGATGGAGACATTGAATATTGGGAATATTTCATTAACATGGCTGGACGGCGGTGTAACGCATATGGACGGCGGAGCGATGTTCGGCGTTGTCCCGAAGCCTTTATGGTCGAGAAAATACCCCGTAAATGACAAAAACCAGATTGAATTAAGAACAGACCCGATTCTGATCAGAACAAACGGCCTGAATATATTGGTTGACGCGGGTATCGGCAGAGGGAAATTCTCTGATAAACAAAAAAGGAATTACGGCGTAACACAGGAATCCAATCTGAAACAATCTCTTCGTGAACTCGGGCTTTCCTGTGAGGACATTCATATTGCCGCGATGACCCATCTTCATTTTGACCATGCATGCGGTCTGACGGAGTACAGCGGAGAGGAGCTTGTCTCTGTTTTCCCGAATGCCCGCATTATCACTTCTGCGACAGAGTGGCGCGAAATGAGAAACCCTAATATCAGATCGAAAAATACATATTGGAGAGAAAATTGGGAGGCGGTACAAGATCAGGTCGAAACCTTTGAGAACGAGTATCAGCTGACAGAAGGCATTACGATGCACCACACCGGCGGCCACAGCGACGGCCACAGCGTTATCGTCTTAGAAGACGGAGGGGAGACGGCTGTGCATTTTGCCGACCTGATGCCGACGAACGCGCATAAAAATCCGTTATGGGTGCTGGCCTATGATGATTATCCGATGACCTCCATTCCTCAAAAGCAGAAATGGCAGACGTTCGCGGCAGAAAAAGACGCCTGGCTGATTTTCTATCACGACGCGATTTACAGAGCGGTAAAATGGGGAGAAGACGGCGAAGTGGCTGCATCTGTCAAACGGGAGAAAAAATAAGCGGATCGATGATTTGCCTGTATGAATTTCGGGAATAAAAGCAAACCTAAGACAAATTGCTTTGAAAGGAAGAGACAGGTGAATCAATTTCAAGTGACGAAAGATGGAGAAATCAAAACAACTCTGCGCGGATTAGAAGTGCTTTCTACGCCTTTTTTAAATAAAGGGGTGGCCTTTACACAGGAGGAAAGAAAGGAACTCGGGCTCGAGGGATTTCTGCCGCCGAAAGTATTGACAATCGAAGAGCAGGCGAGGCGGGCCTACGAACAATTCAGTTCGCAGCCTGATGAGCTGAGCAAAAATGTCTACTTGACCGCTCTCCATGACCGGAATGAAACGTTATTTTACAGGCTGTTAAATGATCATTTAGGCGAAATGCTTCCGATCGTATATACGCCGACCGTCGGCACTGCGATCCAGCGTTACAGCCATGAGTACAGAAAACCCCGCGGTCTGTATTTGTCAATAGATGACCCTGAAGGAATGCGCGCCGCATTTCAGCAGTTCGGAAAAAATGAAAACATTGACTTAATCGTTGCCACAGATGCGGAGGGCATTCTGGGAATCGGTGACTGGGGCGTCGGCGGCATCGCCATTTCTGTCGGAAAACTCGCGGTGTATACGGCGGCGGCCGGAATTGATCCGTCACGAGTGCTTGCGGTCGTATTGGACGCGGGGACAAATCAGGAAAGCCTCTTAAATGACCCGCTTTACGTCGGAAACCAGCATTCAAGAGTACGCGGCGAGAAATATGACCGCTTTATTGATGAGTATGTCTCGCTTGCCCGGGAAACATTCCCGAATGCGCTGCTTCATTGGGAGGATTTCGGTACGGCTAACGCCCGCGGCATATTAAAACGGTATAAAGATAAAGTCTGTACGTTTAACGATGACATTCAAGGAACGGGTGCGGTATCGCTTGCAGCTGTTTTAGCGTGTGCGAAAGCATCAAAAGTGCCTTTAAAAGAGCATAAAGTCGTCGTCTTCGGCGCGGGAACGGCCGGTATCGGAATTGCTGAGCAGCTGCGTGAAGCCATGGTGCATGACGGATTAAGCGAAGAAGAATCCTACAGCCATTTTTGGTGTATCGACAGAAACGGATTGTTAACGGATGATATGAAGGACTTGCGAGATTTTCAGGTTCCGTACGCGCGCCCTGCTGATGAAGTGAAAGAGTACGGCCGCAGCGGTGAAGGCGGATCAATTGATCTGGCGGAGACGGTGCGTCAGGCCAAGCCGACGATTCTGATCGGCACATCCACCGTATCAGGCGCATTTACGGAAGAAATCGTCAAAGAAATGGCCTCGCATGTCAAACGGCCCGCTATTTTGCCGATGTCAAACCCGACGACATTATCAGAAGCAAAACCTGAAGATTTAATTAAATGGACGGAAGGCCGCGCGCTTGTCACTACGGGAAGTCCATTCCCGCCTGTTGCGTATAACGGCATTACCTACCATATCGGACAGGCGAATAACGCGCTCGTATTCCCGGGACTCGGGCTCGGAACGATTGTGACGAAAGCAAGGCTCATTACGGACAATATGTTCGTTGCCTGCGCGAATGCCATCGCCGGTATGGTGGACGTCGGCAAGCCCGGTGCGCCGATGCTTCCGAAAGTGGAGGATCTCAGGACGGTATCGGCAACTGTGGCGGTAGCCGTAGCGAAAGCAGCCATTCAGGACGGTGTAGCGGAAACGGAACCCGAGGATCTGATCCAAGCGGTGCAGGACGCGATGTGGCACCCCGTATATAAACGAATTCGGCCGATGTAACCGAATAAAGCCCAAAACGCTGATGGTTTTGGGCTTTATTTTTTGCTTGTCCGAATTATGAGGCGACAGAATCAATGACATCGACAATCTGGCCTGTTTTTGCATTGACCATAACTTCATATTGCTCCAGTTCGCCGAATGCCGAACGTGTCACGCCGGTTTTGTATACCTGGATGGTTTCTCCGTTTACCTGGTAGGGCTCGGGCTCTGTGTAAATCCATGATCCGTCTATCGGCCCGCGCTGTTTAAAAGCCGCTTTCACGATACGGAGCGCTTTTTCTGAAGAGATATAAGGTTTCATCGCATACTTTTTCACTGCGATGGCAGCGCATAATCCGACTCCTGCACCTAAGAGAAAATGACGTAATTTCAATATGAAGCACCTCCAATTATGTCGTAGTTTTTATTATACAGAAGATGCCAGACGGTGTTAAGTAAAGCGGCGGTTTTACAGCCCATTCAATCTGAGCGCTTGGAAAACGGTTGTTTTTCTAATAAAATAAAAGCATTACATAGAAATGAGGGGAAAATATGAATGAGGAAACGAAAACGCTTTTCCGGACGCTGACGCAGCTTCCCGGCGCACCGGGAAATGAACATCAGGTCCGCTCCTTTATGAAACGGGAGCTTGCGAAATATGCGGATGACATCGTGCAGGACAGACTCGGAAGTGTTTTCGGAGTAAGGCGCGGCGCTGAAGATGCGCCGACCGTTATGGTAGCCGGCCATATGGATGAAGTCGGGTTTATGGTAACGCAGATTACGGATAACGGCATGCTGAGATTTCAGACGCTAGGCGGCTGGTGGAGCCAGGTGCTGCTTGCCCAGCGCGTCGAGGTGCAGACGGATAACGGACCGATTATCGGCGTCATCTCAAGCATCCCGCCCCACATTTTAACAGATGCCCAGCGCGCAAAGCCGATGGAGATCAAAAATATGATGATTGATATCGGTGCCGATGACAGAGAGGACGCGGTCAAAATGGGGATCAGACCGGGACAGCAGGTCGTGCCGGTCTGCCCGTTCACCCCGATGGCCAACGAGAAGAAAATATTGTCCAAAGCGTGGGATAACCGCTACGGCTGCGGGTTAAGCATTGAATTATTAAAAGAGCTGCAAGGAAAAGACCTGCCGAACAATCTGTACGCCGGGGCCACCGTACAGGAGGAAGTCGGCTTGAGAGGGGCGCAGACAGCGGCCAATATGATTCAGCCTGATCTCTTCTTCGCGCTTGATGCCAGCCCGGCAAATGATATGAGCGGCGATAAGGAGCTGTTCGGCCGTCTCGGCGAGGGGGTGCTGCTCCGCATTCTCGACAGAACGACGGTCATGCACCGCGGGATGAGAGAGTTCGTCCTTGATATGGCGGAAACGCACAATATCCCTTATCAATATTTCGCTTCAGGCGGGGGAACGGATGCCGGACGGGTCCACATATCAAACAGCGGGGTTCCGTCTGCCGTCATCGGTATTTGTTCAAGATACATTCATACAAATGCCGCTATCATCCATGTCGATGATTATGCCGCGGCGAAAGAAATGCTCATTAAGCTGGTCATGGCGAGTGACAAACAGACGGTCGAAACGATCAGAGAAAATGTGTAAAAAAATAAGCAGGACCGCATAAAGGCGGCCTGCTTATTCTGTTTCAAATAAATAAGAGAGTGCTTTCATCGCTTGATTGACGGTTTCGACCGTGATATTGGCTTTTCCGGAAAGCTCTTTCAGCGGATGATGAAGTTCTTTCGGACGGATGAGAATGAGCGGCTTTCCTTTTGCGATGGCATAAGAAGCATCCATCGCGGTATTCCACTGTTTATATTTCTCGCCAAACAGGGCGATCACAAAATCGGCTTTTTCCATCAGCACCTCTGTACGGAAATTGTTGATATCGGAAGCTCTGGCGTCTTTTAAAACAGAATCGGGCTGCACGCCCATAATCTCTTCTCCGATATTGTCTGAGCGTTCATGGTTTTCCATCGGGCCGACAAACGTAATCGGCAGGTCCAGCGCTGTTGCTTTTTGTTTGATTTCATCCCGCCAATCACTGTGGATTTCACCCGCTAAATACACGACAAACTGCATCTTTTGCCCCTCCTTATGTACATATTCAGATTTTCGTACGGCTACAAGCAAAATGGTAAACGAAACTTGCTTGATAATGCAAATGAAATATGATAATGATATTGCATATAGTTGGTCTTGCCGTAAACAGTCTGGTATGATCCAATTGGACAAACATCAGCATATAAAAAACTCATAATCCAGATGGAGGAATGACAATGAAAAAGATTGAAAGCACGGAAGAATTGCAAAAAGCGGTACAAGACGATTGGGCGGTATTTATGTTTTCAGCGGATTGGTGCCCGGACTGCCGCTTTGTGGAGCCGTTTCTCCCTGAGCTGGAAGCGGACTTTCCTGAATTCACTTATTACTACGTAGACCGCGATCAATTTATTGATACATGCGCGGAATGGGAAATTTACGGCATTCCGAGCTTTGTTGTGTTTAACGGAGGAAAAGAAGTGAACCGCTTCGTCAGCAAAGACCGTAAAACAAAAGAAGAAATTGAGCAATTTTTAACCGATTCCCTTGCTAAAGCATAAAGGAGGCCACGGGCTTTGAAAATGACGTCAAGGAAGCTGGCGGATTTATTAAAACAGCGCCTGCAGCACGAGAACCGATCCTTCTTTTTTGACAGAGAAAAAGACACCCTCCGTGTTGAGGATCAAACGACCAAAAAAGGCATCACATTGGAGCTCCCGCCTATCATTGCGAAGTGGGAGACGAAAAAAGAAGAAGCGATCGACGAAATCGTCTACTATGTGTCAGAAGCAATGGAGGCGATGGAAGGCAGCGGACAGGAGATGTCCGGAAAGGAGGCCGGAATCTTTCCGGTCATCCGCTCCACATCATTTCCCGATCAAACGAGCGACGGCATTCCGCTCGTGTATGATGACCATACGGCCGAAACAAGAATCTACTACGCGCTTGACCTCGGCAAGACGTACCGCTTAATTGACAGCCGTATGCTCGAGAAAGAAAACTGGACAAAAGAACGGATCAGGGAGACGGCGTCATTCAATCTCCGCTCTCTTCCTTCAGTTGTGAAACAGGATACGGTTGCGGACAATTATTTTTATTTTTTCAGGGCGAATGACGGCTATGACGCCAGCCGGATTCTCAATGATTCGATTCTTCATGAATACAAGCAGGCCGCTGAAGGCGAATTGGCGATTTCCGTCCCGCATCAGGATGTATTAATACTTGCTGACATTCGAAATGAATCGGGTTATGATATTTTAGGGCAAATGTCCATGAGCTTCTTTGCAAGCGGCACGGTGCCGATTACGGCCCTTTCATTTCTGTATAATGAAGGCAGACTGGAACCTGTGTTTATCATGGCGAAAAGCCGGCCGAAAAAGGATTAGAAAGGATTTTTCTTATGAACGCTTTTTACAATAAAGAAGGTGTGGGAGATACGCTTCTGATCTCTCTTAAAGATGCAGCACGCGAAGAAATCGGCTATGAAAGAGAAGGCGATGTCGTCAGAATCTTTAACAAAGAAACAAAAGAAACGACGGGCTTTAACATTTTTAACGTGTCTTCTTACTTACAGATTGAGGACAACGGCCCCGTCGCTTTGTCTGAGACATTCGTTCAGGATGTGAATGAAATACTGAACAGAAACGGCGTTTCAGAAACGCTGACGGTTGACCTTTCTCCGAAATTTGTTGTCGGTCACGTTGAATCGAAAGAAAAACATCCGAATGCGGATAAACTGAATATCTGCCAAGTGAATGTGGGAGAGGAAACCCTTCAAATCGTTTGCGGCGCGCCGAACGTGGACAAAGGGCAAAAAGTCGTCGTCGCTAAAGTCGGCGCGGTAATGCCGAGCGGACTTGTGATTAAAGACGCTGAATTAAGAGGCGTTCCGTCAAGCGGCATGATCTGCTCTGCGAAAGAACTCGCTTTGCCGGATGCGCCGGCGGAAAAAGGGATTCTTGTTCTTGAAGACAGCCGCGAGGCCGGCGAAGCATTTCAATTCTAACTCCCATAAATAAGCGCACAGAATCGAATGATGTGAGAGAAAGCCGTTAAGCAGGCCTGCTTAACGGCTTTCTTCAGTTGGGAGCTTAATCTTTTCTGAGCCGCCCGGCAATGGTATACTAAATATCGTCCCAGACTACTAAAAAGGGAGTTAGAGAGTGATTAAACATGAGTTGGCTGAATAAATTTTTTGACTTATTTTTAGGTGAAAAAGAAGAAGAGCATGAACGTGAACCAAACACGCATGCCCAAATCCCGAAACAGCAGATACCGGATCAGCCAGAAGGCAAATTCACGCGCATGGAAGATCCTAAAATATATTACGAATATCCGAAAGGGAATTTCCGCTTCCCTGTCGTTCCGGACGGCTATAAGCGAACGGAGCAAAACCAAAGACAGCGGGAAAGGCACGAACGCCGCCAGCCGTCCCGGGATTATGCCGCCGGGAAGGAGCAAACCGAGCGGAAACAGCATACACATAAAGAGCCTGATACGGTGAAAAAGCCGTTTAAACCGTCATCCATTCCTTCACCGGTTTACGGCTTTCAATCTCAGCACAGCATAAAAAAAGCGCCTATATCCGAAAAGCGGCGTGAAGAGAACGTAACATTGCTGTCAGAGGAGCAATTTGTTCCGCCAAAAGCCGGTCAGGAAACGGAAAAAGAGCCCGTCTTCACAACATCCGGCATAACAAAACAGACGAATGACCGGCCAGAACCGTTTGCGAAACAAGAAACGGAAGAAATCCCGGCCTTTAAAAAAGAGGAGCTTCACACCGAGGCTGAGAATGCAAAAGAGCAAGTGTTTGCAGCAGCAGAACCGCAGCAGACTGAAGAGCGGGAGCACACGGAAAGCGCGGAGTCTGCCGGCTTTACAGAAGAACAAGAGCATGAACAAACCCGCCCGCAGCCTATTAAAGAGCCTGAGTATGAAGCATCCCGAACGGCTGAAAACACAGAGGAACAAGCGGCGCCGCAGGAGGAATATCAGGAGCCTGAGCCGGAAAAAGCACCGCCTTTTGAAACCGCAGAAGAAACGGTGTATACATACACAGAACCCGGATACGATGAGGAAGTTCAGCCGCAGTCTGAAGACAAGCCCGAATCAGCTGAAACCGACGCGAAACAGGAAGCAGACTCTCAGCCTGAGTACAATGAAGTCACGCGGCATTCAGACCCCGAGCCTGAACCTGCAAGCATCGAGACGGCCGATGCCCCGTCCCGGCCTGCCGAAGAAAAAACGGAGCATCAAGGACAGCCTCAGACTGTGAAAAAAGCGGAGCGGCCGAAAGAGCGCAATGTACCGTTTAACGTCATGATGCTTAAAAGCGATAAACACAAGCAGGCGAAGACGCCAGAGGGCGGAGCGAGCTATGTCTTTCCGAATCTGTCGCTTCTGGACGTACCGCCGGCGCAAAGACATGACGACCAATCGTGGATTGAAGAACAGCGCGAGCTTTTAAACGTTACACTGAAAAACTTTAATGTGCGCGCCCAAGTCGTTCATGTCACACAAGGCCCGTCCGTCACACGTTTTGAAGTGCATCCTGAGCCCGGAGTGAAAGTAAACAAAATTACAAACTTAGCAGATGATATTAAACTGAGCCTGTCTGCCAAGGATATTCGGATTGAGGCGCCGATCCCCGGTAAAAACACGATCGGCATTGAAGTTCCGAACCGCGTAAGCAAAGTCGTCGATTTAAGGCAGATGATCAGAAGCGCCGCTTTCAGGACGAATCCGTCTCCGCTTACAGCCGCGCTCGGTGTCGATATTTCCGGAAACCCGGTCGTCATTGATTTGAAAAAGATGCCGCACGGGTTGATAGCGGGTGCGACAGGATCGGGAAAAAGCGTCTGCATCAATACCATTTTGGTCAGTCTGCTTTATAAGGCGGATCCGAGTGATGTCAAAATGCTTCTGATTGATCCGAAAATGGTCGAGCTTGCGCCATATAACCAAATTCCGCATTTGGTCAGCCCCGTCATCACGGACGCCAAAGCCGCGACCGCCGCGTTAAAATGGGTTGTGGAAGAGATGGAACGGCGATATGAACTGTTTGCCCATTCGGGTGTGAGAGATATCGGCCGCTTTAATGAATTAACCGCCGATCATAAGACAGGCGAAAAGCTTCCGTACCTCGTAGTGGTCATTGATGAGCTTGCCGATTTAATGATGGTCGCGCCGAACGATGTGGAAGAAAGCATTGCCAGAATCGCGCAGAAAGCGAGAGCCTGCGGCATTCATCTGCTTGTCGCGACACAGCGTCCGTCTGTCGATGTCATTACCGGAATGATCAAGGCAAACATACCGACGAGGATTGCATTCTCCGTCTCAAGCCAGGTAGATTCCAGAACGATCATCGACATGGCGGGAGCGGAAAAGCTGCTCGGAAAAGGCGACATGCTGTACTGGGAAAACGGTACCGGAAAACCGGTGCGCCTGCAGGGAAACTTTGTATCCGACAGAGAAATTGACCGCGTCGTCTCTCATGTCAGAAAGCAGCTGCCGCCTTCTTATTTGTTTGAACAGGAAGAACTGATCAGGCAGGGAACCGCCCTCAAGGAAGAAGACGAACTGTTTCCTGAGGCGTGCCAATTCGTCGTGGAGCAAAACAGCGCCAGCACCTCAAGCCTTCAAAGAAGGTTCAGAATCGGTTATAATCGCGCCGCGAGGCTGATTGACATGATGGAAGCCGAAGGCATGATCTCAGAAGCGAAGGGCAGCAAACCCCGTGAAGTGCTGATTACGGCCGCTGACATTGCTCAAGAATAATAATATCGTTCATTTTTCTCACAAACATGGTATGATAGTGGATGGACCATCAAAACTGCATCACTGTCACGCGCTGAAATATCATGCGGCAGGTTTAATCAAAAAGAAAGTTACAGATACTGACGATAACGTAAAAATAAATGGAAGCGCCGCTGTGCGGGCTTTTTGCCCGCGGCGGTCGCAAAATGAAATGAGCGTCATATACTGGGGAACAGATAGACGTTTGTTGGAGGTACGATTATGACTGTTTATCATTTTGTTGGAATAAAAGGGACAGGTATGAGCCCGCTTGCTCAAATCCTGCATGATACAGGGTATCAGGTGCAGGGATCGGATATCGAGAAGCAGATTTTCACTCAGGCTGCCCTTGAAAAAAGAAATATCCCGATCTATCCGTTCAGCGCCGATAACATCAAACCCGGCTTAACGATAATCGCCGGAAACGCATTCCCTGATTCTCATCCGGAAATCGCAAAGGCGCTCGCTGAAGGGATTCCTGTCATCAGATATCATAAATTTTTAGCTGAATATATGAAAAAATACACAAGTGTCGCGGTAACGGGCGCACACGGCAAGACGTCCACAACGGGCCTCTTGGCACACGTGATGCAGCAGGCGAAGCCGACTTCGTTTCTTATCGGGGACGGAACGGGCAAAGGAAATGAAAGCAGCGAATACTTTGTATTTGAAGCTTGCGAGTACCGCCGTCATTTCTTAAGCTATCAGCCTGATTATGCGATTATGACGAATATTGATTTTGACCACCCTGATTATTTCGCCAACATTGACGATGTGTTTGATGCTTTCCAAAACATGGCGCTTCAAGTTAACAAAGGCATCATTGCCTGCGGTGATGACGAGTACCTGCCGAAAATTCACGCCAATGTGCCTGTCGTGTATTACGGCACGGGAGAAGAAAATGATTTTCAAGCGAGAAACATCGTGAAAAATACGGAAGGCACGACATTTGACGTCTTTGTCCGCAATACGTTTTACGATACGTTCTACATCCCGGCATACGGCCATCACAATGTCCTCAATTCCTTAGCGGTCATTGCGCTCTGCCACTATGAAGAGATAGACGTGAACATGATTAAGCGCGGACTTGAATCATTCGGCGGCGTCAAACGCAGATTCAATGAAAAAGTGATCGGCAGCCAGGTACTGATCGACGACTACGCCCACCATCCGACTGAAATCAAAGTCACGATTGAGGCGGCGCGCCAAAAATATCCCGAACGTGAAATTATCGCGGTATTTCAGCCGCATACGTTTACACGGACGCAATCATTCCTTGATGAATTCGCAGAAAGTTTAAGCGCGGCCGATCGCGTGTATCTGTGTGACATTTTCGGCTCAGCCCGCGAGAACGTCGGCAAGCTCACGATCACGGATCTTCAGGAAAAAATCGATAACGCAGAACTCATTGAAGAAAATGACACATCCGTGTTAAAAGCGCATGAAGGCGCAGTGCTGATCTTCATGGGCGCCGGAGACATTCAAAAATATATGAGAGCCTATGAAAACGTCATAGCGTAACGAAAAAGCAGTGGGGCTCTCACTGCTTTTTTGCGCGTGCTGCAAAGGGATTTACCGAGAAACGGAGAAATAGTATACATACAGATCTTTCATATATGTTTATCATTTTAAGAATTGGGTATATACCACTATATCCTGCATTAAGGAGGTATTAGATGATCATCATTCTTTACTTAAGTGTCGCACTCATTGCCGTTGCATTTCTCATCCTCGTCATCTATCTGTCCAAAACATTAAAGTCCGTGCAGATGACTTTAACAAACGTTGCCTCGACTTTAGACGGCCTTGAAGGGCAGATGAAAGGCATTACCGCAGAGACAACCGAGCTGTTACATAAGACAAACCGTCTCGCGGAAGACATTCAGGAAAAATCAGAGAAATTAAATACGGTTGTCCATGCTGTCCAGGAAGTGGGAACTTCCGTCCAGCAGTTTAATACATCCATAAAGCAGGCAGCAGGTTCCGTTACGGCCTCTGTAAGAGAGAATCAGGATAAGATCAGTCAGGTTGTCACCTGGAGCCAGGCCGCTATGGAAATATGGGACAAGTGGAAGCAAAAGAAAAAAACATCGCTTTAATCATAAGAAAAATCCACTAAGGAGGAATCATAATGAGCAAAGATGGAATCAATAGTAAGGATTTTTTAATCGGAACGCTGATCGGGGGAATTATCGGCGCGACAACGGCGTTGTTTCTGGCGCCTAAATCAGGTAAGGAGCTGCGCGACGATCTCGGCAGTCAGGCTTCTGCGTTAAAGGATAAGACGGACAGAATGACGGCCGACGCGAAAGAAAAAGGCTCTCAATATGTCAGTATCGCCAAAGACAAAACATCTAATATCACCCAGCTGGTAGCTGATCAGTCAGGCCAGATTATGAATAAAGTGAAGGATTTAAAAGACCGTTCTAAGAGCACACTAACCGAGAAAGCCGAAGAGACGAGAAGCGAAATGCAGGACACGGCCCAAAGCATCAAGGCCGAAGCGGAAGACGCCGGGGAAAAAGCCGGTCAGGCAAATCGCTGATCCTCAATAAGGAGAGATAACCGACATGACAAAACAGCTGATATCGTCTGAGGAAGAGTTCAAAAATGCCGCTGAGAAAGAAAACACGCTCGTGTTTTTGAAACACAGCACAACCTGCCCGATCAGCCAAGCCGCGTTTCAGGAGTTTGACGCCTTTGCATCGGCGCATTCGGAAGTGCCTTCTTATTACCTGCAGGTGCAGGACAGCCGGCCGCTTTCAAACTATATCGCCGAGACATACGGCGTGAAACATGAAAGCCCGCAAGTATTCGTCATTGCAAACGGCGAAGTGAAATGGCACGCGTCTCATTCACAAATCACAAAAAACGCAATAGAGCAGCACCTTTCATAATTGCTGGCCGCCGGTTGATACCGGCGGTTTTTTTTTGAAAAAAACTATTGATCATTTCAGCCGGATCATGTAGGATATCAATATATACTGCTTCAACGCATAAAAGCTTAAAAGCGTTTTTGTGATAAAGTCGAATGTGAAAAAATTTATTATTTCATATTCCTATTTTCGCATAACTGTAGTAAGATGCATGTTAACCATTAAAATAAAACATAGCATAGAAGGGATGAAAAAGATGAGCAACAAGGAATTAGAGAGCCTAAGACAGCAGGCAGACGCACTAAACTTAGAAATCCTTAAATTAATCAATGAACGCGGAGCCGTTGTAAAAGAAATCGGTAAAGCAAAGGAAGCACAGGGTGTCAACCGATTTGACCCTGTCAGAGAGCGTACAATGCTTAACCGCATTATTGAAAGCAATGACGGCCCATTTGAAAACTCAACGATCCAGCATATTTTCAAAGAAATTTTCAAAGCCGGACTTGAACTTCAAGAAGAGGATCACAGCAAAGCGTTGCTCGTCTCCCGGAAGAAAAAAGCAGAAGATACGATCGTTGACATTAAAGGTGAAAAAATCGGTGACGGCGATCAGAGATTCATCGTCGGACCTTGTGCCGTAGAAAGCTATGAGCAGGTTGCCGAAGTAGCGGCCGCAGCGAAAAAACAAGGCATTAAAATCCTGCGCGGGGGCGCGTTTAAACCCCGCACAAGTCCGTATGATTTCCAAGGTCTCGGCGTAGAAGGCCTGCAAATTCTTAAACGTGTCGCTGATGAATATGACCTCGCGGTGATCAGTGAAATCGTAACGCCCGCCCACATTGAGCAAGCGATTGATTACATTGACGTCATTCAGATCGGCGCGCGGAACATGCAAAACTTTGAATTGCTGAAAGCCGCCGGTTCCGTTAAAAAGCCGGTATTGTTAAAACGCGGTCTTGCCGCAACAATTTCAGAGTTCATCAATGCAGCTGAATACATCATGTCACAAGGAAACGACCAAATCATTCTTTGTGAGCGCGGTATCAGAACGTACGAAACGGCAACGAGAAACACACTCGACATTTCTGCCGTGCCGATTTTGAAACAGGAAACTCACTTGCCGGTGTTTGTTGACGTCACACATTCAACAGGCCGCCGCGATCTCCTGCTTCCGACAGCAAAAGCGGCGCTTGCGATCGGCGCTGACGGCGTGATGGCCGAAGTTCACCCTGATCCTTCCGTTGCCCTTTCAGACTCTGCGCAGCAGATGGATATACCTGAATTCGAGAAATGGCTGAACGAATTAAAGCCAATGCTGAAAGTAAAAGCATAATACAACGTTCCGCTCTTTAAAGGCCGCCACGCGCGGCTTTTTTTTCGTATCTTCATTTTATTTAATTATAAAATGAAAGTGAACGTTTTCATCACTGGGAAAAACGTGTATAATTTCATGAGAGATATTTAAATTTGATGAATAATGAAAAATAATGTACACTACTGACTTACGCTTACAATCATAAACGACAGAATGCGAAATCGTACGACATTTCTTTACATAAAGTGTTTATGCTATAGATAAGGATAAGTGTATCCAGTAAAAGGAGTGGTTTCAGTGAGCAACATTACGATATACGATGTGGCCAGAGAAGCAAATGTCAGTATGGCGACTGTTTCCCGCGTCGTGAACGGCAACCCGAATGTAAAACCGACGACCAGAAAAAAAGTATTGGAAGCCATTGATCGGCTCGGCTATCGCCCGAATGCGGTGGCAAGAGGGCTTGCAAGCAAAAAAACGACTACGGTCGGCGTCATCATCCCTGATATCTCAAGCATTTTCTACTCTGAACTTGCGCGTGGAATTGAAGATATCGCGACGATGTACAAATATAATATTATTTTAAGCAACTCGGACCAAAATCTTGAGAAAGAACTGCATCTGTTAAATACGATGCTTGGCAAACAAGTGGACGGTATCGTATTTATGGGCGGCAACATTACGGACGAGCATGTCGAAGAATTTAAGCGCTCTCCTGTGCCGATCGTCTTGGCGGCATCAGTGGAAGAACAGGGCGAGACGCCTTCTGTCGCCATTGATTATGAACAGGCGATTTATGATGCCGTTAAGCTTTTCATTGATAAAGGGCATCGCGATATTGCACTCGTCTCCGGACCGATGCAAGAGCCGATCAACCGTTCGAAAAAACTGCAAGGGTACAAACGGGCGCTTGAAGAAGCGGCGATTCCGTTTAACGAGCAATTCGTAGCGGAAGGCGATTACACCTATGATTCCGGTATGGAGGCGCTTCAAAGCTTGATGGGCCTTGACCGGAAACCGACGGCGATTCTTTCTGCGACGGATGAAATGGCCCTCGGCATTATCCATGCGGCCCAAGATCAAGGTCTTTCGATTCCTGATGATCTTGATATTATCGGTTTTGACAATACGAGATTGAGCCTGATGGTCCGCCCTCAGCTTTCAACAGTCGTGCAGCCTACGTACGATATCGGCGCCGTGGCGATGAGACTTTTGACAAAACTGATGAACAAAGAGCCGGTTGAAGAGCAGATCGTCGAATTGCCTCACCGCATCGAATTAAGACAATCAACCAAGTCATAAAAAAACGGAAAAGCAAGCTTCACTCTGAGGGGTGGAATCTTGCTTTTTTACTTGAGTAAGGAGAAGATATGAAACGTTTTGATTATCTGACGCCCGTTGGCTTTATGTTAGGCTGTATTATTGTCGCAATCGGTATTCTGTCAGGGACGGGACTGGCGGGAATCAGTTCATTTTTAGATCTGACTTCTTTTTTAATCGTCACAGGCGGCCTTGTTGCGGCGATCTTTATCAGCTTTCCGCCGAGGGATTTAAAGAAAACCCCTTCTGTACTGAAACAGGTATTCTCCCGTCAGGATGACAATGTGAAAGAGCTTGTCAGAGTATTTGTCAGCCTTTCGGAGCAGGCGCGCAGGCAGGGGCTTCTGTCTCTGGATGACCAGGCGCGTGAGATCAAGGATCCGTTTTTAAAAAAAGGGCTTTTGCTTGCGATTGACGGCTGGGACGAGGAAACGATCCGGCTGGTGATGGATTCTGAGATCGCCGCGATGGAAGAAAGACACAGAAAAGGAAGACGCGTTTTTGAAAAAGCCGGTGATTTCGCACCCGCCTGGGGAATGATCGGGACGCTCGTCGGACTCGTTCTCATGCTCAAAAACTTAAATGACCCGCATACCCTCGGACCGAACATGGCTGTTGCGCTATTGACGACGCTGTACGGAGCGCTGCTTGCCAACTTGGTATTTATCCCAATCGCGGCAAAGCTTGAAGAAAAAACGGAAAGTGAAATTTTCATCAAACAGGTCATGATCGAAGGGGTTGTCGGCATCCAATCGGGCAAAAATCCCCGCAACCTCGAAAGTCAGCTCGTCGTCTTCAGCTCAAGAAAAGACTGGCGTAAAGGACAGCCTGCGAACAAGAAAAAGGGCGCTGTCCATGAAGCTTAGAAAAGAGCGTTTTGAAAGAAGAAACAAACCGGAACATTCCGGCGGTTCACCGAGATGGATGGTGACGTTCGCTGACTTGATCACGCTCATTCTCGTGTTCTTTATATTGCTTTTTTCGATGTCGCAAATAGACG
This sequence comes from Bacillus sp. N1(2025), assembly GCF_053470005.1. Classification (NCBI taxonomy): domain Bacteria; kingdom Bacillati; phylum Bacillota; class Bacilli; order Caryophanales; family Bacillaceae; genus Bacillus; species Bacillus sp. N1(2025). The sequence continues at coordinate 94,896 of NZ_JBLTJB010000001.1, forward strand.
CGGAAAAATTTCAATCTGCCGTTTCATCGATTCATACAAAAGGCAGCGGGGGTGAACCGGCGTCATCAGACAAAGCAAACGAAAATAAAGAACAGGATTTGCTGTTACAAAACGTGAAGACATACATAAAAGCGCATCATTTGAGTTCGAAATTGACGGCGAAGCGCGATGAGCGCGGAGTGGTTCTTGTGCTGCAGGAGGCCGTTCTGTTTCAGACGGGAAAAGCGGATGTGCTGAAAAACGCCGAGCCGGTTCTGCATCAGATCGCGGTGCTTTTAAAAACAATTCCGAATGACATACAGGTAGAAGGCCATACGGACAGCCGCCGGATTTCCACCTATCAATTTCCGTCAAATTGGGAGCTGTCGTCTGCAAGAGCGGCGAGTGTGATCCGGTATTTTACCGCGAATGAAGACTTTTCCGCCAAACGGTTTATCTCTGCCGGGTATGCGGATACGAAACCTGTGAAGGACAACAAAAGTCCCGGACATATGAAAGAAAACCGCCGTGTAGAAATTGTGATCAAAAAAACGACCTCCTCATAAGGTCGTTTTTTATTTAGTTTTATACCGCTGCTCAGACCGGATGGCAAAAAGTGCTTTTTCCACGGTTTGGGCATTTTTTTCTGAAATTTCTTCTTTGCGGGGAATCGGAGGATATAATTGTTCAGGATCACTCCAAAAAGCGGGCAACGTGCAGGGGGAGTGCTTCTGCCATTTATCAATCCATTTCTGCGGTATGCGCTCCCCGGGATCAATCCCTTTCATCTCAAGCCAAATGCGGCTCCATGCTCTCGGGACGACTCTCCAAATATCGTATCCTCCGCCGCCGACCGCGATCCATCTGCCGCTGCAATATTGATGGGCTAATGAATGAGCGAGCCGCGGGATCTCCTGATAAATGGAGATTGTATTGGACAGGTGTGTCAATGGGTCGTAATAATGGGCGTCCGCACCGTTTTGGGTAAGAATCACATCCGGCTTGAAAAAAGCCGCGATTTCTGAGGCGGCCGTATTGTAAGCGTGAAGAAAGGAATCGTCCTCTGTGAAAGCGTCCAGCGGAATGTTAAAAGAATAGCCGTAGCCTTGCCCGCTTCCTTTTTCCAGTACCTGTCCCGTCCCGGGAAATAAATAACGCCCGGTCTCGTGAAAAGAAACAGTGCAGACATCAGACCTGTCGTAAAACGTAAATTGAACGCCGTCGCCGTGATGAGCGTCTGTATCAATGTATAACACTTTTGCCCCGTAGTTCTTCTGGATGTATTGGATGGCCACGGCGCTGTCATTATAGATACAAAAGCCTGAGGCCCTGCCGCGGAAGCCGTGGTGAAGGCCGCCTCCTAAATTGCAGGCGTGCCTTGCTTGTCCCGTCATGACATAATCAGCCGCCGTTAAGGTGCCGCCCACCAGAAGTGACGCGGCTTCATGCATGCCGGCAAAAACGGGGGTGTCTTCCGTTCCGAGACCGTAGCTTTCTCCTTCTGCGGCAGGGAGCCGGCCCGCACCCGCTAGTTCCACCGCCTGTATATAATCCTCCGTATGAACGAGAGCCAGCTCTTCTTTAGCGGCCGCGCGCGGTGTGACGATATCTCCTTCGTCAAACGCATCCGCCGCCTGAAGCAGATCGTATGTTAAAAGCACACGACGCTGATTGAACGGATGTTCCTGATGAAATTGATACGTCTGATAAGAAGGCGAGTAAACAAAAACGCTGTCTCTCATGGCTGATCCCTCAAATGTTTCGGCCATAAGACATTGTATCCGGCTTCTTGAACGGCACGGATAAAAGGGAGCGGATTCATCGTCTTCACCCGGAAGACGAGAATGTTCGACCCGGCGGACTCATGGGGATAGACGAGCACACTCAGGATTTGCAGCTGAAGATCACGGCACATGCAGCTGAGATCAGCAAGGCTTTTTGTCATATCCGTCACCAGGATTTCCACCTGTGATCCCGGCTGGGCCGCGCCTGTCAGGCTGACGAAAGTCCGGAGCACGTCGGTTTTCGTTAAAATGCCCGTCAGCTTATGGTTTACCGTAATCGGCAGACAGCCGATGCCGTGCTCATAAAAGGAAGCGGATATTTCTTCCACAAAGTCAAGCGGATGGGCGCAGATGACATTGCGCTTCATAATGGTCTCCACTTTGTTTGTCAGAAACGCGCCGCGTTCCTTTTGTTCAAAGCTGCCGGGACCGGCCTGTTTAATGTCTCTGTCTGTGACAATACCGATGACGTGCAGCTCGTCGTCGATGACAGGGAGATGGCGGATATGATATATCTTCATTTTACGGACGGCTGTTTCAATGGAGTCGTGTTTTGAGACGGTGATGACGTCCCGTTTCATGATTTGTTCTGCAATCATCTTTTTATCCCCTTTGTATGTCAGTCAATACATAAATCGCTGATAAAAACGAAGCCTGTCGAACTGTTCAATTGACTCCTGACTGACGTGCCTGCCGATGCGGGCCATCAGACAATTGGCCGGATGAGAGCTGATTTCCGGTTCATCCGTTGCGAACCAGACAAGACCCCCGGCATTCATCATCTTTTCCATGATCTTTCTGTATTCCCACACATCTTTTTTCATTCCTTTTAAATCCCAATGCCAGTAATATTCCGTCGTCATGATGATGTACCGTTCCATCTGTTCATCCATCATGCTGACTGTCAGCAAAGTTTTTCCGACAGAACAGCCCCTGTAGCCGGGAGCGACCTCGATCGCCCCGAGTTCAAGGAGGTCTTCCATATTTCCGTCAGACCATCGTTCAAGCGGATCAGGATATAAATACGTCACATAGCCGATAATCGTCTGTCCGTCCCTGGCAATAATGATCCGCCCTTCAGGAAGCCCGGCGATCTCGATTAACGCTTTGTGCTGTTCATGAGGAAGGCGAAAGGCTGTCAGGCCTTCATGAAACTCATACTGTGCTAGATCCCCTGGAGGAACGGGCCCTTCTACTAAAAGAGGGCCGGCTGCTGTCTGAATTGATGAAGAATGGTACGTTTTATGATGTTTCACTGATTCACCGCCTGTCGGTTCTTAATAAAAACACATCTCTTTAAAGCATAACAAAATATAAAGCGTTTTCAATAGTGTTGTAATTTATATTTTAAAAATTGAGAAAACTGTGAACATCTACTATAATTAGTCTATAGATAAGCAAAGGGGGATGTTGCATGAATTTGAAAGCGTTGCCGGCGGAAAAGGGGAATTATCATCTGCGAAATTATGAGGAAACGTACCGCAGCTTCGATTGGAAAGAGGTCGAAGCGGCGTTTTCCTGGCATCAGACGGGGAAGCTGAATGCGGCGTACGAAGCGATTGACCGTCATGCCGAATCATTTCGAAAAAACAAAGTAGCGCTATATTACAAGGACGCAAATCGGGATGAAAAATACACATTTAAAGAAATGATGGAGGAATCGAACCGGGCGGGAAATGTACTGAGACGGTATGGAAACGTGGAAAAAGGGGACCGCGTTTTTATTTTCATGCCGCGTTCGCCGGAGCTTTACTTTATCATGCTCGGCGCAATTAAAATCGGTGCGATCGCCGGTCCTTTATTTGAAGCGTTTATGGAAGGCGCCGTCAAAGACCGCCTCTTGAACAGCCAGGCAAAGGTTGTCGTGACAACACCTGAACTGGCCGAACGGATTCCGGCGGACAGCCTGTCCGACCTCGAGCATATTTTCATTGTCGGCGGCAGCAAAGAAACGGGAGATAAAATCATTCATTATGATAAAGCGGCTGAGGGAGAAAGCACGAGACTTGATATTGAATGGATGGACAGAAGAGACGGCTACCTGCTTCACTACACATCAGGATCTACCGGAACGCCTAAAGGTGTGCTCCACGTTCATGAAGCCATGATTCAGCAATACCAGACCGGCAAGTGGGTGCTTGATCTTAAAGAAGACGATATTTACTGGTGCACTGCGGACCCGGGCTGGGTGACCGGGACGGTGTACGGGATATTTGCGCCGTGGCTGAACGGAGCGGCGAATGTAATCGTCGGCGGCAGATTCAGTCCGGAAAACTGGTACGGCACGATCGAGAAGCTCGGTGTCAGCGTCTGGTACAGCGCTCCGACGGCTTTCAGAATGCTTATGGGCGCCGGAGATGAAATGGCATCCAGATTTGACCTTACTTCACTTCGTCACGTCCTGAGTGTCGGAGAACCTTTGAACCCCGAGGTCATCAAGTGGGGACATAAAGTATTCGGCAAGCGCATCCACGACACGTGGTGGATGACAGAAACGGGCGGACAGCTCATCTGCAATTATCCTTGCATGGAGATCAAGCCGGGTTCAATGGGGAAACCGATTCCGGGAGTGGAAGCGGCGATCGTTGACAATCAGGGAAATGAGCTTCCGCCGTACCGAATGGGAAATCTCGCCATTAAAAAGGGCTGGCCGTCGATGATGGATTCCATTTGGAACAATAAAGAGAAATATGATTCTTATTTCATGCCGGGCGGCTGGTATGTTTCCGGAGATTCTGCTTATATGGATGAAGACGGTTATTTCTGGTTCCAAGGCAGAGTCGATGATGTCATCATGACATCCGGCGAGCGCGTCGGCCCGTTTGAAGTCGAAAGCAAACTTGTTGAACATCCGGCGATTGCCGAAGCCGGCGTCATCGGAAAGCCGGACCCTGTCCGGGGAGAAATTATTAAAGCGTTTATCGCGCTCAGAGAAGGGCATGAGCCATCCGATCAGCTGAAGGAGGACATTCGCCTCTTTGTAAAACAGGGGCTTGCCGCGCATGCCGCACCGCGGGAAATTGAATTCAAAGATAAACTTCCGAAAACACGGAGCGGAAAAATCATGAGACGTGTGCTGAAGGCGTGGGAGCTGAATCTGCCGGCAGGCGACCTGTCCACAATGGAAGATTAAAGACGGCGTTGACATCGTATCTTATTTATGTTAAAAATGAGTAAGCTTCATACGAAAAGGTTTTGATTGAGACAAGTAGGGTATCTGATTGTTCAAGAGAGCTGATGGCCGGTGAAAATCAGCACATAAGATATGCCGAATACACTCATGAACCGCTTTTGCGAACAAAGCCATTCCAAGGCTTTCAGTAGTGAAAGAACGGACACGGTCCGTTATCAAAAAGAGTGATAAAAGCTTTTTTATGCTTTTATTAGTAGGGTGGTACCGCGATTATATCGTCCCTTCGTTTTAAACGAAGGGGCGTTTTTTATTTTCATAAACAAAGGAGCAGACAAAATGACTAACTTATTAGAGGATTTATCATTCCGCGGCTTAATCCAGCAAATGACGGATGAAGAAGGATTAAATAAACAGCTGAACGAAGAAAAAATCCGTTTATACTCAGGGTTTGACCCGACGGCTGACAGCCTGCACATCGGACACCTTCTGCCGATATTGACACTGCGCCGTTTCCAGCTTGCAGGCCACCATCCGATTGCGCTTGTAGGCGGCGCGACGGGACTGATCGGCGATCCGAGCGGCAAAAAAGCGGAGCGTACGTTAAATACTCAGGATATCGTTGTCGAATGGTCGCAAAAAATTAAAAATCAGCTTTCCCGATTTTTAGATTTCGAGGCCGGAGAAAACCCTGCTGTCATAGCGAACAACTTTGACTGGATCGGAAAGCTGAGCATTATTGAATTTCTCCGTGACGTCGGAAAGAACTTCGGAATTAACTACATGCTTGCGAAAGATACTGTAAGCTCAAGAATTGAAACCGGAATTTCTTACACGGAATTCAGCTACATGATCCTGCAATCCTACGATTTTCTGAATCTGTACAGAGAAAAGAACTGCAAACTCCAAATCGGAGGCAGTGACCAGTGGGGCAACATCACGGCCGGTCTTGAACTGATCAGAAAATCAGAAGAAGAAGGGGCGAAAGCTTTCGGTCTTACCATTCCGCTCGTCACAAAAGCTGACGGCACGAAATTCGGCAAAACGGAAGGCGGCGCCATTTGGCTTGATAAAGAAAAAACATCGCCGTACGAATTCTACCAGTTCTGGATCAATACAGATGACCGCGACGTCGTCAAATACTTAAAATACTTTACTTTCTTATCAAAAGAGGAAATTGAAGGTTATGCTGAAAAAACGGAGACGGCTCCTGAGAAAAGAGAAGCGCAGAAACGTCTCGCTGAAGAGGTGACTGTTCTTGTACACGGCCGCGAAGCGCTTGAGCAGGCCGTTCATATCTCCCAGGCGCTGTTCAGCGGCAATATTAAAGAGCTTTCCGCTCAAGACGTCAAGGTAGGATTTAAAGATGTACCTTCGTTTGAAAAAGACCGCTCTGAAGAACTGTCTTTAGTAGACGTGCTTGTGGAATCTAAATTGTCGCCTTCAAAACGGCAGGCCCGCGAAGACATTCAAAACGGAGCTGTTTACATTAACGGCGAGCGCCAGACGGACATCGGGCATCTTCTGACTGCGGAAGACCGCATTGAAGATCAATTTACCGTACTGCGCCGCGGAAAGAAAAAATACTTCCTGATCACGTACTGAAAATAAAAAGCAGTCCGGCCGCTCAATGCGGCAGGCTGCTTTTTTATGTTTTGTGAATACTGCACGGGGAAATGAGTACAGTACATAGTATAAGCAAAACAGGGAAGGGGTGCTGCGCCGTGAATTTCATGTTTACCATCGCAAAAGAAAGATTGCAGCGGGATCATTGGGAACAGCAGCAAAGCATAAACGCCGAAGCCAAAGCCGAGGAATCAGAGACGGAAGAAGAAAATCCGACATCATAAAGGGAAAGCCTCCATTCTGCGGAATGGAGGCTTTTGATTGTCACCATATCAGCCTGACGGCGGCCATCAGCACGACTCCTGTGATGACCGTGATGGATAAGCTTTTTGTCCGCATCGCGCAAAGCAATGTCGGGATGAGAACGATCATTGCTTTCCAATCAAAGGTCAAAGCGCTGTTTGTTTTCACAATCATGCTTTCCGTTACCAGAGCCGTCAAAATGCAAAGCGGAATAAAGGAGAGCCATTTTAAAGCCAACTCAGGCATCTGAATGTTCCGGACAAATATAAACGGAACAATGCGCGGCACAAGTGTAACAATCATGCAGCCGAGTATAATCCAGATCATTTGTGTGCTGATGCTCATTTGTCCGTCACCACCCCGATCGTTGCCACAATCACGGTTGAGACGATGACCGCGATGTGTGACGGGACGAAATACGATAACAAGACCATAAAAATGATCATATAGAGAATTAAGGAGAGGCTGTGCTTCAGCTTTTCCGAAGCGGACGATTGCAATTGCAGCACAAGCAGCGCCGCAAACATAGCGGGCAAAGCAAAGTCCAGGCCGAGCGCGTAAGGATCAGATATCCATTGTCCGAGAAGCCCGCCCATCACGCAGGAAATAACCCAGCACATGTAAGCGGTTATATTGAGGCCGTTCATCCACTTATCGTATAACCTGCCGTTCTGAGCCGCTTTGTTCACCGCTACTCCGAAAGATTCGTCAGTAAGCAAAGCCCCGAAGCCGATATTTTTCGCCAAAGAGTATTTCGTGAAATACGGCGCGATGGTCAGGCTCAGCAGAAGGTGCCGCAGATTGACGATAAACGTCGTTAAAATAATGGCGGAAATCGGACTCCCGGAAACAAGGAGCGAGCAAATAATAAATTGGGCGGCGCCGGCATAGACACACAAAGATAACAAACAAATTTCAAGAATGCTTAGATGAGAGGCAACGCCAACGATGCCGAAAGCAAAACCGATGCTCATATAGCCCAGCAGCGTAGGCACACAATCCCGCACCCCCTGTAAAAACGTATCGTTCATTTCCCGGGAAACGGCGGTTTTTTGCACTTCTGTGTTAATCATTTTTTATACTCCTTTCATAGAGATTATAATGATAACGACTAATGAAAAAATCAAAGAAAATACGGTTCACATTTATATGAACCGATTTCCGGTGACGACATGAAATAACGAATGGTTTTGTTTCATCAGGCCTTCAACTTTCTCAGCCCCGACTTCTTTCACAAGCTCCGCGAACATCAGATCGTGCCTCATATATTCCATAGCCACGAGAACGAGAGCGGGATCTTCTGATTTAATGGCCCAGGCATTCGTCTGCGGAGAAAAATTGGCGATTAAGACTTCTTTATTATCGCGGGCAGCTATCGTTAATCTTCCGCCCATCCGTTTCTCCGCCACTTCAGGAGACATATTATGATTTGTCGTATTTCCGAGCTTCACTTCCGGAGGGCCGAACACAATCGAAAAGACGGGCAATTGTTCGGCGGCGCGTTTGTTAGCGGCTTCTTGAATAAAGGGAATCTGCTGTTCCCAGACAGACAGCCACAACTCTTCCTCGGCTTTTTCAATCATATCCTTCATCTCATTGATGACATGATCATTCGTGCTGATGCGGCGGATGACATTCATCTCCTGCTCGCTTTCCAGTGCCAATAACTTTTCCTCAAGGTAGCCGAATGAGCTCTCGAAATCGTGCCGGAGCCGGTCGATTAATTCCTTTCCGGCAAGCGGAGCATATGTAACCGGATCAGACGGCACAATATGGACAGCGCCTTTATCAACTAATTTCCCCAATACTTCATAGATCATTGAGCGGGGGACGCCTGACCTTTTGCTGATTTCATATCCGGTAACAGGCGAGTGTTTCAACAAGCCGATATATGCTTTACATTCATATTGAGAAAATCCAAACTTCTGTAATTCTTTCAGAACATCCTCCATAAACATCCTCCGTAGTGGTTATTCATGAAACTACTATAATGTAAGCGGTTATATCTTGTCAATGGGACTTGAGTGCTGAAAGAAAGGTGCGCCTGTTTTGTCGCTTTCCAACTTAGTTTATGGTGAGTTACATGTATGGCTTTTGTGAAAAACGTTGCCGTAGACCCACACGAATGCCGTTTGATACGATAAATTCAAGAAGTTAAAAAGAGGAGGATCACGGTGGAAAACACCTCTAAAATCGCTTTTTTATCGGTTATAAGCAATTCCCTGGTCGTCATGCTCAAAATAGTGGTGGGTATAATAACCGGATCTGTCGCGATACTTTCTGAAGCCATTCATTCTTTTTTAGATTTGATCGCCGCCTTCATTGCCTTTATCTCCGTCAGGATTTCAAAAAAGCCGGCTGATACAGGGCATCCGTACGGTCATGGAAAAGTCGAGAATCTGTCGGGGACTATCGAGACGATTCTGATTTTTGCGGCAGGGATTTGGATGATATATGAATGCGTTCAAAAACTGGTGAACCCGGCGCCGGTTCATCTGCCCGTATTGGGAATTGTTGTGATGCTTGCGGGGGCTCTCATTAATTTGATCGTTTCGAAGTTCGTAAAAAGAGAAGCCGAAAAGGTTAATTCCGTGGCAATGAAATCAAATGCCCTGCATTTACTGACTGACGTGTACACATCATTAGGCGTAGCGGCAAGTCTTTTGGTCGTTACCGTAACGGAGTGGTACATACTTGATCCCATTATAGGTATGGTGCTGGCGGTGTATATCATATATGAAGCGTTTAAGTTAATGAAAGAAGCATTCCCGCCGCTGATTGATACCCGTTTGTCGGAAGAGGAAGAAAAAACAATTTTAAAGATTATTGAAACATTTCAACAGGAATTTATTGAAATTCACGATTTTCGTACAAGGCGCTCCGGCCCGCAGGAGTATATTGATTTTCACCTGGTCGTAGCCTCTCACGTGACGATTAAAGACGTGCATGACCTGTGTGACCGCATTGAAAGAGATATTACGAATGAATTCAAACAAGCACAGGTAATGATTCACCCCGAGCCGGAGAGCGAGAGGAAGAAATAAATCGATCTTAAGTTTGCTTTTGTTCCCGGCAAAATGTCTACAAAAGGCCCGTTCCCACGGGTCTTTTTGTTGTATAAATGACTATTTCTCGCTCATATGAGAGATAAGCTTATACACGTGAGGGGTTCATTTCATACGTTATGTTGTAAAGAAAAAGGGAGGTGAACAGAATTGAACGCTATTTCTGTTAAAGAAATTGAACATGGAGTTGCCGTTGCGGAAAGAGAAGGTTTAGGGGAGTATTTATACCAAGAACCGGTTTCTAAAAAATGTTCGCGCCGTTCCCGCAGCAGAAAACGGACACACCGTTCTCGCAGCAGAAGACGGACGCATCACCGGACACACCGTTCCCGCAGCAGAAGACGGACGCATCACCGGACACACCGTTCCCGCAGCAGAAGACGGACGCATCACCGGACACACCGTTCCCGCAGCAGAAGACGGACGCATCGCCGGACACACCGTTCCCGCAGCAGACGGTCTCATCAAAAACGTAGCCGCAAACGCTGTTTTAAATGCTGACTGCAGACTCTATTACAAGTAACGGGGATCTGCTATAATGGCAAGAGAACTGCATAAAAGATCCGGTATCATCATCCGCGGACACTGAACTGACAACATGGCGCTGTTTGTTCGTGTCCGTTTTTTATGTCAAAAAAGATGCCGGAGGATAAAAAGGAAGGGATGACGCCGAATGAAGCTGAATGAGGATTTTTATAACTCTGAAGGAAAGACAGTCTCTTTGCCAAACATAAGCAGCAAGCTTTTGCATATCACGGACAGCGGGCATATCAGCATTGACTTCATCAGCATAAGCAGGCTGCGGAAGGCTTCAAAAATCGCGATCTTAGGTGACAGCGTCGCCCGGGGGCTGCGTGCGGAATACGGCTTTGGTGACATTCTGAAAGACCGGACAAACGCTGAAATAACCAATCTGTCTGTCAGCGGCGTTAATATGAGCAACAACGGAAGCGATAACATTTATCAGCAGGCGTTTAAAACAAAGGGACATGATGTCATCATTGTCCAGGGAACAGATGATGATTGGTGCAACCACATTCCCATCGGTACAGATGAAAAGGATATCACCACATTTTACGGAGGCTTCTGCCAAGTGATCCAGCAGCTGCGAAGCGGAAATAAAGGCGCGAGCATCATTGTGGTGACCCCAACGAGACAAGCAAAAATATCAAAAGGAAAAATCGTCCGCCGTGATACTGATAAAAATAAACTGGGTCTGAAGCTGGCTGACTATGTGAAAGCCCAAAAAGAAGCCTGCACACTCCTCTCTGTACCGTATGCCGATCTGTTTGATACTGATCTTATCGACCCGTATAATCCCGCTTTCCGCAGCATGTGCATGTCAGAAGGTCTTCATCCGAACGAGAAAGGGCATCAAATCATATTTCAGGAAATCTGCCGGAATTATTATTACTATTACGGGTAACGCAGCGCTAACAGATTATTTTCGGCTTTGCTTTTCTAAAAGCTCAATTATTCTTTGAGATGCGTGTTTTTGCGCTCTCAAAAGCGAGACGATATTACCGGTAAAACCGATTAAAATGATAAGCAGCAAAATGATCATCCACATAGCGAACCTCCTGTCGAGTGTCGAAAAAACCACTCTTAATTTTACTTATGATGGATGGGCCGGAGAATAGGTCTAACTGATGGTGTTTTTTGAGAGCCGGTGAAAAGTCCATAAAAAAAGCACAGACTGAACGGGTCTGTGCTTTTTTCTCTTATTTCAGCAGGTTCAATGATTCACGATTAAAGGCTTCCAAATCGTCAGGTGTTCTGCTCGTTACGATGTTATGGCTCACGACGACTTCTTCATCCTTATAATTTGCGCCGGCATTGATTAAGTCTTTGCGGATGCTGCGGAATCCCGTGATATCTTTTCCTTTAAGAAGGTCGGTATCAATCAGCAGCTGCGGGCCGTGGCAGATCGCGAAAACGGGTTTCTGATTTTCCACGAATGCTTTAGTGAATTCACCCGGGCGGTCATCTCCGCGCAGAAGATCCGGTGAAAAGCCTCCGGGAATCAATAACGCATCGAATTCCTTGGCGTCTGCGTCTGAGATCGCTTGATCGATCTTTACTTTCTCACCGTGTTTGCCCGTCACTTCTTTCCCTGCTTCCAAATCTATTGTCACCACACTGTGGCCCGCTTCTTTAAATGCGTCCGCCGGGCTTGTATATTCAATATCCTCAAATTGATCTGTCATCAGAACTGCGATTTTTTTGCTCATACATCATGCCTCCTGTGAATTTGTATATGACAAGAATATCAGGCAGATTCCCGCCTCACAACGTATTTGCTTATGAAAAAAGACCCCTCTGAAAAAGAGGAGCCAAAAGGTACGGAGGTCTGCTGAAACTAACGTGTTTAACTTGAGATAAGGCAAGAAATCGAACCAATTACTTTTTGCGTCTTTTTTTATGCTTTTTACACCCGCATTTCCCCGGATCTCCCGGATCAATGACTTCGTGAATTGTTTCTTCCTTATAAACGTGGCGGGGAACATAACGGATATGCTCTCTGTTAATGTGTTTGATGGGATGGACGTAAACCACTTCTTTGTCAGTATACTTGTCAGTCACAATATACTTAGGGTCACAGTAATACACTTTCGATTTTTTACCCATTCATCTCACCTCCCGTACTTTATTAAATGCTGGCAAGGAGGGTTTTGCATCGGACAAGTACACCGTGGCAAGTCCACAATTTTTCATATGCAATTTCGTTTTTCTGGTTTTTCCTGAATCCGCCTCAAATTGGAACGATTAACCCTTTTTAAGCAGGGAAATCTATAAAAAAGAATTCAAAAACGATTCTTTTCTCAGGTCAATCGAGATGCATACATCTTTAGGGGGATTTCAGAATGCTCGATGAAAAAACGATTGAAATCATTAAAAGCACAGTGCCGGTCTTAGAAGAGCATGGTGAAGAAATCACAGGCCGATTTTATGACCTGCTGTTTCAGCATCACCCTGAGCTGCTGAATATCTTTAATCAGACAAATCAAAAGAAAAAAACACAGCGTACGGCCTTGTCGAATGCTGTGATCGCGGCCGCAGCCAATATTGACCGGCTGGAAAACATAGTCCCCGTCGTCAAACAAATCAGCCATAAGCACCGGAGTATCGGTGTTAAGCCCGAGCATTACCCAATCGTTGGAAAGTACTTGTTAATCGCGATAAAGGATGTGCTAAAAGACGGGGCCGCTCCTGAGGTCATTCAGGCATGGGAAAAAGCATACGGCGTCATTGCAGACGCTTTTATCGGAATTGAGAAGGACATGTATGAACAAGCGGAAACGCAAAAAGGCGGCTGGAAAGACTATAAGGTGTTTAAAATTGATAAAAAGGTAAAAGAAAGCAAGGAGATAACGTCGTTTTATTTAAAACCGGAAGACGGACAAGTTCTCCCCGAATTCAAAGCAGGGCAGTATATCAGTGTAAAAGTATACATTCCGGACACGGGCTATACGCATATCCGCCAATACAGCTTATCCGACGTGTCCGGTAAGGATTATTACCGGATTTCCGTGAAAAAAGAAGGGGTTGTTTCCTCATATCTGCATGACCAATTACACGAAAAGGATTCAATTGAGATCAGCGCTCCGGCCGGGGATTTCGTATTAGACCCTGATTCCAAAAAGAATCTGGTTCTCATCAGTGCCGGTGTCGGAATTACCCCGATGATCAGCATGTTAAAGACGGTTGCCAAAACCCAGCCGCAGCGAAACGTTCTCTTTATCCATGCGGCAAGGAGCGGAGAGTATCATGCGTTGCGGCATGAAGCAGAAGAAGCCGCGGAACACTCATCCGTTGACACCCTCTTTATTTACAGCGAGCCGTCCGAACAAGACCGTTCAGAAAACATTCGTTTTCGGGAAGGCCGGATTGACAAACAGCTGTTAGAAGAAGTGATGACAGATAAAGATGCTGATTTTTACCTGTGCGGATCACCGTCGTTCATTAAAGAAATGAAAAAGCTGATTTCTGAATTCAATACACCGCCGGAATCCATTCACTATGAATTATTTGAACCCCAGCTGAGTATGGTGTGATTGAAGAAGGAAGGATTTTAATGTATGAAGCACCCGGGTTGGGTGCTTTTTTATTCTAGAGAACAGGATTTTTACCAGAAGTAGGGGAAATAGGGATAGAGAACGAACAGGGAATTAGAGCGGTTGGCCGCGAAGGGATCAACAAGCCCATTTCCAAGTCGATGGCCTATAAGATATTCTGAGGGCTGCCGCTGAATATGGCGGTTTGGATGATATAGCCACATACACACGTTGAGAAAAATATTGGCATATGGGTTGAAAACAGTAGGGGAAAGGGCTAACGGCGCTTCAGGCAGTTGCACAGTATAACATATGGGTAATTCGTGGACAATGTGGATATGTTATACTGATGAAAAAAAGGGGAGCTTTTATTGAGTGGCGAAGTAAAGATATTAGTTCAGAGATTAGAGGACTTGAATCAGGGGTTAAGAGATGAATTCAACGGTTATAAGCACTTGAAAAAGACAATTGTAGAAAATGATTATGTTGAAATGTTTAGTGAAATCTCTCCAATGTTGAAGTTTGCGAAGAACATATTCGACTTTGCTCAAGAAATAAAATTCAATATGTTTTTGAAAGGTTTTAACGAAAATGATATACCTTTAGATCAGCAGATTCAAAAGCTCAGAAAATATATAGATAATCCAATAAGAGCGGAATTTATTGCTAATACAATTAATAAAATTTTATCTGCAAACTCTAGTGAAGCATGTTTAATCATAGAGACAATTTCAAATTCAGTTGTAAACGAAAATTAAGGATATAGAACATGAAAAGTTAGTTGTTATAAACGCTTTAGCCTCTTTTTTTAATCATGACATTCAGAACTATAGAAAAATTTTAGACTATATTAATCTTAAGGCAGAAAAAACAAATAGATGGCAGACAAATGGCAGAATAACGGCAGAAAGATGGCACACCATTTTGTTTTAGATAAGGTATTATGGTAATAGGTAATAAATCAAGGGAGCGGCACTGCTAGTGAGCGGGGGTGCTTTTTTATGTTCTCTATAAACTGCTTCCGTAAAACGTTCGACAAATTTCGTAAATGATTCCATTGTTCCTTTCTTTTAGCGATAATAAGGTGGGAGGGATATTAGTGAATGAAATTTTCAATATGGAATTTTTCGGCAAGGTAATCTTAAGTACAATAACTATTTTGGTATTTAATTCAGCATTACAACTACTTAAACATTGGCTTGAAAAGAAAATGGGCTTTCATACTTTCTCTATGAATAAGAAATATGAAATGTACCCAGAATTATATAAAAAATCTTTACAAGCACATGGTGCTCTACTTGCGTGTCGCGATTATTTTATAAGTTGCCCGTCTTTTGAACGTTCTAATGAAGAGGATGTTCGTAATTATACAAGTGAAATTCTAAAATTGACAAAGAAAGAAGAGTCAGATGTATTAGATGCATTTAAAAGATCAAGCGAAGAAGCGTCCAAGTTAGTGTATAAATTCATTGAGCGTAATAACTTATATGAGGCAAGAAATAAATGGATAGAACTAAATAATTGGGTCAATGAAATTGCAATATTCTCATCTGATGAAATTAATGTGATTGCAAATAAAGCTATAAAGAAAATGCTAAATTTACTGGTTACTTATGAAATACCAGATCCAAAAGAGAATCAAGATAAAACTGCTTCACTTAAAGAAGAAATTGATATTACTCTAGAAAGTTTAAATAAACAGATTAAAAAAGAGATTAAAATTAAAAGCTAAACACCCTTTTTTGGGTGTTTTTTATATTCTCTGTAAACTGTGTCCGGTAAATCTCAGGATGGACAATCGGCGGTTAACGGCTTGAGTGCGGGGGCAGTTTAGAAAGAATATACCAAGCGCTTTCCAATCGGGAGGGCGCTCTTTATATTTAAGGTTATGGAAAGACTATGTACAAAGTTTTTGGCTGTTAGGTTAGTGCTGTGATAAAGGCTAAACTGTAATTTATAGAAAAGATTCTCTTGTATGTTTGAAGCAGCTAAGGGAACGATTTATAATAGTGAGACAAAATGAATGCTTGTACATAAATAATTCGACAAATTCCGCGAACAGTTCCTTTAAATACTTTTTCGCCGATAATAAGGAAGAGGAGGTGAGGGAATGGCATATGAGAATATTGATTTAGAGATTAATCAAATCTATACAGCAGAACAGATTAGAATTTTTATGGCAAATAATAAAAATTCAATATTTCTTAGTGATACACAAACATTTGATTACGATTCAGATATGAATTTTAAAATCTTAAGCAAGAGTATTAAGTATGTTCACAAAACCAATGAAATTAATAGGAATCATATTGTTCCTACGATTAAGTCTAAAATTTTTGTAATCGAAAGAATTTAGTATTCTGTCAGAATTATAGATAAAATTGATAGAGGTGATGCTGAAGTGAAATATCAAGAATTAATGTCTTTGTTACTTAAGAACGCACATTGTGAAGATTGGGTTAAAAGTATTGATCGGGATCACAGATACACCTTTACACTTAGAGAAGATATTTCTGTAACAATTAAAGAAAAGCCTGATAGAGAAGATAATGATATTTCAAATGAGTTTACTGATAAATTTATAAATTCAAAGGCTAGTTATCACTATTACTCGCTTAATTATAATGGTTCTACCGTAAAGAATGTATGCCTATATATGGTTGATGGTGCTCGAGCCTATATACCGAGTCCTCGAGGATTAGCAGATACACATATTGAAGATGATGATTTGATAGTAGGAGTGATAATCGACAGAATATTGTTTGACACTAGACATGAGGATACTTTTTCTTTTATAGATAAATCAGGGCTAACGTATCAATCGGGTATTAAATTTTAAAAAGCGCACCTTTAAGGGCGCTTTTTTATATGGAGGTATATTATGCAAGCCAACAAGGGAGGGTTACTGCGAACAGCACAAACGAACCAAACCGGCCTATGACCAATACCGGGAATCAGCTGGCAAACGGGGGTATAACAGCAAGTGGAGGCCGTCGCGCGCTGGTTACCTATCCAAGCATCCGTTATGTGCTGTCTGCTTAATGCAAGGAAGAAGAACCCCGGAGACAGTTATCAATCATATCGTTCCGCATAAAGGCGGCATGAACCTCAAGTAAATGGGCCCTTATGCGCCTCGTGTCATAGCGACGGAGGATGGAGGATTTGGGAACAGAACATCAAATGAAAGAATGTACAAAATCCCCAAGACTAAAAATTAAATTCTTTTGCGTACACTTAACTTCATCTGTTTCGATGTTATTGTCTTCACTGTTATATACCCGAGCATAAAAGAAAAATGGGTAAAAACAAATTTGTGAAGCTTGTGTGTTTTAAAAAAGATAGGAGGATGTAACCCCCTATCTTCTCATTCTTCCTATTCTGATTAACTCCCCAATAATTGATCCAGCGATGAAAATAATCAATGGGACTGGAGTGAATTTATTACCCAAAACGCCCATGTAAACAAAATAACATGCACATAAAACAAGGAACAGTAGGATATATCTTTTTAATATCCTGTTAACATTAGACGTTGTTTTTTCTTGTTGCATATTTTTTCACCTCGTTTTTATGGTCGGCAAGTTGATGGGATTGGCCTGCTTCCAAAAAATTTGGGACTGTCTGCCGTTTTAAGGACTTTCTTTCTTTTAGAGTCTTCGTAGAATTTTGTTCTATTAGCATAAGGGTATGCGCTGCATTTAAAGGCATAACGATATTGGAATACTGTATAGTATGCAGTTGTTTGGGTACCTGCTAAAAACCCTACAATAGCGAATACTACGTTGTAAGGTGTTTTTGTTATTGTTGAAATAGCTGTGGCTGCCACACCGACAGAAACGCCTTTCAAATTGTATTTATAATTGTATTTCCCCATGTATTTTCCACCGGGCGGTATCTTCATAGTTGACATATTAGGAGAAGAAAATACCCCATCTTCCTCCATAGTAAGGTTAAAATCGACCTCACCGTTTTTATAAAGTGTGTTTGTTTCGTTGTTGTATTCAAATTTTGTAACTGTCCCATTTTCCTCAATAACTTTAGCTTTATTCACAGCAGGGTCAGTAAAGTCGTAAGAATAGACATACTTTTCCCCATTAATCTCAAAAACATTCTCACCTACAGTATCATTTGACATTGATGCAGGGGTGTTCAACATTTCATTGCTTTCTGCTTTGGCTTTAAAATTAGGCATAACCCCTACAACCAATGCAGTGACCAAAAACAAAAGTAAAGCTGACTTGAATTTCTTCAAACAATCACACTCCCTATTGTATATTCGTTACGACCCAAATTATACTGGGATTGTTATTTTTTAAGAATAGGGACAGCGAAGTGTAAATTCGACAATGGAGATAAATAGTCCGCTATAATACCGTTCTGAAAAAGTGGGTCAATAGCCTTTTTTTGGAATTGCGCGATGTCGAAAAAACTCCTATTAATTACATTTTATGTAAAGGTATGCTAGAATATTTTTTGATAAAATTTAGAATATTTGTAGAAATAGGTGTTTATCATATGAGTAAACTGGCTTCTAAAAAAGTTGCAAATATATTAAATGATTGGTATATCGCGATAAAACAACAAGACGCTGAGTCTGCTGAGAAATATTTTGAAGAGATCAAACCGCTTTTAGATGAAATGGGAGACGAACCGATTAATTGGTGTATAGAGGATTTATAAAAAGCGCAGATACTCTGCGCTTTTTTATTTAAGTATTTTCCGAATCATTCGCAGCCCGTTTTTGGAAGAAGGATAACGGAAAGCGAAGTCGAAGCGGTTCGTTTGTTTGACGACGCTTTTTTTGTGCGTAAACGTGTTAAAGCTGTCAAATCCGTGATAGCTGCCGATGCCGCTTTCCCCGACGCCGCCGAATGGCAAATACGGTGTCGCAACATGCATTAACGTATCATTGACACAGCCGCCGCCAAACGACAGATTCTCTAAAACAGTTCGCTCGATTCCTTTGTTTGTTGTGAAGAGATACAGGGCGAGCGGCTTTGGGCGCGATTGGACTTTCTCAATGACTTCCCCGATATCACGGTATGTAAAGAGCGGAAGAATTGGCCCGAAAATCTCCTCCTGCATCACTGGAGAGTCATCCTTCACTTGATCTAGAATCGTCGGCGCAATTTTATGATGAGCGGGATCAGATTGTCCGCCTGTGAGCGGGATGCCATCATTCAGAAAGCTGAGCAGCCGCTGATAGTGGCGTTCACTGACGATTTTGCCGTACTGCGGATTTTGTTCAGGCTGAGGGCCGTAAAATTCGCTGATCGCACGCTTCATTTCTTCTGTGAGCTTCGTTTTGATATCTTGGTGGACAAATAAATAATCCGGTGCGATGCAGGTTTGCCCTGCATTTGTAAATTTCCCGAAGACGAGGCGTTTGGCGGCAAGCTGTATATCAGCATCCTTATGGACAATGCAGGGACTTTTGCCGCCGAGCTCCAAGGTAACGGGAATTAATTGTTTGGCGGCGGCCTCCATGACGATTTTTCCCACGGCAACGCTTCCTGTGAAGAAAATATAGTCAAAGGGCTGCTGTAATAACACAGTGCTGACGTCGGGTCCGCCCTCCGCCATAGCGACATAGTCACTCGGAAAAACGCTGCTGATGAGTTTGGAAAGAACAGCGGAAACCGCCGGCGTATATTCTGACGGTTTAAGAACGACTGTGTTTCCGGCCGCAATGGCTCCAATCAAGGGTGAAAGCGCCAGCTGCAAGGGATAGTTCCAAGGCGCAATCACCAAAACGGTTCCATACGGCTCAGGGATGATGATGCTTTTCGAGCCTAGGTGAGTCAGAGGCGTTTTGACTCGTTTCGGTTTGATCCATTTTCCCAGCCGCTTCATCACAAAACTGATTTCCTCCAGTACAATTCCGATTTCTGTCGTGTACGACTCCTGTTCGGATTTGTGGAGATCCTGATAGAGAGCGGCTATGAGATTGGCTTCATGAGTTTTGACGGCTTGTTTCAGCTTCTGCAAAATGTTCAGTCTCGATTCTAGCTGTCTCGTATGCCCCGCCGCAAAATAGGCTTTGTGTTTGCTGACGATAGAGGGGATGCTGTTCATTCAGTCGCTCCTTTTTTGTAAGGTATGATGATTCATTATGTAAAAAATCGCTTCTGCTTGTCAAATGGGGGTTTCTAATGTACATGTAGCTGAAAAGCCAGTAGGCACATAAAAAAAGCCCCGGACAGGGGCTTTTTTTAATAAAGAGAGGGAGCATCTGTCCATTATTCTGACAGCCCAAAAGAAAAACCCCGGAAACATTGTCATTACAACATGTCCGGGGTTTAATCCAATGCTCTTTAAAGAGCGTTTTACTTAACGGGAGTAGAACTCAACGATAAGCGCTTCGTTAATTTCCGGAGCAAGCTCAGAGCGCTCTGGAAGACGAGTGAATGTACCTTCAAGCTTTTCAGCGTCGAAAGTAAGGTACTCAGGAACGAAGTTGTTTACTTCTACAGATTCTTTGATGATGGAAAGGTTTCTTGATTTTTCGCGAACACCGATTGTTTGACCAGGTTTTACTTGGTAAGACGGAATGTCAACGCGGCTTCCGTCAACAAGGATGTGACCGTGGTTAACTAATTGGCGTGCTTGACGGCGAGTGCGCGCAAGACCGAGCTTGTACACAACGTTATCAAGACGTGCATCTAAAAGAATCATGAAGTTTTCGCCGTGTTTACCAGTCATTTTTGCAGCTTTGTCAAACAATGTGCGGAATTGACGTTCGTTTACACCGTACATGTGACGAAGTTTTTGCTTTTCTTGCAATTGCAAACCGTATTCTGATAGTTTTTTACGCTGTCCCGGACCGTGGGGACCTGGTGCGTAAGGGCGTTTTTCTAATTCTTTACCTGTACCGCTAAGAGAGATTCCTAAACGGCGAGACAGTTTCCAAGATGGACCTGTATAGCGAGCCATAATGTGACTCCTCCTTTGGTTTTATTTTGTGGAAAATAAAAACCGTCTGTTCGATCCGACCGTGCACATTTTGTTTTCATGTATCCTCGCTCCAGCAGCAGAGAGTTACACGATACACCTTACAGCTAAGGAACAAAATGCAAACACAGAAGCTGAACAAAAAGGCTGCAATATTTCACACAAAGAACATTATATGATTTTTCCCCGCCGCCGTCAACCATTTCTCCATGAAGAGTGCCGGTTTATGATATAATGTACAAAAATGAGTAGTACATGTTTAGGTGATAAAAATGAAAAAACAAACAATTGATGAAGTGACGGCCTTTCATCAGAAAATGCTTTCTTTTTTCTTAACGAAATCTGAATCCGTCTCATTATCCGACTCGCTGTTATGGCTGGCCTCAGCTCTCGAATCCTGCTTTACATCTCTTTCATTGACCCTTTCACCGGCAGAATCAACACGTTTCACCATAAAAACAGAAGATGAACCGCATTATGCTCCGCTGAAAGAGAGTGACGGCCGTTTTATGATCAGGAATCAGACGTCCGGCAGATCCTTTTATCTGCGCTCGGAAGTCGGGCTGCCGATCCCGGAATCATTGCCTGAGATCGTTACTCAGTTTATTAATCAATCTGTGAGACAAAGCGGGCTGTTTGACAAAACGAAGCATCAGCGGAAAATTCACAGAATGACAGAAATGTTCCATTCGCTTTTGGACCAAAATGAGGTTTTGGAAAAACTGCAGGCAAGTTTGAGTACGGCTTTCCGGTCTTTCCGCTTTTCACTGTTTATCACGCAGGATCAGGATACGGACAGACAGCTTCCCGCAAAAGAATTACATATGGACGGAAAAGATGCCGATCCGTCTGCCCTGAAGGTTTATTTATCGGGGAGACTGCTCAGAAAAGGCAGGTCATCTGCTTACCTGCCGATCAAAGGCCAGCAGGGGACATACGGGGTTCTGAAGACGGAGGGGCTGCAGGATGCCGTTCTTTCGTGCAGTACTCTCAGTGAAATGCTGCTGCTTGCGGGCGCAGCGGGAAAAGCATTTGAAAATGCGCAGCTCTATGAGCAATCGAAAAAAAGCATTGCGAATCTGGAGCTCATTAATGAAACATCGCGCCAGCTGAATCAGCGCCTCAGACTCACTGATACGATGCGGGAGCTCGCCGCCATTATGACCCAGTCGTTTCATGCGGAAGAAGTGGCTTTTTTTCATATTGATCATTTTGAGACGCAAAATCTGCTTCCGGGACATACCGCTTTTTTTAAGACAGAACGTGCGAACCCTTATATCAGCATTGTGAAAGAAAAGCTGTTCGAGGGAGAAAAGGGCGTGTTTATCGGCAGCGGAAAGACTGTATTCGGCGAAAACGGCTACGGCTCGCTGATGGCGGTGCCGATGATCGAAAATGACACCGTCTTCGGGTTCGCGATTTTATTGAAAAAGGATTTGTATGCTTTTACGTTTGAAATGTATAAGCTTTTTCAAGCGCTCATTCACCATGCGACATTGGCGGTCACGAACTCCATGCTGCGCGACAGGCTTGAGCATCTTGTTCAGACAGACCAGCTGACGGAGCTGTATTCAAGAACCTATTTGGATGAGAAAATTCAATACAGCATGAAAATTCATAAACGGGGTGTATTCATCCTCGTTGATATCGATAATTTCAAAAATATTAATGATACATACGGTCATCAAACGGGAGATTCGATCCTGATTCAGGTGGCCTCCGTTATGAAGAACCATATTCGTGAGCATGATGTCGCTGCAAGGTGGGGGGGCGAGGAGCTGGCTGTCTATCTGCCGAATATCAACGTGTCATCCGGAGAACGCATCGCTAAAAGGCTGGTTCGCGCCATCCGGGAAAACACCGAGCCGCGCGTGACGATTTCCTGCGGCGTTTCCTGCTGGTCAAAGTCCGGCCCGATGCCGTTGAAATTGCTCGTTCAGCAAGCGGATGAGGCGCTTTATATCGCCAAACGGAACGGCAAAAACCGGCTGATCATCCATCAAAACAGCACGACGACATAAAAAAGGAGCCGGCCTGCCGGCCGGGCTCCTTTTTTTATCCTAATCGTTTTTCAAGCGTTTCAACGAACTTTGCTAAATAGGTTTCGTCCGTTTCATCAAAACGGTTTTTCACGGGGCTGTCAATGTCCAGCACACCGATCACTTCACCGTTTACGCGGATCGGGAGAACGATTTCTGACTGGGAAGCCGCGTCACAGGCGATGTGTCCCGGGAACGCATTCACATCGGCAATCCGCTGCACGTCGCCATTAGAGTAGGCAGTGCCGCATACGCCTCTGCCGAACGGAATGCGCACACAGGCAGGAAGTCCTTGAAACGGTCCGAGCACGAGCTCGCCCTCTTTAGCGAAGTAAAACCCCGCCCAGTTGACTTCATGTAATGAATGGTATAAAAGCGCTGACGCATTCGCGTAATTTGCGATCGCATCCGTTTCATCTTCTGTCATGGCTTCGAGCTGTTTAAGCAGAAGCTGATAACTTTTTTCTTTATCTCCGGATTGTTTTTCGACATGAAACATGGAAAACCCTCACTTTTTCTATAATATCAAACAAAGTTCCGGCCGTTCTGCCGGCATTTGTCGAGAAGTTCTTACAGGAACGGCGCCTTTCTGCTTGAATTGTTACACATAAAGGGGTGAGCCGTATGAAAGTAAGCACCAAAGACAAAATTATTAACGCCGCTGTCCAGCTGTTTAACCAAAAAGGTTATTCCGGCACGTCCGTCCGTGAAATCGCAAAGTCAGCTGATGTAAATGTTGCGCACATCTCCTACTATTTTAAAGGGAAAGGCGGATTAATGGAACATTTAGTTTCCGAGTTTTACGAAGGCTATACTGAAGCGCTGGAAAAAGCCGCCGTCAGTATGAACGGTGAAGACGCGCAGGAACGCATCCTGCGGGTGATTTTCGATATTTTATCCTATCAGCACGATAACCGTCAATTAACGCGGTTTGTATATCGGGAAGTAACGATTGATTCCGTGCTTATCAGGGAAATTATGTCTACTTACTTAATGAAAGAAAAATATATTTTCCAGCTGGTGATTGAAGAAGGGCAGTCACGCCACAGACGGCTGACGCTGCCCGTGCCGCATTTTATTCTGCAATTGAAATCCCTCTTGATGATGCCGTATCTTCAGCCTCAATACATTACCGAGGTGCTCTATATGCAGCCTCATGAACCGTACTTTTATAAAAGGTATTTTGAAGAGGTGAAGATCTGGATCGAAAGCGTGTTCCGACGGCCTGATGCGGCGCTTATGAAGTAATGATGCTTTTGTACGTTTCATAGGAACTGCCGACATCTTCCGCTTGATGGGCGTCCGACCCGAATATGAGCGGGATTTTTTTTTGCTTCGCCGTCTCAGCCATCCAATCCTCCATGTATACTTCCCCGGCAAACTTCTTTCTGAGCCCGGATGTATTCACATCCAGCTCCATTCCGTGTTCTTTCACGGCGTCAAGACAGCGGGCCGCAAGCTCTCTTATTTGAGGTGACATGCTGTAAGGGAAAAGACGCGCGAATTTTTTGACGAGCGTGATATGGCCGACCCGTTTTGGCTTAAAGGGGCCGAGCGGTGTTACAATGGAAGAATACACAGTTTCATAGTATTGTTCATATACGGCTTCAACGCTTCCGAAGCGGTCGGCAAGCTGCTGAAAGGCGTGCTCGTCAAAATCGAGGCATATATAAGACGGGCCGGTCTTCAAAAAATGAACGGATAAAATGCCGTCATCCAGTGAGGGGCCGTACGTGTTCAGAAACGCCGCGGTTTCCTCTTCATACCCTGTGATAAAATCGGTTTCTAGCCCAGTCAGAATGCTGATTTGTCCAGCGTATTCCTTTTTCAGCTGTGACAGCCGCTCCAAATAAACCTCCATCTGTCTGAGATCCATCGCGCTGTCCTGAAACGGTACGGGATCTTGAAATGA
Organism: Bacillus sp. N1(2025); assembly: GCF_053470005.1. Lineage (NCBI taxonomy): Bacteria > Bacillati > Bacillota > Bacilli > Caryophanales > Bacillaceae > Bacillus > Bacillus sp. N1(2025). The sequence continues at coordinate 119,680 of NZ_JBLTJB010000001.1, forward strand.
CGGAGGAAGGGGGGCGTGCTCTGTAAATGTGATCGAGTCAAAGCCTCTTTCCAGGGCCTTTTCGACATATTGTTTCAGCGCATCCTTCGAGCCGTGAGGGCAAAAAGGCGTGTGGATATGAGCGTCTCGTTTTTCCATTTGTGTCACTCCATTAAAAAATTGCAGAATCCTGCCGAAATTATGCAAAAAGTTTTTGATTTCTGGTCAAAAAATGTTGGTTACATGGTATCATAATAACAATGAAAACGACAGATTTTCTCAATACATATATTGAAATCTTTCTGAATACATAAAACACCCTGACAGATTAAGAGAACAACAAGGGGGCTCATTATGGAGTTAGTCATCGGATTATTGGTTATACTGCTCGCGCTCTTTGCGGCGGGCTACTTTTTCAGGAAAAAAATTTATACGGAAATTGACCGGCTGGAGTCATGGAAGATTGAAATTTTAAACCGTTCGATAGTGGAAGAAATGTCCAAGATCAAACATCTGAAAATGACCGGAGAGACGGAAGAGTTCTTTGAAAGATGGCGCGAGGAGTGGGATGAAATTGTCACAGCCCATCTGCCGAAAGTAGAAGAGCTCCTTTATGATGCCGAAGAGAACGCCGACAAATACCGCTTTAAAAAAGCGAATCAGGTGCTTGTCCACATCGACGACCTCCTCACTGCAGCCGAATCAAATATAGAAGGCATACTGCGTGAGATCAGCGACCTTGTGACGAGCGAGGAAAAAAGCCGCGGAGAGATTGAACAGGTGCGTGAGCGGTATTCAAAAGCGCGGAAAAACCTTCTGGCGTACAGCCATCTCTACGGAGAGCTTTATAACAGCCTGGAGACGGATCTCGACGAAATCTGGAGCGGCATAAAAGAGTTCGAAGAAGAGACGGAAAGCGGCAATTACATCAAAGCGAGAAAAGTGCTGCTTGAACAGGACCGCAGACTGGATCAGCTTCAGACATACATAGATGACGTTCCGAAACTGCTTGCGGACTGTAAACAGACCGTGCCGAACCAAATTGCCAAGCTGAAAGACGGCTACCGGGAAATGACGGAAAAAGGCTACAAATTGGAGCATATTCAAATCGAAAAAGAGCTGGATACACTCACAAATCAATTGAAACGGGCCGAAAACGCGCTTTTGGAAGAATTGGATGTTGACGAAGCGTCCGCCATTCTTCAGCTGATTGATGAAACCATTCAATCGATGTATGACCAGCTGGAAGGCGAAGTGGAAGCCGGACAGTCCGTATTAAGCAAAATGCCTGAGCTGATCATCGCGTATGAGAAGCTTGAGGAAGAAAAAGACCGCACAAAAACCGAAACGGAGCTCGTCAAGGAAAGCTATCAGCTGACGGCGGGAGAAATCGGCAGACAGCATGCCTTCGAAAAACAGCTGGAAACGATCGGCCGGCTCCTTGAGCAGGCGAGAGAAAAGCTTGATGGTGAGCATGTCGCTTACTCTCTATTGATTGAAGAAGTCGAGGCCATCGAAAAGCAGATGGAAGAGGCTCAGAAAGAACATGCCGAATACCGTGAAAATCTGCAGGCGCTCAGAAAAGAAGAACTGCAGGCGCGGGAAACGCTGATGCATCTTCGGAAAACCATTTCTGACACGGCCCGAATGCTGCAAAAAAGCAACGTGCCGGGAATTCCTGAACAAGTCAAGGACAAGCTCGAGACGGCAAATCATCATATAGAAGAAACCGTCAGCCAATTGGAAGAGCTGCCGCTGAACATGGAGGAAGCCGCCAAACATCTGACCGAAGCCGAAAAGGTGGTTGAGGAAGTCAGCGAAGAGGCGGAAGATCTTGTGATTCAGGTGAAGCTGATTGAGCGGATCATCCAGTACGGCAACCGCTTCCGAAGCCAGAATCATATTTTATCCGAACAGCTGAAAGAAGCGGAACGGCTGTTTTACGCTTACAGCTATAATGAAGCTTATGAGATGGCGGCAGATGCTGTTGAAAAAGCAGCTCCCGGCGCCGTGAAAAAAATTAAAGCTGATCAATCTGCTTCATAGACGCACAAGCAAAAACTGCACCCTGATGGAAATCAGAGGTGCAGTTTTTTAGTTTCTCACGGAATATAAAAAGCGCCTGCGGCTGATATACGTCAAGCCGCAGGCGCTGAATGTTACGATTTTGCTTTATTTAATTCGATGGGCGGGCTGGTAAAAAACGTGATAATGCAGCCGATGATCGCTCCGGCAATGCCCGGAAGCACCCAGCCGATTCCCATGCTGTAAAGCGGAAGATTTGCGTTTAAGAATGAATCTAATGATCCGAGCGGAATGCCGGCTGCCTTCAAACCGTCCAAGATACTGAACAGCCCTGTTCCGATCAGGCAGGCGATATAGACTTCCCGTCTTTCCTTAAAGATTTTATCAATAAAGGAAAGGACGATAATGACAATCGCCAGCGGGTAAATGGCTGATAAAATAGGAACTGAAAATGCAATAATTTCAGCAAGTCCGAAATTTGAAATCGCCAGACTGAACAGCGTGACAATCGTAACCACCATTTTGTATGATAAAGCGGGAATCAATTTTGAAAAATATTCGCCGCAAGATGTGACAAGCCCGATGCTTGTCGTTAAACACGCAACGGTGATGGCGGCGCCGAGAACGATGTTTCCCAGTGAACCGAACAGGTAATCAGATGAAGCTGATAAAATCTTTGCGCCTTCGCCGAGCGGCCCCACAGCGTCCGTGCTTGTCGCTCCCAAATAGGCCAAAGATAAATAAATGAATGTCAAACCTGCCGCTGCAATCAGACCCGCTTTAATACAAGCGGCCGCGAGCGCTTTACGCTGGGTGACGCCCCTGCTTTTAACAGCGTTGACGACAACGACGCCGAAGACGATTGAGGCGAGCGCGTCCATTGTTTTATAGCCTTCCAAAAATCCTTTGAACACCGGCGTTCCGGAATATGCCTGATGTACGGCGCCCAGCCCGCCCATCGGAGTGACAATGGCTTTTACGACGATAATTAAAATAATACCGAATTTAATAGGAGTCAAAATCTTTCCGACTCTGTCAACGATTTTGGAAGGATTAAGAGCTAAATAATACGTAATAGAAAAAAAGATCAACGTGAAAACAAATAAAGATAATCTTTCCGGAATGCCGCTTAAAAACGGAACTGCACCGATTTCATATGAAACGGTTCCGGTTCTCGGAATCGCGAAAAGCGGCCCGATTGATAAATAAAGTATAACGGTGAAAATAGTCCCGAATACCGGATGAGCTTTATCGGCAAGCCCTTTCGCGTCTTTGCCCGTTAATGCGATGGCGATAATACCCAAAAGCGGCAGACCTACGCCGGTCAGTAAGAAACCGCCCATCGCTTTCCAGACATTATGCCCCGCCGCTTGCCCGAGCTCCGGCGGATATATCATATTTCCTGCCCCGAAAAAAAGTGCGAAAAGCATGAAACCGATAATAACGGTATCTTTGACAGGTAGTGAGTGTTTCATAAAAATCCTCCTAAATACTATGTTGAAATATTCTGTCAATTAATTGTCAGATAATATAACAAAACGAACATTACTTATTATATGGCAATGTACAGAGAAGTCAATACTCGATTTATTGCGAATTTATATTTACTTTTGTTATGGTAGCATAAATATCATACGATGTACCGTTTTCATTAAAGGAGTAAAAAAAATGATATATTTAGACAACAGCTCAACGACCGAGCCGTATGAAGAGGTATTGGATGTGTACAAACAGACGAGCAGCCGGTATTTCGGCAATCCTTCGTCTCTGCACCAGTTAGGAACTGAGACGGAACAGCTCCTTGAAGCGGCCGCTCAGCAAATAAAAAAAACCTTGCGTTTAAAAAATTATGATATTGTATTTACATCAGGCGCGACTGAAGCGAATAACGCTGCGTTAAAGGGAGCAGCCTGGGCAAACATGAGTAAAGGAAGACATATCATTGCTTCGGCGATTGAGCACCCTTCTGTGACGGAGACGCTTGATCAGCTGACAGAGCTGTTCGGCTTTGAAGTCACATATCTTCCGGCCGATCAAAACGGCTTCGTTTCTTTGAAAGACGTCAAATCGGCTATCAGGCCGGATACAATAATCGTCAGCGTCATGCATGTCAATAACGAAGTCGGCTCCATTCAGCCCGTAAAGGAAATCGGCGGGTTTTTGAAGCAGCACCGGAATATTCTGTTTCATGTTGATCATGTGCAGGGCATTCATAAAGTTCCTCTGTCTATAGAAGAAGCGGGCATTGACCTTTGCACCGTTTCAGGGCATAAGTTTCACGGCTTAAAAGGGACCGGAGCGCTTATCGTCAAAAAAGGAACGCGGCTCATTCCGCTTATAACGGGCGGCTCGCAGCAAAAAGGCGTCCGCGCCGGAACAGAACACACGGCAGGCGCCGTTTCCCTTGCGAAAGCGATCAATCTTTCCGCGCGTGACATGAACGAGCGGCTTTCTTCCGTGGAGGCTGCCAAGAATGCGCTCATGGAAAGGCTGAGCGGGACGGACGGGGTCGTCATCAACACCCCCGCCGAAAACAGCGCGCCGCATATCATTAATTTTTCCGTTCCGGGCGTGAAGGCGGAAGTGCTGCTGCACATGCTTGAGGAAAAAGGAATATATGTCTCCACAACCGCGGCATGTTCGGCAAGAGAGCACAAACCGAGCCGTGTGCTTCTGCAAATGAATAAAGGCGAACAGATTGCATCAAGCAGCATCAGAGTCAGCCTGAACTTCAGCCATACGGCTGACATCACGGAGCCGTTTATGGCCGCGCTGGTGCCGGCTGTTCAAAAACTAAAAAAAATGATGAGGTAGCATATGAATTACGATCATATTTTAATCCGTTTTGGTGAAATATCCACAAAAGGAAAAAACAGACGCAGTTTTATTGAAAGATTAAAACAGAATATCCGCCTGGTATTAAAGGATTATAAAAAAGTAAAATACTTTTCAAACCGGGACCGGATGTCAATTACACTTAATGGAGAAAACCCGGAGGAAATTTGTTCCTTATTAAAGAATATATTCGGCATTCAAAGCTTTAGTCTCGCAATTAAATGCGAAAGCAAGCTGGAAGACATTAAAAAAACGGCTTTAGCCGCGATAGAAGGCGAATATAAACCGGGGAATACGTTTAAGGTCGAGACGAAACGGGCTTACAAACAGTTTGAATTAGATACGAATGCGATGAACGCTGAAATCGGCGGGCATATTTTGAAAAACACGGATGGATTAACCGTCGATGTGAAACATCCCGATATTCCGCTTCGGATTGAAATCAGGGAGGAAGCGACATTCCTGACCATTCGTAACGAAAAAGGCGCCGGAGGCCTTCCTGTCGGTTCCGCGGGTAAAGCGATGCTGATGCTTTCCGGCGGTTTTGACAGTCCGGTCGCCGGTTTTTACGCGATGAAACGGGGATTATCAGTTGAAGCCGTACATTTCTTCAGTCCGCCGTATACGAGTGAACGGGCAAAGCAGAAAGTCATGGATCTCGCGGGATGCCTCGCGAAGTTCGGCGGCAGTATGACACTTCATATCGTGCCGTTTACAAAGACGCAGGAACTCATCCAAAAACAAATCCCGGAAAACTATACGATGACGGCGACGCGGCGTCTTATGCTGCAAATCGCGGACAGAATCAGAGAAGAACGGAAAGCGCTCGCGATCATTACGGGAGAAAGCCTCGGGCAGGTAGCGAGCCAGACGCTTGAAAGCATGTATGCGATCAATGCCGTGACGGCAACACCGGTTTTGCGCCCTTTAATCGGAATGGACAAAACAGAAATCATCGAGAAATCAAAAGAAATCGGCACTTATGAAACAAGCATTCAGCCGTTTGAGGACTGCTGCACCATCTTTACGCCGCCAAGTCCGAAAACACGCCCGAAAAAAGAAAAAATCGAGCACTTCGAAAGCTTCGTTGATTTTGAACCGCTGATTGCTGAGGCCGCTGCCGGCATCGAAACCATCACTGTTTACTCAGAGCAGGAAGCTCACGATAAGTTTGCCGGCCTGTTTTAAAACTGTATACAATTACCAAAGTTTTTTTGAATGAAGACATGTGTTTTATCACATTCTATACTCACAAGGAGGTGATACACATGTCACAACAATCAAACAGCGGAAACAGCAACCAGCTTTTAGTGCCAGGCGCTGCTCAAGCTATCGACCAAATGAAGTATGAAATCGCTTCTGAATTCGGTGTAAACCTTGGACCGGAAACAACTTCTCGCGCCAACGGTTCTGTCGGTGGAGAAATCACAAAACGTCTTGTCTCTTTTGCTCAGCAAAGCATGGGCGGAAGCAGCCAGCAGCAGTTTTAATCACAACTTCACATAATGGCTAAGAGAGCGGGGAATTCCCCGCTCTTTTTTCATGAGTATAGATAGAAGGCGGGAAGCAATTTATGCATATTTTTATTGTAATGGCCTATGTTTATGTATAATGGGGAAAGAAAGTGAGGAGTTGTTCGTGTTAAAACGAGAAGATTTAATCGCCCCAAAGAACTATAACCTTGTAAATGAAATCGAAAAGTTCAGCCGTTCCAAAGAGAAGAACGCGCTTATTTGGGAAGATCAAACAGGCGGCAAGAAAGTCTGGACGTATGAAAAATTGATGGAAGAAACGAATAAAATCGGAGCCCGCCTGAAAGGTCTCGGATTTGAAAAAGGCGATAAGCTGATTGTCATGGTTCCGAGAGTGCTTGAAGCGTATGCCGTTTATTTAGCGATCTTAAAAGCGGGGATGGTCGTCATTCCTTGCTCGGAAATGCTGCGCGCCAAAGACCTTGAATACCGGATCAAACACGCCGAAGTGAAAGGCGCTATCGTTTATCCTTCATTTATAAACGCGTTTGACGAGGTGAATACCGGGCAGCTGGTGACATTGTCAATCGGTGAAAATGATGCCGGCTGGAAAAACCTCCTAACGATTGAAGCGGACGGAGACAGTTTTCAAACAGCTGATACAACAAGAGAAGACATGGCGTTTTTGTCCTATACTTCAGGCACGACCGGCCAGCCTAAAGGCGTTGTACATACACACGGCTGGGCCTTTGCCCATTTAAAAACATCAGCCGGTGCATGGCTGGATATTTCTGAAGACGATACAGTGTGGGCCACCGCGGCGCCCGGCTGGCAGAAATGGGTGTGGAGCCCGCTGCTCGCAATTCTGGGAAGCGGCGCGACAGGAGTCATTTATCACGGCAGATTCAACGCCAAGACGTATTTAGAGCTGCTGGAGCGCCATCAAGTAAATGTCTTCTGCTGTACCCCGACGGAATACCGCCTGATGGCAAAAGTGGAGGAGTTGGACAAATATGATCTTTCTGCCCTTCACAGCGCAGTTTCTGCTGGTGAGCCATTAAACCGGGAAGTCATTGACGTATTCCGGAAGCATTTCGGCATTAAAGTGAGAGACGGATACGGCCAAACGGAGAGCACCCTGTTAGTCGGCGTCCTGAAGGATATGGATATTAAGCCGGGAAGCATGGGCAAACCGACCCCTGGAAATCAAGTGGAGATTATAAACGATAAAGGCGAAATATGCGAAACGGGCGAAACGGGCGATATCGCCGTGCATTTGAGCACACCGGCCTTATTCAAGGAATATTATAAAGATCCCGAAAGAACGAAAAAGCAGATTCGCGGAGATTACTTTCTTACAGGAGACCGCGCGAAAAAAGACGAGGACGGCTACTTTTGGTTTGAGAGCCGCAATGATGACATCATTGTCAGCTCCGGATATACAATCGGGCCTTTTGAAGTAGAGGACGCGCTCGTGAAGCATCCGGAAGTGAAAGAATGTGCCGTCGTGGCGAGCCCGGATGAAATCAGAGGTTCAATCGTAAAAGCTTATGTCGTTTTACAAGACGATGAAAAGCGCAGTGACGAACTTGTCAAAGAACTGCAAAACCACGTAAAAACGATTACGGCGCCTTATAAATATCCGAGAGAAATTGAATTTGTCGAAAGCCTGCCGAAAACGGCGTCCGCAAAAATCAGACGTGTGGAGCTGAGACAGCGTGAAGAACGGCTGAAGGCTGATAAAAAAGCATAATACAGGATAAAGGGTGAGCGGGGATGAAAGCGATTTGGCACGGCGGCACCATCTATACAATGCTGGACAAGAATCATGTCACTGAAGCCGTTTATACCGAAGAAGGCGTCGTCAGGCAGACGGGCAGCTTCCGGGAACTCCAAGGAACATACGGTTCGCCTGATACGGAGGAAATCGATTTACATGGAGCTGTCATGTTCCCGGGGTTTACGGACAGTCATATGCATTTAATCGGGCACGGGGAAAAACAGCTTCGCCTCGATTTGTCGCAGCTGACGTCAAAAGAAGCGATACTGCGGGCTGCAAAAGAAGCAGAGCGTGAATTGGAAGATGGCGAATGGCTGATCGGCGAAGGCTGGGATGAAAATCTGTTTGAACGGCCGGTTTACGTCACGAAGCATGACCTTGACCTGCTCTTTCCCGACCGCCCCGTCCTGCTGAAGCGGGTATGCCGGCACGCCGCGGCGGTTAATTCGGCCGCATTGCGCGCGGCGGGAATTACAAACGAAACACCTGATCCATACGGCGGGATTATCGTCCGGGACGGAACCGGTCCGACAGGCCTCCTGCTGGATAAAGCCCAAGAGCTTGTGACACAGGCCCTGCCGCCCGTCTCACTTCACTATGTCAAACGCGCGCTTCAAACGGCGATTACGGACTGCTGGTCAAAAGGCCTGACCGGCGGGCATTCAGAAGATCTGGCATACTACGGAGACGCGTCCATTCCCGTTGCCGCGTACGAGTCGTTAACCGGCAGCGGCCTTTATCCTTTTCGCGCCCATCTGCTCGTACATCACGAAGCCGTCGACAGCTGGAGCGCTCTGGATAAATCGATCGGACCTTATCTGGAATACGGAGCGATGAAAATTTTTGCTGACGGCGCGCTCGGCGGCAGAACCGCTCTATTGAAAAAGCCTTATCACGATGATCCGTCAGTCTCCGGCGTTCAGGTGCATGATGACGAAACCCTTGCCGCTCTTGTTTATAAAGCGAGAGAGAAAGGGATGGAGATTGCCGTGCACGCGATTGGCGACCTTGCATTTGAAAAGGTGCTGGATGTTATCGAAAGATACCCGGCAAAGCCCGGACAGCTAGACAGGCTCATTCATGCGCAAGTATTAGATGACGGATTGATTGAAAGAGCCGCCCGGCTGCCGATCGGACTTGATCTTCAGCCGCATTTTGTGGCCAGTGATTTTCCGTGGGTGATTGACCGGCTCGGAGAAGAGCGGATGAAAACGGCTTTCGCCTGGAAAACACTGCTGTCAAAAGGGCTGCTGTGCGCCGGAGGTTCAGATGCCCCGATTGAGCCGGCCGATCCGCTTCTGGGCATTCAATCGGCTGTGCTCCGTACAAGCAAGCAGCACCCGGAAGGTCCGGCCTATTATGAAAAAGAGTGCCTGACCGTGTACGAAGCCATTCAGCTTTACACGGAGGGAAGCGCGGCCATCATCCATAAAGAACATAGCCGCGGACGGATCGCCCCCGGCTATGATGCCGACTTTACCGTACTCAGCGGTGATCCGTTCATGACGGACCCGAAAAAGCTTCATGAATTGGAAGCGGTCAAAACCGTCGTCGGCGGCCGTATCGTATATGAAAAAGAGGACAGGCGCTGATGCCCGTCCTCTTTTTTTATGATAAAAATGATCGTTTTACTTTTTCCCAGAAAGAGTTGTCTTTCAGTTTCACCGTTTTGATTTTTTTATCGGATAGTCTAATCTCAACCTTTTTGACATTCCGCGTGCTGAGCGCTTCATTATCAAGCCCGATAATCGGATGCTCATTGCCGTCTTGCACCACCTGCAGTGTCAGCTTCCGGTCTGAGCTTAAAATAAACGGAGATCAGAGTGTACGGTATGTGTTGTTGTTCAACGACGCCAGTTCGGATACCTGCATGCAGGAAATCAAAGGATCAACAACGGCGCCTGAAACAGATTTATTGTAGGCGGTGCTGCCCGTCGGGGTGGAAATGATCATCCCGTCTCCTCTGAACGTCTCAAAATGAAGATCATCAATTAACACATCCATCACAAACGTTTTAATAATGCTTGAACGGATGGAAACCTCGTTTAAACAGTGAAAATGATTGCTGTCGTCCACCGTTACGTGAATGAGCGGGTATTTTCTGACCTCAAGCTGTTCCGCGGTCATGCTGGCCGCCATTTTTTCAGGCTCATCGCTGTGAAAATCACAGTACAAATGGGCTTTCCCTTTCTTAGCGATGCCGACATACAGGCAGTCATCACGGAATCCGGTTTTTCTGACGGCTTGCAGAAATGAGCCGTCGCTGCCGATGCTGGCGATAATTCCGGCATCCTCCGGTTGAGCCGCAACTGTAAAACCGTGCGATTCAGCAAGCTGCTTCAAAGAGCTGACTTGTTCTTTTGTTTCGTTGTTTTGTTTGTGAAAAAAATAAACATTGCGGCGAAGATCGGTCATATCCCCATTCCCCTTTGCTGTCATATTTACGTTTTTCTCCCAGCAGGTATTGTGTTAAAATACCTGTGGCAATAGTGTAACATGTTTCCTGTTTATCCGTTAAGGGAAAGCGCTTCATGAAAAAAATGAATCTTTTTTTACGGGGGAACGTACGAATATTGACAGAAAAGGAGGAGAACAAATGAATGCAAAAAGATGGATTGCGCTCGTCATCGCGCTCGGCATTTTCGGCGTATCAGTCATTGCAAGTGTGACCGTCGGGGTGCTGAAGAATATCGGAGATACAGGGTCTGACTTTGCATCACTGACAGATGACACAGAGGAAGTGACGCTGGATAAGGGCAGCCCCGGCAGTAAAATCGCCGTGCTTGAAGTGGACGGCACGATTGAGGATAACGGTGGGTCCGCTGGCCTGCTCAGCTCAGGCGGGTATGATCACAGATCATTTTTAAAACAGGTTGAGCGTGCGAAAGAAGACAAAAGCGTCAAAGGAATTGTGCTGAAAATCAATTCCCCTGGCGGAGGCGTGTACGAAAGCGCGGAAATACATAAAAAACTGGAAGAACTAAAGAAAGAAACGAAGAAACCGATTTATGTATCCATGGGCTCCATGGCGGCATCGGGAGGCTACTATATTTCAACGGCCGCCGATAAAATCTATGCTTCACCGGAAACGCTCACGGGTTCACTGGGCGTCATTATGGAAAGCGTCAATTATTCCAAGCTCGCCGATGAACTCGGCATCAAGTTTGAAACCATTAAAAGCGGCGCGCATAAAGACATCATGTCCCCGACCCGCGACATGACGAAGGAAGAAAGAAAGATCATGCAGACAATGGTCAACGATTCTTATGAAGGATTTGTCAATGTCATTTCAAAAGGCCGGCACATGTCAAAAGCGGATGTGAAAAAAATTGCCGACGGCCGTGTTTACGACGGCAGACAAGCGAAAAAAATCGGCCTCGTTGATGAGCTCGGTTTTTACGATGACACGATCAGCGCGATGAAAAAGGACCATAAAAATATGAAAAACGCTTCAGTCATCACATACGAGGAAGGATTCGGATTAGGCTCGCTCTTTTCCATGAGCGCAGCGAAAATGTTTAAAAGCGAAATTGATTTTCTGAATATGAAAGAACTCATTTCGCAATCCGGTTCGCCGCGGATGATGTATCTCTATGCAAAGTAGGGGGGAAGAAAGAATGGACGCGACTTACGAAGGCTTTCACGGCAAAGAAGAGGAAGCTGAACAACAGAGGGCGCCCGAGCAGGCATATGCGGGCTTTTGGATCAGGTTTTGGGCGTTTCTTCTTGATTGGCTGGTGGTCTGGGGGCTAAACCATCTCATCGTTTCACCGATTTTCACGCTGATGAAGCTCCCGGCAACAAGCGGAATGTTTACAATCTCAGCTTATTCCGTCACAACCCTGATCGTCTACCTCGCCTATTTTGTGTTCATGACGAAATGGTTTCATCAGACACTCGGCAAGATGGTCTTCGGGTTAAAGGTCACTTCTTTGACGCCCGGAAAGCCGCTGACTTGGAGCACCGTCATTTTCAGAGAAGCGGTGGGGCGTTATATCGATAAAATCTGGATTCTCTATATCGTCATTGCGTTTACGCCCAAAAAGCAGGGCATTCATGATCTGATCGCCGACACAACGGTGATTCACGAAGCGCTGTACCGCAAATAAAAGCAGTAAACCCGGAATAAACGTCCGGGTTTATTTTTTTTTGTTTTGGCGATAATGCTGCTAAGGAAGTGAAGCTTATGGGATATGCCGCAGCAGCTGTTATTCTCATTCTCATTTTGTTCTGGCTGCTCATGAGGATGAAAATCCACCTGACTTTCGAATATCTTCACGATAAAGATAACGACAAACTGACGTTTAAACTCTCGGCCTTATACGGGCTGGTCCGTTTTAAAAAAACGCTGCCCGTCATTAAAGTAAACAGCGAAGACGCGTCAATTGATGTCAAACAGGACACGAAATCAGAAATGAAAGGTCAGAAAAAAGAGAAGAAAAAAATCACATATGAAGATGTCAAACAGAGCATTCACAGAATAGAAATGATTCTGCACCAAGTCTTTCAGATGCGCCAAATCGGCGCCTCATTTCTTGCGGGAGTCCGTGTTACGAAGTTCGAATGGGTGACGGTTATCGGAATAAAGGACGCCGCCGTTACGGGAATCGCCGCCGGCGGATTGTGGGCCGTAAAGGGAGGCCTTACGGCGATGCTGTATGATCATCTGCGTTTCATACATAAACCGGTGTGCGAAGTCATTCCGTCTTTTCAAGTGCCTGCATCCAAGACGCATTTGCAGTGTATATTCTTTTTTCGTTTTGGACATCTTATAGGTGCAGCTTTCAAATTGCTCAAATACGGGCGGAACGGACTTTCTATCATACGAAAGAAACAGCCGGTTCCGGTTGCTTCAAAGAATGATTCATCAGTTTAAGGAGGAGCGCATATGGCAGACCATCCCATTCAAGGTTTAATGAAAACCGCTATGGAAAATTTAAAAGAAATGATTGACGTGAATACAATCATCGGCGATCCTGTTGAAACGCCTGACGGCAGCGTAATCTTAACGGTTTCAAAGGTCGGATTCGGATTTGCGGCGGGCGGAAGCGAGTTTGGAGGAAAGCCGGCTGAAAAAAGAACCGATGATGATGAAAGAAAAGAGCAGAAGCTCCCGTTCGGCGGCGGAAGCGGCGGCGGAGTATCCATTACGCCGATTGCGTTTCTGATTGTCGGAACAAACGGCGTGCGTATGCTTCATTTGGACGAAAACACCCATCTGATTGATAAACTGTTAGACTCCGCGCCTCAAACGATTGAACGCATCCAGCATATGTTTAAAAAGAATGAAAAAGGCCGGAACCAAAAAAGAACGGATATCGATTTATAACAGAAAAGTTAACTGCCGCCCGCAGTTAGCTTTTTTTACGATGCGGCATAACCTTTGCAGTTTGCATAAAACTCGACTATGATAGAGCTATACATAGATAAAGGGAGGAATCAGAATGGCTGAAATTACATTTAAAGGCGGAGCCGTGACGCTGATCGGACAAGAAGTGAAACCGGGTGACCAAGCTCCTGACTTCACGGTTTTGACAAACGGATTAGAAGAGAAGACATTAGCAGATATGAAAGGGAAAGTAACGATCATATCCGTTATTCCTTCCATTGACACAGGCGTATGTGACGCGCAGACACGCCGCTTCAACGAAGAAGCCGCAAAACTCGGTGATGTGAACGTTTATACAATCAGCGCCGACCTTCCGTTTGCACAAGCGCGCTGGTGCGGAGCGAACGGAATTGATAAAGTTGAAACGTTATCGGATCATAAAGAGATGTCATTTGGTGAAGCATTCGGTGTTCACATCAAAGAACTTCGTCTTTTGGCGCGTTCCGTATTCGTCCTTGATCAGGACGGAAAAGTCGTTTACGCGGAATACGTAAGCGAAGCGACAAACCACCCGAATTATGAAAAGCCTATCGAAGCTGCAAAAGCGTTAATCAAGTAAAGAGAGAAAAAGAGCTCCGGGTGCTGCCGCGGAGCTCTTTTCATGGCAAGGAGGAAACAGCATGCAACACGACCATGTCGGTCAGATTTATGAACTTTTAGATGAAGCCGCCCAAGTGATAGCAGAAGGCCTTCAGATTTCTTATATTGAGGGGCTTGCGGAAGCGGGAGAAATGTATTTTCTTGAAAAGGCCGACCAGCTTCCGCTTCAGGAAAAGCAAACCGGCGAGCTTAACAGCCTGCTCGCGAAAGCAGACTTCCGAAAATGGGAGCATGAATGGATCCGCAAGGCGTTCCAGCTCGCCATTTTAAAAGGGCTCAAAGATAAGTCCCATCCGAACAGACAGATGACGCCTGATACGATCGGCCTTTTCATCAGTTACCTCGTGAATAAATTTACGGGCGGCCGAAAAGGCCTGACATTGCTGGACCCCGCCTGCGGCACCGGAAATCTTCTGCTGACCGCGGCAAACCAGCTTTCTGACAAAGCGGGAAAAAGTTTCGGCATTGAAATCGACGATGTCCTTCTGAAGATCGCATATGCGCAGGCGAATCTGCAGGAAAAAGAAATGGAGCTGTTCTGCCAGGACAGTCTTCAGCCGTTATTTATCGAACCGGCCGATGCGGTCATCTGCGATTTGCCGGTCGGCTACTATCCGAATGACGAAGGCGCTGAAGCGTATGAGCTGAAAGCGGATGAAGGCCACTCATTTGCCCACCACTTATTTATTGAGCAGAGCGTCAAACATACAAAACCGGACGGATACTTATTTTTTATGATTCCGAACCATCTGTTTGACAGCGCGCAAAGCGATAAACTGAAGCGGTTTTTTGCGGAAAAAGTGTATATCAACGCCCTTCTTCAGCTGCCGGCTACTATGTTTAAAGACGAAGCGCAGGCAAAGAGCATTTTAATCTTGCAGAAAAAAGGCGAAGACGCAATGCCGCCGAAACAAGCGCTTTTGGCGAATCTTCCTTCCTTTGCGAACCAGCAGGCGATGCGGGAGATGATGGCAAAATTGGATCAATGGATTCAAAAAGAAAAATAATGGCGAAAAAGCAGTGTGAGATGCAAAATCCCGCGCTGCTTTTGCTTTTTAAAATGAATGGAAATCAGGACGATAACACAAATTAAGGAAAGAAAATAACATTCCGTAAGGCGGTACCGTCCATTTGGCACAAATAAAATTTATCAGAAAATATCGACTTCATATTGTAAGCGGTACCAATGTGGATGTTGACTTGAAATGCTGAGTTGACAATGTTTAAATGGAAAAGTCAGATATTTTTTGGACTGCAATTATGGTCTGGGAAAAAAGAACGAACAAACGAAGAAGAATTTTGATAGGAGCGTCATTTATGTCTAAAATTATTGCAATTAACGCAGGAAGCTCATCTTTAAAATTTCAGTTATTCGAAATGCCTTCAGAAAAGGTGCTAACAAAAGGTTTAGTAGAACGGATCGGTATCGCCGACAGCGTTTTCACAATCTCTGTTAACGGCGAAAAAAATACAGAAGTGACAGATATTCCGGATCATGCGGTTGCGGTGAAGATGCTGCTTCACAAGCTGACTGAATTCGGTATTATAAAGGATTTAAATGAAATTGACGGAATCGGCCACCGTGTGGTTCACGGCGGAGAAAAATTCAGCGATTCTGTTTTGCTTACGGATGAAACAATCCGTGAGATTGAAGAGATTTCAGAACTTGCGCCGCTTCACAACCCGGCTAACATCGTCGGCATTAAAGCCTTTAAAGAAGTGCTTCCGAATGTGCCTGCGGTTGCAGTGTTTGATACGGCGTTCCACCAAACGATGCCTGAACAATCTTACCTGTACAGCCTACCGTACGAATACTACGAGAAATACGGCATCCGCAAATACGGTTTCCACGGCACTTCTCATAAATACGTGACACAGCGCGCAGCTGAGCTTCTCGGCCGCCCGCTTGAAGATTTGCGTCTGATTTCCTGCCACCTCGGTAACGGCGCAAGTATCGCGGCCGTAGAAGGCGGAAAATCCATTGATACGTCAATGGGCTTCACACCGCTTGCGGGTGTCGCGATGGGAACACGTTCAGGAAACATCGACCCTGCATTGATTCCGTACATTATGGAAAAAACGGATCAGACGGCAGATGAAGTATTAAATACGTTAAATAAAAAGAGCGGACTGCTTGGCGTATCCGGTTTCTCCAGCGACCTCCGCGATATCGTGGAAGCTTCAAAAGAAGGAAACGAAAGAGCGGAAACGGCTCTTGAAGTGTTCGCGAGCAGAATCCATAAATACATCGGTTCTTATGCTGCGAGAATGAGCGGCGTTGACGCGATTATTTTCACTGCGGGTATCGGTGAAAACAGCGTTGAAGTCAGAGAACGCGTGCTTCGCGGCTTAGAATTCATGGGTGTATATTGGGATCCTGCGCTGAACAACGTGCGCGGCGAGGAAGCGTTTATCAGCTACCCTCACTCTCCTGTCAAAGTCATGATCATTCCGACTGACGAAGAGGTCATGATCGCACGCGACGTTGTCCGCCTTGCACAGTAATGATCGAAAAAAGCACATCCTTTAGGGTGTGCTTTTTTATTGAATGCCCCAGAATCAAACGTTACGATATGTTTATTACATAAACGATGAGGTGAAGCAATGAGTGTGCATGAACATAAACAAGAAGCCCCGTCAGCGGTGCGCTGCAAGGTGATTACAGTCAGCGACACGAGAACGAAAGAAACCGACAAAAGCGGGCGCGTCATGATGGACTTCCTCAGGGAAGCGGGATTTGAAACGGTCGCTTATGACATTGTTAAAGATGAAAAAGATGAATTGCAGAAAGCCGTTTTATCCGGCTGTATGGATGAATATACAGATGCGGTGCTGTTAAACGGAGGGACGGGCATTGCCGAAAGGGATGTCACAATTGAAGCGGTCACGCCGCTGTTTTCAAAAGAACTCCCGGGATTCGGCGAGCTGTTCCGCATGCTGAGCTATACGGAGGACATCGGTTCCGCCGCCATTTTGTCCAGAGCGGCAGCGGGTGTGATCCAAAATACCGCAGTCTTCTGCACGCCCGGCTCCTCAGGCGCCGTAAAGCTTGCGATGAGTAAACTGATTATTCCTGAACTGCCCCATGTGCTCCGGGAAATCCGAAAAGATTTATAAATGTATAAAAAGGCTCTGCTCCGCTCAAAAAATTGGGTGGGGTTTTTTTTATAAAAGGCTTGAAAAAACAGAATTTACTTGTTACAGTGTATACATACAAAATGCATTTTTATTAATTAAAACTAATTTTTATACAAAGGGAGCTTTTAACATGGCAGAACAAAAAAAGGTTGTATTGGCATACTCAGGAGGTCTTGATACTTCTGTAGCGATAAAATGGCTGCAAGAACAGGGATACGATGTTGTTGCCTGCTGCTTAGATGTAGGGGAAGGAAAGGATTTGGCATTCGTTCAGCAAAAAGCGCTGGAAGTAGGCGCCGTAAATTCCTATGTGATTGATGCGAAAGAAGAATTCGCCCGGGAGTACGCGCTTATTTCTATGCAGGCCCATACAATGTATGAAGGCAAGTATCCGCTCGTATCTGCATTATCCCGTCCGTTAATCGCGAAAAAACTCGTTGAAGTCGCGGAAAAGGAAAACGCGGTGGCCGTAGCGCACGGCTGCACGGGAAAAGGCAACGATCAGGTTCGTTTCGAAGTATCCATTAAATCATTAAATCCTGATCTGGAGGTCATTGCTCCGGTCCGTGAGTGGCAATGGTCGCGTGAAGAAGAAATTGAATATGCCGCAAGCCGGGGCATTCCGATTCCGATCAATCTTGACAGCCCTTATTCCATTGATCAGAACCTATGGGGACGCGCCAATGAATGCGGTATATTAGAAGACCCGTGGGCGGCGCCGCCTGAAGGGGCATATGACCTGACAGCATCTCTTGAAAACACGCCGGACGTTCCGGAAATCATCGAAATCGCATTTGAAGCCGGTGTTCCGGTTTCAATCGACGGCGTAACCTACCCGCTCGCTGATTTAATTCTCAAGCTGAACGAGACTGCCGGAAAACACGGCATCGGCCGGATTGACCATGTGGAAAACCGCCTGGTCGGCATTAAGTCCCGTGAGGTTTATGAGTGCCCGGGCGCGATGACTTTGATTACGGCTCACAAAGAGCTTGAGGACCTGACTTTAGTGAAAGAAGTGGCCCATTTCAAACCGGCAATTGAACAAAAACTGTCTGAAATCATCTATAACGGTTTATGGTTCTCGCCGTTAAAAGACGCGCTGCTTGCATTCTTGAAAGAAACTCAAAAACACGTCACCGGCGTCGTGCGCGTCAAGCTGTTTAAAGGCCATGCCATTGTAGAAGGGCGTAAGTCGGAATATTCACTCTACGATGAAAAACTTGCGACATATACAAAAGACGATGCTTTTGACCATCACGCGGCAATCGGTTTCATTGAGCTTTGGGGGCTGCCGACAAAAGTAAACAGCATTGTGAAAAAGAAGGAGCAGATTGAAGCATGAAGAAGCTTTGGGGAGGCCGTTTTCAAAAAACACCGGAAAAGTGGGTCGATGAGTTCGGCGCATCCATCACATTCGACCAAAACTTAGTCAAAGAGGATATTACAGGGTCTCTCGCTCATGCGGCAATGCTGAAAAAATGCGGCATTCTGACGGAAGAAGAAGAAGGCGCCATCCGACAGGGGCTGCAGACCCTCCTGCAAAAAGCAGAGGAAGGGACGCTTGAATTCTCTGTTGATTATGAAGATATCCATTTGAATATTGAAAAAATGCTGATCGAAGAAATCGGACCGCTAGGCGGCAAGCTGCATACCGGCAGAAGCCGGAATGACCAGGTGGCGACCGACATGCATTTGTATTTGAAAGATCATGTCTCACATATCATCGTGCTGATTGAACAGTTCCAAAAAGCGCTGATCGAAAAAGCGGAGGCCAATGTCGAGACCATTCTGCCGGGGTACACCCATTTACAGCGGGCTCAGCCGATTTCTTTCGCCCACCATCTGCTTGCTTATTTTTGGATGCTTGAACGGGATAAAGAGCGTTTTCGCGACGCTATGAAGCGGATTAACATATCGCCGCTCGGATGCGGGGCGCTTGCCGGAACCACGTTTCCGATAGACCGTAACTATTCGGCGGAGCTGCTCGGTTTTGACTCCATTTATGAGAACAGTCTTGACGGAGTCAGTGACAGAGATTTTATTCTCGAGTTTTTAAGCGGCAGCAGCATGCTGATGATGCACCTTTCACGTTTATCAGAAGAAATCATTCTATGGTGCTCGCAGGAATTCAGATTCATTGAACTGGATGATACGTATGCGACGGGAAGCAGCATGATGCCGCAGAAGAAAAACCCCGACATGGCGGAGCTGATCCGCGGTAAAACCGGACGCGTATACGGTGATATGATGGGGCTTTTCACGATTATGAAAGGGCTCCCGCTCGCTTACAACAAAGACCTGCAGGAAGATAAAGAAGGCATGTTTGACACGGTGAAAACCGTTGAAGGAAGCCTTCAGATTTTCACGGGCATGATTGAAACGATGAAAGTAAACAAAGACATCATGAAACAAGCGACAAAACAAGATTTTTCAAATGCGACGGAACTTGCCGATTATTTAGCTAAAAAAGGCATGCCGTTCAGAGAAGCGCATGAAGTGGTCGGCAAGCTTGTGTACAGCTGCATTGAAAAAGGAATCTATTTAAGTGATATGGCATTTGAAGAATTCCTTCAAGCCAGCAGTCTCTTTGAAGAAGATATCTATACCGTGCTCGATCCGCATCATGCGGTTGAAAAAAGAATGAGCGCCGGCGGAACGGGTTTTCAGCAGGTAGAACAGGCGCTCGTAAAAGCAAAAGCCTGCGCCGGCATTTAATTTGCTGAAATTTCCTTCATATTTTCCCGTCATATCAGACACCCTACATCTATAAAGATGGGAGGTAGAAGGAATGCGCAAAGAACAAGACCGTTACATCTATGATGAAAAAGAAAGTGAAGAAACGGCCAGGCTCATCTCAGAGGCATACGAAAGCGGTTATGTCGGCATGGAGGAAGCCTCTGCTCCTTCAGAAAATTAAGCTGTCTGTAAAGACGGCTTTTTTTTCGTGCGGACGAAGTGCAAAAAAGTGATATTGCCGTTTGTTTATAGTAAAGTAGAGGGAGAAACGTCTTGATTTTATTGAAGCGGCAACGTTGCCTGGGGAGGGTATTCAATGTGCGACATGCTCTAATCACTGCCGGTACAAAGGGATTGGGCCGAAAAGTGACTGAAATGCTTCTGGAAAAAGGCTTTTCTGTCACAGTGAATTACAGACAAGACGAAGAAGCGGTCGCCTGTCTGAAGGCGGATTATCCCGGGTGCCATGACAGATTGCAATTCGTTAAGGGCGATGTAACCCGGAAAGAAGATCTCATTCGGATCGCCGATGCAGCCCTTCAGCGGTTTGGAAGGATTGACATACTGATTAACAATGCCGGGCCGTACATATTTGAGCGCAAAAAGCTAGCCGATTACTCCGATGACGAATGGTATGACATGCTTGAAGGGAATTTAAGCGCCGTTTTCCATCTGTTTAAAGCGGTTATCCCGGTCATGAGACAGCAGCGGTTCGGCCGGATTATTACATACGGTTTTCAAGGAGCGGACCATGCCCCCGGCTGGCTTCACCGTTCCGCTTTCGGAGCGGCTAAAGTCGGATTGGCTTCGTTAACGAAAACCATTGCGATTGAAGAAGCCGAATCAGGCATTACGGCCAATATGGTCTGCCCGGGTGATATTGTAGGAGATATGAAAGAAGCGTCTATAGAGGAAGCAAGACGGAAAATCGGCAAAGAAAAGACGCCGATCGGCAGGTCCGGAACCGGAGAGGATATTGCGAGAATCATCGCCTTTTTATGTGAGGAAGATTCCGATCTTGTAACCGGAACGGTCATTGAAGCAACAGGCGGGCTGAATGTGATTAACAGGCATCAATCCCTGTAAGTTTTTTCGTTTGTCAAAAAGGGAACTTGATAAATATTAATTTTTTATGAGGTGAAAACGATGAAAGTGACTTATCACGGACATTCTGTTATTCAAGTGGAAACGAAAACCCATAACATTATTTTTGATCCGTTTCTGACCGGAAACAGTCTGACAAATTTGAAACCGGAAGAAGTGAAAGCGGATGTCATCCTGCTTACTCACGGACACAATGACCATGTCGGAGATACAGAGCAGATCGCTAAACAAAACGATGCGCTCGTCATTGCGCCGAACGAGCTGGCCGTTTATCTCGGCTTTAAAGGTTTAAACGTCCACCCGATGCATATCGGCGGGGCGCGCCAATTTGATTTCGGCAAAGTGAAACTGACACAGGCATTCCACGGATCGGCGGTCACTGATGAAGAAAACAAAACCATTACGTACACGGGGATGCCGGCCGGGATTTTATTGACGATTGACGGCAAAACGATTTTCCACGCCGGAGACACGGCGCTGTTCTCAGATATGAAACTGATCGGGGAACTGAATCACATTGACCTGGCGTTTCTGCCGATCGGTGATAACTTCACCATGGGCCCTGAAGACGCAAAACTCGCGGCTGAATGGCTGAGAGCGAAACAGGTCGTTCCCGTCCATTACAATACATTTCCTGTCATTGAACAGGACCCTGACGCTTTCGCCGAAAGTCTGCCCGGAGGCGTCGGCAAAGTCATGGCGGCCGGCGAGACCATTGAGCTTGCCTGACATATGTGTCAAAGACCTTCTGAATCAAGCATTCAGAAGGTCTTTTTGTGATGCCGCCTTTTTTCGGGCGTCTCATTGCGAATGAATCCCCCGTACCCTTATAATAAAAGCAGAAGACTGTCCTTAGAGGTGAAACGCTTGGCAACAAAGCATGAACAAATCCTATCATACATAGATTCGCTTCCTGTCGGTGAAAAAATTTCGGTCAGAAGAATTGCGAAAGAAATGAAAGTCAGTGAAGGAACGGCTTACAGAGCCATTAAGGAAGCCGAAAACAAAGGATTCGTTTCCACTATTGAACGTGTGGGGACCATCCGGATTGAACAGAAGAAAAAAGAAAATATTGAAAAGCTGACATACGCCGAGGTCGTCAATGTGATAGACGGCCAGGTGCTCGGCGGAAAAGCCGGTCTGCATAAAACGTTGAATAAGTTTGTGATCGGCGCGATGGAGCTTGACGCGATGATGCGTTACACAGCGGCGGGGAACCTGTTAATCGTCGGGAACCGAATCAACGCCCACCGCCAGGCGCTTGAGGCGGGCGCAGCTGTTTTGGTAACAGGAGGGTTTAACACCGACGACAGCATTATCGAGCTGGCTGATATGCTTGAGCTTCCGATTCTCTCCACGAGCTACGATACCTTTACGGTAGCCGCGATGATCAACCGGGCGATCTATGATCAGCTCATAAAAAAAGAGATTGTGCTCGTGGAAGACATTTTGACGCCCGCAGATCGGACAGTGACGCTGTCCCCTAAGGATAAGCTGGAGAAATGGTACGAAAAGAACTATGAAACCGGACACGGCCGCTTCCCGGTTATCGATCAGCAGATGAAAATCCACGGAATCCTCACATCGAAAGATATCGCGGGGCATGACCGGTCAGTTCCGATTGAAAAAGTAATGACCAAAAACCCTGTCACGGTGATCGGGAAAACATCTGTCGCCTCAGCGGCTCAAATGATGGTTTGGGAAGGAATTGAAGTGCTTCCGGTGACAGACGGGCATCACAAACTGATCGGAATGATCAGCCGCCAGGATGTCTTAAAAGCGCTTCAAATGGTTCAAAAGCAGCCTCAGGTCGGTGAAAAGCTGGATGATATTGTTTCAAGGGGATTTAAAGAAGAGGAAGATGACAAAACGCCGGCCGTTTATCAATATGAAGTCACGCCGCAAATGACCAATCAGCTCGGCACGATTTCTTACGGGGTGTTTACGACGATTTTAACCCAGGCCGCCAGCCGATTTTTACGCTCCCGCAAACGCGGCGAGCTGGTCATTGAAAGCATTACGATTTTCTTCCTGAAGCCCGTACAGATGGAGTCGGTCATTGAAGTGAAACCGCGCATTTTAGAGGCGGGCCGGAAATTCGGGAAAATGGAAGTGGAAGTGTCAAGCCAAAGCGGCATCGTTTCAAAAGCGATGCTCATGGTGCAGCTGATGGAGAGAAGTTAAGGGACGCACCCGGGTCCCTTTGCATTCATTATGCGTGGTCCCTCTCCGCTTCCTTTGCATGGATGGGCTCATAATGCTTATAGGCTCTATACCCGGCCCATGCGCTGCCTGCTCCGATTAAAATGAAGACGCCGCCGATGACCAGGGTCAGGACGGAGTGAAACAGAATCATTTGGTTTACTCCGTACAAAAGCACCAGCGCCCCTAATGCCATACTTGATTTAGCCGAAAAACATTCCTTCTCCAGCGCCCGTTTCGTCTGGATTCCTTTTACTTTGTAATACACGTAAAAGCAGGCAGAAAGCCCGATGAGAAAAACAAAAAACAGCATAAATGAAATCCTCCATTATATGAGTTTGCAAAACCGTTTATACCGTTACTGAAAGATTTTCCTTTTCCATGGATAAAGAGTATGATTAAATGAATAAAAACGAAAAGGAGAAAACGATGAAATCCGAACTGATCAGAACCATATCATTATATGACACCATTATCTTACATAGACATGTGAGGCCTGACCCGGACGCCTACGGTTCACAGTGCGGCCTTACGGAAATCCTGCGGGAAACGTATCCCGAAAAAAATATTTTTGCTGTCGGACAGCCTGAGCCGTCCTTGTCTTTTTTATATTCCCTCGATGAGGTGGATGACGAAACCTATAAAGATGCTCTTGTCATCGTGTGCGACACCGCAAACCAAGGCAGGGTCGACGATCAGCGCTACCATTCCGGCGCAAAGCTCATGAAAATAGACCACCATCCAAATGAAGATCCGTATGGCGATCTGTTATGGGTCGATACGAATGCAAGCTCCGTAAGCGAAATGATCTATGAGCTGTACCTGGAAGGAAAGCAGCACGGCTGGAAACTGAATACGAAAGCAGCTGAGCTGATCTACGCGGGTATCGTCGGTGATACGGGGCGCTTCTTATTCCCGAACACCACAAAAAAGACATTAAAATACGCGGGAGAGCTCATTGAGTTCCCATTTTCATCGTCAGAGCTGTTCAATCAATTGTATGAAACAAAATTAAATGTGGTGAAGCTTAACGGCTTTATTTATCAAAATGTGTCACTGTCTGAAAACGGCGTCGCTTCCGTTTTCATTAAAAAAGACATTTTGGAGACATATGGAACCACCGCTTCTGAAGCGTCGCAGCTTGTCGGAACACTCGGAAATATTTCGGGTATCCGCGCTTGGGTGTTTTTCGTAGAAGAAGACGATCAAATCAGAGTCCGGTTCCGTTCAAAAGGTCCGGTCATCAACGGAATTGCCCGGAAATACAATGGCGGCGGACATCCGCTTGCGGCCGGCGCATCCATCTTCAGCTGGGATGAAACCGATCAGATTCTTGCTGATCTGGAAGAGATATGTAACGAACACAAGTAGAGGGGAGACCCTCTTTCTTAGTGTTCATCTGTCACGGGGATGAACCAGCAGCCGAATTCAGTCAGGTCTTCGTAGACGCGGAGATTACAGATTTGGAGTTCTTTTTTTATGAGGGAAGCGAGTGTGTTTGTTTCTGCATATGCGGAATAGCCTTGTCTGATTCGGGCTGCATGATCTTTTGCCAAGCGTCGTTCACTAAAAACCTCCATTTTCCCTTCCTCCCTTCAGAATCATTGAAAATGTCTCATCTACAGTTTATAAAAAAGCGGAGAAAAAAGCGACAGATCTATGGAAAATTTTTAAAAATGACATAATTACGTCGCAAAAGAAATATGAATTTCGACAGACAATCTCGTATAAATCGTCAGTTCCTTTACTTCAGCTTTAAATTCCTTCTCATTTATGGTGTATATTTTGTTTTCGATCGTCCGTTTTAAAAGCTCCTTTGTTTTATACACGCTTTCAATATCCTTTGTGATGACTTCAGAAATATTATCTTTCACTTGTTCCTCAAATTTCATCTTGTCAGGCTGGGCGATTCTGTATTTTTCCCCATTGATCAGCTTCACATCAACACTTTGGATGAGCAGCCTTTGCTTATTATCCTCATTTAATTTATGAAGATCTTTCTGATAGATGGAGATTTGGTTTTTTAAATCCCGCGCGTGCTCCCGCTGCTTTTCAATTAACGTCACCTGTTCTTCCTGAAACGTTCCGTATGTAAACAGAAAGAACAGCCAGCTGACGATGGCTCCGCACATCATTCCCGCAAAAAAACGCTGCCATCCCGGTTTTTTATAATACTCGGGAATTCTCATGATGACATATTCTCCTGGGTCAGCCATGAAATAATCAGCCAGCCGGTCTGCGCGCCGCCCATTGCTGAAATAATTAAAAGAAGCTGTTTGAAGATGTCGCGCGTGTTACCTTCCCACAGCCCCCGCTCGAAACTGTATACCGCGTCAAATGTTCCCCCGATGGCCGCGACAAGCGCCCAGATCTTCAGCCTGTTCGCCAATTTTGTGATCGCCGTCAGCGGAGGCTCGCCTGATAAATAAGCTCCGAGTCCGCCGATCAGCGCGCCGCCGAGCAACACACCGAGGGCGATAAAATAACTGCTGATGAAATTCGCCATAAATCCGGCTTCCTGATCCATATATACACCACCTCACTTTTCTATCATATTGAGCGAAACGGACAAGTATGATGATGAGTCAAAAAAGAACATTTGTTTCTTAAGAAAACCCGTCTTATAATGTAGAAAGGCAAAATGAACGTATGGGAAAGGAGTGGCGGCATTGTCTTTTGTTCACCTGCAAGTACATAGCGGCTACAGCCTGTTAAACAGCGCCGCTTCTGTAAAAGAGCTTGTTGCACAAGCGAAGGAACTCGGATATTCATCATTGGCGCTGACGGACGAAAATGTGATGTACGGCGCCATTGAGTTTTATAAAGCATGCAAATCAAACGGAATTAAGCCGATTATCGGTCTGACGGCTTCTATATACACGGACGATACGGAGCTTGAAGCACACCCGCTCATTCTTTTAGCGGAGACAAACACCGGTTATCAGAACCTGGTGAAAATCTCAAGTGCGCTGCAATCCATGGCAAAGGGCGGCATGAAGCGAAAATGGATGAAGAGCTATCATGAGGGGCTGATCGCCATTACGCCCGGTGAAAACGGGTACATTGAAAGCCTGCTTCAAGCCGGGAAGTTTGAAAAAGCGGTCCGGGCTGCCGAAGGATTCCGGGAGCTGTTCGGAGACGGCCGTTTTTATTTAGGGTACCAGCCGTTTAAAGGACATGAGACGTTATCAGAAGAGATTCTCCGCCTGTCAGCCGAGACGGAAATCGCTGTCTGCGCTGCGGGAGATGTCCGCTATATCAAGAAAGAAGATCAAGATGCGTACCGCTGTCTGTGCGCTATTAAAGCCGGAGAGAAATGGGAGGATCAGAGCGGGAATCTGCCGGACTTATACTTGAGGACGCCTGAAGAAATGGCAGAGCTTTACACGCGGCATCCGGAAGCGATTGAAGCAGCCGCCCGTATCGCCCGGCAATGCCGGGTCGATGTAAGCCTCGGACAGACACAGCTTCCGTCTTTTCCGGCGCCGGACGGCAAATCAGCCGATGACTATTTGGCGGAGATCTGTCATGAGGGGCTGCGTCTCCGTTTCAGCACTCCTGATGAGCGGGCTGTCCGCCGGCTTGAATATGAGCTGGACGTCATCAGGCGCATGAAATTCAGTGATTATTTTCTCATCGTATGGGACTTTATGAAGTACGCGCATGAAAAGGGCATTGTGACAGGCCCGGGAAGGGGGTCCGCGGCAGGCTCGCTTGTCGCTTACTCGCTTTTCATTACCGACGTGGATCCGCTTAAACATTCTCTGCTGTTTGAGAGATTTCTTAATCCCGAGCGGATCAGCATGCCGGATATTGATATCGATTTCCCTGATACGAGAAGGGATGAGGTCATTCAGTATGTGCAAAATAAGTACGGGGCCATGCACGTCGCCCAGATTATCACCTTCGGGACATTGGCCGCAAAGGCGGCGTTAAGGGATACCGGGAGAGTGTTCGGAATCAGCCCGAAAGAAGCCGACCAGCTTGCCCGCCTGATCCCGTCGAAACCGGGAATGACGCTTGAGGAGGCGAGGCGGCTGTCCGCTCAGCTGAACAGGCGGCTGTCCGAATCCGCCGTTCTTCATAAAGTGTTTCAGATCGCAAGGAAAATCGAAGGTCTTCCGAGACACACGTCAACACACGCGGCCGGGGTCGTTCTCAGTAAAGAGCCGCTTTCGGAAGTTGTCCCTCTTCAAGAAGGGCATGACGGCGTGTATTTAACGCAGTATGCGATGGATCACCTGGAGGATCTCGGTCTTTTGAAAATGGACTTTTTAGGTTTGCGCAACCTGACGCTTATTGAATCCATTAAAACGATGATTGAAAAAGAGACGAATACGAAAATTGATTTTTCCGAGATTTCTTATCAGGATGAAAAAACGTTCTCGCTATTGTCAAACGGTGATACGACGGGTATTTTCCAGCTGGAATCATCAGGAATGAGAAACGTGCTGAAGCGCCTGAAGCCGTCAAGACTGGAAGACATTGTCGCGGTTAACGCGCTTTACAGGCCGGGACCGATGGAAAATATTCCGTTATTTATCGATCGGAAGCACGGACGGGCGCGTGTGGAAGTGCCGCACGAGGACGTAAGAAATATTCTCAGTGACACTTACGGCGTCATCGTCTATCAAGAACAGATAATGATGATCGCCTCGCGCATGGCAGGGTTTTCATTAGGTGAAGCGGATCTGCTCAGACGGGCTGTCAGCAAAAAGCAAAAGGACATTCTGGACAGAGAGCGAAGCCATTTTGTTGAAGGGTGCTTAAAAAAGGAGTATTCTGTAGTCACTGCAAACGAGGTCTACGATCTGATTGTAAAATTCGCTAACTACGGATTCAACAGAAGCCATGCTGTCGCATACAGCATGATCGGCTATCAGCTCGCCTATTTAAAGGCGCATTATCCGCTATATTTTATGTGCGGGCTGTTGACGAGCGTCATCGGCAATGAGGACAAAATATCGCAATATCTGCATGAAGCGAAGGGGAGCGGGATTCAAGTCCTTCCGCCGTCAATAAACAAAAGCGGTTTTCCGTTTGCGCCGGAAAACGGAGCCGTCAGATACAGTTTGCGGGCCGTTAAAAACGTAGGCGTCTCGGCAGTGAAAGATATTTATAAAGCAAGAACACATAAACCGTTCGAGGATCTTTTCGATTTCTGCTTTCGCGTACCTGCAAAAAGCGTGAATCGGAAAACCATCGAAGCCCTTATATTTTCTGGCGCCATGGACGAATTCAATCAAAATCGCGCAGCCTTGCTGGCCTCCGTTGATGTGGCTTTAGAGCACGCTGAACTTTTTCGTGCAGGTGATGACCAAATGGGATTGTTTTTGGAAGAATCGTTCTCCATTAAGCCAAAATATGTAGAGGCTGAGGAATTTCCGCTCGTGGACAAGCTTCGGTTCGAAAAAGAAGCTCTCGGTGTTTATTTCTCAAGCCATCCTTTGTCTGCTTTCAGGGATCTCCTGAAAAAACGGGGGGCCCAAGCGATCACAGCAGCGCGGCAGATGCCGAAGGGGCAGCTGTCAATCGGCGCTTTGCTCGCGGGCATCAAAACGATTCGGACAAAGACAGGTCAGCATATGGCGTTTCTCACATTAAGCGATGAAACGGGAGAAATGGAAGCCGTCGTGTTTCCTGACCAATATAGAAGGCTGTCTCCGCTGTTAGAAGAAGGCGCGCTTTTATTCGCCGCCGGGAAAATGGAAGAGCGTCAGGAGAAGACACAATTCATCATGTCATCCGCCTCTCTTCTTGAGCAGACGGAGGCAGACAGAGCGCCGTCTGTTTACATCAAAATCGAAGGCAGCCGGCACAATCAGGAGTTTTTGGAAAAGATGAAGCGTATTTTACTGGAGCATAAAGGGGAAACCGGCGTTTATCTTTATTATGAAAAAGACAAGCAGACGATCAGGCTGCCGGATACTTTTCATATTCAGGCGGACCATCAGGCGTTATACCGTTTAAAAGAGCTGCTGGGCCGCGAAAACGTCGTGTTAAAATAGTGGTAACAATAATCGTTTTGTTATACAATTGAAACAATTGTGCTATCTTATTTAAAGATTCTGAAATTTTTCATCTCCAGCGATTGTACCAGTCTATGCGGCAGAATATGTAACAAAGTACTTAAAAGGAGTGTTTAGAATGTCATTAAGAGAAGAAGCGTTACATTTACACAAAGTAAATCAAGGAAAGCTGGAATCAAAAGCAAAGGTAGAAGTCAGAAACGCGGACGACTTAAGCCTTGCCTACTCTCCCGGAGTAGCTGAGCCTTGTAAAGAGATTTATGACGATAAAAATAAAGTATATGATTATACAATGAAGGGGAACATGGTAGCAGTCGTAACAGACGGATCAGCCGTTCTCGGTCTCGGTAATATCGGGCCTGAAGCTTCACTTCCGGTCATGGAAGGGAAAGCGGTGCTGTTCAAAAGTTTCGCGGGCGTGGATGCATTCCCGATCGCGCTTGACACAAACGATGTGGACAAAATCATTGACACTGTGAAGCTGCTTGCACCGACATTCGGCGGTGTCAACCTTGAAGATATTGCGGCGCCGAACTGCTTCATTATCGAAGAGCGCCTGAAAAAAGAAACAAACATTCCGGTTTTCCACGATGATCAGCACGGCACTGCCATCGTAACCGTTGCCGGACTTGTAAACGCGCTGAAATTATCAGGAAAATCCATGTCATCCATTAAAGTTGTGGCAAACGGAGCGGGAGCGGCAGGCATCGCGATCATCAAGCTTCTTTACCATTTCGGCGTACGCGACATCGTAATGTGCGACTCTAAAGGGGCGATTTACGAAGGGCGTCCGGCCGGCATGAACGCAGTGAAAAACGAAGTGGCGAAGTTTACAAACCAAGACCGCAACGACGGTTCGCTGCAGGATGTCATTAAAGATGCAGACGTCTTTATCGGCGTATCAGTCGAAGGCGCGCTGACGAAAGAAATGGTGGAAAGCATGGCGAAAGATCCGATTATCTTCGCAATGGCCAACCCGAATCCGGAAATCATGCCTGAAGACGCGCGCGCAGCCGGCGCAAGCGTAATCGGAACAGGCCGTTCTGATTTCCCGAACCAGGTCAACAACGTTCTGGCATTCCCTGGAATTTTCCGCGGCGCGCTTGACGTTCGCGCGACTCACATCAACGAAGAAATGAAAATTGCTGCGGTTGAAGCGATTGCTTCCCTCGTTTCAGAGGAAGAATTAAGCGCTGATTATGTCATCCCGGCTCCATTTGACAAACGTGTGGCTCCTGCCGTTGCGAAAGCTGTTGCGAAAGCAGCGATGGAAACGGGCGTCGCCAGAATTACGGTCGATCCTGAGGAAGTGGCTGAAAAAACAAGACAGCTCACAGTCATCGGCGAATAATAACACAAAAATGAAATGGCAGCGCGTTGGAAAAAAACAACGCGCTGCTGTTCAATATACGGACTGCTGGCATTTTTTTAAGGGCAGGTCTTAAAAAAATTTCAGCAGAATCCTTATTTCTTTTGAAAACGCTGACAGATAAGGCTGAACAACGCTTTTTACGGTATGAAATCCGTCCGTTTCCGTCTGTTTTGCAGCAAAAAATGTCGAATGGAGGATGACACCGTTTGACAAAAAAAGTACAATAGTTTCGGTAAAGTTATTATTAAGTCTATCTAATCGGAAGACATGCAGTGAAGAGAACCCTTCACAAAAGGGAGGTAATCATTTGTTAAAGGATATATTCACAAAAAAGAAAAAATATGCTTCCGTGCCGTCTGAGCAGGCAAAACATGATGTTCCGGAAGGCATTATGACAAAGTGCCCCAAATGTAAAAAAATCATGCTCACAAAAGAGTTAGATAAAAACCTGCGCGTCTGCATGAACTGCGGGCACCATTTCCCGATGAATGCAAAGCAGCGCATTGAAAGCCTCCTGGATGAAGATTCATTCGAAGAATTCAACCAGGGAATGATATCTGAAAACCCGCTCGGTTTCCCGGGATACTTAGAAAAAATCGAAAAAGACCGTGAGAAAACATCGCTGAATGAAGCGGTGGTTACCGGAAAAGGAACCATCGGCGGATTCCCTGCCGTGATCGCGATCATGGATTCAACATTCCGAATGGGCAGCATGGGTTCGGTTGTCGGCGAAAAAATCACGCTTGCAATTGAAAAAGCAAAAGAGGAAAAAGTCCCGTTTATCATCTTTACCGCTTCCGGCGGCGCACGTATGCAGGAGGGGGTCTTAAGCCTTATGCAAATGGCCAAGACAAGCTCTGCATTAAAACTGTTCAGTGAGGAGCAGGGACTGATTATTTCTGTCATGACCCATCCGACGACAGGCGGCGTATCGGCCAGTTTCGCGTCTCTCGGTGATTATAATTTCGCTGAACCGGGCGCCTTGATCGGATTTGCCGGAAGACGTATTATTGAACAGACGATCGGGGAAAAACTGCCGGAAGATTTCCAGACGGCGGAATTTTTATTAAAGCACGGCCAGCTTGATGCGGTGATTCACCGAAACGACATGAAAGACAAACTCGCATTTCTGCTGGACATGCACCAAACAGGAGGTGAGCATGAGTGGCTGCAAGATTAGAATTTGAAAAACCAGTGATTGAACTGCAGACGAAAATCGCCGAACTGAAAAAATTCACCCAAGATTCGGAGATGGATTTAAGCGCTGAAATCGCAAGGCTTGAAGACCGGCTCAGCAAGCTCCAGGATGAGATTTATAAAAACCTGAAGCCGTGGGACAGAGTGCAGATCGCACGCCTTCCCGACCGGCCGACGACGCTTGATTACATTCAATACCTGTTTACCGACTTTTTTGAGTGCCACGGAGACAGAACATACGGAGATGATGCTGCGATTGTTGGCGGAGTCGCCAAATATCACGGCATGCCGGTCACCGTCATCGGACATCAGCGCGGAAAAGACACGAAAGAAAACCTCGTCCGCAATTTCGGAATGCCTCACCCTGAGGGCTACCGCAAAGCGCTTCGTCTCATGAAGCAGGCGGATAAGTTCAACCGCCCGATTATCTGCTTCATCGACACGAAGGGAGCGTACCCGGGTAAAGCGGCGGAGGAACGGGGACAAAGTGAAGCCATCGCCAAGAACCTGTTCGAGATGGCCGGCCTGACAGTGCCTGTCGTTTGTATCGTCATCGGGGAAGGCGGCAGCGGAGGCGCGCTGGCATTAGGTGTGGGCAACCGCATGCTGATGCTTGAGAACTCGACGTATTCCGTTATTTCTCCTGAAGGAGCCGCGTCCATTTTGTGGAAAGACTCCAGCCTTGCGAAAAAAGCGGCCGAAACCATGAAGATTACTGCGCCCGATTTATTAGAATTAGGAATTATTGATGATATGATTAAAGAAGTGAAGGGCGGCGCTCACCATGATATTAAGCAGCAGGCGGGCTACATTGACGGTATTCTTAAAGATACGTTAAAATCTCTTCTTCAATTGAACGCCGAAGAATTGATCTCACAGCGCTATGAAAAATATAAAGCAATCGGGAAAGTTTCGGTTGAGGATCAATATATCGGGGTAAACTGAATAGACGTGAAGCCTATGGCTCACGTTTATTTTTTGTGATTTTTGTGATATTCCTTAAATTTTATTTAAAAACAATTTATTTAATTGTATAATAGGTAAGGTTTCATGGGAGCTCAGGCGTCCCTTTTCATTGTTTTAGGGCAATGATCATGATATGTTTAACATATATATGTTGCTGAGGTGAATAGGAAATGAAGCGTATAGGAGTTTTAACGAGCGGCGGGGATTCCCCGGGTATGAACGCTGCGGTGCGCGCGGTTGTGCGGAAAGCTATCTACCACGACGTCGAAGTGTACGGAATTTATAACGGTTATTCAGGATTAATCAGCGGAAAAATAGAGAAACTGGAGCTGGGTTCGGTCGGTGACATCATCCACCGCGGCGGAACAAAGCTGTACACGGCCAGATGTCCTGAATTCAAAACAGTTGAAGGCCGTGAAAAAGGAATCGAAAATTTAAAGAAACTCGGCATTGAAGGTCTTGTCGTCATCGGCGGAGACGGTTCATACATGGGTGCGAAAAAATTAACGGAACACGGGTTTCCGTGTGTAGGTGTACCGGGTACGATAGATAATGACATCCCGGGAACTGATTTTACGATCGGATTTGATACGGCGTTAAACACCGTAATTGATGCGATTGATAAAATCCGTGACACCGCTACGTCCCATGAGCGTACATACGTTATTGAAGTGATGGGGCGCCATGCGGGCGACATTGCTTTATGGGCAGGTCTTGCAGGCGGAGCGGAATCAATTTTAATTCCTGAAGCGGACTACGATATGCAGGAAATTATCGGCCGTTTGAAGAGAGGGCACGACCGCGGCAAAAAACACAGTATCATCATCGTTGCAGAAGGGGTAGGCAGCGGGGTTGAATTCGGAAAACGCATCGAAGAAGAAACGAACCTTGAAACACGGGTATCCGTTTTAGGGCACATCCAGCGCGGCGGATCTCCAAGCGCTTCTGACCGGGTTCTTGCAAGCCGCCTCGGCGCTTAC
Source organism: Bacillus sp. N1(2025) (assembly GCF_053470005.1). Classification (NCBI taxonomy): domain Bacteria; kingdom Bacillati; phylum Bacillota; class Bacilli; order Caryophanales; family Bacillaceae; genus Bacillus; species Bacillus sp. N1(2025). The sequence continues at coordinate 153,484 of NZ_JBLTJB010000001.1, forward strand.
GCAGTTGAGCTTCTGCTTAAAGGAAAAGGCGGACGCTGCGTAGGTATACAAAACAACAAGCTTGTAGACCATGATATTATAGAAATTTTAGAATCAAAACATACTGTTGAACCAAACATGTATCAGCTTTCAAAAGAACTGTCTATTTAAGGCGGAAGAAGCTGAAGATTTCAGAAGGAAGTGAACGAGTTGAAAAAAACAAAAATCGTTTGTACAATCGGTCCGGCCAGTGAAAGTGTAGAAATGCTGACAAAATTGATGGAAGCGGGTATGAACGTTGCTCGTCTGAATTTTTCACACGGTGATTTCGAAGAGCACGGCGCAAGAATCAAAAACATCAGAGAAGCAAGCAAAAAGCTCGGCAAAAACGTGGGGATTCTCCTCGATACGAAAGGTCCGGAAATCCGCACGCACGATATGGAAAACGGCGCGCTTGAGCTTCAGGCGGGAAATGAAATTATCGTTTCTACGAAACAGGTGCTGGGAACGCTTGAAAAATTCTCAGTTTCTTATGAAGGCCTGGCAGACGACGTGTCAGCAGGGTCTATCATCCTGTTGGATGACGGTTTAATCGGATTGGAAGTGCTAGAATCAAATCCGGAAAAACACGAAATCAAAACAAAAATCTTAAACAGCGGCACGCTGAAAAATAAAAAAGGCGTAAACGTTCCCGGCGTCAGCGTCAACCTTCCCGGAATTACTGAAAAAGACGCCAAAGACATCGTATTCGGTATCGAGCAAGGCGTTGATTTCATCGCTGCGTCATTTGTACGCCGTTCTACGGATGTCCTTGAAATCCGCGAACTGCTTGAAGAGCATAACGCGTCTGACATTCAAATCATTCCTAAGATCGAGAACCAGGAAGGCGTGGACAACCTGGACGCGATCCTGGAAGTATCTGACGGCTTAATGGTAGCGCGCGGAGACCTCGGCGTAGAGATTCCGGCCGAAGAAGTGCCGCTCGTGCAAAAAGAAATGATCAAAAAATGCAACGCGCTCGGCAAACCGGTTATTACTGCGACACAAATGCTTGACAGCATGCAGCGCAACCCTCGTCCGACACGCGCTGAAGCAAGTGACGTTGCCAACGCCATTTTCGACGGCACAGACGCTATCATGCTTTCCGGTGAGACGGCTGCGGGACAATATCCTGTCGAGGCGGTTCAAACAATGTTTAACATCGCCACACGCACGGAAGAATCTCTGAACTACAAAGAAATTCTGTCTAAACGCAGAGATCAGGTCGGCATGACGATTACCGATGCGATCGGCCAATCAGTTGCGCACACGGCGATCAATCTGAGTGCGGCAGCTATCGTTACCCCTACAGAAAGCGGCCATACGGCGCGTATGATCGCGAAATACCGTCCGCAGGCTCCGATTGTAGCCGTTACGGTTAATGAGTCTGTATCACGCAAACTCGGTCTTGTATTCGGTGTATTCCCGGCAAGCGGCCAAAACGCGAATTCAACCGATGAAATGCTTGAAGACGCGGTTCAAAAATCACTTGACAGCGGCATCGTGAAACGCGGTGATCTGATTGTCATTACAGCAGGTTCTGTCGGTGAATCAGGCACGACGAATCTGATGAAAGTCCACACTGTCGGCAGCGTTATCGCGAAAGGGCAAGGCATCGGACGCAAATCTGCATTCGGTCCGGTCGTTGTTGCAAAAAATGCGAAAGAAGCTGAACAAAAAATGACAGACGGCGCAGTATTGGTTGCTTCAAGCACTGACCGCGACATGATCGCTTCACTTGAAAAAGCATCAGCGCTCATCACTGAAGAAGGCGGTCTGACAAGCCATGCAGCCGTTGTCGGTTTAAGCTTGGGCATTCCGGTTATCGTCGGTCTGGAGAACGCAACTTCAGTTTTAACAGAAGGACAGGTTATCACAGTTGACGCTGCCCGCGGCGCTGTGTATGAAGGCCGCGCAAGCGTTCTTTAAACAGCTTTAAAAAAGAGAGGGGGGTTCTCCCTTCTCTTTTGTCTTTAGGTTGATTTTCCTATTCCCATGCGGGCGGTGACGCGCTTTTAGAAGGGCAGGAGGGCAGAAAAATGAGAGTGTTATTCTTACTGTTTATCGTGTGTCCGGCAATTGAAATCGGTTTGTTTCTGCTGGCGGGAAAATGGCTCGGTATTTTTCCGACCTTCCTTCTCATCATTTTGACAGGCGTGTTAGGCGCCTTGGTGGCAAAAAGACAGGGAACCGATGTGTATCATCGGGTGATGCGCGACCTGCAGCACGGCAAAATGCCGGGGGAAGCGCTTCTTGACGGAATATGCGTCTTTTTCGGAGGCCTGCTTTTGATGCTTCCGGGTTTTCTGTCCGATATTGCAGGGGCCTGTCTTCTGATTCCGTTCACTCGGAACCGCATGAAGCCGCTTTTGTTCAAATGGCTGAGAGGAATGTCAAAAAACAAGCGGATCATTATCAAATAAAAACGGCAGCCTTCTTACAGGGCTGCTGTTTTTATTTGGACTGAACAGTAATATAGGCCCATATTTCTTTTAAAGCGCCCGTTGTGATAAAGGCCTGAATGAAAACGAGCAGGGCGGGCCCCGCAGCCAGTCCTAAAATTCCGAACAGTTTAAAGCCGGCAAACAGGGCGATTAAGGTCGCAAGCGGATCAAGTCCGATTGACTTGCTTAAAATTTTCGGCTCCGTCAGCTGGCGCTGAATGAGAACCACAATATATAAAATACCGAGACCGATCGCTTGAGGAAGCTGACCGGCAATGGCCAAATACATAATCCAGGGAACAAAGACCGACCCGGCGCCGAGATACGGGAGCAGATCAACCAGGCCGATAAAAAAGGCGATGGTTGCCGCATGCTCAATCCCTAAAAGAAAAAGTCCGATAAAGACAATGATCATCGTGAAAAGGATGAGCACGGCCTGCGCCTTAATGAAACCGGCCATCGCTTTTTTCAGCTCTCCCGATACGGCCTTGGCGTTTGCTGAAACCCGTTCCGGAAGAGTAGAATAAAGCAGCGCCTTCAGCTTATGCCAGTCCTTTGTCATAAAAAAAGTCGCCAGCATTGCGAAAATGAAGACGGCAGCTGTATTGGGAAGGAAGGCAATCCATTTCGGCACCAACTCCAAAAGATGTGAAAGCATCAGCCCCGCATTTTTAGCGGCTGTATCACCGAGGGTCTGAATATGCGTCACGATGGATGCCTGCTGATTGGTCTCCAGCCCGTTAAATAGGACGGTCAGCTCGTGGTACAATGGCTGAATGCGGGAAGTGAACAGCTCTTCGCAATACGTCATAAAGGCGCTGATATGGGGAGGGAGCGTTTTGGCCAGATAGGCGGTTCCCGAAATGATTTCCGCAACGAGAAATGTCGCCGCGCCAAGAAGAATAAGCAAAAAGAAGACCAGGACAATGACAGTATTGACTGACCGGGGCAGCCCCGTCAGTTTGTCCAGCCAGTCAACTACGGGAATGATCGCTGATGACAGAATAAGGGCGATCAGAAACGGATAAGTTAACGGAAATGAGGCGTAACCGGCTGCTAAAGCGCCGCCGGCCGCAGCGAGTACAAACAGCGCGCGGAAAAAAACAGTTGCATAGTGCGGGTTCACATCGATCCTCCTCTCGGTCGGCACGTCCTATTACATTAGTTTATTCGTCAGAAAAAAGGATATGAATATAGATATGATGAAAGAGGGTGCTTTCAGGATGTTTACACAGGCGAATTTATTTTTACTATTATTGCTGGCCATCGCATTGGTAGCCAAAAATCAGTCATTGCTTTTTGCCGTCGGCTTTCTCATTATGATAAAAGCTGTCGGTCTTGATCAGAAACTATTTCCGGTTATTCAGTCAAAAGGCATCAACTGGGGGGTCACCGTCATTACAATCGCCGTTTTAGTGCCGATTGCCACAGGTGATATCGGTTTTAAACAGCTCGGAGAAGCGATGAAATCATATTATGCGTGGATCGCTCTCGGTGCCGGGATCGCGGTTGCCTTAATCGCCAAAAACGGTCTCACCTTATTGGAAAACGACCCTCATATTACAACGGCGCTGGTCATCGGCACGATACTTGCCGTCGCGCTTTTCGGAGGCGTCGCCGTCGGCCCGTTAATCGGCGCCGGAATCGCCTACTTGGCCATGCAAATCGTTAAAATATTCACTTCGTAAAGTAAAAAAGCGGCGTAAAGCTGCTTTTTTTTGTGGAGAAAATTAGAGTTTGCACTTGCGCATTTTGTAGTTCAGACAAATGCCATTTGCATTATTCCGATGAATGAAGTGGCTTACCATGTAACAAAGAACTTCGGGATTGACGGCGCACATGGAGCGAAAACAGCGATTGCAGTAATTCCAATTGATGAATGGATGAAAAGCTGATGGAATTTATGGGCCTGATACCAAAACAAACTTGAAGTGTTGTTCAAAATAAGCGGAGACCCTTTCCTTCAATTTGAAAGTTTGTTAAATTTATAATGAGAATGAAAAAACACAATTCGGTTGGTAGTCCGGATGCATGATTTAAAATGTCAGTAACCTTCCCCTCCTCGGGATGTCCATCATTCTTCAGTAAATTTAGGAGGAGGGAATCGTTATGAAATTAACGGTTTACTACGATGGTCAGTTTTGGGTAGGAGTCATTGAAGTTGTGAATGATGGGAAATTAAGAGCAATTCGTCATTTGTTTGGACAAGAGCCAAAGGATTCAGAAATAATGCATTTTGTTAATAATCAACTTTTACCGACTCTCTCCCACACTGAACAAGAAGGGGTTTGTGTTAAAGCAAAATCTAAGAAATTAAACCCAAAAAGATTGCAACGACAAGCTTCTAAAGAGATGAAAAATATCGGGATATCAACTAAGGCACAAAAAGCGATAAAACAGGAGCTTGAAGCAAGAAAAGAAAAGAAAAAACAACTGAATAGAAAACAAAGAGAAAAAATAAAGGAACAAAAATATTTAATCAGAAAACAAAAAGCAAAAGAAAAGCATAGGGGCAAATAGTCGGAGAACCCGATAAAGCCCTCCGATTAAAAAGTTGAGCGGCATCAGTTAGTTTCTTCGGACTGATTTAGAGAAAAAGAAGTATAAGTCAGAGCCCTTCTCGAGATGAGGAGGGTTTTTCTGCAATTTATTTAAATTCACTTACATCAGTAAATGAGTCAGTTTCAATTGATGAACGGCTTGATGAGGATATTTACGGCCCGAAAACAGCAAATGCAGTCAAACGATTCCAGTCCATGTACTGCGTGACTGCTGACGGCATTCATGGGCCAAAGACAAAGATGAAAATCAGCGTTAAAGAAATAGGAAAAATTAGATAAAGAACGAAAAAAATTTCTAAATATAGTTGGATTGATATACTATTGAACCCTGCATATGTGATAACAATAGCAGCTTTAAATAGGTGTAACAGGAGGTAGATTACTAAAGAATCTAAGGTTAGTATTTGGATTTTAATATTTGATTAGGGGGAAAGAATGCTATCACTTAATAGAGCTTTAAAATTACGTGATTTAGAAGTTTTTCGTGTGCTGAAAGATGGTAACATTTTATCTTACGTAATAATTGAAGATACTCGAAAGCCATTTACAGAAGAAGACAAAAAATTAGAACCATTATGTTATATGGACGAAGAAGATATTAATGCGATTTTAAATGTTTTTAAGATTTCAATTGTTAATGATGAAAAATTAAATGAAGATAATTCAATTTTTATAAGATCTTACTTTTCTGAATTTGTTAATCATACAAATTTAACGAATTTTATTATTAAAGAATATGTTCAAAAGGATTTATATAATTACGATGAAGAAGATGACATCATTTTCTTTAATAGAATTTTACGTAGTATAGGATCAGATTATGTTATCAAAGAATTTGACGATATAAATTGGATTTATTTATCTCAAGATTGATTTCTTATTTAGATTTTAAAGGAGTACAGAAGATAATTTCTGTACTTCTTTTTAAGGCAAAAAATAGACTTCTAGTTTCTCTTTATAGCATAAATACAATTGACGAAAATCGTAAGTTCAGCACCCGCAAGGGGTGTATACAAGTGCTTTATTGTCATGGATGTTCTATTTCCAAAATCGCTATTATTTTTGTTATTTTCGGTTAATTAGGAAAATTGCGGTATTTTTTCGTTTACAGAAAATAAGAAATTAGTGGAAAATAAATCAAAAGAGGAGGAGGGGAATGAATGCATGGACCAAGTATTACCGTCTTCACATGTAGGCGTTAAAATTAACGAGTGGTACAAGATGATTCGTCAATTTAGTGTGCCAGACGCGGAAATTTTAAAAGCCGAAGTGGAACACGAAATAAAAGAAATGGAAGAAGACGAATATTTACTTATTTATTACTCTCTCATGACTTTTCGTCATCAACTTATGCTAGATTATTTAAACCCAGAAATAAAGTATAGGACTGATAGGCCAACCACCACAGAACTACTTGAGAAGATTGAGAAACCACAAAAAACACTTACCGGCCTCTTAAAATATTACTCACATTTTTTTCGCGGAATGTACGAATTTGATCAGAAGCAGTATGTAGAAGCAATTAATTTTTATCGTAAAGCAGAGATGGAAATTCATCATGTCTCTGATGAAATAGAACAAGCTGAGTTTCATTTTAAGTTGGCAGAGGCTTATTATAATATGAAACAAACGCACGTATCCATGCATCATATTCTAAAAGCGTTAGAAATTTATGATCGAAACCCGCTTTATACCGTCCGAAAAATTCAAAGTTTATTTGTAATTGTGGGTAATTATCTTGATTTTAAACATTACGAAAAAGGATTACAGCATCTTGAGGAAGCCTTGAAGCTTTCGCAAGAATTTGGTCATAAAAGGTTGATTTCCTCTGCTCTTTATAATTTGGGTGAAAGTTATCACTACATGGGACAAGAAGAAAAGGCCGAAGCGTATTTGAGACAAGCAATTGTGATTGGTGAAGAAATGAAATTGAGAACTCTGCCCCATTCATATTATTCACTTTCCATAGTATTATTTAAGCAAAAGAAAACAGCCGCGGCAGGCCAAGCTTTAAAAGAAGGTTTAAAAACAGCAGTAAAATATGACGACAATTTGTTTTGCTTATTAACAGAGTTTTTATATGTTTTATTTGCTGAACCGATTAACAAAGACAGCCTTGTAGAAATTTTAAGTAAGCTTGAAAATATTCATATGTATTCGTATGTCGAAGAGTTGACACTTTTAACAGCAAACTTTTTCAAAGGAATGAAGGACTTTGAAATGGCTACAATTTTTTATGATAAGATGGTGGAGTCTCAACTTCAAATACAGCGGGGGGATTGTTTGTATGAATATTAAAAAAGCAATTTGTTTCTCTGTCTCTGCTTTCGCTATTACGTTCGGTGTAATTGCTTTTGTAGGAAACACGACTCATCTTCATCATAATGCAGCCAAAACTGATAATGAGGTAATACAACTAGCTGCGCGACTGCAAACATGATTTAAAAGATGTGGCCTTTTTAGGGCTGCATCTTTTTTTGTCATGCATTTTCGATTTTTCTCTTTTTAGGCGGGGCTGCGGCTGCTGCATTACAAGCATGGTAACAGGTTATGTTACAAGGGTGATATTCGTTTGAAGTCCGCATAAAAATACAAAAGGATCGTTATATACACAAAAGCGAAATACGAAGTAACAACAAAGATATATATAAGAAAATTTGAGCCAACTAAAACCAAGACATGGATTTCTGAAGCTGATCCGAACATTGATTCAGTCGAGTAAACAAATTAACCCCCTTCTCCGGTAAAGAAGGGGGTTAAACTTGCGGTGAAGTTGTCGCGCCTGTCCTTTTAAAGTCTCCTCCAAAACTCCCCCAAATGAAAACATGAGAATACATGGTTTTACAAAGCGCCTGAAAGCAAACGATTAAATTTATCAACGAAAAGCCTTGATATATAAGGCTTTTAAAACATTTTTAGTTAAAAGTCTACAAATTAATCAGATTATTGTTTATAATAAGAATAGGCTTAAACTTAAATAAGCTTATAAGAATTTGTTATGTTCCTCTATAAGCATACTGGTTATGTAATCGCAACCATTGAAATGTAAGCATTTTCTTAAAGGGGAAAGGGATTGTTTGCATGACTCATTTTAAGTAAGCCGTATGTTTTATATACTCTTTAAAGGGGAATTTTGATTGAAAAGGAGAGGTTGAATATGACAGCAACACGCGGTCTTGAAGGGGTTGTAGCAACAACATCATCTGTAAGCTCTATTATCGACGATACCCTTACATATGTAGGGTACGATATTGACGACTTGACAGAGAATGCAAGTTTTGAAGAAATCATTTATTTGCTGTGGCATCTGCGCCTGCCGAATAAAACGGAACTTGCTGAACTGAAAAAACAGCTTGCGAAAGAAGCTGCCGTTCCACAAGAAATCATTGAGCACTTCAAATCCTATCCCCTCAATAACGTACATCCAATGGCTGCGCTCCGGACGGCGATTTCATTACTCGGTCTGACTGACAGTGAAGCCGATGTCATGAATCCGGAAGCGAACTACAGAAAAGCCATCCGTCTGCAGGCGAAAGTGCCGGGCATTGTCGCCGCTTTCTCAAGAATCCGCAAAGGACTTGATCCTGTTGAACCGAAGGAAGAGTATGGAATCGCGGAGAACTTCCTTTACACCTTAAACGGTGAAGAGCCTTCTCCGATCGAAGTGGAAGCGTTTAACAAAGCGCTCATTCTTCATGCGGATCACGAGCTGAATGCATCAACATTTACGGCGAGAGTATGTGTCGCCACCTTATCTGATATTTACTCAGGCATCACTGCCGCCATCGGCGCTTTAAAAGGACCGCTTCACGGCGGAGCCAATGAAGCCGTCATGAAAATGCTGACAGAAATCGGCGAAGTGGAAAACGCCGAGCCTTATATCCGCAGCAAAATGGAGAAAAAGGAAAAAGTAATGGGCTTCGGACACCGTGTGTATAAGCATGGAGACCCGCGCGCCAAACACTTAAAAGAAATGAGCAAACGCCTGACGAATCTGACGGGTGAAAGCAAATGGTACGAGATGTCAATCCGTGTCGAAGAAATCGTAACGTCGGAGAAAAAACTCCCGCCTAACGTTGATTTCTATTCCGCATCTGTATACCACAGTCTCGGCATTGATCACGATCTGTTCACGCCGATCTTTGCGATCAGCAGAATGTCAGGATGGATCGCCCATATTCTTGAACAGTACGATAACAACCGCCTCATCCGCCCGCGCGCTGATTACACGGGTCCGGATAAGCAGACTTTTGTTCCGATTGATGAAAGAGCCTGATCAAACGGGAGGCTGGTGATTTTCATGTCGTTAGCCTCTTGTTAATCAAGCCCGGATTGGTTTACAATTTTGATAGAATCTTGAGAAAAGTCATTTTATTTTCTGTACAAGAAAAATAAAATGTTTTCTAAATATGAATTACATACTGGGAGGTAATATTGTGTCACAAGGTGAAAAAATTACAGTCTCTAATGGAGTATTAAACGTACCAAATAATCCGATTATCCCGTTTATTGAAGGCGACGGCACAGGCCCTGATATTTGGAACGCCGCTTCTAAAGTATTGGAAGCCGCTGTTGAAAAAGCATATAAAGGCGAGAAAAAAATCACGTGGAAAGAAGTTTATGCCGGTGAAAAGGCTTATAATAAAACAGGTGAGTGGCTTCCTGCCGAAACGCTGGAAGACATCAGAGAGTACTTCATCGCCATCAAAGGTCCTCTGACGACACCGGTCGGCGGCGGTATCCGTTCTCTGAACGTGGCGCTGAGACAGGAGCTTGATTTGTTTACGTGCCTGCGCCCTGTCAGATATTTCACGGGAGTGCCTTCTCCGGTCAAACGTCCTGAAGATACGGATATGGTCATTTTCCGCGAGAATACGGAAGATATTTATGCCGGAATTGAGTATGCGAAAGGTTCTGAAGAGGTTGAAAAGCTGATCAGCTTCCTGCAAAATGAAATGGGTGTTAACAAAATCCGTTTCCCTGAAACGTCAGGAATCGGCATCAAACCTGTTTCTGAAGAAGGCACAAGCCGCTTAGTCAGAGCTGCCATTGAGTATGCGATCGAAAACGGCCGTAAGTCTGTCACGCTTGTCCACAAAGGAAACATCATGAAGTTCACTGAAGGGGCATTTAAAAACTGGGGCTACGAGCTTGCCGAAAGAGAATACGGAGATAAAGTATTCACTTGGGCTGAATATGACCGCATTGTCGAAAAAGACGGAAAAGAAGCGGCTGATAAAGCGCAGAGCGACGCGGAAGCGGCAGGGAAAATCATCGTCAAAGACAGCATCGCTGATATTTTCCTTCAGCAGATCTTAACCCGTCCGAGCGAATTCGACGTCGTGGCGACAATGAACTTAAACGGAGACTATATCTCTGATGCGCTTGCCGCTCAGGTAGGCGGAATCGGAATCGCGCCGGGAGCGAACATCAACTATGAAACAGGGCATGCGATTTTCGAAGCGACTCACGGAACGGCTCCTAAATATGCCGGCCTTGACAAAGTCAACCCGTCATCCGTCATCCTTTCAGGAGTGCTTCTTCTTGAACACCTGAACTGGAATGAGGCTGCTGACTTGATCATTAAATCTATGGAAAAAACGATTGCTTCAAAAGTAGTAACGTACGATTTTGCTAGATTAATGGACGGTGCAACTGAAGTGAAATGTTCAGAGTTTGGTGAAGAGCTAATCAAAAACATGGACTGAACCTAAAGCAGACTTCTAATGAAGCCAAAAAAGGAGAAGAGAATCATGGGAAAAACACGCAGTAAAGTTTCTGTTATCGGAGCAGGATTTACGGGAGCGACAACAGCCTTTCTTACAGCTCAAAAAGAGCTTGCAGACGTTGTGCTCGTTGATATTCCGCAATTAGAAAACCCGACAAAAGGAAAAGCGCTAGACATGCTCGAAGCAAGTCCGGTTCAAGGATTTGACGCGAAAATCACAGGCACGTCCAACTACGAGGACACAGCCGGTTCTGATATCGTCGTCATCACAGCCGGAATTGCGAGAAAACCGGGCATGAGCCGTGATGATCTCGTATCTACAAACGAAAAAATCATGAGAAGCGTCACACGTGAGATCGTGAAATATTCTCCTGACTGCATTATCGTTGTATTGACAAACCCTGTTGATGCGATGACATATGCGGTGTACAAAGAATCAGGCTTCCCGAAAGAACGCGTCATCGGACAATCCGGAGTGCTTGACACTGCGCGATTCAGAACATTCGTCGCTGAAGAATTAAACCTGTCTGTAAAAGATGTGACCGGTTTTGTTCTTGGCGGACACGGTGACGACATGGTTCCTCTCGTCCGTTATTCCTATGCGGGCGGCATTCCGCTTGAAACGCTTATCCCGAAAGACCGTCTTGATGCGATTGTAGAACGCACAAGAAAAGGCGGCGGGGAAATCGTCAACCTTCTCGGCAACGGAAGCGCCTACTATGCGCCTGCTGCATCACTGACTGAAATGGTAGAAGCCATTTTGAAAGATCAGCGCCGCGTGCTTCCGACCATCGCTTACTTAGAAGGCGAATACGGTCATGAAGGCATTTACTTAGGCGTACCGACGATTATCGGAGGAAACGGCCTAGAGCAAATCATCGAGCTTGAACTGACAGACTATGAAAAAGCGCAGCTGAGTAAATCAGTTGAATCTGTCAAAAACGTGATGAAAGTATTGTCATAAGAAAAAAGGGAAGGCTTCCGAATCAGAAGCCTTCCTCTTTTTACAATTAATGAAAGCGTTTTCTTTTTCCCTGAGCGATCCTTTCTCTGAAAATGATCAAAAAGGCGAATTGTCTGAACGGGCAGTATTGGATAAAATGAAATCATAAAGTGATATGCAGCACATAAAATAGAGAAAATTGGATGTCGGGGAAAATAGACAGCGGAGGGCGCAGCATGAACAAAAAAATTTTAGTTGTAGATGATGAACAATCTATCGTTACTCTTTTACAGTATAATCTGGAACGGTCCGGCTATGATGTCATCACCGCATCAGACGGCGAAGAGGCTCTGGAGCAGGCAGAGAATGAAAATCCGGATTTAATCGTACTGGATGTCATGCTGCCGAAAGTGGACGGAATCGACGTCTGTAAACAGCTCAGACAGCAGAAAATGATGGTTCCGATCTTGATGCTGACAGCAAAAGATGAGGAGTTTGATAAGGTGCTGGGACTGGAGCTCGGAGCGGATGATTACATGACAAAGCCGTTCAGTCCGCGGGAAGTCACTGCGCGGGTGAAAGCCATTTTAAGAAGGGCTGACATTTCTTCGCTGTCACAAGGCAGAGAAGAGGAAAAGGACGGGCAGATCCTCATCGGCGAGCTGAAAATTCTTCCGGAGCATTACGAAGCGTACTTTAAGTCAGAACAGCTGGAACTGACGCCTAAAGAATTTGAACTGCTTCTGTATTTGGGAAAACATAAGGGAAGAGTGCTGACGAGAGATCTTCTGCTGAGCGCGGTCTGGAACTATGATTTTGCCGGGGATACCCGGATTGTTGACGTTCATATCAGCCATCTGCGCGACAAAATCGAATCAAATACCAAAAAACCCATCTATATTAAAACAATCAGAGGTTTGGGGTATAAACTGGAGGAGCCAAAAATGAATGAATAAAGTCCGTGTGCGTCTGTTCGCTTTACTCGTTGTATGTATCATATTGGTTTTCAGTGTTCTCGGCCTTTTTTTACAGCAGCTTATTTCTTCATCCGCTGAAGAAAGAACGGCGGATCAGCTGAAAAAGGAATCGGTATACATAGCGGGCCTTCTTGACACCGGCCGAATCGGCAATAAAAGCAATGAAACGGTAATCCGTGATGCCGGCCGCACCCTCGGTATAAACGTCGCCGTGCTCAACGAGAAGGGTGACGCCGTATATCATTCCGGCAGTCATGCTGATGATTCAGCCGTAAAGGAGTTCATTTCTCACAATAAAAGTGAGGAAGCCGTACAGTCGAAAAGCAAAGTCATCCGCGGCACTGCCGTAAAAAATGACGCCGGGAAAACAGCGGGGTATGTACTTGTTTCCTCTGAGATCAACGGCGGTTCAAGCGTTACCGGAGAAATGTGGGGCATGCTGGCAGCAAGTCTTTGTACCGCTTTTATCATTATCGTTTTCTTTTATACAAACATGACGTCCCGTTACAAAAAATCCATCGACGCCGCGACAAAGGTGGCGACGGAGCTGTCCAAAGGGAATTATGACGCCCGCTCCTACAGCGGTTACGCAAGGCGGTCGGACCGTCTCGGGCGTGCGATGAACAGCCTGGCGGTCGATTTAATGGAAATGACGAGAACGCAGGATATGCAGCGCGATCGTCTGTTAACCGTCATTGAAAATATCGGATCCGGTTTGATTTTAATAGACGGGCGAGGTTTTATCAATCTCGTGAACCGGTCATACACGAAGCAGTTTCATACAAAGCCTGAACGTCTGCTTCGGCGCCTTTACCATGATGCGTTTGAACATGAGGAGATCATTCGGCTTGTCGAAGACATTTTTATGACGGAGACGAAAAAATGCCAGCTGCTCAGACTTCCCATCAATATTGAGCGGCGCTACTTTGAAGTTGACGGCGTTCCGATCATGGGCCCTGACGATGAATGGAAGGGCATCGTCCTCGTCTTTCACGATATGACGGAAATTAAAAAATTGGAGCAGATGAGAAAGGACTTCGTCGCCAATGTCTCCCATGAACTGAAAACACCGATCACCTCGATTAAAGGATTTACGGAAACACTGTTAGACGGAGCGATGAAAGATGAAAAGGCGCTTTCAGACTTTCTGTCTATCATTCTGAAAGAAAGTGAGCGGCTCCAATCTCTCGTGCAGGATTTACTGGATTTATCCAAGATGGAGCAGCAAAACTTTACGATGCGCGTAGAGTCCTTTGACGCCGCAAAAATTCTGCATGAAATTGAGGCGCTTTTGCGGCATAAGGCTGCGGAAAAAGGCATCAGCTTTCAGCTCGATCTCCCGGAAGAGCCGATTTTTGTGACGGGTGATGCGCACAGGCTGAAGCAGGTATTTTTGAATCTGGCGAACAATGCCCTGACCTACACGCCTGAAAAAGGGACGGTGGGGATTTCGGTACATGTGAAAGAAACCGTTGTCGATATCAAAGTGTCCGATACGGGAATCGGCATTCAGAAGGAAGAGATCCCGCGGATATTTGAGAGATTCTACCGCGTGGATAAAGACAGAAGCCGCAACTCGGGAGGAACCGGGCTCGGCCTCGCCATCGTGAAGCACTTAATAGAAGCCCATGAAGGTAAAATCGAGGTCACAAGCGAGCCGGGACAGGGGACTGTATTTACCGTGACGCTGAAGCGGCAGCCGGAAGCGTGATCAGCTTTACAAAGGATTAACAATTTCTTCATGACCTGTTAAACCTATCTTGTTAGGATGTAACAGAACCCCTTCATCCAAGGAGCCAATTTTGACGGCGGGAACGTATTTTCTTGTTCCCGTCCTTTTTTGCGTTTTCACGGGGTTCGCTCATTTTCCTTTCAAATTGAACTTTGTTAAAATAAGAGAAGCTGTGAGATTAAAAAATAGAGGAATGACGAGCTTTTGCTCTTAGGAGGATATTGAATGACGGAACGAAAAAAATTAGTGCTTGTCGACGGAAACAGTCTGGCGTACCGGGCGTTTTTTGCATTGCCGCTTTTAAGCAATGAAAAAGGCATCCATACAAATGCCGTATACGGGTTTGCGATGATTTTAATGAAGATGCTGGAAGATGAAAAGCCGACCCACATGCTGGTGGCTTTTGATGCGGGAAAAACCACTTTCCGCCACAGCACGTTTAAAGAATATAAAGGCGGAAGACAAAAAACGCCGCCGGAGCTTTCAGAACAGATGCCGTTCATCCGTGAGCTCCTTGATGCCTACAAAATCAGCCGATACGAGCTTCCTGAATATGAAGCGGACGATATTATCGGCACGCTTGCCGTATCTGCTGAAAAAGACGGCTTCGAAGTAAAGGTAGTTTCGGGGGACAAGGACTTAACCCAGCTTGCAACCGGGAAAACGACCGTTGCCATTACGAGAAAAGGCATTACCGACGTGGAAGATTACACGCCGGAGCACGTGCAAGAAAAGTACGGTCTGACCCCTTTGCAAATCATTGATATGAAGGGATTAATGGGGGATTCATCCGATAATATACCGGGCGTCCCCGGCGTCGGAGAAAAAACCGCGATTAAGCTCTTAAAGCAGTTTCATTCGGTTGAGAAACTGCTTGATTCCATTGATGAAGTCAGCGGAAAAAAATTAAAAGAAAAGCTTGAAGAATACAAGGAACAAGCCTTGATGAGCAAAGAGCTGGCGACGATTATGACAAATGCGCCGATTGAAGTCAAGCCCGAAGATTTAGATTACCAAGGGTTTGACCGTGAACAAGTTGTTGCCATTTTTAAAGACCTGGGTTTTAATACGCTTCTTGAGCGGCTCGGTGAAGAAAGCGGCGAAACGGCGGAAGAAAATTTTGAAGACATCAATGTCGAAACGGCAGAAGAAATCACCGAAGATATGCTCGTTTCGCCGTCCGCTTTGGTCGTCGAACAAATCGGTGATAACTATCACGAAGAACCGATCCTCGGCTTTTCCATCGTGAATGAAACAGGTCTTTATTATATTCCGAAAGAAATCGCCATTCAGTCTGAAGCGTTTAAATCTTGGGCTGAAGATGAATCGATGAAAAAGTGGGTGTTCGACAGCAAACGTTCTGTCGTCGCTTTGCGCTGGCAGGGAATTGAGCTGAAGGGAACGGAATTTGACGCGCTTCTTGCTGCCTACATTATAAACCCGGGCAACTCGTACGACGATGTCGCGAGCGTAGCAAAAGAATACGGGCTGAATATCGTTTCAAAAGATGAAGCGGTATACGGAAAAGGCGCAAAGCGCGCCGTTCCGGCTGAAAAAGAGCTTGCCGATCATCTCGCGCGGAAAGCGTCTGCCGTTAACAGCCTCCGTGACAAACTGCTGTACGCGCTGGAAGAAAATAATCAGCTTGAATTATATGAAGATCTCGAACTCCCGCTTGCGCTTATTCTCGGAGAAATGGAATCAATGGGCGTCAAAGTGGATGTTGAAAGACTGAAGCGAATGGGCGAAGAGCTTAAGGCGAAGCTGAAGGAATATGAAGAAAAAATCCATGACATCGCCGGTGAGCCGTTTAACATCAATTCACCAAAACAGCTCGGCGTCATTCTGTTTGAAAAGCTCGGCCTGCCGCCAGTAAAGAAAACAAAAACAGGCTATTCCACTTCAGCCGATGTCCTGGAAAAGCTCGCAGACAAACATGATATCGTCGCTTACATTCTGCAATACAGACAAATCGGCAAGCTTCAATCGACTTATATAGAAGGGCTGCTGAAAGTCACGCGCAAGGATTCTCATAAGGTGCATACACGGTTCAATCAGGCGTTGACTCAAACCGGACGCCTCAGCTCAACGGATCCGAACCTGCAAAATATTCCGATCCGGCTGGAGGAAGGGCGGAAAATCCGTCAGGCTTTCGTACCGTCCGAACCGGACTGGCTTATTTTCGCCGCCGATTATTCACAAATTGAATTAAGGGTGCTTGCGCATATTTCAAAAGATGAAAATCTGATCGAAGCGTTTACGAATGACATGGACATTCACACAAAAACCGCCATGGACGTGTTTCATGTCAGTGAAGATGAAGTGACACAAGCGATGCGCCGCCAGGCAAAGGCCGTCAATTTCGGCATTGTTTACGGCATCAGTGATTACGGGCTGTCGCAAAACCTCGGCATCACCCGGAAAGAAGCGGGCGCTTTTATTGACCGCTATTTGGAGAGCTTCCCGGGCGTCAAGGCATATATGGAAGAGTCGGTGCAGGAAGCGAAGCAAAAAGGATATGTCACGACACTTATGCAGCGCCGCCGCTATATTCCTGAGCTGACCAGCCGCAACTTCAACCTGCGGAGCTTTGCGGAACGGACGGCCATGAATACGCCGATTCAGGGAAGCGCCGCCGATATTATTAAAAAAGCCATGATTGACATGGCAGCTGAGCTGAAAGAGAAAAACCTGAAGGCACGATTGCTGCTTCAGGTGCACGATGAATTGATTTTTGAAGCGCCTAAGGAAGAAATTGAAATATTAGAGAAGCTGGTTCCTGAAGTGATGGAGCATGCTTTGGCATTAGACGTGCCTCTGAAGGCGGATTATGCTTCAGGGCCGTCTTGGTACGATGCAAAATAAACAGAGAAAAAGGAAGTGATGATTGTGCCGGAATTACCAGAAGTTGAAACGGTCCGGCGCACTCTGACCGGTCTTGTGAAGGGGAAAACGATTGAATCGGCGCATATCAGATGGCCGAATATCATCAAAAAACCCGCCGAGCCGGAGGAATTCGCGCGGCAGATTGCAGGAGAAACGATCCGATCCATCGGAAGAAGAGGAAAGTTTTTGCTTTTCCATCTGGATCATTATGTCATGGTGTCCCACCTTCGGATGGAGGGGAAATACGGTCTTCATCAGGCCGATGAGCCTGACGATAAACATGTGCACGTCGTGTTTCACATGACGGACGGAACACAGCTCCGCTACCGGGATGTCCGGAAATTCGGCACGATGCATTTGTTTGCGCCGGGAGAGGAACAGAATGCATTACCGCTTTCACAGCTCGGGCCCGAACCCGATGATGAAGCATTTACCGCTGCTTATTTAAAAGAGCGGCTTGCAAAAACGAACCGCGCGGTGAAAACAGCCCTGCTCGACCAAAAAGCGGTCGTCGGCCTCGGCAATATTTATGTCGATGAAGCTTTATTCCGGGCGCGTATTCATCCTGAGACAAAAGCGAACAGTCTGTCAGACGGGCAGATAAAAACGCTTCATACAGAAATTAAAGACACCCTTCAGGAAGCGATTGACGCGGGCGGGAGCACCGTCCGGTCTTATATCAATTCTCAAGGGGAGATCGGAATGTTTCAGCTCAAACATTACGTATACGGCAAAAAGGATGAACCGTGCAAAACGTGCGGCACGATGATTTCTAAAATCGTGGTCGGCGGAAGAGGGACGCATTTTTGCGCCCGCTGCCAAAAAAAATCATAAACTGAAGCGATTCAAGCAGGCGGCAGCAGAATGACTTTTTTCTAACACAGTTGATGACCTTTCTCCATATATATATTGTGATTCACCCAATAGGCATATGTCACAATTGCCGATCAAGAGAAAGGGAGAAACGGATATGGAGATTGTTTCTTTGCTGCTTTTGGCTTTTGCTGTCAGCTTGGACAGTTTTTCAGTCGGGTTTACGTATGGTTTGAGAAAAATGAAAATCCCGTTCAAAGCGATTGCCGTGATCGCTTGCTGTTCAGCCTCTGTGATGTTTATATCCATGCTGATCGGCCATTTTCTGACAAAGATTTTTCCCGTATCCGTCACGGAAAAACTGGGCGGGCTGATCTTAATCGGAATCGGGGCATGGGTCATCTGGCAATTTTTCAAACCGGCTAAAGAGCCTGATTACTTATTGCATGAAAAAACGTTACTTAATCTTG
The DNA here is from genome assembly GCF_053470005.1 of Bacillus sp. N1(2025). Classification (NCBI taxonomy): domain Bacteria; kingdom Bacillati; phylum Bacillota; class Bacilli; order Caryophanales; family Bacillaceae; genus Bacillus; species Bacillus sp. N1(2025). The sequence continues at coordinate 172,056 of NZ_JBLTJB010000001.1, forward strand.
AAGTGAAATCGCTCGGCATCGTGATTCACATTTTGAAAAAACCGACCAGCGCCGATATTGATCAATCCGGAACCATTAACGGAGTCGAGGCGCTTCTGCTCGGTATCGCCTTATCCATTGACGCGTTTGGCGCCGGGCTGGGAGCGGCCATTCTCGGCTTTTCTCCGGTTATGATGAGCGTGACTGTCGGGCTGATGAGCTCGCTGTTTGTTTCACTCGGCATAAACGCGGGGCATTTGCTCTCAAGATGGAATTGGATAGATAAAATGACATTTTTGCCGGGAGTCCTGCTGATTATCATCGGGATTTGGAAAATGTAAGAAGGAGTGGGCTTTTTGAGCTTGGTCATCGGTTTAACGGGAGGCATCGCAAGCGGCAAAAGCACGGTAGCGCGTATGCTGATCGACAAAAAAATAACAGTCATTGATGCGGATGTCATCGCAAAACAGGCGGTGGACAAAGGGATGCCGGCTTACGGACAAATTGTGGAGGCATTCGGAAAAGACATCCTGCTGGAAAATGGCGGTATTGACAGAAAAAAACTCGGTTCTATCGTTTTTACTGACGAACAGAAGCGTCTGAAGCTGAATCAGATCGTTCATCCGGCGGTGCGTGCGGAAATGCTGAAACAGCGGGATGAAGCCGTTGCACGAAAAGAGCAGTTCGTCGTTTTGGATATACCGCTTTTGTATGAAAGCGGGCTTGATTATCTTGTCGGCAAGGTGCTCGTCGTCACCGTACCGGCAGACATTCAGCTCAAACGGCTGATGGAGCGGAATTCCCTTACAGAAGAAGAAGCGATGAGCCGGATAACGTCGCAAATGCCTTTAGCGGACAAAACAAAAAAAGCTGACGCCGTCATTGATAACAGCGGCAGTCTTGAACATACAAAGCACCAGCTTGAGGAAGTATTGAGCGGCTGGGCATAAACAAACACCGTTCGGAAAGCCGAACGGTGTTTTTCTGGTTAAAAATCAAAATTGTCAGGGTCAGGACCGACACGGAGATTTTCGTTCAGATCATCAATCCGCTTCATATCGTCAGCTGACAGTTCGAAATCAAAGACATTTGCATTTTCTTCAATACGGTGTTTTTTAGTTGATTTCGGAATGGTGATAACACCGTTTTGCAAATCCCAGCGCAAAATCACTTGAGCGGCTGATTTGCCGTACTTCTTTGCGATCTCTTGTAAGACGGGGTGATCAAGCAGCTGCCCTTGCATCAATGGCGACCACGCTTCTAGCTGAATGCCTTGTTCAGTACAGAAAGCAAGCAGTTCTTTCTGTGTCAGACGCGGGTGGTACTCCACCTGGTTGATCATCGGCTTGATTTCCGTTTCTTTCATGAGATGTTTCAGATGGTGAATTTGGAAATTGCTGACCCCGATCGCCTTAATGCGTCCATCCCGGTAAAGGGTTTCGAGCGCCCGCCACGCATCGATGTACTTTCCTTCGACAGGCCAATGGATCAAATATAAATCCAAATAATCTAAACCGAGTTTTTCTAAGCTTGTGTCAAACGCTTTTAACGTTTCTTCATATCCTAAATCGGCATTCCATACTTTTGACGTGACAAAAATGTCTTCACGTTTTAATCCCGCTTCTTGCAGCCCTTGGCGGATGCCTTCGCCGACACCTTCTTCATTTCCGTAAATCGCGGCGGTATCAACGCTGCGATAGCCGTGCACCAATGCCGTTTTCACCGCGTTGACGAGTTCCGCGCCTTCCTCTACTTTGAAAACTCCGATGCCGAACCAAGGCATCTCTACTCCGTTATGCAATGTTGATTTTGCTTGTAAATGTGTTGTCATGTATATATTCCTCCTATTAGTTGTCTGTTGAAACAATCAAAATGCGCTGAAGAAAAACTCACCTCCTTTCAAGGGCAGTGCGATCCCGCTTTTCAAGCTTCCTGCTCCATCCGGTTAATACGACCGCGCTGAGCACCATCAGCGCCCCGATCCAAGCGGTATGAATGATTCCGATTGAGTCTGTAATGATTCCGCCGGCAAACGAGCCGATCGCGATTCCGGCATTGAATGCCGCGATATTTAAGGCTGATGCTGTATCAACGGCGCTTGGCGCAAAACGTTCACTCAGCATCACGACATATACCTGAAGCCCCGGCACATTCATAAACGCCAACAGCCCCATGAAAATAATGGTGATCAGCCCGGCTGTTTTAAACGGCGCGGTAAAAGTCAGAACAAACAGCACAGCAGCCTGGACAATGAACATATAAAACAAGGCTTTCAGCGGATTTCGGTTTGATAAACGGCCGCCAATCATGTTTCCGATGGCAATCGCAATTCCGTAAATGAGCAGGATGGCCGCGACGGTTTCTTTCTGAAAACCGGTTACCTCCTGAAGAAGCGGAGATAAATACGTAAACACGACAAACGTTCCGCCGTAGCCTAACGCCGTAATAATAAATAAAAGCAATAACCGCCCGTTTGTGACGAGTTTGACCTGCTCGGAAAATGCGGTTTTCGTCCCTTTGCGCAAATGCGACGGAACGAGAAGCGCGTTTGTGAGGAATGCGATGATTCCTACCGCCACAATGACGGCAAATGCGATTCTCCATCCGAATTGCTGGCCGAGATAGGTGCCGAACGGAACGCCGGTCACCGTAGCCACCGTCAGCCCCGTAAACATAATGGAAATCGCGCTTGCTCTTTTATGCTCCGGCACGATATTGGCGGCGATTGTTGCCCCGATTGACATGAAAATGCCGTGGGAAAACGCCGAAATAACCCGTGCCGCCAGTAAGACGCCGATTGAGGACGCACTTGCCGCGAGTGTATTTCCGGCGATAAAAATTAACATCACCCAGAGCAGCAGCGTTTTCCGTGACATGCCGGATGTGAGAGATGTTAAAACCGGCGCGCCGAATGTCACGCCCAGAGCATACATGGAAACGGTAAGCCCCGCCGTTGTCACAGGTATATGCAGATCTTGAGATATAAGCGGCAGCAGCCCGACGCTGATAAATTCGGTTGTGCCGATCGCAAAAGCGCTGACGGCTAATGCCAGCAGCGCTGGTAAATAGCTTTGGCGATGTGAAGACATCTGTTTTCCTCCTTGAACGATAATGTATGGTTGAAATGATGCCGGGTAAACGATATAAGTATAAGAGTACATTCCTTTTCAGCCGGCAAATGTCATTATGATCGATAGAAGTGTCATTGAAAAGAACGTACTTTTAAGTGCCATAGGCACTTTTTAGTTCCTATAGATGAGGAGGAATTACCGTTGCTGAAGAAAAAATACAATATATCCGTAGAGGCGGCGCTTGAAGTGATCGGCGGAAAATGGAAGTGTGTGATCCTCTGCCACCTCATGCGCGGGAAAAAACGGACAAGCGAATTGAAGCGGCTTATGCCGGACATCACCCAGAAGATGCTGACACAGCAATTGCGGGAGCTGGAAGCTGACGGCGTCATCAACCGGATCGTGTACAATCAGGTGCCGCCGAAAGTGGAATACGAGCTGAGTGAATACGGGCACAGTCTGGAAAGAATTTTAAACGCGCTGTGCGACTGGGGCGCGATGCATATTGCTAAACGGTACGGCGAGGTGTCTTCCGTTTTAGAGGACAGCATTTTAAATGACAAATTTAAAGAACCGGGACAAATATAAGAAAAAAGCAGGCAGCCTGAGACGCTGATCCTGCTTTTTTTATGGAAGAAAGATCATTTTATATGCAAAAAAACCGATTGAACAACATATTGATCGGTATAAGGGTGGATTTTTATCAAGTTGTACTGGCGGATTTCTTTTAATGTGTTATACTATATATAAATAAAGGTAAATTAGAGTGGCATATTAAAAAGGGGTGACCTGAGCATGAAGGTAAAAGTAGCAATCAACGGGTTTGGAAGAATCGGAAGAATGGTGTTCAGAAAAGCAATGGAAGATGATCAAATTCAAATAACAGCCATTAATGCAAGCTATCCCCCGGAAACGCTTGCTCATTTGATAAAGTATGACACAATTCACGGCAAATACGATCAAGAAGTTGAGACCTCCGACGACAGTCTGATCGTCAACGGAAAACATATTATGCTGTTCAATCGCCGGGACCCGAGAGAGCTTCCGTGGAAAGAATGCGGAATAGACATCGTCGTAGAGGCAACGGGGAAATTTAATTCAAAAGAAAAAGCAATGAGCCATATTGAAGCAGGGGCGAAAAAAGTTATTTTAACGGCTCCGGGCAAAAATGAAGACGTTACCATTGTCATGGGAGTAAATGAAGAGCAGTTCAATCCCGATGAACATGTCATTATTTCAAATGCATCCTGCACGACAAACTGTCTTGCGCCGGTCGTCAAAGTGCTTGATCAGGAATTCGGGATTGAAAGCGGCCTGATGACGACTGTTCACGCTTACACGAATGATCAAAAAAATATCGACAATCCGCATAAAGATCTGCGGAGGGCGAGAGCGTGCGGAGAATCCATCATTCCGACTTCTACAGGCGCCGCCAAAGCGCTGTCGCTCGTGCTGCCTCATTTGAAAGGAAAACTTCACGGTCTCGCTTTGCGTGTTCCCGTTCCGAATGTGTCATTAGTGGACCTTGTCTGCGATCTGAAAACAGATGTGTCGGCCGAGCAAGTGAACGCCGCTTTCCAAAGAGCCGCAAAAACGTCGATGTACGGAATTCTTGATTATTCGGATGAGCCGCTCGTTTCTTCGGATTATAATACGAATTCACACTCTGCGATCATTGACGGACTGACAACGATAGTGATGGAAGACCGAAAAGTAAAGGTGCTCGCCTGGTATGACAATGAATGGGGATATTCCTGCCGGGTCGTTGATCTTATCCGTCACGTCGCCGCGCGAATGAAACACCCGTCAGCTGTGTAGACTAAAGATCATGGACATTTGTTAGAAAAAAACCCTTAACGGCATATTCGCAAAAAACACACCTTGCAAAATAAACTTAAACACAGTATACTATCTTTCGTGAACTTCTTGCTCGTGACTGCTTCGGAATTACTTAAAGGGTTAGGACCTCTCCGGACTAACTTTCCCCCGTGGTAAATGGCCGGGTCAGTTCTCGGAAATTCACTTTTTTAATTCTTGTTAAGGGGGGTCCATGATTATGGAAACAATGGGGCGTCACGTCATCTCCGAGCTGTGGGGATGCGATTTTGATAAGCTCAATGACATGGATTTTATTGAAAAAACGTTTGTAAATGCTGCTTTGAAATCAGGAGCTGAGGTGCGCGAGGTCGCATTTCACAAATTTGCACCGCAAGGCGTAAGCGGAGTCGTTATTATCTCTGAGTCACATTTAACGATTCACAGTTTTCCTGAACACGGATATGCAAGCATTGATGTTTATACTTGTGGAGACCTGGATCCTAATGTGGCTGCGGATTACATTGCGGACGCATTACATGCAGATACAAGAGAAAACATTGAAATACCGAGAGGAATGGGGCCTGTACAGATTAAACAGGCACAAGTGAAAGTACTGTAATTTTCAAAACGCAAACACAAGGGAGCTAAGCTGAAAAAGCCATTACGCGCTTTGAAGCTGATGCTCCTTTTCTAATGTAAAAAAACAGCATTGCTTTTTCTTTAAGCATTTTTTTTGTAAAATAGAAAAGATAAGGCCGGTCTATCGGCTCTCCCAACAAATAGGCTCATCCTAGAAACGTTGGCGGGCATTTACCGGAAGCTTGCGAACCGCATTACAGCAACGAAACAGATGGGAGCTGATCCAATTTGAAATGTCCTTCATGCCAGCATAACGGTTCCCGCGTACTTGATTCACGGCCTGCGGACGAAGGGAAATCAATCCGCAGAAGGCGGGAATGCGAAGCCTGCCATTACCGCTTCACTACATTTGAGAAGTTTGAAGAGATGCCTCTGATCGTCGTGAAAAAAGAAGGCGTCCGGGAAGAATTCAGCCGTGAAAAAATGCTGCGCGGGTTAATTAAAGCTTGTGAAAAAAGGCCCGTTCCTTTAAAAACATTGGAAGACATGTGCTTTGACATTGAAAAAGAGCTGAGAAACCAAGGTGTATCTGAAGTCAAAAGCGAACTTGTCGGAGAAATGGTAATGGACCGTCTGGCGAAAATCGATGAGGTGTCTTATGTCCGCTTTGCCTCCGTCTACCGGCAGTTTAAGGATATAAACGTGTTTATCGATGAATTGAAAGATTTAATAAAGAAAGAACGCTGAGAGAGCTAAGAGATTGTGTCTGGCTCTTTTCTCATGAGCAAAATTGGCATTTGATAGATCGCAGAAACGGTGTAAAATGAGAGTAGAAACATATCGGAAGGTTTGAGAATCATGGCTGACTATTGGAATGACGTATTGCCTGTAGATCCTTATACGGTCAAAAGCCGTTCGCTTCTTCAGGATGTCGACAGACAGGTTTTGACACATCTGTACCAGCCGCTGATCGGTTCTTTTGCATTCTCCCTTTATATGACCTTATGGGGGGAGCTTGAGCAGAACCGCTTGTGGGGAGCGGAATCCACGCACAGGCAGCTGATGGGCATGATGCAGTCAAATTTAAAAAAGATTCATCATGAACAGGGAAAGCTTGAAGGAATCGGGCTGCTGAAAGTGTATATCCGGGAGTCCGAGCAAAAAGAGCGGATGTTTATTTATGAGCTGCTGCCCCCGCTCAGACCGAATGATTTTTTTGAAGACGGCATGCTGAATGTCTTTCTTTATAACAGAGTCGGTAAAACGAAATACCAGCAGCTGAGACAATTTTACACGCACCCTTCCGTCGGCGTGGGCGCAAGGGAAATTACCCGTCCGTTTAATCACGCTTTTGCCTCTTTTCAGCCGAGTGAATGGAAAATGACGCCTGATATGGAAGAGGCGATGAAGCTCCCCGAGGACTATGAGACGGCGTCTGTCGGACAAGCGCCTTCCTATACGGTGACGGAGGAAGTGTTTGATTTTGAGCTTTTCATGGCGGGACTGTCAGAAACGATGATACCGCGCAAATCAATCACGCAGGACGTGCGGGAGAGCATTAAAAAGCTTTCATATTTATACGGAATAGATCCTATCTCCATGCAGCACGTCGTCATGACCGCAATTAATGAACAGGATACGATAACGGCCGAAGCGCTGAGGAAAGCGGCCAGCGACTGGTATCAAATTGAAAGAAGCGGGAAGCTTCCGGAACTGATTGATAAAACACAGCCTGTCACCTTGAGAGAAAACCGGACGGAAAAGGACGATTCATTGAACGGCGAACTCATCGCACAGCTTGAGACCATATCACCGAGAAAGCTTCTTCAGGACATTGCCGACGGGACCGAGCCGTCAAAAGCCGACTTGCAGATTATCGCCGATATTATGTTCGAACAAAAGCTTGAGCCCGGCGTCACCAATGTGCTGATTTATTATGTCATGCTGAAAACGGATATGAAGCTGTCCAAAAACTATATCCAAAAAATCGCCGCCCACTGGGCCAGAAAGAAAGTCAAAACGGTACGGGAAGCAATGAAGCTCGCAATAGAAGAGCACAGGCAATATCTTGATTGGGCGGACGGCAAAACAAACGGCGCGGCGCGCGGCAAAAAAACCGTCCGGGAAGAAAAGCGCCCTGATTGGATGAAAGAAGAAGAAACCGGGAAGAAACAAGAACAGCCGGCTCTTTCCGCGCAGGATCTTGAAGAACAAAAGAAAAAAATGATGGAAGAAATGAAAAAACTGAAAAAATACTCTGCCTATTGAGACAGAGAAGCGGGGTGATATTGAATGGAACCGATCAGCCGATCCTTAGAAGGCGTGACGAAAAGACCTGACTTTCAAAAACGCCTGGAACGAATGCAGCAGCAAGTCATGGCCGACGAAGACGTCCAGGCTTTTTTGAAGGAACAGAAAGATGTAATCAATCAAAGCATGATTGACAGAGGGTTAAATAAACTGTACGAATTCGTTCAGCAAAGCAAACAGTGCGCCTTCTGTTCGAAAGACAGCCGGACGAACAGCCTGCTTGAAGGCTATCATCCGAAGCTTGTGATCAACGGGCGTTCCATTGATATTGAATATTACGAATGTCCGGAAAAGAGAAAGCTCGACCGCCAGAAAAGGCAAAAGTCCCTGATGAAGAGCATGTATATCCAGCAGGATCTTCTCGGCGCGACGTTTCAGCAGATCGACATTACCGATCCGAGCAGAGTCGGCATCTTCCAGCATGTGACGGATTTTCTGAAGAGCTATAATGAAACGGGAAAAGGCAAAGGGCTGTATCTGTACGGAAAATTCGGAATCGGAAAGACATTTATTTTAGCCGCCATTGCCAACGAGCTGGCGGAAAAAGAGTATTCATCAATGATCGTATATGTTCCCGAATTTGTCAGAGAGCTGAAAAACTCTCTCCAGGATCAGTCGTTGGAGGCGAAACTGAATATGGTGAAAACGACGCCCGTACTGATGCTTGATGATATCGGAGCGGAGTCAATGACAAGCTGGGTCAGGGATGAAGTCATCGGCACCGTGCTTCAGCACAGAATGAGCCAGCAGCTTCCCACTTTCTTCTCGTCTAATTTTTCACCAGACGAGCTGAAGCATCATTTTACGTATTCACAGCGGGGAGAAAAGGAAGAAGTAAAAGCGGCAAGACTGATGGAGCGGATTTTATATTTGGCTTCGCCCGTCCGTCTTGACGGGGAAAACCGCCGCCGTTCATGATGCCGGCGTCCAATGGGAAGGATTTGAGGGAATGAGGAATAAGAAGGCTGTCACTTGGGCTGCGGCTGCGGCGGGAGCGGGCCTTTTACTGTGGGCAAACCGCAAATATCTGAATCTGTCGCCTAAGGAGATCCGGCTGTGGGTATTATCGTTCGGTGTTTTTGCGCCGCTTGTGTTTATCGGAATTTCCATTGTCAGGCCTTTTGTGCTGTTTCCCGTATCAATCGTTTCCGTCGCCGGAGGATTGGCGTTCGGGCCGTTTTTCGGCACCATGTATACGCTGGCGGGCTCAATGGGCGCTGCCGCCGCGTCTTTTTTTGCGGCGGGGCTGTTTGCCTTTAATGAGAAAAGCCGTCATGGAAAAATGGAAGCCATTCAAAAGCAGATGAAAACCAATGGCTTCTTTTATATTTTTATCCTGCGCATTCTGCCTGTTAACTTTGATGTGATCAGCTATGCCGCGGGCCTATCGAAAGTCAGGCCGATGACGTATTTTTTGGCGACCGCAGCGGGCATTATTCCGGGGACGATCGTCCTGAATGTGCTCGGCGCGAGCTTTATGTCCGGCAATGTGCTGACCGTACTCGGCGTGATGTGTCTTTACATCGTATTTTTATCGCTTCCCGTTATATTTAAAAAGAAGGTGCGCCATTTGTTCGGCGGTGAAAGCTAACCTTTACGTCTATTTTAAAAACATCCCCCATATACTTGTAACAGATGCCGTAAGGGGGGACAAATATGCTTGAAGTGATCTTTGAAGATGACCACGATACCGCCGCTTTTTTACATCTCATTCAGCAATCGGACGACCGGAGACATTTTATTGTCCGTGAAGGCATAAAAAAAGTCGGAATCGCAAGGTCTGAAACGGCTTTTTGCGTTCAGCGCTTTATTGAGCCGATACTTGTCAGGTTTTTTTTGGAATGCAAAGAAGACGAGCATATGCTTTCGCTTATTGAGGACGCATACTGCTTCACCGATCAGGATGAACAGCAGCAAATCCTTCAGCTTGCACACAGCATTATGGAAGGAGAGCTTGAGGATCATCCGTTCGAGCCGAAGAAAGAGCCGCGCACACAGTTTATTTCAGATGCGCTCCGGACGATTTCACTTGATGCGGGTGTTTTTTCCGTGCGTTCGTTTCAGACGTTCCGGCTCGGCAGGTATTATGAGCGGCTCAGAGAATACGCGGAGGCTGCGATAGATGAATATCGGATGGAACAGGAATATCAAAACTTTATCCAGTCTCTGAGAGATTATGTGACAACCAATCCGCCGCGGATGAAGAAAGTCCGCATCGTACATGACCGGGCTTTTACGCTGTGGGAGCTGCGCTATTTGTCAGAACGGGAACAGAAAAAATACATAGACAGACGGTTTGTGCGGGAGCACCCGATGTATATAGATTCCCATCTCCTTGCGCCGCTGATCTCCATTGCGCCTGAGACGGTAGAACTGTATACGGACAAACCGGAGCATATGATGTCCAGAACGATTCAAAACGTGTTTCAGGAGAGGGTGCGCCTTTTTCCGCTGAGCGCGTTTGCAGCCGAGAAGACGGAAGGATAGCCGCACGGACGGCCTTGTGTAAGCGGCAGGGCTGTCTGTGCGAAATCAGACGGAAAACCGAGTTGCATTTTTCTCGCAGACATTTTATAATACATAAAAGATTAATGATTGCTACACGTATTGATAAGGACATGAAGCATTGATACCGGCTTTATAAGAGAGGAGAGCCCAGGCTGAAAGCTTTCCAGCTATGGATCATTGTCTTTACCGCCTTTGAACTTCAGCTGTGAACGCCGGAAGAAGCGCCAGTAATAGCTGACGGGAACTCCCGTTACAGAGTTTAGAGCCGCAGGTGCCGAAACAATCGGCCGTGCGGAAAAAAGGGTGGAACCACGATTCCGTTTATTTAACCTCGTCCCTTTCATAGGGGGCGGGGTTTTTGATTTGCATAAAAAAAGGAGTGACGAAGATGTCAGATATGATCAACATCACATTTCCGGACGGAGCGGTAAAGGAATTTCCGAAAGGAACAACAACAGAAGATATCGCGGCATCCATCAGTCCGGGATTAAAGAAAAAGTCTTTAGCCGGAAAACTGAACGGACAGGAAATTGATTTAAGAACGCCGATTCAAGAGGATGGTGCCGTAGAAATCATTACAGAAGGTACAGAAGAAGGCTTGAACATCATGCGGCACAGCACGGCGCATTTATTGGCCCAGGCGATTAAACGCATTTATAAAGATGTGAAATTCGGTGTCGGCCCCGTCATTGAAAACGGGTTCTATTATGACGTTGAAATGGAGCAGGCGCTGACGCCGGATGACCTTCCGAAGATTGAAAAAGAAATGAAACGCATCGTCGGTGAAAATCTCCCGATTATCCGAAAAGAAGTGAGCCGTGATGAAGCAAAAGCCATGTTTGCGGAAATCGGCGATAATCTGAAGCTTGAACTGCTGGATGCCATCCCAGAAGACGAAACGGTCTCCATTTATGAGCAGGGCGAATTTTTTGACCTGTGCCGCGGCGTGCACGTGCCGTCTACAGGCAAAATTAAAGAATTTAAGCTGCTGAGCCTTGCGGGCGCATACTGGCGCGGCGACAGCAAAAACCAAATGCTTCAGCGCATTTACGGCACGGCCTTCTTTAAAAAGGATGACTTGAAAGAGCATTTGCGGATGCTTGAAGAAGCGAAAGAGCGCGACCACCGAAAACTGGGCAAAGAATTAAAATTGTTCGCCAACTCTCAAAAAGTCGGACAAGGCCTGCCGCTCTGGCTGCCGAAAGGCGCAACCATCCGCCGCGTGATCGAGCGCTACATTGTGGATAAAGAGCTGAGCCTCGGTTATGAGCACGTCTATACGCCTGTTCTCGGAAGCAAAGACCTGTACGAAACATCAGGGCACTGGGAACATTATCAGGAGGGCATGTTCCCGCCGATGGAAATGGACAATGAAACACTCGTGCTCCGTCCGATGAACTGTCCTCACCATATGATGATTTACAAACAGGACATTCACAGCTACCGCGAGCTTCCGATCCGCATCGCAGAGCTGGGAACGATGCATCGTTATGAAATGTCCGGGGCGCTTTCAGGTCTTCAGCGCGTACGCGGCATGACTTTAAATGACGCGCACATTTTCGTCCGCCCTGACCAGATTAAAGAAGAATTCATCCGCACGGTCCGTTTGATTCAAGACGTATACGAAGACTTCGGCCTGAGTGATTACACATTCCGCCTGTCTTACCGCGATCCTGAAGACACGGAAAAATATTTTGATGATGATGAGATGTGGAACAAAGCGCAATCCATGCTGAAGGCGGCAATGGATGAGATGGGGCACGACTATTATGAAGCGGAAGGCGAAGCGGCGTTTTACGGCCCTAAGCTTGACGTGCAGGTGAAAACGGCGATCGGCAAAGAAGAGACATTGTCAACTGTACAGCTTGACTTCCTTCTTCCGGAACGCTTTGATCTCACTTACGTCGGAGAAGACGGCAAACAGCACCGCCCTGTCGTTATTCACCGCGGCGTCGTGTCAACGATGGAGCGTTTCGTTGCTTTCTTAATCGAAGAGCACAAAGGCGCCCTTCCGACATGGCTTGCGCCGGTGCAGTTCCAAGTCATTCCTGTATCACCGTCCGTGCATCTTGATTATGCGAAAAAAGTGCAGGAGCGCCTGCAGCGTGAAGGTCTGCGTGTCGAGCTTGACAGCCGGGACGAAAAAATCGGCTATAAAATCCGTGAAGCGCAAATGCAAAAAATCCCGTACATGCTTGTGGTCGGTGACCAAGAAGCGGAAAACGGCGCGGTAAACGTCCGGAAATACGGCGAGCAGAAATCAGAAACCGTCTCATTGGACGATTTTGTGAAAAAGGCTGTAGCCGAAGCGAAAAAATAACCGGAAATACAAAAAACCCCGTTCATTCAGAATGGGGTTTTTTTGCGTATAACATTATCTTTCTTTTTGTTTCTCTATAATCGCAAACAGCTCGTGAAGATCGCTGATCACGTAATCAGGTGCAATGTCCGTATCATTTTTCTTTTGCGTCCGGTTTACCCAGACTGTCGTAATGCCTGCCCGTTTCGCTCCCAATATATCAGTATTGAGGTTATCTCCGACCATAATGGCGTCTTCTTTTTTCAGGTTCAGGAGGCCGAGGCAATGTTCGAATATGGAGGCGTCGGGTTTCCCTTTTCCGAAAGCGCCTGAGATGACGATTTCATTAAAATAAGGCGCGAGCTCAGGAACGCCGGCGAGTTTTTCTTTCTGCAGGCTGGGGTCGCCGTTTGTCAGCAGAAGCAATTCATAAACACCTTTCAGCTTATCAAGCACCGCAAACGTTTCATCATACACGTACGGACGCTGTCTGCGTTCCGCCGCGAAAAACTCCGCCAAATATTCGCCGTAAGCCGCATCGTCTATACCGACGCTTTTTAAGCCGTTCGTCCAGGCGTTTCGTCTGTATTCCGGCGCAATCCGATTCAGCTGTTTAAACCCTTCGCTGACCGGCTCGGAAAAATTCGCCCACAATCCTTCAAACGGATTAATGCCGATCATGACCGTATAAGGATAGGTTTCGTATGACATATACAATTCCCGTGCCGCTTTCCGAACCGCCTCTTCAAATGTATGCGGGTCAAGGCCATATTTTTTTTCCGCTTGTAAACATGTTTCCCTGAATGTTGTTCTGACGCTTTTTTCATCCCATAACAGTGTATCGTCCAAATCAAAAAATACGGCTTTCATGATCTTCTCCTCTTTGTTATATTCTGAAACTCTCTGCCGCAAGGCTCCCGTTTATTCTACAATAGATATATAGACTGTGAAAGATTTGTTTTCAGATGATTTGAAAAAAACAGGCAGGTTTGTGTCAGATTCTGTCTCAGGCTCTAAAACGTGATAAAATAAAATTTGAAAGAACAGGTGAAAAGTATGCTGCATTTGATCATCATGATGCTGGAAAGAGTCGGAATTATCGTCATATTGGGATTTGTTCTGGCTCATACCAGATTGTTCAGACAGGCGCTCCAGCAGCCTGAGAGCTATAAAGGCAAAGCGGTGCTGATTTCAATTTTCTCGCTGTTCAGTATCATCAGCAACTATACGGGAATAGAAATTCAGCGGAATACAATCATGAATAATGACTGGGTGTTTCAAATTAATCCGTCCGGTTCAATTGCCAATACAAGAATTATGGGCGTTGAAATCGGCGGACTCTTAGGCGGCCCGTATGTGGGAATCGGCGTCGGCATACTGGCCGGCCTGCATCGTTTATCACTCGGCGGCGCGACCGCAGTCAGCTGTGCCGTCTCATCCGTTTTAGCGGGCATTTTGTCCGGCTGGATCGGACGGTATTTCAGAAAACGCTATGCGATGCCGACACCGCGGGTGGCCGCGCTTGTCGGACTCGGGATGGAATCGCTGCAAATGCTGCTCATCCTCTTGATGGCCAAGCCGTTTTCTGATGCTTGGACGCTTGTGAGCATCATCGGCATCCCGATGATATTGGTAAACGGGTCAGGGACTTTTATTTTTCTTTCGATCATTCAGTCGATTATCCGGAAGGAAGAACGGGCGAGAGCCCTTGAAACCCACAGGGTGCTGATGATTGCCGATCAGACGCTTCCGTTTTTCCGCCAGGGGCTGAATGAAAGCTCATGCAAAAGCGTCGCCGCCATCATCCACAGGCAAACAGGAACGGACGCGGTATCGCTTACGGATAACGAAAAGATTTTGGCGCACGTCGGCGCGGGTGCCGACCATCATATTCCGTCTGAAAGCCTGATCACCGGATTGTCAAAACGCGTCATTAAAACGGGTCATATTATGAAAGCGACATCAAAGGCAGAAATTGAATGCACGCACGATCCCTGTCCGCTGCATGCGGCGATTGTATTGCCGCTGACGTCAAACGGCAAAACGATCGGGACGCTGAAAATGTACTTTAAAAGCCCGTCAGGTTTAAGCCGGGTTGAAGAAGAGCTTGCAGAAGGACTCGCCATGCTGTTTTCCACCCAGCTTGAACTCGGTGAGGCGGAACTGCAGAGCAAATTGCTGAAAGACGCAGAAATAAAGGCGCTTCAGGCACAGGTCAATCCGCATTTTCTGTTTAATGCGATCAATACGATTTCTGCTCTTTGCCGTACGGATGTGGAAAAAACCCGAAAGCTTCTGCTGCAGCTCAGCGTCTATTTCCGTTCCAATCTGCAGGGGGCAAGGCAGCTGCTCATCCCGCTTTCTAAAGAACTGAACCATCTGCAGGCATATTTATCATTGGAGCAGGCCCGTTTTCCCGGGAAATATAAAATCAGCCTTGAGATCGAACGCGGTTTGGAGGACATCGAAATTCCTCCTTTTGTGCTGCAGATCCTCGTCGAAAATGCGCTCCGCCATGCATTTTCAAGAAAGCAGGACAGCTGTGCCGTCAATGTCAGCGTGGTATCCGCCGGTCAATCGGTTTTAATGCGGGTTGGAGATAACGGGCGGGGAATTGATCCGGAATTGCTGTCCGTGCTCGGAAACCGTCCGCTCCCGTCTAAAGAAGGGACGGGAACCGCGCTTTACAATTTAAATCAGCGGCTGATCGGGCTGTTCGGCCCCAAAGCAGCCCTGCGATTGGAAAGTGAGGCCGGCAAAGGTACGGACGTATCATTTGAGCTGCCTTTGAAACTGATGACTAAAGGAGAAGAACATGCTGAAGGTGTTAATCGTTGATGATGAAATGCTGGCAAGAGATGAATTAGCTTATTTGCTGAAACGGACGAATGAAGTAAGTGACATAAACGAAGCAGAAAATATTGAATCCGCTTTTGACAGTATGATGGATCAAAAACCGGATCTGCTGTTTTTGGACGTTGATTTGTCAGGAGAAAACGGATTTGACATTGCCAAACGGCTGAAAAACATGAAAAATCCGCCGGCCGTCGTTTTTGCGACGGCGTATGACCAATTTGCTTTAAAAGCCTTTGAAGTCGACGCGCTCGATTATTTAACGAAGCCTTTTGATGAAGAAAGAGTGCGCCAGACGATCAGAAAGTTTAAAAGAGTGAAGCAGGACAGGGCAGGAGGCGTCTCAGAGCAGCCGTCCGCAGCCGGAGCGCATAAACTGGCTGTATCAGCCGGTGAATCTATTGTCATTTTAGATACGAAGGACATTATTTTCGCCGGCATGGAGGACGGACACGTTTCTGTCAAAACGTTTGCCGCTTCTTATTCCGTTCATGAAACTTTGGCGGTCATTGAGAAAAAACTGCCTGAGACGGGTTTCTTGAGAGTGCACCGCGCGTTCATCGTGAATACGGAGCATATTACGGAAATTCATCCTTGGTTTAATTCGACGTACAATCTTATCTTAAAAGACGGCTCTAAAATTCCCGTCAGCCGTACATACGCCAAGGACTTAAAAAAGCTGCTTCATATTATATGAGGCGGCTTTTGCATTTCAGCAGCCGTTTTTTGCATTTCAGAATGAATATTCAGCCGTTTATTATGAAAGCGCTTTAAAAATCGATTTCTCTTTTATAATGGACCTAACAAAGAGAAAGAGGTGAAGAAAATGAGTGCGAAAAAAGTGTACGGATTTCTGACACAAGCATTTATTTTTGCCGTAATTATGCTCATATCTAATGGGATTGCAGCGATTGTCCCCATTCCTATACCCGCTTCCGTAGTAGGTTTGGTGTTATTATTTGTCCTCTTATGCCTGAAAGTGATTAAGCTTGAACAAGTAGAAACGCTGGGAACATCATTAACGTCACTGATCGGATTTTTATTTGTCCCGTCGGGCATCTCCGTGATGAATTCACTTGGCGTCATGCAGCAGTACGGCGTGCAGATCGCACTCGTCATCTTACTCGCCACCATCATTCTGTTAGGGGCCACAGGCCTTTTTTCTCAGCTGATCTTGTCTGTCAGCCAAAAACGTCAGAAGACTGCTCCTGAAAAACAAACGGTGCGCCGTTCCAATCAGGAAAAAGAACTTGTGCAGCATTAGGAGGGAAATCGGATGAGTCCATATTTCGGTATTGTCGTTTCACTTGCGGCCTTTGGCATCGGCACGTATTTATTTAAAAAAACGAGAGGCTTTTTCCTCTTCACCCCGCTGTTTGTCGCGATGGTGCTTGGAATCCTTTTTCTGAAGCTCGGCGGTTTTTCATATGAAGATTATAAAAGCGGGGGAGACATTATTAAATTCTTCCTGGAGCCCGCAACGATCGCTTTTGCCATCCCTTTATACAAACAGCGTGACAAACTGAAAAAATACTGGTGGCAGATCATGTCTTCTATCATTGTCGGCTCTATCTGCTCAGTGACGATTGTCTATTTGATCGCAAAAGGCATTCATCTTGACGCGGCCGTTATGAAAAGCATGCTTCCGCAGGCGGCGACAACGGCAATTGCCCTTCCGCTGTCAAAAGGAATCGGCGGCATCACCGATATCACCGCTTTCGCCGTCATTTTCAACGCCGTTATCGTCTATGCTCTGGGCGCTCTATTCTTAAAACTGTTTAAAGTAAAGCACCCAATCTCTAAAGGACTGGCTCTCGGCACATCAGGACACGCACTCGGTGTTGCGGTCGGTATTGAGATGGGGGAAGTAGAAGCGGCAATGGCAAGTATCGCGGTTGTCGTCGTGGGAGTGGTGACGGTGCTGGTCATTCCGGTATTCGTTCAGCTCATCGGAGGATAAACCCGGGTCATAGACCCGGGTTTTTTATTGTCCGGCAGCATCTGCGGGCGGCAAAGAACGAAATTTCACATTTTTCCTTGCGCTCGCCCCGGCATCGTGTTAAAATGAAAAAGTTGATCCGGAGAAGTCATTCTTGACTAATGATCCGGTATTGTGTAGAATAGTTATTGAATTGAATATAAATCACAAGCAGAGGCACCCGCTTCTCACCTGATTGACACATTCATGTAGTTGGCAGGTTGACCGTACATTTTTATTTATGCAGATGTTCGTAGTGTGGGTGTGTTGTCATGCCCGCACTTTTTGTTTGCCTGCAGAATGCAGTCAAAAAGCGTTGTGAATCAATTCGAAGAAACTATGGAGGTGGCTCATTATTAGCAAAGATCAATTGGTTAATGAGGGTATCCGTGCACGTGAAGTTCGTCTGATCGGACAAAATGGCGATCAGCTCGGCATCAAGTCCCGTCAGGAAGCACTTGAAATCGCCGGCCGCGCAAATCTTGACCTTGTGTTAGTTGCAGCAAATGCAAAACCGCCTGTCTGCCGCATCATGGACTACGGTAAGTTCAGATTCGAGCAGCAGAAAAAGGACAAAGAAGCACGCAAAAATCAAAAAATCATTAACTTAAAAGAAGTTAGATTAAGTCCGACGATCGATGAGCATGACTTTAACACGAAATTGCGCAATGCGATTAAATTCCTTGAAAAAGGCGATAAAGTGAAAGCTTCTATCCGCTTTAAAGGGCGCGCAATCACTCATAAAGAAATCGGCCAGCGCGTATTGGACCGTTTCTCTGAAGCATGTGCGGAAGTTGCGACAGTCGAAACAAAACCAAAAATGGACGGCCGCAGCATGTTCTTAATGCTCGCGCCGAAAAACGAAAAGCAATAAGGAGGAAATCCCATGCCAAAAATGAAAACTCACCGCGGATCTGCTAAACGTTTTAAAAAGACAGGTTCTGGGAAGTTAAAACGTTCTCATGCATACACAAGTCACTTATTCGCCAACAAATCCCAAAAGCAAAAGCGTAAGCTTCGCAAGGGTGCTATTGTAAGCGCAGGAGACTTCAAACGCATCAAACAACAGCTTGCTAACATCAAGTAATCGGACAAGGAACAATTAGGAGGGAAATATAATGCCAAGAGTAAAAGGCGGAACTGTGTCGCGTCAGCGTCGTAAAAAGGTTCTTAAATTAGCAAAAGGTTATTTCGGTTCAAAACATAGATTATACAAAGTAGCAAACCAGCAGGTCATGAAATCAGGAAACTATGCATTCCGTGACCGCCGTCAGAAAAAACGTGATTTCCGTAAGCTTTGGATCACTCGTATCAACGCTGCTGCACGTATGAACGGTCTTTCTTACAGCCGTTTAATGCACGGTCTTAAGCTTTCAGGCATCGAAGTAAACCGCAAAATGCTTGCTGATCTTGCTGTAAACGATCTTACTGCTTTCAATCAGCTTGCTGATGCTGCTAAAGCTCAGTTAGACAAGTAAGTTGAAAAAGCCGCTCTCTTTCCGGGAGCGGTTTTTTTACGTAAAGGGTGACAATCAATGGCTCTCTTCATTTACGCCGTATTGATAAACGGATACGGCTTTTGGATCATGGGCGCTGATAAAAGAAGAGCAAAGGCACACCGGTGGAGAATATCAGAGAAACGAATATGGCTCACAGCCGCCATGTTCGGCTCACTCGGCGTATGGATCGGCATGCGCACCTTCAGGCATAAGACGAAACACAAATCCTTTTTATACGGGGTGCCGCTGCTTTTTCTCACTGAAGCCGCCCTTGTGCTGATGTATTTGATGTATAAAACATAAAAAGCAGGAGAGCTTATCGCTCGCCTGCTTTTTTCGCTTTTTTGATGGGCTG
Source organism: Bacillus sp. N1(2025) (assembly GCF_053470005.1). Taxonomy (NCBI): domain Bacteria; kingdom Bacillati; phylum Bacillota; class Bacilli; order Caryophanales; family Bacillaceae; genus Bacillus; species Bacillus sp. N1(2025). Next base: position 191,305 of record NZ_JBLTJB010000001.1, read on the forward strand.
GTCCCAATCAATCTTGCAATTCGGATACCGCTCCAATACCTTTTTTTCGACTTCTTCAAAATCACCTGCAGAAAAGCGGTTCAGCTTTTCCGGATTTTCGGTCCATACAAATATCGTATGAATAAACAGCGGATGATCTTTGGAAGGGATATGCTTTTCTCCTTCAAAGAGCACTCCTTTATAAGTAAGCTGGAGATTTTTTCGCGTGTTTTTCTGTTCGTCAATAAAATAAAAATTCTCTTTTGATTGTGCCAGTCTGAGCCTTCTTTTCGGGTTTGCGTAAAATTTGACGCACATGTAAATAAAATAAATAAGAAGTGCAAGCAAGACAATCCTCAATACTGTAATGGCCATATGTGTGAAGGCACCTCCTCACCTTTGTCATGATCTGATGTAATACGAAAAACAAAACAAAAGGTTTCATTTTTTTAAAAGAAATAGATAAAAACATTTACCCGTTTTTCAGGCGAATTAATCGTATGCTTCAGCATTGGTTTTGTATAATAAGAAGGGTAGTGAAAAAAAGGAGGTTTATTGATGACAAAATTAGATGAAACGCTCACCATGCTGAAAGCGTTAACGGATGCAAAAGGGATACCGGGAAATGAGAGAGAAGTAAGACAAGTGATGAAATCATACATAGAACCATTTGCCGATGACGTCACAACAGACCGGCTGGGAAGCTTAATCGCCAAAAAAACCGGCAAAGAAAACGGTCCGAAAATCATGATCTCAGGGCATTTAGACGAAGTCGGTTTTATGGTGACGCAAATCACTGATAAAGGCTTTCTCCGCTTTCAAACCGTCGGCGGCTGGTGGTCTCAGGTCATGCTGGCCCAGCGCGTCACCGTCGTGACAAAAAAAGGGGACATCACGGGGATCATCGGTTCGAAACCGCCTCACATTCTGCCTCCTGACGCCAGAAAAAAAGCCGCCGATATTAAAGAGATGTTCATCGATATTGGGGCGTCCAGCCGTGAAGAAGCAATGGAATGGGGCGTTCTTCCGGGTGACCAGATTGTGCCGTATTTTGAATTTACAGTGATGAACAATGAAAAGCATTTATTGGCGAAAGCATGGGACAACCGTATCGGCTGTGCGATTGCCATCGATGTATTAAAAAATCTGAAAAACAGTGATCACCCCAATGAAGTATACGGGGTCGGAACGGTTCAAGAAGAAGTCGGGCTGCGCGGGGCGAAAACAGCGGCACATACGATCCAGCCTGATATCGCGTTCGGTGTGGATGTCGGAATTGCCGGAGATACACCGGGAATTTCTGAAAAAGAGGCGCAAAGCAAAATCGGCGAAGGGCCGCAAATTATTCTGTATGACGCGTCAATGGTATCTCACAAAGGGCTGCGCGACCTTGTCGTGAACACGGCGGAAGAAGCGGGAATTCCGTATCAATTCGATTCCATTGCCGGAGGGGGCACGGATTCAGGTTCCATTCATTTAACCGCAAACGGAGTGCCGGCGCTGTCCATTACGATCGCGACGCGCTACATTCACACTCATGCCGCTATTTTGCATCGGGATGATTATGAGAATACGGTAAAATTGATTACAGAAGTGATTAAAAAATTAGACCGGGAAACAGTTGACCGTATTACTTACCAATAAAGATACGGAAGAATCTGCTTTTTTAAGCAGATTCTTTTTTTTGTCTGTACAAATATGAGCCCTGCGTCTACAATAAGAGAAGACATAGAAAAATCTGACAACATGTTTTTGAAAGCGCTTTAAAAAAGGGGAGGGTTTACAAATGAAAAACAGATTCAGACGCATGATCCGCTTTTCGTGCGCAGCCGTTACAGCCGGGCTGCTGCTGATGTCTTCATCTCCGGCATCTGCCGCGTTTTGGGGGGCATCAAATGAATTGCTGCACGATCCGACAATGGCGAAGGAAGGAAACACGTGGTACGCTTTCGGAACCGGTTTGGAAGGGGAGAGGGGGCTTCGCGTCTTAAAGGCGGGCAGCGGCGGCGTATGGACCGTTCAGAAATCAATCTTTACTTCCCCGCTGTCATGGTGGGGCAATTATGTGCCGAATTACGGGCTGAATCAATGGGCCCCCGATGTTCAATATTATAACGGAAAGTATTGGCTGTATTATGCCGTTTCTTCATTCGGCAAAAATACCTCCGCGATCGGTCTTGCATCATCTACAAGCCTCAGTTCGGGAAACTGGAAGGACGAAGGGCTCGTCATCCGTTCAACAAGCGCCGATAACTACAATGCAATTGATCCGGAGCTGACAATTGATAAAGACGGAAACCCTTGGCTTGCCTTCGGTTCTTTTTGGAGCGGCATTAAGCTGACAAAGCTTGATAAAAATACGATGAAACCGACGGGATCACTTTATTCCATCGCTGCCAGACCGAATAACAGCGGAGCTTTGGAAGCGCCGGCCATCACCTACCAGAACGGCTACTATTACTTAATGGTGTCGTTTGATAAATGCTGTTCAGGCGTGAATAGTACGTACAAAATCGCTTATGGAAGATCCAAAAGCATCACCGGCCCATATCTCGATAAAAGCGGGAAAAGCATGTCAGAAGGCGGAGGGACGATTCTTGACTCCGGCAATGACCGTTGGAAAGGCCCGGGCGGTCAAGACATTGTGAACGGGAATATTTTAGTGCGTCATGCGTATGATGCCGAAAACAGCGGAATTCCGAAGATGCTCATCAATGATATCGACTGGAGTTCAGGCTGGCCTTCCTATTAATTGATCAGCCGGGCATGTGTGTCCGGCTTTTTTACTTGCAATAAAAGATTGACAGGTTGATTCCTCCTTAACTATAATAAAGTTGTTCGTACAAATAAAAGGATAAAAGTTTTGTGGTTTATATTCGTACGTATACTTTTTAAAATGCAAGCGCTTTATTTTGATGGGAAGGGGAAATGAATGTGCTTCAGAACAAAGAATATGAATTTTGGTTTGTAACGGGAAGCCAGCACTTATACGGAGAGGAAACGCTGCAGCTTGTCGATAAACACGCAAAGGGAATATGTGACGGCCTCAGCGGGGTGTCATCAAGATACAAGATCAGGCATAAACCGGTTGTCACGTCATCTGAAACAATCAGAGAGGTTTTGCGGGAAGCGCAGTATCAAGAAAACTGTGCGGGGGTCGTGACGTGGATGCATACATTTTCCCCTGCGAAAATGTGGATTGAAGGTCTTTCCGCTTTTCAAAAGCCGATGCTTCATCTGCATACCCAGTATCATCGCGACATCCCGTGGGAAACGATTGATATGGACTTTATGAACAGCAACCAATCCGCTCACGGAGACCGGGAATACGGATATATCCAGTCAAGAATGGGGCAGACGAGAAAAGTCATCGCAGGCTATTGGAATGATGAGGAAGTCAAACATGACATTTCGCAATGGATGAACACGGCTGCCGCTTGGAATGAAAGCAGGAATATTAAAGTAGCCCGGTTCGGCGACAATATGCGGAATGTGGCGGTTACTGACGGAGACAAAGTCGGCGCCCACATCCAATTCGGCTGGCAGGTTGACGGCTACGGAATCGGCGATCTTACCGAGGTGATGAACAACGTCACCGACTCAGAAATTGAGGCGCTTTATGAGGAATACGACAAATTGTATGTCATCAGCGACGAAACAAAACGGGATGAGGCAAAAGTTTCTTCCATTAAAGAACAGGCGAAAATTGAACTCGGATTAACGGCCTTTCTCGAACGGGGCGGATATACAGCGTTTTCGACCTCCTTTGAAGTTTTGCACGGAATGAAGCAGCTTCCGGGTCTTGCCGTTCAGCGTCTTATGGAAAAAGGGTACGGATTTGCCGGCGAAGGCGATTGGAAAACGGCTGCCCTTGTGCGAATGATGAAAATAATGGCGGACGGAGAACAAACCTCCTTCATGGAAGATTATACGTACCATTTTGAACCGGGGCGTGCGATGATTCTCGGATCACATATGCTTGAAGTATGTCCGACGATCGCCCTTGATCAGCCGAAAATCGAAGTTCATCCTCTCTCAATCGGAGGGAAGGAAGATCCGGCCCGGTTGGTCTTTAACGGAATCGGCGGTTCAGCCATCATCGCCAGCATCATTGATATCGGCGGGCGATTCCGTCTCATTCTGAATGAAGCGGAAGGCAGGGAAATTGATCATGATATGCCGAATCTCCCTGTGGCGCGGGTGCTGTGGAAGCCGGAGCCATCGCTGAAAACAGCTGCGGAAGCATGGATTTTGGCGGGAGGCGCCCACCATACCTGTATGTCCTTCCGGCTTACGGCTGAACAGATGCTTGACTGGGCTGAGATGGCAGGCATTGAAAGCATCTTTATTTCCCGCAATACCGAAATACATGAGCTGAAAAAAGAGCTGAAATGGAATGACGTATTATACCGGCTGGGAGGGAATTGATATGGCGTATACGATTGGTGTTGATTTCGGCACATTGTCCGGCCGGGCAGTGCTTGTCAATGTCCGCACGGGCGAAGAAATCGCGTCTGCGGTAAAAGAATACACTCATGCCGTCATCGACCGCACGCTGCCGAAGACGGGTGAAAAACTCCCTCGGGACTGGGCGCTTCAGCATCCTGCCGATTATATCGAAGTTCTGGAAACGGCGATTCCGAACCTGCTTAAGCAGGCGGGCGCTGATCCAAAAGACGTGATCGGCATAGGAATTGATTTTACCGCCTGCACGATTTTGCCGATAGACGGCGCGGGGCAGCCGCTTTGTATGCTGCCGGAATTTGAACGGGAGCCCCATAGTTATGTGAAGCTGTGGAAGCATCATGCGGCTCAAAAACATGCAGACCGTTTGAACACGATTGCCGAAGACACAAAAGAAACATTCCTTAAAAGATACGGCGGTAAAATTTCTTCTGAATGGATGATCCCGAAAATCATGCAAATCGCGGAAGAAGCGCCGCATATATACGAGGCGGCAGATCGGATTGTGGAAGCGGCAGACTGGATCGTCTATCAATTGTGCGGTTCATTGAAGCGAAGCAACTGCACGGCCGGCTACAAAGCAATCTGGAATGAGGAGACGGGGTATCCGCCGGATCATTTTTTCGAAAAGCTCAACCCGTTAATGAAAACGATTACAAAGGATAAATTAAGCGGCACCATTTATTCAGTCGGGGAAAAAGCAGGAGGTTTAACCGAAAAAATGGCGGAGCTAACCGGGCTTCTGCCGGGGACGGCCGTTGCCGTCGCCAATGTCGACGCTCATGTGTCAGTGCCCGCGGTCGGTATTACAGAGCCGGGGAAAATGCTGATGATCATGGGAACGTCTACCTGCCATGTGCTGCTCGGCGACGAAGAACATATCGTCCCCGGTATGTGCGGGGTCGTCAATAACGGCATCTTGCCCGGATATGCGGGATATGAAGCGGGGCAGTCCTGTGTCGGCGACCACTTTGAATGGTTCGTCAAAACGTGTGTTCCGAGAGACTATGAGAAGGAAGCTGAGGATAAACACATAGACATTCACGAGCTGCTCAGCAAAAAAGCAGCTGAACTTGTTCCGGGGGAAAGCGGCCTTCTCGCGCTTGACTGGTGGAACGGAAACCGGTCAACCTTGGTGGACGCCGATTTGACGGGCATGATGCTTGGCATGACGCTGCACACGAAGCCGGAAGAAATCTACAGGGCATTGATTGAAGCGACGGCGTTCGGAACGAGGATGATTATCGAAACGTTCCGGGAAAACGGCGTTCCGGTCGAAGAGCTTTACGCAGCCGGAGGAATCGCCGAAAAAAATCCGTTTGTCATGCAGATTTATGCAGACGTCACAAATATGGATATTAAATTATCCGGGTCTCCGCAGGCGCCTGCACTGGGCTCCGCGATTTTCGGAGCACTCGCCGCGGGACGGGAAAACGGGGGATTCTCCAATATTGCTGAAGCATGCGCGCATATGGGGAAATTAAAAGACGGCTTTTATGCCCCGAACCCGGAAAGAGCTGAGATTTATGACAATTTATATGCGGAATATAAAGAGCTCGTACACTACTTCGGCAAAGAAAACAATGTCATGAAACGCCTGAAAGCCATTAAAAACCGTGATTTTGCAAAAGGAGGGAGCCGCCATGCTTGAAGCGTTAAAAGAAGAAGTGCTCGCCGCCAATCTGAAGCTTGAGGAACATAACCTTGTCACGTTTACATGGGGGAATGTCAGCGGCATTGACAGAGAGAGCGGGAGAATCGTCATTAAACCGAGCGGTGTCGATTACAGTGAGCTGACCGCTGACAAACTGGTCGTCCTGAATGAGGACGGAGACATTCTCGAAGGCTCGCTGAAACCGTCTTCTGACACGCCGACCCATCTTTATCTGTATAAAGCGTTTCCGGCTATCGGCGGAATCGTTCATACTCATTCCCGCTGGGCGACGAGCTGGGCACAGTCCGGAAGAGACATACCCGCTCTCGGAACGACTCACGCGGATTACTTTGAAAGCGCTATACCCTGTACGAGGGAAATGTATGAAGAAGAAATTGTGAAAGATTATGAATATCATACAGGCAAAGTCATAGCCGAAACCTTTCAAAACGAACCGTATGAACAAAATCCGGGTGTCCTCGTCCACAGCCACGGCCCGTTCTGCTGGGGAACGGACGCGCTGAATGCCCTGCATAACGCCGTTGTGCTCGAAACGGTAGCGGAAATGGCCTACCATTCGCTTATGCTGAACAAACAGCTCAGTCCGATCGACAGAGTGCTGCATGATAAGCATTTTTACAGAAAACACGGGGCGAATGCTTATTATGGCCAAACTTGACGCAGCCGGGTTTCTGATTGATTTAGACGGAACCGTATTCAGGGGGCGGGAGCTGATTGACGGCGCAAAAGAAGCCGTTCATACCCTTCAGTCACTGGGCAAAGCCGTTGTCTTTTTAAGCAACCGCGGCAATCTATCAAGAGCAATGTGCCGAAAGAAACTGCTGGGTGCCGGTATCCGCACGGATGAACGGAGCATCGTGCTGTCCTCCAGTGTGACGGCATCATTTTTAAAGAAGCATTATCCTTTGTCAAAGGTGTGGGTGTTAGGAGAGAAAGGGCTGACTGATGAACTCGCTTTAGCGGGTGTCGCCTTGGCGCAAAACCCGCAGGCGGCAGACTGGCTTGTCATCTCCCTGCATGAAACCGTCACCTATGAGGATCTGAATCTCGCTTTTAAGGCGGCTTCCTCCGGCGCGCGTATCATCGCCACGAACCGGGACCGCTCCTTTCCGAATGAAGGCGGCCATGCCATGGACGTCGCGGGAATGATCGGGGCCATTGAAGCATCCGCCGGAGCAAAAACGGAGCTTGTCATCGGCAAACCGTCTTGGCTGATGGCTGAGGCGGCATGTGAAGCGCTCGGACTTCCCCCTGAGGAATGCGCCATTATCGGAGACAGCCTCGAATCTGATATCGCAATGGGCAGGCTGTACGGAATGAAAAGCGTATTGGTTCTGACGGGGGCGGCCAAACTTGGGGAGCCCCGTCTATATGAACCTGACATCGTCCTTGATTCTATTAAAGACCTGACAGAATTAGCGAAGGAGGGAATCCTTTTATGAAACGTTCTCCTGAGGACATTCAATCCGAGTTTGACAAGGAAGGGGCCAGCCGCTCACCGATTCAAATAGAAGATATCGTGATCGGGTCGAATGCAAAAGAAGAGCTTCTCACATTTCTGCAAAAAAAATGCTGGAATCATCCGGTCATCGTCTGTGACCGGAACACGTACGAGGCGGCGGGACGTCTGCTTGCGGACGAATTGAGGGCAGGCGGGATCAAAGCGTCAAAAGTCATCATTCCGGAGCATGAAGCCGGGACCGCCGCGGCTGATGAGAGGACATTGGTCTATACGCTGATCAATCTCGCGGAAGAGACGGATGTCATCATTGCGGCCGGTTCAGGAACGATTCACGACATTACACGGTTTGCCGCCTGCCAGCGCGGATTGCCGTTTATCTCATTCCCCACCGCTCCGTCAGTCGACGGTTTTACATCGGCGGGAGCGCCGCTCATATTAAACGGAATCAAAACGACGATTCAAACGAAAGCGCCGATCGCCTTATTTGCGGATACGAATGTATTAAAAGAAGCGCCCCGTTCAATGACAGCCGCGGGCTTCGGAGACATGCTCGGAAAAATAACATCGCTGGCAGATTGGGAGATTTCCAGCAGGCTAGCGGGTGAGCCGTACTCAGAAGCCGGGGCGAAGCTTGTGAAAGACGCGCTTTGGCAGTGCATTGATCACCGCGCTGACATTGCCATGGGAACGGAGGCCGGCATTCAGATACTGATGGAAGCGCTGATCGTTTCGGGTCTTGTCATGCTTGCGCTTGACCACTCCCGCCCCGCCTCAGGAGGAGAACATCACATCTCGCATTGGATTGAGATGGAAATGCTGAAGGCAAAACAGCCTCCGATTCTCCACGGTGCGAAGGTCGGCTGTGCGTGCGCGGTGCTGAGTGATATTTACAAAGAACTGGCTTGTCACGAAAAGCTTGCTGAACTGCCGCCGCACTTTCGCGAGGCGATTCAATCTGCATATGAAGGGCTTCCCGACGGCAAAACAATTGCCGGGTGGCTCACATCTGCGGGGGGTCCCGCCTGTTTTGATGAGATCGGTGTAAAACAGGACCTTGTCAGCGATGCGCTTAAGCATGCGCACACACTGAGAGACCGTTATACCGGTTTAACCATCATAAATGAAAATGCAGCGCTCTTTGCACATCATTTGCATCAATAGCCGCACGGCCTAAAGTGGAAGGGGTAATGACATGAAAAAAACGACCGCTGTATGTTTGGTGCTGATGATGCTCTTCTTGTTTACCGCCGGCTGTTCACAAGAACGGACTGCCGGCCAGCCGGGAGAAACGGAGCTGACGTTTTGGACGTTTAACGGTCTGCACGAACAGTTTTATCAGGAAATGGTCAAAGAATGGAATCAGAAATATCCGGAGCGCAAAATCAAGCTGAATACCGTTGTTTATCCTTATGGACAAATGCATGATAATTTATCGGTTTCGCTGATCGCGGGTGAGGGGCTTCCCGATATAGCCGACGTGGAATTAAGCCGGTTCTCGAACTTTCTGAAGGGGAAGGATATCCCGCTTGCCGATCTGACGCCGCTGATTGAAAAAGACCGCGATAAGTTTGTGGAAGCGCGTCTGGCCTTGTACAGCAAAAACGGAAAATTGTACGGCCTTGATACACATGTGGGGACGACCGTCATGTTTTACAACATGGATATTATGAAAAAAGCGGGCGTTGATCCCGCCTCCATTAAGACATGGGAAGATTACCGGCGGGCAGGGAAAAAAGTGCATGAAGCATCTGGGAAACCGATGGGAACGGTTGAAACAAACGACTCCGCCACATTCCTATCCATGATTTCGCAGCAAGGGTCAGGCTACTACAGCAAAAACGGAAAATTGATTCTGAACAGCAAGACGAATACAGACACACTGAATTACGTAAAGGACATGGTAAATGATAAAACCCTTCTGCCGGCTCCCGGCGGCGGCCATCACAGCGAAGAATACTACGGTTTTATGAATCAGGGCGGGGCAGCCTCAGTGCTGATGCCCATTTGGTACATGGGACGGTTTATCGATTATATGCCTGATTTAAAAGGAAAAATGGCGATTTACCCTATGCCGGCCTGGAAAGAAGGCGGTGACAGATCAGCGGGTTTAGGCGGAACAGCCACCGTCGTGCCGAAGCAGGCTGAACATCTGAAGCTCGCGAAAGAATTTCTCGGTTTTGCGAAAGGTTCGAAGGAAGGGAATATAAAGCTTTGGACGGTGCTCGGCTTTGACCCGCTCCGCTGGGACGTGTGGGATTCAAAAGAATTGAAGGAGAAAAACAAGTACACGGATTTCTTCCGGAACGGTACGTCAATTTTTTCCTCGCTCCTTGAAATAAAAGATGAGATCAATCCGATTTATCTGCATGAAGACTTCTCTAAAGCGGCTGATCTCGTTGTCAGACAAGTGCTGTTCGATGCGCTGAAGACGCAGGAAAAAACACCTAAGGAAGCCTTGGACGAGGCGGCAGAGCAATTAGAGAAATAGGAGAAGCCGTCCTATTTAACAGTGAAAGCGGGGGAGCTTTTATGAGACCTGTAAAGACAGAGACAGCACAAACCGTTTCTGCAGTCCGGAAGAAGCCGCGCCGGCGCAATGTGCTGTATTCAAAAAAAGCGGCGCCTTATCTTTTTACGGCGCCATTTATCATTTCGTTTCTCGTTTTCTTTTTGTATCCGATCATCAGCGTGTTTATCATGAGCTTTCAGCGGATACTGCCGGGAGAAATTACATTTGTCGGGTTTTCCAATTATACCGCTCTTCTTAATCCAACCTTTTATACGGCATTATTTAACACATTGGAATATACCTTCTGGACGCTGATCGTGCTGATTCCGGTGCCGCTTCTTTTGGCGGTGATTCTGAATTCGAAGCTCGTCAGGTTCAGAAATGTGTTTAAATCGGCTCTGTTTGTACCGGCTTTAACATCGACGATCGTAGCGGGGATTATTTTCCGTCTGATGTTCGGAGAAATGAATACGTCGCTTGCAAACGAGCTGATGATGAAGCTTGGCGCATCACCCCAAAACTGGCTCAACAACAAAGGTACCGGCATGTTTTTAATGGTGCTGCTTGCGTCATGGAGGTGGATGGGCATTAACATTCTTTACTTTCTGGCCGGATTGCAAAACGTGCCGAAAGAATTGTATGAAGCGGCTGAAATTGACGGGGCGAGTACGTGGAAAAAGTTCCGGCATATTACCCTTCCATTTTTAAAGCCGGTGTCCGTTTATGTATTAACGATCAGTATTATCGGCGGTTTCAGAATGTTTGAGGAAAGCTATGTGCTTTGGCAGAATAATTCCCCGGGCAATATCGGCCTCACACTTGTCGGTTATTTATATCAGCAGGGGCTTGCATACAACGAAATGGGGTACGGGGCCGCAATCGGAATTGTCCTTTTGCTTGTCATCTTACTAGTCAGCCTTGTTTCACTGAAACTGTCCGGTTCGTTTAAAGGGGAGGGATAAGCGTTGCGTAACAATTACATGTTTTCCGTGTACAGAGTCGCGTTTACCTTGTTTTTTATCATGCTGAGCCTGTTGTATATCTTTCCGATGATCTGTCTATTGCTCGGTTCTTTAAAGCCGTCATCTGAGCTGATGCGCATCGGGCTGAATCTGCGTCTTGATCCGGATGTAATGAGCCTTGATAACTACACCTATTTGTTCAACGGGGGGAGCATTTATTTCAAATGGTTTTTTAACAGCCTGCTGCTCGGCGTTCTCACCACGGTTCTCACGCTGTTTTTTTCCTCTTTGATCGGCTACGGACTCGGTGTCTACGAATTTAAAGGCAGAAATATTATTTTCGTTCTTGTGCTGATCATTATGATGGTGCCTCTTGAAGTGATGATGCTTCCGTTGTTCAAATTGACGGTGGGTCTTCATTTGATCGATTCTTATACGGGAGTGATTCTGCCGTTTATTGTGTCGCCTGTCGCCGTGTTCTTTTTCCGGCAATATGCGCTCGGACTTCCGAAGGATCTGCTTGATTCAGCGAGAATGGACGGCTGCACCGAATTCGGCATTTTTTTCAGAATTATGGCGCCGCTCATGAAACCGGCATTCGGGGCAATGATCATTCTTCAATCTTTAAACAGCTGGAATAACTTTTTATGGCCGCTGATCGTGCTTCGGTCGAAAGAAATGTTTACGCTTCCAATCGGACTTTCAGGGCTGCTGAGTCCGTACGGCAACAACTATGACATGCTGATTTCCGGGTCCGTTTTTGCGATACTGCCGGTGATCATCATATTCTTGTTTTTCCAAAAATACTTCATTTCCGGCCTCACAGTAGGCGGAGTGAAGGGATAGAGAGAGGGAGGAAATAATGAAAAAAGCGGGGATTACAGCAGATAAAGAATATATCATCGGTGAAGTGGACAAACGGATGTACGGATCATTTATAGAACATATGGGCCGGGCGGTGTATGAAGGCATTTATGAGCCCGGACACCCGAAAGCCGACAAGGACGGCTTCAGAACAGACGTGCAGGAGTTAATCAAAGAATTGCAAGTGCCGTTCATCCGCTATCCGGGAGGGAATTTTCTCTCGGGCTACAATTGGGAAGACGGTGTCGGACCGGTGAAGGACCGCCCGCGGAGGCTTGATTTGGCATGGCAGACGACAGAAACGAACGAAGTGGGGACGAATGAATTTTTAACGTGGGCGAAAAAAGTGAACGCCGAAGTGAATATGGCGGTTAATCTCGGGACGAGAGGGATCGATGCCGCCCGGAACCTCGTCGAATACTGCAACCATCCTGAAGGGTCATACTGGAGCGACTTACGAAAATCGCACGGATATGAAAAACCTTACGGCATCAAAACATGGTGCTTAGGAAATGAGATGGACGGCCCTTGGCAGATCGGTCATAAAACGGCGCATGAATACGGACGGCTCGCCGCTGAAACGGCAAAGGTGATGAAATGGACGGACCCGACGATCGAATTGGTGGCTTGCGGAAGCTCAAACAGCGGCATGCCGTCCTTCATCGAGTGGGAGGCCGAGGTGCTTGAGCATACGTACGAGCATGTGGATTACATCTCACTGCATACGTATTACGGCAATCATGAAAATGATCTTGAGAACTATTTGGCGAAGTCGATGGATTTAGACCATTTTATTAAATCCGTCACAGCCGTATGTGATTATATGAAAGCGAAAAAACGCAGCAAAAAAACGATTCACCTTTCTTTAGATGAATGGAATGTGTGGTATCACTCAAATGAAGCGGATAAAAAAGTGGAGCCATGGATTACGGCCCGGCCGATCCTCGAAGACATCTACAATTTTGAAGATGCGCTGTTGATCGGTTCACTGCTGATTACGATGCTGCAGCATGCGGACAGACTGAAGATCGCCTGTCTCGCCCAGCTTGTCAACGTGATTGCGCCTATCATGACTGAAAAGGGCGGAGAAGCATGGAGACAGCCGATCTTTTATCCTTACATGCACGCCTCTGTCTACGGGAGAGGGACTTCAATGAAGCTGCTGATTACCTCCCCGAAATACGACTCAGCGGACTTTACGGATGTGCCGTATGTTGATGCCGCGGCCGTTTACCATGAAGAGGATGAAGCACTGACCATTTTTGCCGTCAACAAAAGCAAGGAACTGATGGAAACGGAGATAAAGCTGAGAGGGTTTGAAGATTACCGCATTATTGAGCATATCGTGCTGGAGCATCAGGATATGAAAGCGACCAATCAAAAAAACAGAAAAGAAGTCATTCCGCACTCCAACGGAACGTCTTCGGCAAATGCTGAAGGGATAACGGCTCATTTTACTCCGCTGTCCTGGAATGTCATCCGTTTATCAGGAAAATAATGTTCCGAAAAGCCGGGCTGCGCTGCCGGCTTTTTTTTACGCAAAAATCATCTCCTGTTATCTGATAATTGTGATAATATTTAGAAAAAGAGAAAAGGGGCTGGGATTAAATGAATGCGATTACAATCGTCATAGCGTCTATATGTATTTTGGCGATCGCCTATCGGCTTTACGGTACCTTTATGATGGTCAAAGTATTAAAAATCAATGATCAGACACCGACTCCGGCCCATGTGCTTGAGGATGGGAAAGATTATGTGCCGACGAATAAGTGGGTGTCATTCGGCCACCACTTCGCGGCAATCGCCGCTGCCGGCCCGCTTGTCGGACCGATTCTGGCAGCTCAGTTCGGCTATCTGCCCGGGCTTTTATGGCTGTTAATCGGGGCGGTGATCGGAGGAGCCGTGCACGATATTGTCGTATTGTTTGCATCAATGCGGAAAAACGGGAAAACGCTTTCTGAAGTCGCCAAAGAAGAGCTCGGCCCGGTGGCGGGTTTTTGCACGGGTCTCTCGATGCTGTTTATCATTACGATCACGATGGCGGGACTGTCCATGGTTGTGCTGCACGCGCTTGAGAAAAACCCGTGGGGAACGTTTGCGGTGGGGATTACGATTCCGATCGCGATGGGGGTCGGCCTCTACTATAAAAAAACGGGCAATCTCAAACTCGCATCAACTGTCGGGTTTCTTTTGTTAATGGCCGGTGTTGTAATCGGGCCGCAGCTGCAGACAACGGCTTTCGGGGACATGCTGACACTGGATGCGAAAACGCTTGCAGTGGCGCTTCCTTTCTATGCGTTTTTCGCCGCGGCGCTTCCGGTTTGGCTTTTGCTGGCTCCTCGTGACTATTTAAGCAGTTTTATGAAAATCGGGGTTTTTGCCGCTTTGATCGCAGGCGTCTTTTTCGTCAATCCCGCCATTAAATTTCCTGCCGTAACGGAGTTTATTCACGGCGGAGGGCCGGTGATCGCGGGTCCTGTCTGGCCGTTTATTTCAATAACGATTGCCTGCGGCGCCATTTCGGGCTTTCATGCATTTGTCGGTTCCGGCACAACGCCGAAAATGCTGGATAAATGGAGTGATATAAAGCCGGTTGCTTTCGGAGCGATGCTTGTGGAATGTCTCGTCGGAATTATGGCGCTCATTGCAGCTGCCGCTCTTGAGCCCGCCGACTATTTTGCTATTAACAGCACGCCTGAAATATTCCGCACCCTCGGGATGAATGTCGTCCATCTGCCTGAATTGAGCAAAGAAATCGGGCTCAGTCTGGAAGGAAGAACGGGCGGCGCCGTTACGCTTGCCGTCGGAATGACGTATATCTTTACGGAGATTCCGTTTTTCAGTCATTTGGCTTCATACTTTTTTCAATTCGTCATTATGTTTGAAGCGGTGTTTATTTTAACGGCGATTGATGCGGGAACCCGTGTCGCCCGGTACTTGATTCAAGAGTTTTTCGGAGAGGTCTATAAGCCGCTGAAAAAAACAGACTGGCTGCCGGGCTCGATTTTCTCAAGCGCGCTCGCCTGCCTGCTGTGGGGCTATCTTCTGTATTCGGGCGACATCAGCTCCATTTGGGCGCTGTTCGGCGTATCCAATCAGCTTATGGCGTCTGTCGGCTTAATTATCGGTGCGACCGTCGTATTAAAAATAGCGGATAAGCGGCGCTATATGCTGACATGCCTGATTCCTCTCGCTTATTTGTACGTGACCGTCAACTATGCGGGTTATTGGATGGTGCGGTATGTGTATTTGAACCCCGAAGCGGCGGGATACAACGTGCTGAATGGCGTTTTATCCATTATCATGCTCATTCTCGGGCTTGTGATTATCATTGCGGCTGTGAAAAAATGGGCGAATGTATGGCGTGATCCGAGTGCCAGACTGGAAGCTTCAATACCCGGATAAATCCGCGGCCGTCCGAACATTGCAGCATCATAAAAAAAGCAGAGAGCCGATCGGTCTCTCTGCTTTCATCTTATGACAAATCCGCCGCTTCCAAAAGGTAATCCGCCAAATGAACCGCGCGGACACGGCCTGTTAATCCTTCGCGTAAAATGCCGAGCTGCATTTGCAGAAGGCATCCGGGATTGGCTGTCACGATGACGGCCGCCTCCGTTTTTCCGGCGGCTTTCATCTTGCTGTCTAATATTTTCATAGACATCTCTGACTCTGTTATATTATAAATTCCCGCCGACCCGCAGCAGCTGTCGGCCTTTTCCATTTCTCTGTACTCAGCCCCTTTAATGCTTTTCAAAAGCGTGCGCGGTTCCTCTGACGTATGCATCACATTGCGGAGGTGGCAGGAGTCCTGATATGTGACGATATGAGGAGACTGTGCCCGCAGGTTTTTTTGATGGAACTTCAGATCAACCAGTACGGATGAAAAGTCTTTGAGCTTCCGGACGAATTGTCCGGCACGTTCCGCCCATCCAGGTTCATCTTTCAGTAAATGCGGATATTCCTGAAGAAAGGCGCCGCATCCGCCGGCGTTTGTAATGATATAATCAGCATCAAGCGCTTCAAAAGCCGCGATATTCCGCTTGGCCAGTTCTTTTCCCATCTCTTTTTCTCCGCTGTGCCCGTGAAGCGCGCCGCAGCACGCCTGGCCGTCCGGAACCGCGATTTCACACCCGGCCGCCTGTAAAAGCGCCGTTGTCGCATGATTTGTCGCTAAAAACATCGTATCCATTAAGCAGCCCGAGAAAAAAGCGGCCCGTTTTTGGACGGGACCCGCGGCAGGAAGAAAACGCGGCCTTTCCTTCATGTCTTTCCGTTTCGGGGCGGGCGGGAGCACTTGTTCCATTGTGCGCAGATGTTCAGGCAAAACGCGAAGCATACCGGTTTTTCTGACGGCGGTCTGCAGTCCCGATCTTTGGTATATTCCGAGAAGATTCACGGCTGTCTGCATGCGGTTTTGGTGAGGGAAAAGCCCGGTGAAGGCGGCTTTCCGCAAGAGGCGCACGCCCGGCTTATGTTTTTTATTTTGATGAATGATATCCCTCGCTTCTTCAAGCAGCTGTCCGTAATTGACCCCTGCCGGACAAACGGGCTCGCATGCCCGGCATCCGAGACACAGCGAAAGTGAGCGCTCGACATCTTCATCCGGCTCGATCAGTCCGTCAGTGACGGCTTTCATCAGGGCGATCCGGCCGCGCGGTGAATGGGATTCTTGAAATCCCGATTCGATATAGGTCGGACAGGAAGGAAGGCAGAAGCCGCAGCGCATACAGTTCAGCAATTCACCTTCATCCATGCGGTTTTTGAATTCTGTTTGAATTTGTTTCTGCTCTTTAGCCGTGGTCATTTCATCACCACCACGCGTTTCCTTGATGAATTGGCGAATATTTTTCCCGGATTCAGCAGATTTTGGGGATCAAGCGCTTGTTTGATCGCTTTCATGGCGGTGATGCCTTCTGTTTTCAGTTTCATTTCTAAATACGGCGCTTTTACGATGCCGACCCCGTGTTCACCCGTTATCGTCCCGCCCAGCTCAATCGCTTTTTCAAAAATGGCGGCAAAAGCTTTTTCGACACGTTCCATCTCCTCTGTATTCCGGATATCGGTGGTGCACGTCGGATGGAGGTTGCCGTCTCCGGCATGGCCGAATGTGCAGATGGACAGGCCGTATGTTTCTGCAATCTCGTTAATGGCTTTGACCATGCTGGCAATTTGTGATCTCGGCACGGTCGCATCTTCCAGAATCGTTGTCGGTTTCAGCCGGGCAAGGGCTGATAATGCGGACCGTCTGGCCTCTGTAAGCGCGAATGCCTCTTCCTCGGTTTCAGCCGTTTGGACGGATACGGCTGCTCCGTTTTTACAGATGGCTTCGATTTTTTCCATATCTCGTCTGACCGTTTCGATGTCACCGTCCTGTTCGATCAGCAGCACCGCTTTTGCGTCGGTCGGAAGCCCGATCTTGGCGTAATCTTCAATGACCTGCAGTGTCGGCTGATCCAGAAATTCGAGTGTCGCCGGAATGATTTTTTCAGCGATGATGGCAGAAACCGATTCCGCAGCCGCTTCAATATGTTCATAGAGTGCAAGCAGCGTTTTTTTCGTTTCCGGCTTCGGAACCAGCTTTAAAGTCGCTTCCGTCACAACGCCGAGCGTCCCTTCTGATCCGACGAAAAGCCGGGTCAGATCATAACCGGCGACATCCTTTGTCAGCTTTCCTCCTGTGCGGATGATATCGCCTGAAGCCAAGACGGCTTCAAGGCCGAGGACATAATCCCGGGTGACGCCGTACTTCAAACCGCGCAGCCCGCCGGAATTTTCATTAATATTCCCGCCGATCGTCGATATTTTCATGCTGCTCGGATCAGGCGGATAAAATAAACCTTTTTGTTCAACCGCACGGATCATATCTTGCGTGATTACGCCCGGCTGGACGGTTGCCGTCAAATTTTCTTCATCGATTTCTAGAATGCGGTTCATATGTTTGAATAAAAGCACAAGCCCGCCTTCAGACGGACATGTGCCGCCGCATAAGTTTGTGCCTGAACCCCTCGGCACGATCGGAATGTCATGCCTGCTGCAAATCGTTAGTATACGCGACACGTCATCCGCGCTGCGGGGGGCGATTACCGCATCCGGCATGGCTTGCAGCTGAGGAGCCGCATCATAAGAATACACAAGACGGCCCGCCGCCGAATCATCATAATTCTCCTTCCCGACCGTCCGGATGAACGCTTCTTTTGCCTCTCGTGAAATCATGTTCTCCCAACCTCCCTGATAAGAAAAGCGTTTTCATTTAATTGTAAAGAAAAACGATTCCGCACACTATGGAGAAACATATGAAAAATGATGATATGATTACGTGCTTTTTGTATGTTGATCTAAAAAGCGCAGCGCCAAATAAAAAGCCGTTATGTCTTCGGGGCGGTCAAGTTTCATATTTGTCAGTGATTCCAGTTTGGAAAGACGGTAGCGCAATGTGTTGATATGAATATGCATGTCGTCGGCGGTGCGCTTTAACGATAATTGCCGGTCGAAAAAGGCGCGCAGCGTATCCAGAAGTTCTTCCCGGCCGAGTACATGCTCGAGAACCCGCCGTGAAAATTCCGACCTCGTGCGGGGTGTGATATCGGCAAGACACATATCCAGTTTTAAATCTTCTTCAAAGACGGCCTGCTTGTCACCGATTCCGGCTGAAAGTGCTTTATCTGCCTGTTCGTATGATTCCGTGAGGCGCTCTCCCGGAACGATCCGTCCGATGCCGGCGGTGACAGGCTGCCCAAAAACGGCGCCGATCTTTTTAATGAGCTGTGTTTTGGAACCCGAATTTGCTTCATGATTAATGAGAATGCGTTCATTTCCCCAGCGGACAAACAGGTCTTCAGGGCATTCGTACTGCCAGAGCCGCCCGAGCTCCTCCGCTTTATATTGCTCATAACGGCCTTGAATGAGTATGATCCGGCGGTATGCGTGAAGGTCTGCGCCGATGAGCTTTGCTTTTTCTAAAAAGCCCGGAGACCATTCTTTCAGCTGCAGCCAATCAACCATAAAGGATTCAAGCATTCTCGCTCGCCACTGCGCTTCTTCCATATGGCGCGTTTCTTTAATAAACAGCTCCGTCATTTTTCTGAGCAATTCTCCGAAAGGCAGGATATCGTCAGGGTCTCCTGTCAGGCCGAATACTCCGATCACTTCATGGCCTGAAAAAACGGGGAGGTTCAGTCCTGCTTTTACGCCCTCGAGCCGTTTTTCATCTTCTTTCGTAATGATGACATTCCGTTTTTCGCGCGCGCAGATCAGTGCGCCTTCATGAAACCATCCGGCGCGCGCCTCGTTGGTGCCCGCGATGATCATCCCTTTTGTATCGGCAATAATCACTTCGCGGCTGTACATATGTTTGACTTCGGCAATCAATTTCTTTGCCAGTTCCGGCTGTAACTGCATGGCGATCCCCCTCGCCATTATTATACAAAAAAAACCGGGTGTCCCATCACCCGGTTCATGCTTATTGCGCAGGTTTTAATCCGCCTTCAAGTGTTTTGAGCATTTCATTTTTTTCTGAGTCCGACGCATGCTGCCAAAGAACTTCGAATAAGACGCCGAGGCCCGGAAGCATTTTTTCTTCACCGCTTTGGATGGCGTCAACGATCGTATGCTCCAGCTGATCCTGGTTATTGCCGGTTACATTGGCAATAACGGCGTTGCGTAAATTAAGATCCATTACAACCGCTCCTTTTTCTGAATGTGATACGCATATTCTTACCGCGCACGCGGTTTATTATGTGCTGTTCTTAAGATATAATAACAACATGCATGAAAAAAGGAGAGCACAGACATAAAGTGAAACGAATCGACTCTGCAAAAAACCAAAAAGTGAAGGACTGGAAAAAACTTCACACAAAAAAAGAGAGACTTAAAACGAATACATTTCTGATAGAAGGAGAGCATCTGGCAGAAGAAGCGCTCAAATCAAAGGGAACGGTAAAAGAAATTCTCGTAAACGATGAGAGCGCCATCCCGGCCGATCTGGACATGAGCATTCCGTGCTACGTGCTGAGCGAAGACGCGTTTTCAGCCGTGACGGAAACAGAAACGCCGCAGCGGATCGCCGCGGTCTGCCATATGCCGGATAAGCAGCCTGATCAGCTGAAGCGGCTGCTTCTGATTGATGCCGTGCAGGACCCGGGGAATTTAGGAACAATGATCAGAACGGCAGATGCGGCGGGAATCGACGCCGTTGTCCTTGGTGAGGGAACAGCAGACCCGTACAATGGAAAAACGCTGCGTTCAGCACAAGGTTCTCATTTTCATATTCCCATTTTGAAACGTCCGCTTGATGAGTTTACCGTTGAGCTGAAATCACAAGGCGTCGCGATCTACGGCACGGCGCTTGAAAACGGTGCGGCTTATCAAAGTGTGAAGCCTGAAGAATCGTTCGCGTTAATCGTCGGGAACGAGGGGGCGGGAGTGGACGCCGGCCTTCTGCAAAAAACGGATCTCAACCTGTACGTTCCGCTGTACGGGCAGGCGGAATCGCTGAATGTGGCGGTAGCGGCCGCCATCCTCGTTTATCATCTCAGAGGATAGGTTGCGAAAAGCCTTGGATTTCACTATAATAGATAGCAATAATGTAAAAACCGTGACAGAGGACGTCAATTTTTGCACACACTGCCTTCCAGGGAGAAAATGCCGCTGACTGAAAGCATTTTTATCGCAGCACAAAAATTGATTTTCACCTCTCGAGTTGTCACCGGGACCGCGCCAAACGCGCGTAAAGGTGAACCGGAACGATCGTTTCCGTTATGTCAATGAAGCTGTCGGCAGATGAAGTCTGCCTTAAAAAGGGTGGTACCGCGGCCACAACTCGTCCCTTCTCTCAAGGGGCGGGTTTTTTTGTTTTCTGAAAAAGGCATAGAACGGTTTGGTTTACATAAAAGGAGGATGCATGATGGAAGAGAAGCTTAAACAGCTCGAACTGGAAGCTGCAGAAAAAGTAGAAGCGGCGGGTTCATTAAAAGAAGTTAACGACATTCGGGTGCAATATCTCGGAAAAAAAGGGCCGATTACAGAAGTTCTCCGCGGCATGGGCAAACTGTCCGCCGAAGAGCGCCCGAAAATGGGAGCGCTCGCCAATGAAGTGAGAGAGCGCATTGCAGCAGCCATTACGGCGAAAAATGAACAGCTTGAACAAGAAGAGATGAATAAAAAACTCAGCAGCCAGACGATTGACGTCACATTGCCGGGCAGTCAGGTAAACATCGGCGGACGCCATCCGCTGACGGTCGTTATTGAAGAAATTGAAGATTTATTTATCGGAATGGGATATACCGTCGAAGAAGGCCCTGAAGTGGAAACGGATTATTACAACTTTGAGGCGCTGAACCTGCCGAAGGAACATCCGGCCCGCGACATGCAGGACAGCTTTTACATTACAGAAGAAATGCTGATGAGAACGCAGACGTCACCGGTGCAGACGCGCACGATGGAAAAGCATAAAGGAAAAGGCCCCGTCAAAATCATTTGTCCCGGTAAAGTGTATCGCCGCGACAACGATGACGCGACACATTCCCATCAGTTCATGCAGATTGAGGGTCTCGTCGTCGACCGCAAAATCAGCATGAGCGACCTGAAAGGCACGCTTGAATTGGTCGCCAAAAAAATGTTCGGCCAAGATCGTGAAATCAGGCTCCGTCCGAGCTTTTTCCCATTCACAGAGCCTTCTGTCGAGGTGGATGTGACCTGCTTTAAGTGCGGCGGACAAGGCTGCTCCGTCTGCAAAAAAACAGGCTGGATCGAAATTCTCGGCGCCGGCATGGTTCACCCGAACGTGCTGAAGATGGCCGGATTCAATCCTGAGGAATACCAGGGTTTTGCTTTCGGAATGGGTGTGGAACGTATCGCGATGCTGAAATACGGCATTGAAGATATCCGCCATTTCTATACCAATGATGTCAGATTCATTTCGCAGTTTAAACAGGCGTAAGAGGAGGATACACATGTTTGTTTCTTATAAATGGTTAGAAGATTACGTTGACTTGCAGGGAATCGACCCGGCCGTGCTTGCAGAAAAAATTACGAGAGCCGGTATTGAAGTTGAGGGTATCGAGTATAAAGGGGAGGGCGTAAAAGGCGTTGTCATCGGACACGTGCTTGAGCGCGAACAGCACCCGAATGCCGACAAACTCAACAAATGCCTTGTTGATATCGGTGCGGAGGAACCCGTGCAGATTATCTGCGGCGCCCCGAATGTTGATAAAGGACAGAAGGTTGCCGTTGCAACGGTCGGAGCCGTGCTTCCCGGCAATTTCAAAATTAAAAAAGCCAAGCTGCGCGGCGAAGCGTCTCACGGCATGATCTGTTCCCTTCAGGAGCTCGGCATTGAAAGCAAGCTCGTGGCGAAAGAATATGCGGAAGGCATTTTCGTTTTTCCGAATGATGCTGAAACGGGAGCTGACGCAATGGCGGCCCTTCAGCTTGATGATGCGATTTTAGAATTGGGCTTAACGCCGAACCGCGCCGACGCGATGAACATGCTTGGCGTGGCTTATGAAGTTGCGGCTATCCTCGGCGCAGAGGTAAAACTTCCGGAGGCTTCATATGAAAAAGCGGCAGAAAAAGCGGCGGATGCTGTTTCCGTTAAGGTTGAAGATACGCAGGCCAATCCGCATTATGCCGCAAAAATCATTAAAAACGTCAAAATCGGCCCGTCACCGCTTTGGATGCAGACGAAGCTGATGAATGCAGGCATCCGCCCGCATAATAACGTCGTGGACATTACAAACTTCGTCCTCCTTGAGTACGGACAGCCGCTTCACGCTTTCGATTACGACCGGTTCGGTTCAAAAGAGGTCGTCGTCAGAAAAGCGGCGGAAAATGAAACCATCGTGACGCTGGATGAACAAGAGCGCAAGCTGTCAAGCAGCCATTTGGTCATCACAAACGGAAAAAAAGCGCAAGCCGTTGCGGGAGTCATGGGCGGAGCTGAGTCTGAAGTCCGTGAAGACACCACTGCGATTTTACTGGAAGCCGCTTATTTCGACGGACAGACCGTCCGCAAAGCGTCGAGAGACCTCGGGCTGAGAAGCGAAGCGAGCGCCAGATATGAAAAAGGCATTGATCCGGCACGTGTTCTGCTGGCGGCTGAACGGGCCTGCAGTCTCATTCAGGCATATGCCGGCGGAGAAGTGCTCTCAGGCACGGTTGAAGAAAACCATCTGACAATCGAAGCAAACAATATTCACGTGTCTGTTGAAAAAGTGAACGCCGTGCTCGGCATGACAATCGCTAAAGAAGAAATCATCAGCATTTACAAGCGCCTCGGGTTTGCAGTCGGTGAAGCTGAAGGCGTTCTCGTCGTAACGGTGCCGTCGCGCCGCGGAGATATTAGAATAGAAGAAGACCTGATTGAAGAAGCGGCGAGATTGTACGGGTATGACAATATTCCGTCCACGCTTCCGGAAACGGCCGGCACGACAGGCGGCTTGACACCGTATCAGGCAAAACGCCGGAAAGTGAGACGTTTCCTTGAAGGAGCGGGTCTTTCACAAGCGACCACTTATTCATTAACGAATGATAAAAAAGCGGCCGCTTTTGCGATCGAAAAATCATTCAACACGATGCTTGCTCTGCCGATGAGCGAAGAAAGAAGCATTCTCAGACACAGCCTTGTGCCGAATCTTCTTGAAGCCGTTTCATACAATCTGGCCAGACAGACTGATTCCGTTGCTTTATATGAAACGGGTTCTGTATTTCTGACGAAAGAAGAAAACACAAAACCGGTTGAAAAAGAACGGGTTGCCGGAGCTGTAACCGGATTGTGGCGCAAAAATTTATGGCAGGGTGAGAAAAAGCCGGTTGATTTCTTCGTCGCCAAAGGAATCGTTGAAGGCCTGCTGCATCAATTGAATGTGTCAGACCGGGTTGAATTTGTCCAGTCAGAACGCAAAAACATGCATCCCGGCCGGACGGCAAACATTCTATTGAACGGTTCGCTTGCCGGATTTATCGGCCAGGTGCATCCGGCAATGGAAAAAGAGCTGGATATCAAAGAAACGTATGTGTTCGAGCTTGATCTGCACGCGCTTCTGACCGAGGAAACAGAACCTGTCGTGTATACGCCGATTCCGAAGTACCCGTCCGTCACGCGCGACATTGCGCTTGTGGCAGATAAAACCGTTACAAGCGGACAGCTCGAAGCCGTGATCAAAGAAGCCGGCGGCGCGCTGCTGAAAGAAGTCACCGTATTTGATGTGTACGAAGGTGAGCATATGGAAGAAGGCAAAAAATCCGTCGCCTTCTCGCTCCAATATGTTAACCCTGAACAAACATTGACAGAAGAAGAAGTGACAAAAGTACATGAAAACGTGCTGAAAGCGCTGGAAGAAACGTATCAGGCCGTATTAAGAGGATAAAGAAAAAGCTTGCAGATCACTCTGCAAGCTTTTTTATTATGACCGCTTCCGTTCAACAAGGCGTTTCGCTTTTTGCGTATTGGCAAAATGAAGTTTGGTGAACGTTCTGAGCGCACCTTCTCCCTTATTGATGATCAGCTTGGCGGCAGCTTCATCGACGTGCGGCCCCGCGCCTTTTGGAATCGTCATCCCAGCCTCACGGGAAAGCTTATCCATTTCAATTAAGAAAGAATATCGCGCAATGATAGAGGCTGCGGCGACGGAAAGATGTATGCTTTCCGCTTTCGTGCTGAAAAACGTTTTTTCTTTTACGATATCCCGTCCGGAAAGATGCTTAAAATAAATGCCGGGCTCTGCGAATTGGTCAATCAGAATCGCTTCCGGTTTAACGCCGTTCATTTTTCTCAGCAGATTGGAAATCGCCTGATTATGAAGGAGCGCCTTCATTTTTCCTTGGCTCATGCCTTTTTCCTGCATCTGATTGTATTTTTCGTTTTTTAACACAAGCAGGCTGTAAGGAATGGTTTTAATTAACAGTTTGGCGATTTCAATAATCTGCGGATCTTTTAAATCCTTCGAATCCTTCACACCGAGTTCTTTCATTAAAGAGAGCTTTGATTTGTCGGCGTAGGCGCAAGCAACTGTTATCGGTCCGAAGTAATCGCCTGTTCCGACTTCATCAGAGCCGATCACTGACATGGAGGCAATGCCCGCCGGGGGAGCGTAGAGCGGGTCGGCCGCTTTTTTGACGGTTTTCTTTGCTTTCGGCGCCTCAGCCGTTCCCCAGCGGGCCGCTTCTGTGCCGGCGTTTTTTCCTTGAAAGAGAACCTTGCCCGAGCGGTAGGCTGTAATGGTACAGCCCGGAGGCTTAGCCTGGAAGACGGCGCCCTGCGGAACGGCGGGAGTAAGGGAGCCGGCATAGGATTGTTTCATTTGTTCCATAGCGGAAGCGGATACTTTTATAACAGAATGGGACACGATATAATCTCCTTTTTTGGCACTTTTCACTGTATATACCAGTGTATCATAACAGCCCGAGGCTCGTCTTTCCATTCAAACGATAATCGTGGTATGATAGGAACTAGGATTCTCGCGGAATGGAGGAGAAACGTTGTCTGACGGCAAAAAAACCAAAACGACAGTAAACATTTACGGCCAGCACTTCACCATTATCGGGGAAGAAAGCAAAGCGCACATGCGTCATGTGGCCGGAGTGGTTGATGATAAAATGAGAGAAATCAACGAGAAAAATCCATATCTTGATATAAATAAGCTCGCTGTATTGACTGCGGTCAATGTTGTGCATGATTATATGAAACTGCAAGAAAAATATGAAATACTGGAGCGGCAGCTTAAAGAAAAGGAATGAACACCATATGATAGATATCATCATCTTAGTTTTGCTCTTAATGGGCACATTGCTTGGATTAAAAAGAGGATTTATCCTCCAATTTATATATTTAACGAGTTTCATCCTCTCGATTGCGTTTGCGGCGCTTTTTTACAAAAGCCTGGCCCCGCATCTGAGCTTTATACCCGCGCCTGATTTTTCCGGCGGGCAGGCGGCTCTGTCTTTTATTAAAGGAAACGTAGAGACGGCTTATTACAACGCGATCGCGTTTGTCATTTTGTTTATCATCGCAAAGATTCTGCTCCGGATTATCGGAGCGGCGCTTAATATCATCGCCAGCATTCCGGTCATTAAACAGATCAACAAACTGCTGGGCGGGGTGCTTGGGTTTCTGGAAGTCTATTTATTTGCGTTTATCCTGTTATACGTCGCATCCGTACTGCCGGTAAGCGCGCTTCAGGATATGCTCGCGCAATCGACGCTTGCAAATATCATCACACATCATACGCCGTATCTGTCAGGGCTCCTGCAAGAACTGTGGGCCCAGTACGGGGCATAAAAAACTTCTCTTGACCGGAGAAGTTTTTTTCAAGCTCTGCGTCAGTTGTGCCGGAGGAGAAAAATTTGTATGATGAAAAGCAGGAAACGACTGGGGGTTAACAGTATGCATAAAAAAGATATCATCAGGCTGCTTGAAACGATTGCGGTCTATATGGAACTGAAAGGGGACAACCCGTTTAAAATATCAGCCTTCCGAAAAGCGGCAGCGGCGCTTGAGCAGGATGACCGCAGCCTGTCGGAAATCGACGACATGATGTCTTTATCCGGAATCGGAAAAGGCACCTACGGCGTCATTCGTGAATATATGCAGGAAGGTGTGTCCGGCACGCTTCTCCAATTGCAGAAAGAAGTCCCGGAAGGCTTGGTTCCTCTTTTGAAGCTTCCGGGCCTCGGGGGCAAAAAAATTGCCAAGCTGTATCAGGAGCTTGGCGTTCATGACGCGGAATCGCTGAAAGAAGCATGCGAGCAGCAAAAAGTACAGGGGCTCGCCGGTTTCGGCAAAAAAACGGAGGAGAAAATCCTCCAGGCTCTCGGAGAAGCCGGAAAACAGCCGGAACGGTTTCCGATCGGCTATGCGCTCAGCATTGCTTCAGTAATTGAAGAACATTTGGCCCGGCTGACGGATATTCAGAAATATTCCCGGGCCGGCAGTCTCAGAAGAGCGCGGGAAACCGTAAAAGATCTGGATTACATTATCGCTACAGATCATCCGGAGGCTGTCAGAGAACAGCTTCTTTCCCTCCCGAACGTAAAAGACGTGATAGCGAGCGGGGATACAAAAGTATCAGTCATCCTGACCTTTGAATATGAGACGAGTGTGGATTTCCGGCTTGTGACAGAGGAACAGTTTGCCACCACACTGCATCATTTTACCGGTTCTAAAGATCACAACATTAAAATGCGCCAGCTGGCGAAAGAGCACGGTGAACGGATCAGTGAATACGGAGTAGAAACTATAGAAACGGGAGACGTCAAAACATTCCCGAGCGAAGAAGCGTTTTACGCCCACTTCGGTCTGCCGTTTATTCCTCCTGAGCTCAGAGAAAGCGGGCAGGAGGTCGACACGTACCGGGAAGAAACGGACCTTGTGGAGCATAAAGCGATAAAAGGCGATCTCCACATGCACTCAGCCTGGAGTGACGGCGCTTTTTCCATCAGAGAAATGGCAGAAGCTTGTATGGCAAAAGGCTATCAGTACATGGCGATTACCGACCATTCCCAATATTTAAAGGTAGCCAACGGGTTAACGGCCGAACGGCTCAAAAAACAGGCGGAAGAAATTGACGCGTTAAATGCTGAATTTGAAAATTTTCATATTTTTAAAGGCGTAGAAATGGACATTCTCCCCGACGGTTCGCTTGATTATGATGACAGTGTTCTGTCTGAAATGGATCTTGTCATCGCATCTATTCATTCAAGCTTCAGCCAGCCGGAACATGTCATTATGAAACGGCTTGAACAGGCGCTGACGAATAAGCACGTGGACATTATCGCCCACCCGACGGGCCGCCTGATCGGCAGACGGGCCGGCTATGAAGTCGACATCGACATGCTGATTGAACTCGCCGCCAAAACAAATACGGCGCTTGAACTGAATGCAAACCCCGCGCGCCTCGATTTACGGACTGAGCATCTGATCAAAGCAAATGAAAAAGGTGTGACTTTGGTCATTAATACCGATGCCCATAATATCGAGATGCTCGATGATATGAAAACGGGCGTGACCGCTGCGCGCAAAGGGTGGACGGAGACAAAACATGTGTTAAACGCCCGGCCGCTACACGAGGTCAAAGCATTTCTGACGCGCAATGATTAAGTAAGGAGGATCACAAAACCGTGCAGCAAAAAGTGTTATCATCACTTGAATTTCATAAAGTAAAAGAACAGATTACCGCACATGCCGCCTCATCGCTCGGCCGGGAGAAGCTTCTGCAGCTGAAACCTTTGACGGATCTCTCAGACATCCAAAAACAGCTGGATGAAGTCGAAGAAGCATCCGCGGTCATGCGTTTGAGAGGCCATGCTCCGTTCGGCGGCCTGACCGACATAAGATCCGCTTTACGGCGGGCGGAAATCGGCAGTGTGCTGACGCCGGCGGAATTCACCGAATTGTCCGGGCTGCTGTATGCCGTTAAACAAATGAAGCATTTTATCAGCCAAATGACAGAAGACGGCGTCGGCATTCCGCTGATACAGGCCCATGCAGAAGAGCTGATTACATTAGGCGATTTGGAAAGGGAGATTAACTCCTGCATTGATGACCATGGTGAAGTGCTTGATCATGCGTCTCCCGCTTTAAGGGGAATCCGCACGCAGCTCAGGACGCTTGAATCAAGAGTCAGAGACCGGCTTGAATCGATGCTGCGTTCATCTTCCGCTTCTAAAATGCTGTCTGACACCATCGTTACGATTCGGAATGACCGCTTTGTCATCCCGGTCAAACAGGAATACAGATCAAGCTACGGCGGAATTGTCCACGATACATCTTCATCCGGTGCGACACTGTTTATTGAACCGCAGGCGATCGTAGATATGAACAACTCGCTTCAGCAGGCGAAAGTAAAAGAAAAACAGGAAATCGAACGGATTCTCCGGATGCTGACGGAGCATACGGCTGAACACACACAAGAAATCGCTCAAAATGTGGAAGTGCTGCAGACACTGGATTTCATTTTCGCCAAAGCGAGATACGCAAAAGCGATGAAGGCGACAAAACCACTCATGAACGGAGACGGCTTTATCCGGCTGAAAAAAGCGCGCCATCCGCTGCTGCCCCAAGATCAAGTCGTGGCCAACGATATTGAACTGGGCGGAGATTATTCAACGATCGTTATCACGGGGCCGAATACGGGCGGTAAAACCGTTACGTTAAAAACACTCGGGCTGCTGACGATTATGGCGCAGGCAGGATTACACATACCGGCTGATGAGGGATCGGAAGCAGCAGTATTTGACAATGTGTTTGCCGATATCGGCGATGAACAGTCGATCGAACAAAGTCTGAGTACGTTCTCATCCCACATGGTCAATATCGTTAATATTTTAAAAGACGTGTCTGAAAACAGTCTTGTGCTGTTTGATGAACTCGGTGCCGGAACAGATCCGCAGGAAGGGGCGGCGCTTGCCATGAGCATCCTTGACGAAGTTCACCGGACAAACGCCAGAGTGCTTGCGACAACCCATTATCCGGAACTGAAAGCATACGGATATAACAGACAAGGCGTCATGAATGCCAGCGTTGAATTTGACATTGAAACGCTTTCGCCTACCTATAAGCTTCTGATCGGAGTGCCGGGCCGAAGCAACGCATTTGAAATCTCAAGACGCCTTGGGCTTCCGGAGCATATCATCGGCCAGGCGAAGTCAGAAATGACCGCCGAACATAACGAAGTCGATCTGATGATCGCATCGCTTGAAAAAAGCAAAAAAAGAGCGGATGAAGAGCTTTCAGAAACCGAATCAATCAGAAAAGAAGCAGAAAAACTGCACAAAGAGCTTCAGCAGCAAATCATTGAGCTGAACGCCCAAAAAGATAAAATGATGGAAGAAGCCGAGCAGAAAGCTGCGGAAAAACTGGAAGCCGCCGCAAATGAAGCCGAACAGATTATCCGCGAACTCCGGTCCATCAAGCAAGAACACAGATCCTTTAAGGAACACGAGCTGATTGACGCCAAAAAACGCCTCGGAGACGCGATGCCGGCTTTTGAAAAATCAAAGCAGCCGGAAAGAAAAACAGAGAAAAAACGCGAGCTGAAGCCGGGCGACGAAGTAAAGGTGCTCACATTCGGACAAAAAGGGGCGCTGCTTGAAAAAACCGGCGAGAAAGAATGGAACGTTCAAATCGGCATCCTCAAAATGAAGGTGAAGGAAAAAGATCTTGAGTTTCTCAAATCGGCTCCTGAACCGAAAAAAGAAAAAGCAATCACCGCCGTAAAAGGGAAGGATTATCACGTATCGCTTGAACTTGACCTCAGGGGAGAGCGTTACGAAAACGCCCTCAGCCGCGTCGAAAAATATTTAGATGACGCGGTGCTTGCCGGCTATCCGAGAGTGTCCATCATTCACGGAAAAGGCACGGGCGCCCTCCGAAAAGGGGTGCAGGATCTTCTGAAAAACCACCGCAGTGTGAAAAGCTCGCGGTTCGGGGAAGCGGGAGAAGGAGGATCAGGCGTAACGATTGTCGAACTAAAATAAAAAGGGAGTAAACGTCATGAATGCTTTTTGGGAAAATGAGCTTGTTGAAATCGCGGCTTATTACAGTGTAGCCGTCTTGTGTCTCGTCATTTTTCTGACCGTGTTTGAATTGGTGACATCCTATAAAAACTGGGTGGAAATCCAAAAAGGCAATCTTGCGGTGGCAATGGCGACCGGAGGGAAAATTCTCGGTATCGCAAATGTCTTTCAGCACAGCATCGCCCAGCATAATTCGCTTTTGCAAATGATCGGCTGGGGCGTATATGGATTTATTATGCTTTTAATCAGCTATTTTATCTTTGAATTTCTGACGCCCCGGTTTAAAATTGATAAAGAAATTGAAAAAGATAACAGAGCTGTCGGCTTTATTTCATTTGTCATCTCAGTCGGCCTGTCATTTGTGGTGGCCGCCGGGATTTAAGGGGACGGGGAAAAATGGAGAAGCTTGCGAAAGTGCTGCTGTCGGCAGCGGGAATTTTTCTGTTCATCGGACTTATTTATCTGGTCATGACATCTTAATACTGAAAAAAGGCTGCCGAACTAAAATCGGCGGCCTTTTTTATTGAGAATACCAGTTTATGCAGGCCGTATCGGAGCAAATGCCGGCTTCCCAACTCATGGCGCGGATGACAGATGGCATGTCTTGTTCTTCCATGAGAAAGAGTGTCGTAAAAGAATCATATATGCTCATAAAAGCGGCGCGCCGTTTTTCGTCGGAAATGATCATGTCAGCCCGCAGCAATCCGCATACATCCGAAGCCGCCGTTTGATTGAGTGAAAATATGCCTTTCTCTTCGACCGGCTCATAATAAGTGCAGCGCTTTATGCCTTTTGAACGGAACACATCCAAAAGTCCCGGAATTAAAAATGGCGAAGTGACATCATCGCTCGGCAAGTACAGATCGGGATGATGAAGCCGATTTAACAGCTCGGCGGATTCAGGATGTGCATATTCATCCCGCAGTGCCATGACAGCGCTCATAAGCGCAAGCGCTGTCTCTTTTTCAGAGCGCAATCCGCAAACGGTCATGACGGTTTGCCAGGAAACGGGGCTGCCCATCGCGATGATCTCCTCATCACTCGGATACATATGTTCATAAGGCAGTTTGCGCTTTTGCTCTTCCCACCCATCCGGCATCCGGACAAAGGGATGAAGCAAAAAGGCGGCCGACGTAAACGGCTTCGGCAGCTGGCGCAGGATAGGAACTCCTTCTTCAAAATGCAGCGTTTCCAGCAAACTCAACACCTCCTGAAACTCGAAATTTCACATGAAACGCTTTCCAATTCCAATCACCCTTCTGCTATAATAATAGCGTATAGGAAAACAGAAGGGAGAGGTATTATGCAGTCTGAAAAGCCATGGCTTTCTCAATATCCCGAAGAGATTCCGCATGAGCTTGAATTTACCGATCAAACCCTGCCATCCAATCTGACAAACTCCGCAGCTCAATTCCCGAACCATACCGCCATTTATTTTCTCGGAAAAAAACTCACATTTCAAGACGTTCTCACAGATTCGTTAAAGCTAGCCGCTTTTTTACGCAAAACAGGCCTGAAAAAAGGTGACAGAGCCGCCATTATGCTGCCCAATTGTCCGCAGTCGGTCATCGCTTTTTACGGCGTATTGTTTGCCGGCGGCATTGTCGTTCAAACCAATCCTCTCTACACGGAACACGAACTTGAGTATCAGCTGAAAGACAGTGCGCCGCGCGTGATCATCACCCTCGATATGCTGTTTCCGAAGGTGATAAAAATGAAAACGTTATCAATCGTCGAACGCATTATTACAACGAGTATAAAAGACTTTTTGCCGTTCCCGAAAAATATGCTGTATACGCTCACCCAAAAACAACAGGTGCATATTGATTATGACGGCTGCGAACAAATTCACAAATTAGCGGATATTTTAAAAAACGAAAGAGCGGAGGAAGCGGAGCCATTTGATATTGACCCTGCGCATGACATCGCCGTGCTTCAATACACGGGCGGAACAACCGGCTATCCGAAAGGCGTCATGCTCACACATCGGAACATTCAGGCCAATACAGAAATGTGCGCCGCCTGGATGTACAAAATGAAAAAGGGAGCCGAAAAGGTGCTCGGCATCGTGCCTTTTTTTCATGTGTACGGATTGACCGCCGTGCTCAATTTTTCCATTATGCAGGGATGTGAAATGATCCTTCTTCCTAAATTTAATCCTTTGGATACCCTGAAAACAATCGACAGGCTGAAGCCGACGGTTTTTCCCGGGGCACCGACGATTTACATCGGGCTGTTGCATCACCCGGAGCTGAATAAGTATGATTTGTCCTCCATTGAAAGCTGTCCGAGCGGTTCAGCGGCGCTGCCGGTTGAGGTCAAACAGAAATTTGAAAAAGTGACCGGAGGAAAGCTTGTGGAAGGCTACGGATTATCCGAAGCATCACCGGTTACCCATTCAAACTTCATTTGGGGAAAAAATAAACCAGGCAGCATCGGCTGTCCCTGGCCCAATACCGACGCCGGAATCTATTCAGAAGAAAAAGGCGGGCTTGCGGGGCCGTATGAACACGGCGAGCTGATCGTAAAAGGTCCTCAGGTCATGAAAGGATACTGGAATAAGCAGGAGGAGACGGCGCGTGTCATCAGAGACGGCTGGCTGTTTACCGGAGATATGGGATATATGGATGAGGAAGGATTTTTCTACATCGCCGACAGGAAAAAAGACATCATCATTGCCGGCGGATACAACATTTACCCCCGGGAGGTGGAAGAGGCGCTGTATGAGCATGAAGCCGTACAGGAAATCGTCGTAGCGGGCGTTCCTGATTCCTACAGAGGGGAAACGGTGAAAGCATTTATCGTTTTGAAAAAAGGCGCCGAGGCAGATGCCGATGAGCTTGATGCGTTTGCAAGAGAGCGGCTTGCGCCGTACAAAGTCCCGAAGCTTTACGAATTCAGAAAAGAGCTTCCGAAAACGGCCGTCGGAAAAATATTAAGAAGGCGTTTAGTTGAAGAGGAAGATGTTTCCCGTGAAAACAAGGTGCCTTAAAAGAAAAACTTGACAAAATCCGGATTCCTTTTTATCATGAAGTTATGAATGAATAGTCATTCATTTATCGAAGGAAGGAACGATGACATTGAACCAAAAACGGCCAAAGTATATGCAGATTATTGATGCAGCAGTAGAAGTCATAGCGGAAAACGGCTATCACCAATCACAGGTGTCCAAAATCGCCAAGCAGGCCGGCGTTGCGGACGGCACCATCTATTTATATTTCAAAAACAAAGAGGATATACTCATTTCTCTTTTTAAAGAAAAGATGGGCCAGTTCATTGAACGCATGGAAGAAGAAGTGAAAGAAAAAACGACGGCAAAAGAAAAACTCGCCCTCGTTATTAAGCAGCATTTCACACTGCTCGGCAATGACCGCCACCTCGCGATTGTGACCCAGCTTGAGCTCAGACAGTCGAATATCAAGCTGCGCCTGAAAATCAATGATATTTTAAAAGGTTATTTAAACATGCTGGACACCATTTTGACCGAAGGAATCAAGTCGGGGGAATGGAAAGACAATCTCGACGTCCGCCTCGCCCGGCAGATGATATTCGGGACGATAGATGAAACAGTGACAACATGGGTGATGAACGATCAGAAATATGATCTTCCGGATTTGTCAGAAAAGGTATTGGAGCTGTTGGTGTCAGGGATTCATCAAAACTAAAGGGGGTTGACGGATGAACAGCCTTTCGATGGCGGTAGAACAATCTGTTGCGGTGATCACCATTAATCATCAGCCGGCCAACGCGCTGTCCGGTGCGGTTTTAGATGAGTTGTCCGGTCTGTTCGACCGGTGTGAAACAGATGACAGCGTCAGAAGTATCATCATTCGCGGTGAGGGAAAATTTTTCTCGGCGGGCGCCGATATAAAGGAATTTACGTCGCTTGAAAATCTTGAGCAATCTTCTGCCATGGCGGATAAAGGCCAGCAGCTGATGGAAAGAATTGAAGGGTTTCCGAAGCCCGTTATCGCGGCGATTCACGGCGCTGCGCTCGGCGGCGGCCTTGAGCTAGCCATGGCCTGCCATATCAGAATCGCCACATTGGATGCAAAGCTCGGCCTGCCCGAGCTGAATCTCGGCATTATTCCGGGCTTTGCCGGGACGCAGCGGCTTCCCCGGTACGTCGGTACGGCGAAAGCGCTTGAAATGATCGGCACTTCAGAACCTGTGACCGGAGAAGAAGCGCTCAGCCTCGGCCTTGTCACGATAGGCGCCGAACATGAGGAAGAGCTGCTGCAAAAAGCGAAAACGCTCGCGGGCAAGTTTGCGGAAAAAAGCCCGCAGTCGATGGCTTCTCTGCTTGAGCTCCTTTATTCAAACAAGATCTATTCTTATGACGGCGGCTTAAAGCTTGAAGCAAAGCGCTTTGGGGAAGCATTTGCATCAGATGACGCAAAAGAAGGCATTCAGGCATTTCTCGAAAAAAGAAAGCCTCAATTCGGTGGGCGAAGATAAAGGGGATAAGATTATGAATCTATTTGTACTGATGAAACGGACGTTTGACACAGAAGAGAAAATCGTCATTGAAGCAGGAAAGATTCAGGAGGACGGAGCCGAATTTATCATTAATCCGTATGATGAATACGCCATTGAAGAAGCCATTCAGCTGAAAGAAGAGCACGGCGGAACCGTTACCGCTGTAACCGTCGGCGGAGAAGATGCGGAGAAAGAACTGAGAACCGCCCTTGCGATGGGCTGTGACCAGGCGGTGTTAATCAATATTGAAGATGATCTGAGCGATCCTGACCAATACTCCATTTCAACTATCTTATATCATTATTTCAAGGATCGGGAATATGATCTGATTCTCGGAGGAAATGTCGCGATTGACGGCGGTTCCGGCCAAGTGGCTCCAAGGCTTGCCGAACTGCTGAACATTCCTTGCGTCACAACGATTACAAAACTGACAATCATCGGCGATGAAGCTGTGGCAGAGAAAGACAACGAAGGGGATACCGAAATCATTAAAACCTCACTTCCTTTAGCCATCACGGCACAGCAAGGTTTAAACGAGCCGCGCTATCCGTCGCTTCCGGGCATTATGAAGGCGAAGAAAAAACCGCTGGAAGAACTTGAGCTCGATGATCTCGACATTGATGAAGATGATGCCGCACCGAAGCTCAAAACGATCGAACGTTTTCTGCCGCCGCAAAAAGAAGCGGGCAGACTGATCGAAGGAGAAGCCGCTGAGCAGGCGAAAGAGCTTGTGTCACTGCTGAGAAAAGAAGCCAAAGTCGTATAAACCGATATTAAAGAAACTGGGGGATGTCAGAATGGGAAAAAAAGTGATCGTACTCGGAGAAATTCGTGACGGCGCCTTACGGAACGTCACCTTTGAAGCTATAGCCGCAGGCAAAACCATTTCCGGCGGAGGAGATGTCATCGGCGTGCTGATGGGAAAAGGCGCGGCTGATGCAGCATCAGAACTCATTCAGTACGGCGCCGACAAAGTATTTACGGCCGATGCGCCGGGGCTTTCTCAGTATACGGCGGACGGATATGCCGCGGTTCTCGGGGATTTGATCGAAAATGAAAAGCCTGATGCGGTCATTTTCGGCCACACTTCTATGGGAAAAGATTTGTCACCTAAGCTTGCGGCCCGGTTTGAAACGGGGCTGATTTCAGACAGCACGGATGTAAGCGTTACCGGAGAC
Source organism: Bacillus sp. N1(2025) (assembly GCF_053470005.1). Classification (NCBI taxonomy): domain Bacteria; kingdom Bacillati; phylum Bacillota; class Bacilli; order Caryophanales; family Bacillaceae; genus Bacillus; species Bacillus sp. N1(2025). Next base: position 227,387 of record NZ_JBLTJB010000001.1, read on the forward strand.
AACATCGTTTTTACAAGACCGATCTATTCCGGCAAAGCCTTTGAACAGGTGATTTCAACCGATCCTTTCATTTTGGCGACAATTCGGCCGAATAATATTCAGGCATTAGAAAAAGACGCGAACCGGACGGGTGATATTGAAGAGCTTGCGGCGCCTCCGGCAGATTTGCGGACAGTCATTGAAGAAGTAGTCAAAAAAACGGCGGACGGCGTGGATTTATCAGAAGCGAAAATTATCGTAGCAGGCGGCCGCGGTGTAAAAAGCAAAGATGGGTTTGAACCGTTAAAAGAACTTGCCGAGGTGCTCGGAGCAGCGGTGGGCGCTTCACGCGGCGCGTGTGACGCGGACTATTGCGATTATTCTCTTCAAATCGGCCAGACGGGAAAAGTCGTCACGCCGGATTTGTATATCGCCTGCGGCATTTCCGGAGCGATTCAGCACTTGGCGGGCATGTCAAACAGTAAGGTCATTGTTGCCATTAACAAAGACCCGGAAGCGGAAATATTTAAAATAGCGGACTACGGAATTGTCGGCGATTTGTTCGAAGTGGTTCCGCTTCTGACCCAGGAATTTAAAAATGCCAATATTCATTCATAATCAAAACCCTCTGGCTTAATTTGTCAGAGGGTTTTGATTTGTGTTAATTGGTTCGTACAAATTATAGATTAATAAAACAATAGATTGACATGTACGAACCAATGTAATAAGCTTTTGTAAAGCGCTTACAAACTTATCCATTCAGCATGCATTCCAGATACATAGATCGGCTGTAGTGCTTTCATTCTTATTAAGGGAAAGGAATGATCAAGTTTGTCTCACAATACGGCAGTCATTCAAACTGATATCACACGGGGAACCATTAATAAAAACATATACGGACATTTCGCGGAACACCTGGGAAGAGGCATATATGAGGGCATCTGGGTCGGAAAAGATTCCGATATTCCGAATACCGGCGGGGTCAGGACGGATGTTGCCGCCGCCCTCAAACAGCTTCAGATTCCCGTCCTCAGATGGCCGGGCGGCTGTTTTGCTGATGAATACCATTGGGCAAACGGCGTAGGGAAACGCAAAACCATGCTGAATACCCATTGGGGCGGGACGATTGATTCCAATGAATTCGGCACGCACGAGTTTATGATGCTTTGTGAACTGCTCGGCTGCGAACCGTACATCGCCGGAAACGTCGGCAGCGGAACGGTTAAAGAAATGGCTGATTGGATTGAATACATGACGTTTGAAGCGGGCACGCCGATGTCCGACTGGAGAAAAGAAAACGGGCGGGAAAAACCGTGGAAGCTGAAATATTTCGGAATAGGAAATGAGAACTGGGGCTGCGGCGGAAACATGCATCCTGACTATTATGCCGACCTTTACAGAAACTTTCAAACCTATGTCCGTAATTACAGCGGCAATGAAATCTATAAAATTGCCGGCGGCGCGAATGTCGACGATTACCGCTGGACTGAAACTTTAATGAAAAAAGCCGCTGATCTCATGGACGGGCTGAGCCTGCATTATTACACAATACCGGGCGACTTCTGGAAGGGGAAAGGATCAGCGACGGAGTTTACGGAAGATGAATGGTTCACCACGATGAAAAAAGCGGCGCATATGGATGAATTGATCACAAGGCACAGTGCCATCATGGATCAGTACGATCCCGAAAAAAGAGTCGGGCTGATCATTGATGAATGGGGCACGTGGCTTGATCCTGAGCCGGGCACGAATCCGGGCTTTCTGTATCAGCAGAATACGATCCGCGACGCCCTTGTCGCCGCCACGCATTTTCATATTTTTCATCAGCACGCAGACCGCGTACAGATGGCCAATATCGCGCAAACCGTCAACGTGCTTCAGGCAATGATCCTGACAAAAGGGAAAGAAATGCTGTTGACGCCGACGTATCATGTGTTTGATATGTTTAAAGTGCATCAGGACGCTTCTTTTTTGGCGACAGAAACAAAAGCAGCCGGGTACGAATGGAATGACGGCCGGCTCCCGCAAGTCAGCATTTCAGCGTCCAAACAGCAAAACGGAGACATACATATCAGCATTTGCAATATCGATCATCTGCAAAAAGCTGATGTGAAGATTGAACTGCGGGGCATGAAAAAGACAGGGAAGCCTTCGGGAACGATTCTGCACGCGGAAAAAATGAATGCCCATAATACATTCAGCAGTCCGGAAAACGTCAAACCGAAGCCGTTTTCCGGGTTTACTCAAAAGAGCGGAAAACTTGAGGCGGAGCTTCCTCCGATGGCGATTGTATTAATCACGCTGCCTGCGGGTCCATCTTAAGTTTTGAACGCCCGCCGCCCGGTTATAATACACTGTATAAATAAGATTATTTCCGGCGGGATCGGGAGAAAATAATATAAGCATTAAATTAGCATGAACGAATGGGAGATGCTATACTAAAAATCATCATTTGACAATTGGAGGAATAACAAAATGGCTATCGTAAAAGCAACTGATCAATCGTTCTCAGCTGAAACAAGTGAAGGTGTCGTATTGGCTGATTTCTGGGCTCCTTGGTGCGGACCTTGTAAAATGATCGCGCCCGTTCTTGAAGAGCTTGATCAAGAAATGGGAGACAAACTGAAAATCGTCAAAATCGACGTGGATGAAAACCAAGAAACTGCCGGTAAATACGGCGTCATGAGCATCCCGACACTTCTCGTGTTAAAAGACGGAGAAGTCGTTGAAACATCTGTCGGTTTCAAACCGAAAGAAGCTCTTGAAGAGCTTGTAAACAAACATCTGTAAGCCGAAAGCTTCCGTTACGGCAGGGCGATTCCTTTGAAAGGGAATCGCCTTTTTTGATCTTCCAAAAGCTGAAAATGGAGAAAAACAAATGTTCGTGATACACTGAATGGACACGAGAAATGAATGTAAGGAAGGGTAACGTATGAATAAACAACTGAAAGAAAAGCTGGCCCTCCTTCCCGATCAGCCGGGCTGTTATTTAATGAAAGACCGTCAAAAAACAGTCATCTACGTGGGGAAAGCGAAAGTCTTGAAAAACAGGGTGCGATCTTATTTCACCGGTTCTCACGACGCAAAAACCCAACGGCTTGTGACGGAGATTGAGGACTTTGAATATATCGTGACTTCCTCCAATCTTGAAGCGCTTATTTTGGAAATGAATCTGATTAAAAAATACGATCCGAAATACAATGTCATGCTGAAAGATGATAAAACCTATCCCTTTATTAAAATCACCCATGAACGCCATCCGCGGCTGATTGTCACCCGGAATGTCAAAAAAGACAAAGGACGCTATTTCGGCCCGTATCCGAATGTGCAGGCGGCGCGGGAAACGAAAAAACTGTTGGACCGCCTTTACCCGCTCAGGAAATGCTCAAAGCTTCCGGACCGCGTCTGTCTTTATTATCATCTCGGACAATGCCTCGCCCCATGTGTAAAGGATATATCTGAGGAGACAAACCGCGAGATTGTTGAAGACATCACCCGTTTTTTAAAGGGAGGGCATAACGAAATCAAAAAAGAGCTCGAAGCGAAAATGGCAGAAGCGGCGGAAAAGCTTGAATTTGAACGGGCTAAAGAATTCCGCGACCAGCTTGTTCACATCGAATCGACGATGGAGAAGCAAAAAATGACCATGAATGACCTTCTGGACCGCGATGTGTTTGCATATGCCTACGATAAAGGCTGGATGTGCGTCCAAGTCTTTTTCATTCGCCAAGGAAAACTGATCGAACGCGACGTCAGCATGTTTCCGATGTATCAGGAAGCGGATGAAGAATTCCTGACCTTCATCGGCCAGTTCTATTCCAAAAACAATCACTTTCTGCCTAAGGAAATTCTGGTGCCTGACAGCGTTGACAGGGACATGATCAGCGAGCTGTTGGAAACCGCCGTGCATCAGCCGAAAAAAGGCCCGAAAAAAGAGCTGCTTTTGCTTGCGCACAAAAATGCGAAAATTGCTCTGCGGGAAAAATTCTCGTTAATCGAGCGGGATGAGGAACGGTCGATCGGTGCAGCCGAACGGCTCGGCGAAGCGCTGAATATTTACACGCCGCATCGGATTGAAGCGTTTGACAACTCCAATATTCAAGGCACAAACCCCGTATCGGCCATGATTGTCTTTATTGACGGAAAACCGAATAAAAAGGAATACCGCAAATATAAAATTAAAACCGTAACAGGGCCGGATGATTACGGCTCAATGAGGGAAGTCGTCAGAAGAAGGTACACGAGGGTGCTCCGCGAAAATCTTCCGCTGCCGGATTTAATCATCATTGACGGCGGAAAAGGGCAGATTAACGCGGCGCGCGACGTGCTCGAGAATGAGCTCGGCCTTGATGTCCCGGTAGCGGGATTGGCGAAAGATGATAAACACCGAACATCGAACCTTTTGATCGGCGACCCGCTTGAACCGGTGTTTCTGGAGCGGAACAGCCAAGAGTTTTACCTGCTTCAGCGTATTCAGGACGAAGTTCACCGTTTTGCGATCAGCTTTCACAGACAGATCCGGGGAAAAAGCGTCTTTCAATCCGTTCTGGATGATATCCCCGGAATCGGCGAAAAACGCAAAAAAATGCTCTTAAAACATTTCGGATCTGTCAAAAAGATGAAGGAAGCAAGCCTTGACGATATCAAAAAAGCCGGTGTGCCGGCCGCGGCGGCCCAGCTGCTGTTTGAAAAATTGAAAAAATAGTATTGTGCTTTTCTGAAAAATCTGCTAGAATGTGAACTAATTTCATAAGATCGTGTTATATGGTGAAGATAGAGGTGCGAACTTCAATAGTAAGCCTTTGGAGAATGATGGATTCTGCGAAAAAGGCTGAAAGGGGAGCGTCGCCGAAGTGTATCACATCCCATCGGTGTGATTCGCTGGCCTTGCATTAAATAAATGTAAGGCTGTCAAGAATTCATTTTCTTGGAGGGCTATCTCGTTGTTCATAATCAATCGTAATGATATGAAAAAGCAATGAGAGCTATTCCTCTCATTGCTTTTTTTATTGTGGACAAAACGCTCTTTTCTCCTCACCCGCACGAACCAAAATGTAAAGGGTGGTCTAGTATGGGTCTTATCGTACAAAAATTCGGAGGCACTTCCGTCGGCTCTGCCGAAAAAATTCAAAATGCTGCAAATCGCGCCATTGCTGAAAAGCAAAAAGGCCATGATATCGTAGTCGTCGTTTCGGCAATGGGAAAATCAACCGACGCGCTCGTTAACCTCGCGGCTGAAATCACATCTGAACCAAGCAGACGCGAGATGGATATGCTTTTGTCAACGGGAGAGCAGGTCACGATTTCCCTTTTGTCCATGGCGCTTCAGGAAAAAGGATATGGCGCCGTCTCTTATACGGGCTGGCAGGCGGGTGTCCGCACGGAAGCCGTTCACGGTAATGCGAGAATTACGGATATTGATATTACGGCGATTCGTTCGCAGCTTGCAGAAGGCAAAATCACAGTCGTTGCCGGTTTTCAGGGTGTAACGGAAGACGGCGGCATCACGACGCTCGGACGGGGCGGTTCCGATACGACGGCGGTCGCTCTTGCAGCAGCGCTGGAAGCGGATAAATGCGACATTTATACAGATGTTCCGGGCGTATTTACGACAGATCCGCGGTATGTCCGGTCAGCGAGAAAACTGGCGGGAATTTCTTATGATGAAATGCTGGAGCTTGCAAATCTAGGAGCGGGTGTTCTTCACCCGCGGGCGGTTGAGTTCGCGAAAAACTACCAAGTGCCTTTGGAAGTGCGGTCAAGCACAGAGCATGAAGCGGGAACATTAATTGAGGAGGAATCATCAATGGAGCAGAATTTAATCGTCAGAGGAATTGCATTTGAAGACCAGATCACAAGGGTGTCCGTTACGGGTCTTGCAAGCGGACTGACAACACTTTCAACAATCTTCACCGCGCTGGCAAAACGAAACATCAACGTTGACATTATTATTCAGACACAGTCGGACGATGGGGAAGCGGATATTTCTTTCTCAGTGAAAACGGAAGATGCCGCGCAAACGGTCGCCGTGCTTGAAGAATATAAAAACGCGCTTGACTATGAAAAAATTGAAACCGAAAGAAAACTGGCGAAAGTCTCTATTGTCGGGTCGGGCATGGTTTCAAATCCCGGCGTCGCCGCGGACATGTTTGCCGTACTGGCGGAAAAAAATGTACAAGTCAAAATGGTGAGCACATCTGAAATAAAAGTATCAGCGGTTGTCAGCGAAAATGATATGGTGAAAGCGGTCGAAGCGCTTCATGATGCGTTTGAGCTTTCTAAACAGCCGTCTGCCGTATAAACGGGCAGGCAAAAAGGCGGGACTTGGAGTCACCGCCTTTTTTCAATTATACAGGGTCCTTCATATCCCATTTTACGGTCAGGACGACTTTATCCGCTCTCTTTTTTACCTGTTCATAAGATTCTGCAATCTGATCGTTCATCAATTGAATCTGTTCGGCTATAAAACCGGCTTCAAGCTGAAAACAAGGCTCTTTCTGATGTTTGAGCCTGCTGGATACGAGCGGTCCTTCCAGTTCAAATTCCAGTTCTTGTTTTTTTGATCCTGCGTTTGTCAAAGTTCCCCAGCCGGCTTTTTCAAAAAAGGCGGGGATTTCTTCCCACGATTGAAGAGGAAATTTGCGGGCGAGGCGTTTTCCCGCCCAATACATCATCGATGAATGTTCCGGGCCGAGGATATCCGGAAGCACGATTTCCCGGATTAATTCGTAGCCGTATGCGCTGACGTCGAGTTCAGTTAAAGGTTCTAAAGCTGCTTCATAATTATTCTTCATATTATGTATTCCCCTCTCTCCTTCGTTTATTATAGCTTAAACAGGGGGGAGGATTACAGGATGATCCTATAAAACAAGCGAAAAAATGTGAGAAAGATATCGCAGGAAAATAAAATTTTCCCTCCAGATAATCAATTCCGAAAATTATAATTTATGTACACGTTTTCTTGACGCCCTTTTGAGGGAGGAGTAAAATGAAATTGTCAATAAATTTTAATAAAGTGCTTACAATTGAAACGAAGTGGGGGCAGAGATTTTAGTACATTTCGCACTTAAATCAAACAGGGGGTAAAGTAATGTCTGGGAACAGAGAGTTTTATTTTCGAAGATTGCATTCCTTGCTCGGTGTTATTCCGGTCGGCATCTTTTTGATCCAGCATTTAGTCGTCAACCAATTTGCCGCAAGGGGAGCGGATGCGTTTAACAAGGCGGCCGGCTTTATGGACAGTCTGCCGTTCAGGTATGCGTTAGAAATTTTTATTATTTTCTTACCTTTAATTTATCATGCGGTTTACGGTGTGTACATAGCATTTACTGCGAAAAACAACGCTGGCCACTACAGTTATTTCAGAAACTGGATGTTTGTGCTTCAGCGTGTCACTGGTATTCTCACCCTTATTTTCGTCAGCTGGCATGTGTGGCAGACGCGGATTGCCGCGCAGATGGGCGCTGAAGTCAACTTCGATATGATGGCGAATATTCTGAGCTCGCCGTTTATGCTCGGCTTTTACATTGTAGGCGTTTTATCGGTCATTTTTCACTTTTCAAACGGCTTATGGTCTTTTGCGGTCACATGGGGGATCACGGTCACGCCGCGTTCTCAAAGAATTTCGACTTACGTGACGCTGATTATATTTTTAGCGCTTTCATACGTAGGTTTAAAAGCGATTTTTGCGTTTGTGTAAGAGAACTAGATTACTAGAGGGAGAGGGGCTATCATGAGTCAATCAAGCATTATCGTAGTCGGCGGGGGTCTTGCCGGCCTCATGGCGACAATTAAAGCAGCGGAATCAGGCACGGCCGTTAAATTGTTTTCCATCGTTCCGGTCAAACGCTCTCACTCGGTCTGCGCGCAGGGCGGGATAAACGGAGCTGTCAACACAAAAGGGGAAGGAGACTCTCCGTTTGAGCATTTTGATGACACGGTATACGGAGGCGACTTTTTGGCAAACCAGCCTCCTGTAAAAGCGATGTGTGAAGCGGCGCCGTCCATTATCCACTTATTGGACCGCATGGGGGTTATGTTTAACAGAACGCCGGAAGGGCTTTTGGACTTCCGCCGTTTCGGGGGTACACAGCATCACAGAACCGCATACGCGGGAGCGACGACGGGTCAGCAGCTTCTTTACGCACTGGACGAGCAGGTGCGCAGATATGAAGTGGCGGGTCTCGTCACAAAATACGAAGGCTGGGAATTCCTCGGCGCCGTTCTTGACGATGAGCGCACGTGCCGCGGTATCGTAGCCCAAAATCTGACCAATATGCAAATCGAGTCATTCCGTTCTGACGCCGTTATTATGGCGACGGGAGGACCCGGAATCGTATTCGGAAAATCAACAAACAGCATGATCAACACGGGATCTGCCGCATCAATCGTTTATCAGCAGGGCGCTTATTATGCAAACGGCGAATTTATCCAAATTCACCCGACAGCAATCCCGGGGGACGATAAACTGCGTCTGATGAGTGAATCGGCACGCGGCGAGGGCGGAAGAGTCTGGACGTACAAAGACGGAAAACCTTGGTACTTCCTTGAGGAAAAATATCCGGCTTACGGAAACCTCGTACCGCGGGATATTGCGACACGTGAAATCTTTGACGTGTGTGTGAATCAGAAACTCGGCATCAACGGAGAAAACATGGTGTATCTCGATCTGTCGCACAAAGATCCGAAAGAGCTTGACGTTAAGCTTGGCGGCATTATCGAAATCTATGAAAAATTCATGGGCGATGACCCGCGCAAGCTTCCGATGAAAATTTTCCCTGCCGTTCACTATTCAATGGGCGGACTGTGGGTTGATTATGATCAGATGACAAGCATCCGCGGACTGTTCGCAGCGGGTGAATGTGATTATTCAATGCACGGAGGAAACCGTTTAGGGGCGAACTCTCTGCTTTCCGCCATCTACGGAGGAATGGTGGCCGGACCGAATGCGGTGAAATATGTTTCCGGACTTGAAACATCAGCGGAAGACCTGTCTTCTTCATTATTTGATTCCTATGTGAAAAAAGAAGAAGAAAAATGGGCCGATATTATGAAGATGGACGGCGACGAAAATGCCTACGTGCTTCACCGTGAGCTCGGAGAGTGGATGACGGCCAACGTCACGGTGGTCCGCCACAACGACAAGCTTTTGAAAACGGATGACAAGATCCAAGAGCTGATGGAACGCTTTAAGAAAATCAATATCAACGATACGACAAAATGGAGCAACCAAGGGGCGATGTTCACCCGCCAGTTCTCCAATATGCTTCAGCTTGCCAGAGTCATCACGCTCGGCGCATATAACCGAAATGAAAGCCGGGGAGCGCACTATAAACCGGATTTCCCTGAAAGAAATGACGATGAGTGGCTCAAAACGACGATGGCTAAACATGCCGGTCCGTTTGAAGCTCCGGAATTTGAATATCAGGATGTCGATGTATCACTGATTGCGCCCCGTAAACGCGACTACTCGAAGAAGAAGGTGGCGAAATAATCATGAGTGAGAAAAAGATACGGTTTATCATTACACGTCAGGATACGCCCGAAAGCGCGCCATACGATGAAGAATTCGAAATCAATTACCGCCCGAATCTGAACGTGATTTCTGCCCTGATGGAAATCCGCAGAAATCCCGTGAATGCAAAAGGAGAGAAAACCACTCCGGTCGCATGGGACATGAACTGTCTTGAAGAAGTATGCGGCGCCTGCTCCATGGTCATCAACGGGAGACCGCGCCAGTCATGTACGGCGCTGATTGATAAGCTGGAACAGCCGATCCGTCTGAAGCCGATGAAAACATTCCCGGTTGTCCGTGACCTTCAGGTTGACCGCAGCAGAATGTTTGATTCACTGAAAAAAGTGAAAGCATGGGTGCCGATTGACGGAACTTACGATTTGGGGCCGGGGCCGAGAATGCCGGAAAAACGCCGCCAGTGGGCATATGAATTGTCTAAATGCATGACATGCGGCGTCTGCCTCGAAGCCTGCCCGAACGTCAACAGCAAGTCGAAATTCATGGGGCCTGCCCCGATGTCGCAAGTGCGTCTGTTTAACGCCCATCCGACGGGCGCGATGAACAAAGCAGAACGTTTAGAAGCGTTAATGACAGACGGCGGCCTTGGAGATTGCGGGAATTCACAAAACTGTGTGCAATCCTGCCCGAAAGGCATTCCGCTTACGACTTCAATCGCCGCTTTGAACAGAGATACCAATTTACAAGCATTCCGTAATTTCTTCGGAAGCGACAGAGTATAAGAAAGAGAAAAAGAGCCTCTTCCGCACGGGAGAGGTTTTTTTATAAGGAGCTGAAGATGATGAAACAACCGCAATATATTGATATCCCGTTTGAAGAATGGAGACAGTCGTTTTCTTTCTTTACTGAAGTATCGGTTCGTTTTTCAGAAACGGATATGTTCGGCCATATGAATAATGTAACCCCTTTCATCTATTTTGAAGAAGCACGGATCGCTTATTTTAAACAGCGAGGCATAACGGCGCAAAACTCGGAAACGATGACGGTCGTCGCAAGCCAGCAGTGCGACTATATGCGTCAGGTGATGCCGTATGAAAATCTGCGGATTTATGTGAAAGCAAGCGCTGCCGGAAATGCGTCCGTCACCCTTCATTACCTTGGAGAAAATGAGTCGGGCCTGCCGTGCTTTACAGGTTCCGTCGTTATGGTTCAAGTGTCGAAGAAAAGCGGCAAAGCGGTCAGCTGGACGGAGCGGGAGAAAGGCATTCTGCTCGCCTGAACGGATAACTATTTCTCTAAGAGACGTCACCTCCGAAGCGTCCTTTACATATGATATCTTGACTATATAAACCCATTCGTTTCAGATTCGCTCTCACCTTAGCAAGGAGGGTTACAATACTTGAAGGAGAAAGATTTTCAATCAAAGCCGCTGCTGACCAAAAGAGAAAGAGAAGTATTCGAATTGCTCGTTCAAGACAAGACAACAAAGGAAATTGCAAGCGAGCTATTTATCAGTGAAAAAACTGTACGGAATCACATTTCAAATGAGATGCATACCTGTTGCAAACAAAGAGCCTGAAAAGGCTCTTTTTATATGATCAGCCTGGCTTTGTTTAAGTACATATTTAAGCGGAGATATGCAAATGATTCAGGCACTTTGAATATGTCGGCAATGACCTGCGCCGCGAAGTATTGATTATGAGGGATTTCAATTTGCCGGAGCATAAATGTTGGGATGCAGAAATGATATGCAAAATAATTCGCCTGACACTCTAAGTATTCTTTCCAATAAATCGGCATGATCTTATCATTATTTTCATGTCTGAACTCGTGGCAAACCTCATGAGAAAAATCGAGCCATTGTTCTTTTCTGGACTTTCGGGAATCTAAAGAAATGGTGAACATTCCCTTAAAGCGCAGCGCAAAACTGGTTACCGGATTGTATACGATTAAAATATCCAGCGCATGAGCGATATGATCAAAATTAATGTCACATGGATGGAGAATGTTTATTTCTCTATATAGCCTTTCAATCCAATCTTCCAGATGACTTTTTGTGTATACCAAGGTGAACGCCCCCTTAAATATGTGGAAATTAAAATGTGTACAATCTTCCTATGGTAAATGTGTCCAATAGCCTATTGAAAATTATGGATCAAACATATGTTCTATTTTAAGTGAAAAAGAAATGCCCCCGCAAGAGGGCAATTGTTATTTTTCGTCCTTTTTCTTCGCATCCTCAAAACTAAGAATGTTGAAATCGATCCTTTTTTCTGTTCCGAGCTCATCAAATGTTTTGGAATCGGTCGGAGCTGGAATAATCATTTTTATATTTTTGATATCCTTTGAATTATCCTTTAAAACCCACCATGTCTGATCTTCTTTCTTTACTTTTCCTAAAAAGTCTCCGCCTACTTCGCCCATTAAGCCCATATCAGTTTCGACTTGTTCGCCTGTATTTGTTACAATGACAGATTGATTCGGATCGAATGTAATATCCTTTGAAGAAGTGTTTTCGGCCTTCAGTTCCATTACAACTGATCGTACCTTGTCTTGATCATTAAAATAAAGGGACTTGGCGTCTTCCGTTGGCGTAATCTCCAAGACTCTGACGCTTTCGATATACAGTTTCATATCACCCATTTTAACAGGCTTCAGTGGTGTGTCTTTTCCGTCAATACCTACTTCATCGCTATACCCGATGCCAATAGTCTTTACATGTCCTAATCCTTCAATATCGCCTTCGCCTGTTTTTTGGAATTTGTCTTTAATTGCAGCGTCTTTTTTTGCTTGCTCTTTTTTCTTATCGACTTTTTCCACTACAACGGCTTTGACTTTAGGCATGGAGGTGCCTGATTCACGCCCCTCGTATGTACCATAGATTTTAACAGTATCTTGCAGTTTGAATTTGTCAGAGCTTTTATTGCTGACAGTGTAAGCCTCTGAACCATCACTGTTTTTGCTCACAGTGAACGCTACATTTTTCGAAACTGTCTTCCCGTCATCATCCACGTTATCTGCATATGTTACGTCACCTTCAATAACAATTTTGGTGCCCTTTTTTATTCCAGCGCTATTAACTTGAGCGTAATCATATGGCTTTGCATCTTTTTTTAACTGGTCTTCTAAGGAAAGTGACTTTGTTTTGTTCGAAGAGTCATCCCTTTTAGAAGATGTTGAGTCAGAATTGCATGCAGCTAAAGAAAAACTTAATGTTAACGCCCCAATACCTAACAACCATTTTTTCAAAGCAATTTTCCCCTTTTTTGTAGAAATGAATACACTTTATTTATATCGGCAGAAGCCGGAATTTTTTATTGTCTTCTCTGTATAAAAGCGGCAATTTTCTCTCTATATAAGCGCTTTTTAATGCGATTTAACACCGTATTTTCCTCTGATTTTTTTGGTACTACTCTGGTATACCATTGGGACACGGGAGGAACACGATTGGGATACGGGATATTTCGCGAACCCTTGATAAACGTAGGTTTATCCACTTGTAATATTTAACATTGGGATACGGATTGACTTACATTAGTTTCCATTCGTTTTTGTTGGGTTTCTTCTATTAGATAACTAAATAACTAAAGATAACTAAAATAACAAAGACGTCGTTTTTTGATAAACAAAAGATCGGTTTATCAAGGTGATGAAATTATGTAATTATTTGTGTCACTACAGACTAAAAAAAATCAACTTTCATCAGTTGGCTTGTCCGGCTTATATTTGTTGTTGCGAATATCCCCCGGTTTGCGGCCTGCCTCTAATTGCTGCGCAATTATCTTCTGTGCTGCCTTTAGGATAGAATCAGTGATCTTACCATCAGCAGCGGCAATTAATGTGTCAGGGTTCTCTAAAATTTTTAGCGCTTCGTCATTAAAGATTTTTTCTCGCTTTTCTTCAGTTACCCCTTTTAAAAGATAATCAGTTGAAACATCTAATATATTCGATATGGCTATTAAGGTTTTATGATCTGGCTCTCGGCTGCCTAATTCATATGCAGTATAGGCAGGACGAGTTATGCCAAGCTTATCGGCCATATACTGCTGTGTGAATTTCCTTTCTTTTCTGGCCTGCTTCAAGTTGTCTTTAAACAATGATATACACCTGCCTTTATTAAAAGTTACTTTGTTTATCATTTTAACGTAACAATTAGTTACATATAAGTGTATGTAACGAATAGAAACTTTTTTGCGCTTTTTTTGATATTTTATGTTGACAATGTAACGATATGATACTATTATGTAAGTAACGAAACGTTACATTTTGTTTTTGGAGGTGATAAAACTTGAGAGAATGGTTGAAACATCAACGCTTAGAAAAGGGGTATACACAGCAGGATGTCGCTACAGCAGCAAAAATCGAACGTGCTTATTACACAATGATCGAGAACGGTAGCAGAAAGCCGAGTGTCCCCGTTTCAAAAAGAATCGGCGTAATTCTAGATTTACCTTGGACGTTTTTTTTTGAAGATGAAGGTAACGATATGAAACATAAGGGTTCTCAGGAATCAGCTTAATTCCTTGGGTAGTCCATCTGTCCAACATGAATACACTGTCGTGAGGTGAGCGCAATGGCTAAACAAACAAAGACTAAAACAACGAACATCAAAATCGGCAAAGAGTATTACGGAACAATGGACAGAGAAGAATGCTTCCGTAAAGCTCTGGAACCGTATTTCACTTCAAAAAAAGACCTGAAGTTAAACGCTTAAAATTTTCTGCTTCACCTTTTTTTGGTGGACAAGCAAAGGAGGCCACAACAACATGAATCAACTGCAAAACTTCTCCCATAAGCAGTTTGGAGAGCTGCCAATCATTCAAATTAACAACAAAGACTATTTCGGCGCAACTGAAGCTGCTGAGGCACTCGGCTACGCAAATCCACATGACGCCATATCAAAACATTGCTTGGTAAGTGGGGTCGCGTTTCACGAGGTCACCGATTCAATGGATCGGACACAACAGAAAAAATTTATCAACGAAGGAAATTTGTATCGGCTGATCGTAAAATCAAGGCTTCCCGCCGCAACTCAGTTCGAATCATGGGTGTTTGATGACTTGTTACCAACATTACGCAAAACAGGCCAGTACGGCGGCCCGAGAGTATTATCCGATGAAGAACAGCGAATCGAATCGCTAAAACTCACTTTAAGTACAGCAGAACAACAGCAAAAAATGCAAAAAGTGTTGTTCCATCATGAAAAACAGATCGGTGAGCTCAGTCAAAAAGTGGACGAGCAAATCACCCTGGATTCCGGAGAACAGCGCCGGTTTCAAAAAGTAGTCGCGCGCCGGGTTTATAGCATCACGGAAGGTAAGGAAGAAGCGGCCAGGCTTTTCAGAGAAATACACCGTGAGATAAAAGACCGGTTCGGCGTTGCAAGCTACAAAGACATAAAGCGCCGGGAGCTGTTATCCGCAATCAAATATATAGAAAATTGGATTCCTCGGAAGGTTTCCTAAAGCCTTTCGAGTTCCTTCATTAATTAAATTTTACCAGTGAACAACTGGATATATCAGGAGGCAAACATATGGAGAACAACCCATACAATTTGCATAATCTACCCCGGATCATGCGTAGTGTTCGCAAAGCGGCAGGGCTTGCACAATACCAGATCGGTAATTTGATAGGTGGGAAGGATCAGCGGTATGTTTCGGACGTTGAAAATGGATTCAGCAAGCTTACTCCGGAATTATGCATCAAGTGGTTTGAAGCGTGCGGCGCATACGAACATATTGATCTCGTACATTACCTCTTCAAACTGCATCCGACAGCGGCGGCGCCAATTGATCCAGCTCTTAACGAGAGTGCAAGCGCGGCGGTAATTAACATGATCCATCAGCTTGAAGAAGCATTGCAAGCAACACGGCAGTTATCGCGCTGGCTGGCGAACGATAGGCCGGGCCGACAGTCGGAAGAACTGCCAATGGCTGATATTAAGCAGATTTTCGATCTGATCCCGGCGAACAAAACGTTGATATATTCACTGGTCCGCAGTCATGGTTTGAACATGAAGGACCTGGCCGACAGGTGGACGCGTAAGGCGCTCATGAGTCAGGTTGCAATGGCAAAACAAGAGGGAAGGCAGGCGGTGCTGGTGTGATTGATGACAAAGTGCTGGTGAAGAGGCGTAACGCGGCCAAATTAGAAATGATAGTGATTGAAGAATATTCGAAAATTCTCAGCAAATCTTTAATAAGCGGTGACTTTAAACAAGCAGATGCAGCATATACAAGGATGCAGCAAGCAAGCGCGAGACTGGAAGATTATAAGGCCGAAAAAAGAGAGTTTCTTCGGATGGTACAACCAGTTAAGTATATGAGTCCTGCAACTGCTCAGGAATTTCAAAGGAGGTTTTTGGTTGATGCAGCATATTGAAAATCCGATGGTTCTGAACAACTGGCATGACAAGGCGACTGAACCGGAAACAAAAAAGGACTTTTTCGGGGACGAAGTAACGTCAGCAGATAATTATGTAATCGACTGCGGCGAGATAATTCTACAAGACAATCTCAAACGCTACTTGAAGGAGCAACTTGGATTTAAATTTCATTCAGCACAATAAAAAAGCCCACTCGGCAAAGTGGACTTCAAAAGGTCTTTTGGTAAAGAAATGTTCTTTTAATTATATCAAATTGCCTGTCTAAAAACAATTAGAAATCGGGGGAAATAACAATGATCAAATTAAATCTAGAAAACAACATCGGTAAAAAAGCGAATTTTGAAGCTGACAGTTTAACAGCTCAGGAAGCAGGCTCAATTATCCATCAAATTATCACTTACATGAATGCCGATAAAATGGCTGGCGGCATCCGTCCTGAACAAATATCTACGCCAGCCCGTCAAACAGCAAAGCCTATTACTGCTAACTCTCAAAAGGATGACATAGAAAAGAACACCGATAAGGCAGGCGCGGCAGATGCGAGAGAGGCAACAAAAACAGTGACAAATCGGCTTGCTGAAAAAGCTGAACCTGCCGAAAAAATCAATTCAAGACCAAGACAGGTTCAATTGTTGAACAGTGAACGCCGTTTGGCGACGCCAATTGTTTTCCCTACAAACGAAAAGGGGGAGCGTGAAAAGTGGAAAACAAGATTTTCATGCCCTTCATGTGGATTAAGTGAAACAAAACACGTCCCCCAAGGATTCCGTTTTACACCATGTGATAACTGCGGAACGCGTGTTCAAATCAAACCTGCAAACGACGCGTGGGGGCAGGAAGATTCAGAGGGATTCGTATACAGAGCCAATAACTTCTATGAGGAAAAAAAGGAGGGAAGATACGATGCCTAAACCAGTAACAGCATCTTTCAGTGACCGAGCGGACGATCAGAAGCGTTTGAGACAAGTCGGCGGCTCGATCATGTTCAGTAAAGGCAAACCCGTATTTTCTTTCCCATCAATGGACGCATACCGACAATGGCAGCAGCTTGGTGCGGAAGCATACAAGAGAAGGGTGGGGCTGCTCTGATGCAGGCTGAGATATTTGCAAAAACTGCAGATATGAGCCGTGAAGAATGGCTAATGGAAAGACGGAAGGGCATCGGTGGTTCTGATGCCTCCGTAATCCTGGGGTTAAACAAATGGAGAACCGCATTCGAATTATGGCTGGACAAAACGGGACAAGTTCCGGTCAGTGAGTCAGCCAGCGAGGCGGCTTACTTCGGCTCAATCCTTGAGGACATTGTCGCAAAAGAATTCGAAGTACGGAGCGGAAAAAAGGTTAGGCGTAAAAAGTCCATGCTCAAGCATCCTGAATATGATTTCATTTTGGCGAATGTTGACCGAATGATCGTTGGAGAAAAGGCCATTCTGGAATGTAAGACCACATCGGAATACAACTTGAAAGAATGGGAGAATGACGAGATCCCTGCTGACTATATTGTTCAGGTCCAGCACTATCTTGGCGTGCTTGGTCCCGAGTATAAAAAAGCATACTTTGCTGTTCTGATCGGTGGCAATAAATTCGTCTGGAAAGAAATTGAGCGGGACGATGAATTAATCGAAATGATATTCACTGCTGAAGTCGAGTTTTGGAATGCTGCGGTATTGGGTGGGGTTGCTCCTGCGTTGGACGGCTCAAGCGCAGCAGAAGAATATCTGAAAAAACGGTATGCGGAAACGGAAAGCAACAAGGTTATTGATCTTACCGCGGTAAACCGTGAACGGATAAAGCAGTATTTGCAATTAAAGGAAAGTATCGCTGAATTGCAATTGCAGGCGAAAGAATTAGAAAACCAAATCAAACACGAAATGAAGGAAGCGGAATACGGATTCATTGGAAACTATCAAGCTAGTTGGAAACCGGTTGTATCTAACCGGATCGACACCAATAAACTGAAAGAGCAGTTTCCAGATGTATATGAGAAAGTCACAAAAGAAGTGCAATATAGACGCTTTGGAATTAAGGAGGTTAGCTAAATATGGCTACAAATGAATCGCTTAAAAATAACATTCAAAAACAAAATAACGCGCCAGGACAGCCGCAGGGAACAACAATGAAGGGCCTGCTTTCTTCTCCGGCAGTCATGAACCGATTTGAAGAAGTTCTGGGGAAAAGAGCGTCTCAATTCACAGCATCAATTTTGAGTCTGTACAACAGTGAAAACACTCTTCAAAAGGCAGAACCTATGAGTGTAATTTCATCGGCTATGGTGGCGGCAACGCTTGATCTGCCAGTGGATAAGAACTTGGGTTATGCCTGGATCGTTCCGTATAAAGGCCGCGCACAATTTCAGCTTGGTTACAAAGGATACATTCAGCTTGCTTTGCGGACAGGTCAATATAAATCTATCAATTGCATACCTGTCCATAAAGGAGAATTGCAAAAGTGGAACCCACTAACCGAGGAAATAGAGATTGATTTTGAAAAACGGGAATCAGATGCGGTTATTGGCTACGCTGCTTACTTTGAGCTTTTAAACGGTTTTCGGAAAACAGTGTATTGGACAAAGGCGCAAGTAGAGAAACACAAAAAGAAGTTTAGTAAGTCGGACTTTGGCTGGGGCAAGGACTGGGATGCAATGGCGCTTAAAACCGTTCTTAAATCCATGCTTAGTAAATGGGGGATTCTCTCCATTGAAATGCAAAAGGCAGTCATCGAGGATAACGAGGAACGTGAGCGAATTGACATTACTGACGAAATGGCAGAGCCGGAAATCATTGATGCCGAAGTGTCAGAAGAAAAGCCGAGCGCGCAGGATGTCGATCCCTTTGACGGTAAGCCTGTAGACATTAGCGAAAATGACCTGCCATTTGATTGAGGTTAGCATACCCTTCTGTTACAAGTGGATGACAGAAGGGGCGCCTAACCGGGCGCAACTGTTCCGTGATTATGTTCAGGGTTATATCCGAACAAATGAACCGGGCTTGCGTTTAGTCCGCATCAGCGGCATGACAGCACTGTGTGAAAGGAAGTAGGTGAGCGGCTTGGAAATGCAAGGCATGGGGTATGTTATTCAGCCCCGCCAGCAGTTTGCAAATAGGCGCGAAAAGATTCTTTATATGTGTTTGCTCGAAGAGGCCGTTTTCGCTCCCGTTGGATCATTAAAAACAGGTGAAGCAATGATTAATGTGGCGGAGCTTGCGAGGGACCTATCTATTGATCTTAAAAAAATGCGGTACTCTCTCGGCAAACTTGAGACAGCAGGATTGATCAAAACAAGACGAATGAAGCAGAACAAAGCAACTATTATCACGATTGTTGATTATGAGAAGCTTCAAAACATAAAGAATTACGGGAAGAAAGCAGATTCATTTCCGCCAGTGGATACCGGGGATTCGGAACAAGAACATAAAAAGGGTGAGGATATGCAAGACCAAGGTAAATTCAAAAACATTCCTGATTACGCTGATCACTTAATGCCGCAACAGATCAGCAACGAAGACACACTAAAGGACGCATTAAGTGCAGCAGAATTAAAAAATATGAATCTGGCGAGCGAAAAAGAAATTGAAAAATTCGCTGACATGGTTATTAAAATGGGCGCGCTTCCGGAAGGCATCAAAAAAGGCATACTTGTTCAATATCTTGACTGCATCCGGCTTACACGTTCGCATTGCAAAATTTCCGCGAAGTTGCTTGCGAACCATATAGAAAAAATGAGTAAGTACAGCGTCGATCAGCTTCATTACGCTATGTGGGAACATGCTGAGAAATACGACGACCGCAAAGAAGCGTACACACTCGGTATTCTGCGGGGAACGAGTGACCATAAAGCGCGGCAGGGACTTATGAAATTAATGAACCGGGGAGGACGAGGAAATCATGAACAGTTTAGCAACCGCCCTAAAGCAGTTGGAGAAAGCCAATCCACATCTAGCGCAGAAGTTGAAAGACTCGAAGCGCTTGCCCGTGAAAAGGGCCTCTCAGGAAAGATACGAGACACTCACTGTGATTTCTGAGGAAAACTGCATTTATAAACAATGCGACGGCTCAGGGCTCATATGGGTGAAGGATCACAAAGAAAACACTGAGTTTATGAAAGAGTGCCCTTGTAAAGCCATTAAGGCGCTAGAAAATAAACTGCTCAGCGCCCGGCTTCCGGAAGAATTTAAGGATGTCACTTTAAACTCTTTTGAAATTGATGTTTACGATCAGGATATTTCTAAAGAGCGGGCAGCCAATGCCAAAAGGGCCTCAAAAAACTATGTGCTTAAATTCGATATGATGCGCGAGCAAGGAAAAGGACTTTATTTCCACAGTCATGAGAAGGGCAGCGGGAAAACGCGGCTTGCTGCAAGTATCCTAAAGGCCATCATAAAAATGCATGATAAGCCGGAAAGCCCTATGAAGATTCTTTATTCATCAACTGCTGATCTAATCGGTGAAATCAAAAAAACCTTTGATGGAGAATCAAAGGTGAAAAGCTCGGACATTATCGAGGCTGTTAAAACGGCTGATCTTGCCATTCTGGACGATATAGGCGTTGAGAAAGTCAGCGATTGGGTAGAGGAAACGTTCACACGCATCCTTGATTACAGACTGCAGAATAAGAAACCGACCATCTTCACAAGTAATCTGAGCATTGATGAATTAGACATTAAATATCCTGAAGGGCGTATCAGCAGCCGGATTGAGAAAATGACATTTCCAATTCGTATGCCAGATGAAAAAATCAGGAGCAAAAAAGCCAAGCAGGAAAATGATCTATTGCTCCGATCATTATACGAATAGGAGATTGCTATGAAAGAGAAAACAAACGTTACGATATCCGGCGGTATGTATCTGTTCGGGCCCGCAGAGCAAACGGCCGGCCAGGACCTTACCCCGGCGATCCGGGTGCTTGAGGAAAAAATCAAACAAATGGAGCTGATGCACAGTGCTTAAAGCGGTTATCCTGCTGCCGGCCATCATCCTCACAGCGCCGTACAAGGAAAAGCAGATTCAGCACTGGGAACAAATTGACGGTAGGTAACGACGGCACGCGGGAACGGGCCGATAAGGAAATAGTCAGAGATATGGAGGCGGCGAAATGAGAGAAATTAAGTTTCGAGGAATGGGAATAAACGGAGAATGGTATTACGGGAACCTATCAATCATTAAACAAAGAATCAAGAGCATGGGCATTGATCTTGGTTCTTATATCTCTAATAAAGCTGGGGTTCCATTTGCTTACAGTGTGAGGCCGGAAACAGTTGGGCAATTTACTGGATTAAAGGATAAAAACGGCCGGGAGATTTATGACGGAGACATTGTAAGGAACCACCGTGATAATTCAAATGAGCTATTAGAAGTTTTATGGCAGGAAGAAGTGGCTGAACATGCTTCAGACGGGATCTATTGGACAAAAGAGGTGCCAGGTTTTAGATTCAAGCGAATAAAGCGAGGCTTGACTACTGTATTTGTAGCTCATGTTGATTTAGAAGTCATCGGCAATATTCACCAAAATCCTGAGCTTTTGGAGGCATCGCATGCCAGCAAATAAGTACGGCGCCAGAAAAACGCAGATGGATAGCATCACGTTCGATAGCCGGGCCGAAGCCAAATACTATGAGCAACTGAAGTGGCTCAAGATGAGCAAGCAGATCAAAGATTTCAAGCTGCAGCCGCGGTTCCTGCTTCAAGAAGCATTCAAAAAGAACGGAAAAACTTTTCGGAAGATTGAATATATTGCAGACTTTGAGGTTCATAACTTGGATGGCAGTATAGAGATCATTGACATCAAGGGCGTAGAAACAAAGGAATTTGCCATCAAACGCAAGCTGTATGAACGGCTTTACGATACGCCACTCAAGGTGCTGGCTCTAGATAAGTCACTCGGCTTCATTGAGCTGGACGAGCTGAAAAAACTCAAAAGAAAGGCGGGGAAGACCACTGCAAAACGTGGTAATCGCAGACGATCGGCCGTTGTGGGTGCAGGAAGAAGATAAGCTCATGGCCTGCATGATGCTCTGTTCCGATTACAAACGATGCGCCAGCCGCATGGGAGCGGATTGCAAAAAGCTTGGAGGTTCAGAAATTCCCAAAATCAATTCAGGAGGTTATCGCTATGCAAGAAAAAATCGATCCATACAAGCCTGGTCCAGTTAAGGAGTGGAAAATGACGCCGGAGCAGTTGGCGGCATACGTCGAAAAGCATCCAATCATCTACCGTGAGGAATTAAAGCCATCTGCCGGCTTAACGATGCGGCTGCCGTCGTAAAACGTAAAAAAGCACCGAAGCCGTGGCCCCGATGCTCTGATATGAACTGGTACTTCTATCATAGCACAGGGGGCGGCCAGAGTGAACAAGCCAACAGAAATAAAAAATCATGAAACAACTATTCAGCAAAGCATCGAGCCGGGGAAAGTCCGGATCATCGTTTTAGATGGTACTGAAGGGACAGCCCACTTAATGGACGCCCCGGAACACGGTAAAACAATCATTCAAACAATAAAAGGCGGCCTGGCTCGTTGTGATTACGAGATCGGCCACAAATTCAAATAGCAGGGGTTTCCCCTGCGGGGGAGGAACGGGCATGAAAGAGAGAATTGAGTGGTTAAAAGGGCTTACGTATATTCCGCAAAAGGAAATGGGATGGCTTCTTGAACAAGCTGAATTGTCTGCTAAACAACAGGAAATCATCGAGGAAAACAAGCGTCAGCAGGAAATCGCGGTCAATCAGTTTCGGCAGGCTCAGGAAGAGATACAGCGGCTTACAAAAGAGAATGACAATTTCAGAAGGTTGCTTGCTACATTCACTGATGAAGAGGACGACCCTTTCGGAGTGGTAAGGAAGGCCTTAAACGGTCAGTTTCCTGCTGCATGGGAGGGTGATGCGGAATGAATAACATAAAAATCCGGTATGTGTTCCGACATAAGGAAACAGGCAATGTCGAATTGAAAACGTACTTTATCAGTCAGCTTGAAGAACGCCCGGCGCGCAAACTGTCTCCCGTCTTTTGTGAAGAATTTGGTTACGAGTTGATCAGCCGCGATTTATTTTCCGGCACGAAGGACAAGAACGGCAAGGAGATTTATCAGGGCGATGTTATTATGTTCTCCTTTATTGACGAGGGCGAAAAAAACACACGATTTATGCAGATTGTTTTTGAAGGCAGCGGCTTCAAGATGAAAGAGATTTGCCGCAACTACAGGCTAGAAAAAATTCATGGAGTCCTTCGTATCAAGCGTGGAACGCTAACAGATCACCAGGGGAAACTTCAAGAGTTACACAAACACAATGCTCTTTATTTTACAGAAATCATCGGCAACGTACATCAAAATCCGGAATTGTTAGGCGGTGCAGCAAAATGATGCCATTACAAGTAGAACTGCAAAGGAACGTGAAGGCCACGAAGGATGAAGCAATGACCGTCGAGCAGGCGGCCGAGCTTTTGAAGGTTCATCCGGACTACATCCCGACGCTTGTCGCTCGGTCTGACGATCTGAAAATGATCGGCGACCATACCATTATCGCTAAACGGGATAAAACAAATATCTGGCTGGTCGGGGCATGCGTGGGGCTTTTCTTCTTCGCTATCTCTGTGCTGCCGAATTTGATCGGGGGTTAAGGGATGGCGCGCTCACCGTTAATCTGGTTCGGTGGCAAAGGTCGATACGCCGATCACATTATAAATAAAATGCCCGCCCATAAGGTGTACGTCGAGCCTTTCGGCGGCGCAGCTCATGTCATAGCTAATAAACCGCAAATAGGTCATGAAGTGTATAACGACATTGACGGCCATGTGGTGAATTTCTTGATGCAAGTCAGAAAGGATCCGAAGGCCATGCAGCAGGCTTGCGAATCCATTCCGTACAGCCGGGCGCTCTATGAGAAATGGAAAACTGAAGATTACCCGCAAAATGATTTTGACCGGGCTGTCAGATGGTTTTATATGAATCGCTCCGGCATTAGTAAGGGGAACGCGGAGGAAGTACCGCAGACAGGCTGGAGGCATAGCACACAAAGCGGGCAGAACCCTGCTGGCGGATACATAAGCGCCTGCGCTGCCTTTGAGTCTTTCGCCAACCGTATGAAGGGCGTCATGATCGAATGTAAGGATTTTCGCAACATCATTGAGAAATACGATAGCCCGGATACTCTGTTTTATGTGGATCCGCCATACGTTGGCCGAGAGCGGTTTTATGCTGGCGGCTTTACGGAAGAGGATCACCGGGAACTGGCCCGGCTGCTTAATCAGGTCAAAGGGAAAGTGGTTCTTTCTTATTACGATGATCCTTTGATACTCGAGATCTACCCGAACTGGGAGTCAGAAACCTTTTCCGCATACAAACAGGTTGTTGGCGGGTCCGAAAAAAGCCGCGGAGCTGAAGAATTATTGCTGTTCAACTATAAGATCACTCAACTCAGCTTATTTGATTCGGTGGTCCGGCCATGATCGAATACCATTGCCCGGACTGCGATTATAAAAAACTTGATTTAGAAATCCGCCCGGATGCACGCTGCCCGCATTGTGGTCGCTGCATGGGCGCCGAGGAGGAAATAGTGTGAAACAGGATTACAGGCAGGCTTTCGAACAAGCATTGGCTGTCTTCCGTGAAAAGCATGGACCGGAAACAGGCGGCATGCTGCTTATGTGTCATGTGCATGAATTTCTACAAAATACCGTCGGCGGGCGGAAATAAGGGAGCGGAAACAATGAATCTACAAAAAATGTTTGAAATGCAAAAGGTGCTTGATGATCGGATCATCAAAGAAAAGGGGCTTGAGGGGCAGGACTTGCTGCCAAACCTCATTCTTGCTCTACAGGTGGAACTGGCCGAGTGTGCGAATGAATGGCGCGGCTTTAAACATTGGAGTAATGACCGAGAACCGAGAACAAAACATCCGTTAGAAGTTTCACCTAATGGGGCTTTCAGAAGAGGCGGAAACCCTCTACTAGAGGAATACGTGGACTGCCTGCATTTTATCTTGAGCATTGGGAATCGTCTGGATTATAACGACAGCGAAACAATAAATATTATTCTTTCTAAATATTTGAATATTCGAGGCATTTTAAACCCTAAGTGGTTGTTTTCTTCTCTTATTTCTACTGTTGCTTTTACACGTCAAAACTATATCAATTTGTTTATTAACTTTTTTACTCTTGGCAAGCGGCTCGGATTTACTATTGAACAGATCGAAGCGGCTTACATGGAGAAAAACGCCGTCAATCATCAGCGGCAGCAGGAGGGGTATTGATGGATATTCAAAAAATCCAATCGTCGGCAATCGAAGCAATCAATAGCATTCGTAATCGAGGTTTAGAGGTGGATGTCATTCAGTTTAGGGATGATGTATGGGATGCGATTGTTGAAGTTAACAAGCGTATAGGTGTCCAAGGCGGGCCAAACCCGGAATTCGCAGGGTGTAAAGCTGAAAAGCAGGAGTTATTAACGCTGTTTGCATTCCGAATCATAGCAGCAGGGGCATATAACGTCCGAATTCATGAAAATGACATCATTGAGGGAACAGATGATCTTTATTCAGTCGTCACACCAATAGGAGGGGTTATCTGATGAACCACACCGACAACCCGATCATTTCAGCCGTCATCAGCAAACTAAACGCACAACAGGAAAAGGGGCTTGCCAAGTACGGCCGGCCCGTTCAAGTTAACGCCTATGACATACGCGGCTGGTTGCAGCACGCACTTGAAGAAACTCTTGACCAGGCAGTCTATCTGGAAGCGGCTATTCAGACTTTAGACAGAAAAGAGGAGACACTACAAGCGACATATAACGATTTGAAAAATAATCCGCCTGCTTCCGAATCAATAGAAGATATGGGCGATTACTATATGAACCTTAATTCAGCTCAAACGATTTATTCCACGGCATTTTTATTAGGTTTTAATCTTAAAAAGGAGAACGCGGAGTGAAATTTGCATTTAAAGTGTTGATGATTCTCATAATGTCGGCCGTTGCCGATTCCATAGGAATAATTCTGGCGTATTATTTCGACAATCCGAGTTTGAGATTAAATTGTGTGTCAGTTACCGCGGCGATCAGTGGGTACTTGGTTCGTGGATGGTGGCCGCCGGAAAAGAAGGAGGACGCGGAATGATTGGAGTCATAGTATTCCTGCTCCTGTTTTGGGGGTTTATAGTTTGGTGGAGAAATTACTAAGGAGGGCGTGGCGTGAAGCTTAAATTGACAGATGAGCAGTACAATGCATTCTGTACATTGTTAGAAATAGGAAATAAAGATGTGATTATTTCTGAAATCATTTATTTTCATGGAAGATGGGGAGACACTGGCAATATGAAATATGCCCCTTTAAACAATATTTCTCGCTATTCATTAATTGAAGCGGTAGTGAAAGAGAATTTCGAAAGGCTGAAAACGCCATTAGAAGAAGTCGAAAGGCTGATAAGTGTATATGAGAGAAGAGCAGATGCCATATCGCAGAAGGAAAATCCGTTGCACGATGCATTCAGTGATTTTGTCGTTGAATTGAATGATCTGAAAGAGATCATTTTGAATCAGGAGGGCACGGAATGAAGACTACATTATTCCCTGAGCCGTACAGCTCCATGGTGGCTATAACAGCCAAAAAGCCGAATGATGAACCTTTGACGGCTGCTGTTCTTTTTAAATCAATGGACCAATTATTTGCGGAAATAGAACCTGAAGCGCAACCGGAAATATTTGCCGACCCAATAATTCAGAGGGAATACGAAAGAAAAATGAGCAAAGACATTAAAATCTGGCGCGGCTCGGAAATAATATGGGCTTTTGACAGAGAGGATATAGCGTCCATCAAAGAAATTCCCGGTGGCTCTCGGTTGGAATTGAAAAACGGCGACTGGTTCAATAGCATGCATTCGGTCAAAAAAATGAAGGAGATTCTTGGATTGGAGGAAACAAAATGATGAAAAATGAATCAGTTTCAGTTATTGACGCAATCAAATGCCCGCATTGCGCGCATGTAATGGAATTTTACGATTACATTGAGGGAGGCGATATGTCGGGTGAATTTGAAATGAATTGTGAGAAGTGCCACAAGCCTTTCCATGTGGATTTTAACAGTACATTTCATTTCACTTCTAAAAAACTACATGGAATATCCGAAAGGACGGAGGATTAATAACTATGAAAAAGCTATTCAAATCAATCATTCTATCAGCGGTATTACTTATGGGAGCGGCGGCCGTTGCGCCGTCTGCTTCCGCCGCATGGTCCGGCTGGCAAAATGAATCCGGGTACAGCGGGCGGGTGTTTACGGATGCAGCGACTTACACGGCCGGCGCCTCAACGGTGGACTGGAAAGCCGAGAAAAAAGGCTCAAGCACACTTTATTATACGGCCGGCGTATACAAGAAGCGCAGCGGCGGCGGGCTGACTGATACGAATTTAGTACAGCGGGGCAGCTTCAAAACGGCAACGCCTCTGAAATCATTCAACGTGAAAACGATCCGGAATAAGACTGGGAAAGGAACCTATGTCATTCAGCTTGACTGCTATTCTGATTCCGGCAAGCGGAACTATATCGGAACATTTGAATCAGCAAAATTCATTGTGAAGTAAGATAAATTCAAAGAAGAATCGGAGGAAAATACAATGCTACAATTAACAAAAGAACAGGCTGCGGCTTTTGAGAGCCTACGGAAAAGTGTTAGCTTAGGGAATTGGCAGGGAGAATGGGCCCCGTTAAACAGCGTTGATCCTGTCGCGCTTGCAACTGCCCTCGCTACCAATGAATATGAGATTTTAAAGACGCCCGCCGATGAATTTGAAGAGGCTTTTGACGCAATTCGGGAAGAGGCTGAAAGCAAAAGCCCCGAGGCTGCAAGTTACTTGGATGAAGTGAACGGCTTTTGGGAGCAATACAAAGAGAAAGCCGGCCTCTGAAGGAAAAATAAATCAATGGGTTTTATCAGATACATTATAGGGGGTTCCAGTGACAATGAAATTTTCAGATATTGAATTAGAAATGCTTCAAGATGAATTTAAAAAAATAATTCCTTTTCATTTGCAAACGGTAGCCGAATCATCAAAGTTAATTGTTGCTTACTATCAGGAATTCAAAAAGAATCCAAATGTAGAACCGGGCGATGTTTTACCATTGGCGGTATGCTCTGCCATGAAACAACTCGGTTTCAATATTTAGACCGAATCATGGTAAAATAAAGTATACCAAGAAATAAAAAGAACCTGCTGAATACCAGCTAGGGAGTTTAAAAATAAATAAGTCCAAGACGGAAAGCCTGCGGACACTGATCATTGCACAGAATTTTTTCTGCGCTCTGGTTGGTGTCCGTTTTTTGTTATCAGGAGGGATGACATGAAGCGGAAGAAAAAGGAGCCAGATAAAAACGTTTCTGAGCGATCAGATCGCTTTTGGCAGCGGATGATGGGGCAAAATATGCAAACTCTGAAAAGAGGCAAGGGCGGCGCTTTGAGGCGCAAATAAAGGGAGTGTTTGGTGTGAAGTATGGATTCGCCTATCAAAATGGGAAAATCGTGAATCTTTTGTGCGGAAAAGAAGATTTATTCGAGAATATGAAAAGTTTCTTGATGGAAAAGTGCAGCCTAACAATTCAGGAAGTATCTAAAACCGAATATCTGGCAGAACAAAAAAAGAACGGTTGGAATGAGAAATATTCTATTTACGGACAAAAGGAGAGTTTATAATGTCTGCTCAAATGATGGCTTGGGAAATCGAAGAATGGATTCGTGATTATAATTTTATGTTGCGGGAGATCAGTCGATTAAGCCGCATTCTCAACAAAGTGGAGTTTGCCGGGCAGAAGCTTGTGGCTACTTATGGTGACGAAGCAGGAATGCCGAGAGGGTCAGCCGGAATAAGCCAGGCGGAATTACGTCAGATGGATCGTCGGGAAAAGCGGCTCCGTAAATACGAAACTATCGTTGATTTTCTTGAGCGCTCTACTGAAGAAATAGAGGACGAAAAAAACCGGATTGTCTTTGATTGCATGTTAGAAGGGATGAAGTTTCGTGAAATCGCGTTGCATCTTGGCGTTTCCCGCGAAACAGTCAGACGCATTAAAAATGATATTGTGTGCCATTTGTGCCAAATGTGCGAAACGTGTCAGCTTTTGCAATTGTTGAATCAAATAAAATCCGCAGTGTAAACTGGAAGGCAGGACGGGGAGGCGGAATATTCCTGCGTCCCCACCAATTTCATATAGTGATCATAAAGCTCTATGCCCTTATTGGGTGTAGGGCTTTCGTTCGACAAATTTCGCAAAGTATGGACTTATTGTTGATTCTTTCCCATATTTAATATAGAGGGGGAGCGCTATGAACTTTGAAACAAAACATTTAATTCGTTGGGGAATACCTGGTTGGACTTTTCTAGGTGCATTAACTATTTACTTCTACATTAAAGAATCAGTTTTGAACAGCGCCTTTTCAATAAGCAAGATACCAGCTTTCATGTTTACTGCAATTTTTGTAGGTGTTGGAATCATAATCGGACATCTAATCCATCAGATAAGCATGTTGTTAGGCTTTGTGATATGGAACAAATGGTCTGATTACTTTGAAAAAGAATTCCAGTTTGATCAGATTATTATGAAGGATGAAAAGGGTAAAGAGGTACAGCGTATATATAGTTATAGGCTGGGGAATGTACATGCTTTAAGGTCTCTTAATATTAGTCTTATAATCGCGTTAGTTACAACGGTGGTTTTGAGTATAACAATGTATTTTTCATCAAAAGTTCTTTTGTTGATTGTCACCTTGTTTTTATTAGTGGTTATAACATTTATTAATTATCTTTATTTCAAAAAGAATTTAGAATATTTTATTATGAAAATTGAATCAATAAACAACAATAATCAACCGTAGTGTTCGACAAATTCTGCAAATTGTTCCTTTCTCCTGATCCTTAACCGATAATAAGATGGGAGGTGAAATTTATGAAAGTGCTTATATCAATGAGTAATAAAAAATCTTTTGAAGTTTCCTACGAAGATATGAAAAGCGTGGAGAATCTTATAGAAAATTTCCATGATAAATTGGATGGCAAACGAGTTTTGAAAAATCGTTTGATTGATCTTGGTGAATCTGTTCTTATTAACCCAACTCAAATTACAGATATTGAAATTAAAGAATAAACGAAAGAGCCATTGAGTTATATGGCTCTTTTTTTATGTTCTCTGTAAACCGGGTCCAGTGAATCTCAGATAAAACAATTGGCGGCTGACAGCCTCTGAGTGTGGGCTTGGTTTAGAGAGAATATGAAGGGGATGATACGATGAGTAAAGTGAAAAGAGTTTTTCCCGGCCCTACAAACGGACTTATTAACTGGATGGAACAGAACTTTCATGAGATAGATGGCTTTGTCGCTACTTTCAACATGAAAGACGGCACCACAATGACTGCGTATGACGCAGAATCATACTTGCAGGCTGTTGGACTTGCGGACATTGGGAAAGACACGATTCATCAGCTTGCACACGATGACGAGTTTAGTCCAAGAAAATAATCTCCAAAACAACTCAATTCAAAAGGGGGCGGCGGTGAATGTAGATGGCTGAAAAGCACATTCAGGCGTACAAGGATTACGCCAAAGGCATGAAATACAAGGACCTTGCTGAAAAATACGGGGTGTCAATGAACACCATTAAATCGTGGAAGCAGCGGCATGGTTGGGAACGAAAAAAGGGTGCACCCTCTGAAAAAAGTGTGCACACAAAAAAGGCAGGCGCCCCACCCGGTAATAAAAATGCATTGGGAAACAACGGCGGCGCCCCGGAGAGAAATCGAAACGCGGTTTCGCATGGCTTTTTCTCGAAATATCTGCCAGCAGAAACGCTTGAAATCATGGAAGAGATTCAGGAGCGTTCCCCTGCTGATATGATATGGGATCAGATTCAGATACAATATGCGGCTATTATCTGGGCGCAACGCATTATGTTTGTGCAGGATAAAGATGATACGGCAAAAGAGCTTAAAAAGGCAAAATACGCTTATCATCAAGATGAGGACGAAGATGGCAATTTAACATATGAAAAAAACATTGTAGAAGAAGAACTTGAAATACAATTCGCTTGGGATCGTCATGCAACATTCCTGAATGCTCAATCTCGGGCAATGGGCGAGCTCCGGAGTCTGCTCAAGCAATTTGACCAGCTGGCGCATGAGCAAGATGAGCGGCGTCTCAAATTGGAACAGATGCGCTTGAATATCGAGAAGACGAAGAAGGCTATTAACGGCGGCGACGAAAACACCAAAGAAAATGAAATTGCTACAATGTTGAGAAAAATGGTGGATGCCGATGGAACTCAATAAAAAGCAAAAGGAAGTTTGGGACAGCTTCATAAAAGAGCAGCCCAAAATTTTAATTTGTAGCGGCGCAAAGAGGGCAGGAAAAACATTCGTGCTCCTTTTGGCGTTTCTTGCTCACGTCAGCAAGTATCAAAACATGGGACTGAATTTTGTTATCGGCGGGGCGAACCTGGGAACTATCAGGCGGAACGTTCTAAATGATTTAGAACAGATTCTCGGCAAGGAATTGAAACTCAATAAGTCGAGCGCCGTTGAGATATTCGGTAATCAGGTATATTGCTTTGACGGAGCAAACGCAAATTCATGGAAAAAAGCGCGGGGGTTCACGTCAGCCGGCGCGTTTCTGAATGAGGCGACCGCCCTGCATGATTCATTTGTAAAAGAAGTCATTTCCCGGTGCTCTTACAAAGGCGCTGTGGTCATGATGGATACAAACCCCGAAAACCCGATGCACACCGTCAAAACCGATTATATCGACAAAGACGGGCAAAAGTTGAAGAGCGGCCGGCTGAACATCCGGTCATTTCATTTCTCGCTGTTCGATAACAATTTTCTCGATCCGGAATATGTGGAGAGTATCGTGGCATCGACGCCCAGCGGCATGTTTACCGATCGAGATATAAACGGTTATTGGGTGGCGTCTGAAGGAGTCATTTACCGGGACTTCAATAAGGACATTCACTATATCAGTTCTGAGGAATTGGAGAACAGGCGCGTCAACTTCAAGAAGTATTTCGCTGGCGTTGACTGGGGATATGAGCACCCGGGTTCTATTGTCGTAATCGGACAAGATGACCAAGGGTGTTTTTATTTGCTCGAAGAACATGCCAAGCAGCATGAGGAAATTGACTACTGGGTGAAGGTAGCGAAAGGCGTAAAGGAGCGGTACGGCAATATTAATTTCTACTGCGATTCTGCGCGGCCAGAGCATGTGCAGCGCTTTCGGCGGGAGAAGTTGCGAGCCCTGAACGCCGATAAGGCGATCATATCCGGTATTGAAGAAGTGGCCCGGCTGTTTAAGCGAAATGAGTTATTCGTCGTGAAAGACAAGGTTGAGCGCTTCAAAAAAGAAATTTTCATGTATGTATGGAATCCCAAGACCGGCGACCCTGTGAAGGAATGGGACGACGTGCTGGATGCTCTCCGGTACGCTCTGTATACCCACAACAAGCCGAAACATAGAAAGGGGGAGTGACCAATGAAGGAATATATAAATCTAATTCGTCAGAGTGGAATCAACGGTGACATTATCAAGATGATGATTAATGAGCACGTCCCTGTTCGTGAAAAATTGATGAAACTATATGCAAGATATAAGGCTGATCCGGCAGGCGTTCCCATATTAACACGGTCCATCATTGATTATGGCAGCGCGGGAACCGATAAGGTGCAGCGTATTGATGACAAGGTAAACAATAAGCTGAACAACTCATTTGACTCTGAAATCATTGATACCAAGACAGGCTATATGTTTGGACACCCCATTTCTTATGAAACCGAAGATAAGCAATTAAAAGATCAAGTGAGCACCTTCAATACGAGAAATAACATTGAGGACGCCGATTCCGAACTCGGGAAAATGGCTTCCATCTGCGGTTACGGCGCCCGCCTGCTGTTTGTTAATGAAGACGGAAACGAATGCCTGCGAAACGTTGATCCGTGGGAATGCATTATTCTCGCTTTAGACGATATAACAGAGCCCACATATGCTTTGCGCTATTATTCAGTGTTTGAGTGGGTGAGCGGCAAAAAAGTCGAGTCATATCGGGCTGATTTCTACGATGAAACGTTCATTTATTCGTTTAAGTCGTCTGATAAAACGAAGTACGATCTTATTGAGACGAAGCCGCATCTTTTCAATGGATGCCCGTTGTTTGGTGTTCCGAACAATAAAGAAATGAAAGGCGACACTGAAAAAGTCATTTCGTTAATTGATGCATACGACAGAACTTTGTCTGACGCATCGAACGAAATCGAACAGTTCCGGCTTGCATACTTGATTGTCAAAGGTGCTTCACTCGATGATGAGGATATGGAAAAGCTAAAAAAGAATGGTGTGTTTGAAGTCTTCGACGATAACGGAGACGTGAAATTTTTAACCAAGGAAATAAACGACGCCATGATCGAAAATCACTTGAACCGGCTGGAAGAAAATATTTTACGTTTTGCGAAGACGGTCAATTTTTCTGACGGCTCTTTCGGGGGCACTATTACAGGCGTTGCCATGCGGTATAAGCTTATGGCGCTGGAACACAAGGCAATTACTATGGAACGCAAAATGACCGCGGCATTCCGGTATCAGTATAAGATACTCTGCTCGGCATGGTCCAAAAGGATACTGGCTGGCAAAGACGCGTATCTGAAACTATGGTTTCAATTCAAGCGAAATCTTCCTGCGAACATTCTCGAAGAGGCTCAAGCATCCGCGGAACTCAAAGGACTGGTAAGCGAAGAAACGCGGCTTGCTCTACTATCGTTCATTGATGATGTGCGTTTTGAGATTGAAAGAATGAGAGCGGAAGCAGATGCTTACACCATTGATGATAATCAGGATGAAGACGAGGAACAGGAGGCGAATGAGGATGATGAAACTTTTCAAAAGGACGAAAGAAAAAAACAGCAATCTGAATGAAGAGTTTAGGATTAATTCTTTGTTGAGGATGCTGGAAAACGAAAACCTGCTGCATGAATCTGAAGAAATATATGCTGAAGTGAAAAAGTCTCTGTTTCTGAACGGGAAGAAAGATAACGTTTCCGACTAATTGAGCAGCAAGCTACTCTTTTGAGTGGCTTTTTTTATGCCTTTTTTTCGCGTTGTAGGCGTTAAAGAGCAACCGAAATAATTTTGAACTTGTTAGGGGCTTCGGCAACTGATAAGGGCAAGGAGGATACACAGAAATGAAACGATTAAACACGGATAAGTCAGTCAGTCCGTCAATGAATTTCATGAAAAAAGAAAGGCTACCACTGCGCATTAACCTTCAGCATTTTTCCGAACCTGGGGGCGCGGCTGATCCAACACCGGGAGCCCATCCAGCAGGTGGAACCGGTACCGATCCGGCACCGCAGCCGAGCGGCGGAGAACTCTCGCTGGATGCAGTACGGGCTTTCCTAGAAACAAATGACGAGGGAAAGAAGCTGCTTCAATCAACATCTGATGCAAGGGTGACAGAGGCGATCAAGACGTATGAGAAAAATACGTTGCCGAAGAAACTTGAGGAAGAGATTTCAAAGCGGTTTCCTCCTGAAACAGAGGAACAAAAGCAATTACGTGAGTTGCAGGAAAAATTCCAGAACCTTGAGCAAGAGAAAACGCGGGAGTCGTTGAGAAATACGGCCCTTTCAATTGCAACGGAAAAGGGTTTGCCTACTAATCTTGTTGACTTTTTTATCGGTCAGGACGATACGACCACAGAACAAAATTTGAATACCTTGGCCGAAGCCTTCAAGACTTTTGAACAAAGCATCGTAAACGATCATTTCAAAAAGAACGGCAGCACGCCGACACCTTCAGGCGGAGCATCAGCCCCGTTAACAGAAGAAGACATTAAAAAGATGAGTCCCGAGGAAGTCAATCAAAACTGGGATCGCATCCAAGCTCTTTACAAGAATCAATAGGAGGATAAAAACACATGGCATTAGACAATTTTATTCCGGTATTATGGAGTGCAAGACTGCTGAGCAATTTACAAAGAACATTGGTTTATGGTCAAACGGGAGTCATTAACAGAGATTATGAAGGGGAAATCACTGCTGCTGGTGACTCTGTGACAATCAACAATATGGGGCGCGTTAGTGTGGGCGACTACACTAAAAATCAAGACATGGATAGCGCGCAAACACTTGATTCTACAAGCCGTAAGCTTCTCATTGACCAGTCAAAATATTTCAACTTTCAGATTGATGACGTTGATAAAATTCAACAAAATCCAAAGTTGATGGATGCGGCTATGCAAGAGGCAGCATACGCTCTGAAAAATACTGCTGATTCATATATTGCTTCTCATTATGTGGATGCAGCTCATACGATCGGCAGCGATACAAAAGTTGTTTCACCAACAAAAAACGACGCATACGAATATCTGGTTGATCTTTCAGTGAAATTGGATGAAGCAGACGTGCCGGAACAGGGGCGATGGGTAGTTGTAACGCCTTGGTATGAAGGATTAATGCTAAAAGATGATCGCTTCGTGAAAGCTGGAAACATGTCTTCAGAACAACGCCTTTTAAATGGTGTTATCGGACAAGCTGCCGGATTCACGGTATTAAAATCAAACAATGCTCCACTTTCTAAACCAGAGGGCGGCACAGAAAATCATAAGATTATCGCCGGTCACGGCATGGCGTGGTCTTATGCAGACCAAGCAACCCAAGTCGAGGCTTATCGCCCTGAGAAACGTTTTGCTGATGCAGTAAAAGGGCTTCACTTGTACGGCGCCAAAGTAACAAGACCGGAAGCGCTCGCGGTATTAAGCGCAGCCCGTCCACAATAGGAGGGGCTTTTTTATGTGGATTCAAAATACTGATACCGGTTCAACTTGGTTTGTTGAGGATGAACACGGTAATAAGCTTTTGAAAGAGGACAGATACAAAAAAGTACAGTCGCCCATTAAAAAAGCTGAAAAAAACAGCAAAAAGGCAGCGGACAAAACAACAGATGAAGAGAATCAAGAATCTGATGACGCTGGTGAAAAAGCATCTGACGAATAGGAGGGATAGCGGTGGATAAAGAACAAACTGAAAAAGAGCTTTTGAAGCCGTTAACCCGTAAGATGCAGGAGTTTTTACGGAAGCTGAAGCGGCTTTTTCGTGGTACTTCCGAAAAAATACTTTCCAAGTTGACTGCCCTGTTTGTCAAGCTTGATAAAGGGCGCGAAATCAGCCTTGCTGACGCGAATCGGAGTAATGATCTTTCTCAGATTAAGAAGGATATAGCATCATTGATTACTGCCCTTTCTGCAAAGGTTAAAACGGCTGTTCTTGATTTTCTGAATGAAACCTACGAGTCATCGTATAACTGGCTAATGCTTGGTATCCTATCGGCCGTCGGCTTTAAATTTTCCCGTTCATCGAAAGGAAAATTGCCTGTCACATGGGCGGCGCCCGCATCAATCTCGCAGACTATCACAAGCAAAAATATGCTCAAAGCAATCGAAACCGACCGTAAAAAGACAGTTCAGAAGATCACTCATACGATTGAACGCGGCTTTATTGAGCGGAAACGCTTTGTTCAGGTAGCGAAGGAGCTGCAAGCTGATGTGGGTATCAGTTATAGCCGTGCGCAGCGCATTGCCAGAACAGAAATGCATCGAGTGCGGGAGAAAGCGACACTGGACGCAGCTACGAAAGCTGATTCCAATGGTATTGCCATGAAAAAGATATGGCACAACATGGGTGACGAGCGGGTTCGTGAGGGAAGAAACGCGGATCATGTTCATTTAGAAGGCCAGGCCAGGTTTGTAAATGAGCTGTTTGATCTCGGTCAAGATAAAAACGGCAAGTCTGTGAGGGCGCCGGCACCGGGACAAAGCGGAGATCCCTCAAATGATATAAATTGCAGGTGCTTCGCGACATATGAACCCGTGCTTTGAAAGGACTGAGAGAAATGGACCTGTCAGAATTAAAAATACGGTTGGGAATCCCCGAGGATGACACCTCGCAGGATGCAAAGCTACAAATTGACCTTGAAGACGCAATTTCTTTCGTTAAGGAGGAGTGTAATAACTCTTTTGTCGGACCAGACGGGGTTGAATCATTACCAGGTCCTGTGAAGAAAGGAATTGCCCTCATGATTGAAATAGACCGGGATAGCCCGAAAGGCGTCCAGGCTGAATCAATTGGCGGAATGAGCAAGACATACACGGCGGATGACGTAAGGTATAAACCCGCGTTTGATCTTTTCCGGCCATACAAAAAAATTCGTTTTAAACCATTGAGGTGAGCAGATGGGGCGCCGAAATATCCGGGTGCGGGATACAAACCGTATACCGGAATTACTGAGGAACCTTGAGCCAAAAGGGAAAATGAAAGTCGGTGTTCTGGACGGCGACCGCCAAATGATCGCGGCTGTTCATGAATTCGGCTGCCGTATTGCTGTAACTGATCGCATGCGGAAATATCTTGCTGCCAAAGGTCTTTATCTCAAGAAGGATACACAATTTATTAATATCCCTGAACGGTCATTCTTACGGGCTGGCTGGGAT
Organism: Bacillus sp. N1(2025); assembly: GCF_053470005.1. Classification (NCBI taxonomy): domain Bacteria; kingdom Bacillati; phylum Bacillota; class Bacilli; order Caryophanales; family Bacillaceae; genus Bacillus; species Bacillus sp. N1(2025). Next base: position 264,727 of record NZ_JBLTJB010000001.1, read on the forward strand.
GAAAATGAAGCTGAGATTGTACAAAAGGTAGAGGAACTGGTCAATAGAGCCATAGAGAACGGCGATTCTATTAATGACATCATGAACGCGGTCGGCTTACTGGCAAAGGGCCGGCTGCAGACTTATGCAAGAGACTTGCGGAGTCCTACCAATCATCCTTTTACAACGGAGGAAAAAGGCTCTTCAAATCCGTTAGTAGATACCGGGGAAATGATCGGTTCTATGGATTACGAGGTTGAAAGCTAATGAAAAATCACTTTCAGTTCGGTGATCTGATTGAGAAATACAGCGTTGATTTTACATTGTTGCTCCCGGCGTCTGAGGGGTTTTATGACGATCTCGGAAAATGGGTAGAGGGCAAGCCGGTGGAATCGGAAGAAAAAGGCGCTATTGTCCCATTGCAGGCGCAATTAATTTATCAATCCGGCGGACGGCTTACACAGATGGACAGGCAACTGTACTTCCAGAGGAAAATCCCTTTCAAAGCTCAAGTGTTTTTTGATGGAGTAACCTTTTTGGTGGAAGCAATGACGCCATACGGGACATACGCCGATTTCAATTCCTATATCTTAAAGGCGGTGAGCAATTCAGATGGATTACAACAGCATAATCAGAACGGTTCTCAGAATGATTAAAGAGAAAACCGGCCATGTCGTTATCGAAGCAAACGGGACAGGTAAACAGCCTGAATACCCTTTTTGCACGTATACCGTTACTTCTCCGTATTTGCCGCAACACAGGGGTGTTGAGGAACAAGGAGTGTTAACGGAAGACATTGAGCTGGTTTTTTCTTTTACATGGATTTCAAACAGTCACATTGAAGTCATTTCTCTTGCTCAAGAAACAGCTTCTTACTTCAAAACTGCTGACGCGCGCCAGACGCTTCATGACAACGGCATGGCGTGGGTGAGAAACGACGGTTTCGGGAATCGGGATACATTTATCACGATAGACACAGAACGCCGTCACGGCTTTGATATGCGTCTTAGAACGCGAGCGGCTTATGGAGAGACACAAGCGGAGTTTTTTGATTCCGCACAAATAGAAACCATAGGAGGTTAAACACATGCCACTTAGTGATGTAACGGTCAAAATTGACCTGGTGAAACCGTCGAATCTTAAAGGGTTAGGAACACCCCTAATTCTTGCGAAGGTTGCCGGACACAACACTTATAAAGAATACGGCTCAATAGAAGCTGTCAAAGCGGATTATCCAGAAGGAACACCCGCATATAAAAAGGCTGCTGCTATTTATGCACAGGGCGACAATGCTCCATCAAAAGTAGCCATCGGTACTTACGGAGGTAACCCGGAGAACGGGGAGAGCGACGGAGCGGGAGCGGCTGCCACATTTACGATTCGGAATGCTTTTGACGAGTATTTTGATAATGATTGGCACTTCCTCATTCTTGCTGATGCGACGGCAGACGAGAAGCTGGAAGCAGCAAAGGCGATGGAAGAAAAATCATACAAATTCCTCGTTCTGCAAGTAACAGATCGGGAAGAAGTCACTTCCTATACCGGGAAGGACCGGACAAGCGTTTTTTATCACCCGATAACAAGCGAGCATCCAGACGCCGGACTGGTTGGTGCCGTAGGCTCCCTGACAGTGGGTTCAGTTACTTGGAAGTTCAAAAACATTGTGGGAGTCACCCCGCAAGACCTGAAGGCGGACGAGCTGCAAAAGCTCCACAAAGAGGGAGCTATCGCTTATGTGACCAAAGCAGGCCACAGCGAGACTTCAGAGGGAATTACTGCATCAGGTGAGTACATTGACGTCCTGCACGGCAAGGACTGGGTGAAATTAAATATTGAAACATCCATTCAATCGGCATTCTCAAATAACGGTAAAATCCCGTTCTCGAATGCCGGTTTTTCATTGTTGAGCGTTCAGGTTACGAATGTACTTCAAAAAGCCTTTTCAAATGGGATTGTCGCTTCTGATGAAGACGGCTTGCCCGTTTACACCATCAGCACAAAAAAACGCTCTGAAGTATCAGACGAGAACAGAAAAAATCGCGTGTATGACGGCCTTTCTTTCACGTTCGAATTAGCCGGCGCGGTTCATTCCGCCTCCATTACAGGCGAAATTTCAATCTAAAGGGGGAGAATAGTCAATGGCTGCTTATGTTTATGATGCGAACGAGGTTAACACGAATATCGACGGAAAAATTGTTACTGGTTATTCAGAGGGTACCATGGTTTCGTGTGCAAAAGACGAAGAAAAGTTTTCAACAAAAGTCAGCGCTAAAGGTGATGTGAGTGTTGCAACAAAAAACAATCCGCTAGGTACAATTACGCTTACTCTGTCCATGGGTTCGCCGTTTGTGCCTTATTTAAATGGATTGGCGAACACGTCAAAAAAATTTCCCATCTGGGTAACTGGCGGACAAGAGAAAATCGGCGGCACTGAAGCAATGGTAAAAAAGCCTGCTGATGCAGAATTCAGTGACGAAATCGGAGATCGTGAATTTGAAATTCAAGTTTTCGATTATACAGTTTTAGATCAGTAAGGTATTAATCATGTCGAAAAGAAAAAAATCAAATGCAAAAAAGCAGTCCACTAGGGCTGCTTTTCAATATATGCAAACCAAACAATCGGAGGGAAAACCTATGTCAAAATTCGGTAAACAAAAGAAAGTAACAATCCAAGGAACTGAGTACACTCTTCAACACCCAGGAACGCGTCGTTCAATTGAATTTAACGATGAGGCTATCAATATCAATACAGGAATGTTTTCGTCTGCGAAACTGTATGAACTGTACATGAAAGAAGTAGTTGTTGAACCAAAAGTAAGCTATGGCTATTTTGATGAAAAACCTGGTTTCCTTGAGCTGATGAAAGAGGTTCAGACCTTTCTTAGCGCCGAAAATGAAGCCGAAACAGTTCTACAAAAAGAAGGCGAGTGACAACTGGCCTATGTATCGGCTTGTGATGTCTGAGAAGTTTTCTTTCACAGAGGTTTCAGCAATGGACCTCGATACGTTACTCGAAGCCAATGCGGCTTTGGACATTCATCTGGCTGAAGAAAAAAAACGAAACAAAAAGAAATAAGGGGGGTTAAACGTTGACAGACGCCTTGCGGAGTACGCATATTGATGTGGAATTAAACGTTGACACCTCCCCTCTTGAACGAGCAAATCGCCAGATTGATAGACTTGTTGATCATACAGATAATGCGGCCGGCCATTTTTCTCAAATGCGAACGCAAATGTCCAACATGCACAGGGAGCAGCGAAGATTCAGGAACATGAGTATGATTCTGGACAGTTCTTCTTTACAAACTGCTGTGCGGACAATTGAAAATCTTGGCCCCGCATTTGACCTTATGACGTCTCATGTGGAAAGCCTTAACCGGACCATTCAACAAACGAACAGATTAGTGCAAAATATACCGTCACGCGTGAGTATCGACGTTGACCAATCATCATTAAACAATGCAAATGATCAAGTTGATAGGCTGCGAAACAATTTGCATAATGTGGACATGCGCCGGGTTAACGGGGGATCATCACAAACCGCGGCGGCCATGCCTGCCCCTGATTACAGGGGTATGCGTTATTACGGGCGGGAAATGGACTTTTTGCGCGGCTCAACACGCGGACTTGAAGCAGATACTATTCAAATGGTCAATGAAATGCGACGGGCTTGGAATGAGGAAAGATACGGAATGAATGGTTTCCGTAACGAGCTGATACGGGCAAGATATGGCTTCTTTCAGTTAGGCCAAGAAATGGACAACTGGACCGGGACAAATGAACAGTTCATGGATGAAGTGTACAGGCTAGGCCGTGAGCATAAAGCGGTTACTGACAACATGATCAAAAATAATAAAATGATGCGCATGAGTATGTTGCAGTCCATCGGAACGATTATGGCAATGTCAACACAATCAGAAAAGATCGCTGCCAATTATGACAGGATGGCGAACCCGTTATACCAAGTCAACAAAGCGGGGCTTGCCGTCTCAAATACCCTTGAAAACATGGCGAAGCAGGGAACTGCGGCACATTTGGCCTTGAAGATGCTCGGGCCTACCGCAAATATGAAACAGCTTCAAGATATGACAGCCATGATAACACAGGGGTATATGCGTTTTCAGATGGTAGCGCTTGGCACGGCCTTCACAAACTTTTTCCTATTCCAAGGGTTGCATAAGGCAGCCACACAGACCGTTCCCGGTTATTCAAAGGCTTGGGAACAGATGTGCAGCACTCTTTTAAAAGCAATTCAGCCAGCCCTTGAAGTATTCGGAACCGTGGCCATGTCAATTTATAAAGGCGTTACCGCAATCGGAAAGATGATCATTCAGTTCAATAAAGCTCATCCAGTGCTGGCGAAAATGATCCAAGGATTTTTATTGCTCATCCCTGTTTTAACCCTGCTTTTATCGCCTTTGGCAATAGGAGTGGGGTTATTTAATGGGTTTCTCGGGGCTCTGAGCAGTCTTTGGATGTTCATTGGCCCGGTAGTAACGGGGCTTGCTGCCATGTCCGGAACAGTCTATGTAGTCGCCGGCTCAATTGTCTTGCTTGTAACAGGCGTTTATATGCTTTACAAGAATTTTGACAAGCTTCAAGAGCGATTCAAACCGGCTACGGATGCCATGAAGCGCTTTGCGGATACCGGAAAAACTGCGGTAGTTAGTGCCTTCCATACCATGATTAAAGAGGTACAGGGGCTTAAACCTGCATTTATGAAAGGATTTGAGGATTCACAAAAGGTTGCTATATCCGCAATTCATAAGATGCAAGCCGAATCCTTAAAATTATGGGATCGGTTGGGCGAGTCACACCCTCATTTAGTCGCCGGGATTGAGGCTGCTTACAAAACGGCTGTTGATACTGTTTCCTCATTTGTTCAGAATGCAGGAAAACGAGTAACCGACTTTTTCGGAAAGGGATTAACCGAAGGGTTGAACAGTTTTATTAAAGGCTTCATGAATCAACTCAAGATTGGTTTATCAAGTTTTCAAGGGATTGTGTCAATAATTGCGCCTATAATTGCGTCGATTGGCCTTTCTTTCTTGGGAGTATCCGGACCGATAGGAATAGCAATTGGGGCGATCCTCAGTTTTGTAGGGTATTTGTATCGTTTGAAAGATGCAAACCAAGCGGTCAGCAGTGCAATTCATTCGGCGTGGGCGACTGTTCAATCTGTGCTGACAACGGTATTCACGGCCATTCAGCCGATTATCACGACAATACAGCAGGTTTTCAGTCAACTGGTAGCACAACTGACACCGCAATTTCAGCAATTAGCTGGTCAAATGCAACAGACGTTCATTCAGCTTGCAGGAAATCTTGTTCTTTTAGCCGCAGCCGTTTCACAAACACTTTCAACGATCGGCCCACAATTGATTCCGTTGATCCAGCAGCTATTAACTGCATGGATGCAGGTATCAGGGCAATTAATGACGAGTGTATTGCAGATTGTCAGTTCAATTTTGCCGTTACTTGTTCAAGGGTTTCAGACTGTTTTTCCGGTCATTCTCAGCGTGATAAATGCGGTCTTACCTATCATCATTCAATTAGTCAGCAGTTTTTCAGGGGTTATCGTTACGATCATTCAGACTATTCTGCCTATCCTGGTTCAGACAATTCAGATGGTCTTTCCTTTGATTATGAATATCATCCAGCAGGCTCTGCCGATTGTGGTTCAACTGATTCAATTACTCGGATCAACGATCGGACAAATTGCCATGCAAATTCTGCCGTTGATTTTAACGGCGGTGCAACAGGTGTTTCCGATCATAGGGCAGGTCATTCTGGCGGTCCTCCCGGTTGTCGCCCAGCTTCTTACTTTAGCAGCAAATATTATTTTGCAGCTTGCGCAGGCGGCTTTACCAATTTTAATTCAGGTGGTCCAGCAGGTCTTTCCGCAAATTGTGCAGATCATTCAGATGGTGCTGCCTATTGTTGTTTCTCTACTGCAAGCCTTGGCAAACATCATTACTACGGTTGTAATTCCGGCGATCCGTTTCATCCTAAATATCGTGACTGCTGTGTTTCCGGTTGTGCTCTCGATAATTCAAGTTGCACTAAAAAATATCATTGCGATCATACAGGGTGCAATCGGCATTATTATGGGAATAGTGAAGGTTTTCAAAGGCTTATTCACTGGGAATTTCCGCATGATGTGGGACGGAGTGAAGCAAATCTTCTCTAGTGCAGTCGGAATGGTGAAAAAGCTTGTAAGCAATATGGGTGCAGCAATCACTGACAGATGGCTTTATATAAAAAATAAAGTCGCGTTATTGGCATATGATCTGCGTAAGAAAGTCATGGATCGTTTCAACGATTTAGTTGACGGGGCCAAGAAATTACCGGGCAGAATCGGTGATGGAATTAAGAACATGGCTCACAAGGCTGTATCTGGTGTGACTAGCTTAGCGAACAAACTTTCCGGCGCACTTGGAAAAGGCGTAAACGGTGTAATCGGCGGAGTGAACTGGGTACTCGATAAGATCGGTTTGAAAGATAAGCATATCCCAAAATGGGAAGTGCCTAAATATGCACACGGAACCGGAGGACACCCAGGAGGTCCGGCGATACTGGGAGACGGTAAAGGGGCAAACGCTGGCCCTGAAATGTATCGGACACCTTCAGGACAAGTAGGGCTCAGCCCTGCAACAGATACACTGATGAACCTTCCAAAAGGCACTGCGGTCTTATCTGCAAAACAGACAAGGGCTGCATTAGCGGGAGTTCCAGCATACGCGAAAGGCACAGAAGGAAATATATTCACAAATGCATGGAATGGTGTAAAATCCGTTGCTGGCAAAGTGAAAGATGTTGCTCTTGATGTTTTTGATTACATCGGGCACCCCTCTAAGCTTTTAACAAAAGTGTTAGAAAAAATGGGTGTCTCTGCACCTTCTATGGCTGGCTCGTTCGGTGATCTCGCAAAAGGGGCTTTTAACTTTGTCAAAGATAAGGCTGTAGGTTTTGTCAAAGGCAAAATGTCCAGTTACTCTGCCAGCTTTTCAGGCGGCGGCTCGAAAGCCGTTAAAAAGTGGGTAGCTCAGGCGCTGTCAATTAAGCATTTAGGCCCTGAATACGCAGGGGCACTCGAAACAATCGCAATGAAAGAATCAGGCGGAAACCCCAATGTTGTTAACAATTGGGATTCCAATGCGAAAGCCGGCCACCCGTCACAGGGGTTAATGCAGTTCATCCCAAGCACCTTTAACGCCCATAAAGAACCAGGACACGGAAATATTAAAAATCCAGTTGATCAAATTCTAGCGTCTATTAACTATCTGAACAGCAGATATGGCGGTATCATGAAACATCCCGGCTTGGTATCAATGGCGCACGGCGGGCCGTACAGAGGATATGCAACAGGCGGCGTAATCAATAGCCCGCAGGTTGCGGCACTCGGGGAAAACGGTTGGCGGGAATATGTCATCACGACTGAACCGCGTTACCGGAATCAATCACTGGGAATGTATGCTGCGCTCGGCAAAGAGCTTGGGGCTGAAACTGGATATACACCAGAAAAAGCAGCAAGCAGCAGCGGTGGAACGTCTGTAAATATTACATTCAGCCCGTCTATCAATGTAAAAGTTGAGGGCGGAAGTGCAAAAGTTGAAACTGATATTTCAAAGGCTATCACCCAATCACTGGAAGACTCTTACGACAGCCTGGCGGCTCTTTTTCAAGCGGAGGGGGTTTATTAATTGGCGAAGCTTGGGAAGGTCAATCTTGTTAACGAAAAAGAATCAGACGGGGCGGATGTGGAAGTCACATCTTATCCCGTTGAAAAAGGCGTGCCGATTACCGACCATGTGCAGAGAAAACCGGAAACCACAAGTGTTTCCGGTTATTTACTTGGGAAGACGGCAAATAGCGACTATGAATATTTAAAAAAGCAAGCATATGCCGGCAATCTCCTAACCTATACCGGGCGAAAGGTCGCAAAAGACGTGATCATTACGAAAATCGACCGCGATACAGGGGAATTTTCAAACGGGTTTGCGATAACAATCTCTTTACAAGAAATCCGCATTGCAAAAAGCCCGTGGGTTAAGAAGAAAGTGAAAACAGCCGGAAAAAAGAAAAAGGCCAATAAGAAAAAAACCACAAAAAAATCCAGCAAGATTTATCACAAGGTGAAAAAGGGTGATACGTATTGGGGCTGCGCCCGCAAATACGGAACTACTGTCAGCGCATTGAGGCGGCTCAATCCATGGCCTGACAGAAGAATACCTATCGGGGTAAAGATGCGGATTAAATAGGGAGGGCACGGGAAATGGCTACGAGGGACTACATTCCTTTTGATAAAGAGGATATTCCGCAGCAGTTCGAATTTGATTTAGCAGATGACACGTTTATTCTGCGTATAAATTACAATCAATCCGATGATAGTTTTTCACTGGATTTATATGAGCAGGATATGACGCCTATCGTGCTGGGCGAGAAGCTTATACTTAACGTTCCTCTGTGGACTGACATTGTAAGTGAAAACCTGCCGGCCCCCGCCCTTATCCCTTTAGATGAATCAAATTCAGAAACACGGGTTACATATAAGAATTTCATGGAAACCGTGTTTCTTTTTATTGATGATGTAGCTGACGGATCGGAGGGGGATGACATTGGCGACGACGAATAAAAAGTTGTTTGGCCGGGTTGTCAAAATAACCATTGATAACGGCAGTTCGCAGACCACATTTGATTACAAGGATTTAGAAATTCATTTTGAAGTGCCCTTCGACGATGATTTTAAACCCAATGAAACAAAAGTTGAGATTTACAATCTTAGCAAAGATTCGATCAACAAGATTAAAAAAGGCAGCACGATAACGGTCCAGGCCGGTTATCGAGACGACTACGGCGTTTTGACGATTGGCAAAGTGACAAAGGTTCTGAATAACTGGAACGGTTTGGATAAGGTGACGTCGATCTATTCAAAAGACGGCGATGATTATACCCATATGAAAGTGACAACCGCCAATGCTGATCCTGCTGAGAAATATTATGTCAAAAAAAGATATAAGCTTGCAAAACCGGTTGTTACTGTCAGGAAAGACAAAAACGGCCGAACATACAAGACTGTCAGGAATTACGGGACGCGGGAAGAGGTTAGGTATCGCAAACGATACATGAAGATTACTTTTAAAGCAGGAACCACATCGAGGCAAATTGTAGATAAACTGCTGCGCGTTCTCGGAATTAAAGTGAAAAACATTATCCTGCCGAAAAATAAGGTGTACAAAAAGGGTTACCGGGTGACTGGCTTAATAGAAAATAATTTAGAAGAAGTCATACATGATGCTGGAGCCGTTATGTACTATCGACGAGGGAAACCGGTTATTCGCCCAATTAATCAGGGCGATGATGAGCGTTTCAAATTAGAAGAGGCCACCGGGCTAATTGAGACACCTGAGCAGGTTGAGGAAGATGATTTCAAAGGTTACAAGACGAAGTGTCTTCTTCAGCACCGTATCGCTGTTGCTTCAATTATTGAAATCAACAGCAAAACAGCAAAAGGAAAATATCGAGTGAAAGAGGGTACTCATTCGTTTGATGGAAGAGACTTTTTCACAGAATGCAAGGTGATGTAATGAGTAAAGCGACGAGGTTTTTCGATGCTTTTGAGAAAAGAATCAAACTATCCATCCATACACTGGCCCCGGCTCGCGTTGTGAAATACAATGCGGAAAAGCATACTGCTGATCTGCAATTGTTGTTTCTTATGAATGATGGTGAATACCTTCATGAATACCCGTTGATCGAACATGCACCAGTTTTAAAGCATGTTGAACCTGATATAAAGGTTGGTTCCTCGGTCTTTGTTTCATTCGCTGAAAGATCCCTTGATAACTTGGATGGAAACAAAACGTTTGATCCTGATTCTCGACGAACGCACAGTATCAATGATCCGGTGGTCATAGGAGTGTGGGAAGGATGAAAACGCTCAAGCTTGTAGACGGTGATCTATGTTTTGAAAACGGCACTCTTCAGATGGTCGAGGGGAACGAGGAAATTGCTCAATCAGTCGAATTAACCTTAAAAACACGGTTAGGGGAATTTACTCTGGATGAACATTTCGGCTTGGATCGGAGTAACATTCTCGGGAAAGGCTTTGACCAAGAAGAGGCCCAATACGACATCATTAATGCTGTGACACAAGACGAGCGCATTGCGAGCGTTGAATCGGTTGAGTTTTCTCATGATAAAGAGACACGAAACCTATCTGTCCACTTGAAAATGAAGAAAGAGGATGATCAAACAATCGAGCTTGGGGGTGTTGATCTTGCTTAATGAAACAGGATTCCAACGGCAAACCTATTCGGAGCTTCTTGACGGCATGGAGGACAAAGCGAAGGAGCTGTTTGGCGAAGATATAAACACGTCAAGCAAAACGCCATTAGGCATTATCCTACGTATCTTTGCTTGGTTTTTGGCGGGAATTTGGGACATTGCAGAGCGGGTTTATAATAGCGGCTTTGTCAGTAAATCGGAGGGCGTTCAGTTGGACAGGTTGGGAAGTAATTTCGGTATAAGCCGGGAGCCGGCGGCTGAGGCGGTCACAACTCTGTTTTTTACCGGGGAACCCGGATTCGTCATAGAAGAACAAACCCAATATACAACGGAATCCGGTATTTATTTTGAACTAATCGAAGATGTTGTAATCGGGGATGATGGAACGGGCACAGGGGCGGCTGTATCGCTGTCTAAAGGGATTATTAACAATGTCGCGGCCAATACCATTACTGAACAGGCTGAGACGTTAGAGGGAGTTTATTCAGTGAATAATCCGGAAGCAGCTGCCGGCGGCACTGACGAGGAATCTGATCCGGAATTTCGGGCGCGAATTAAAAAATCAGTTGAAGGCAGTTCAGCTTCTACGAATAGCGGCATCATTTCGTCATTGCTTGCCGTTTCGGGCGTTCGTTCAGCGAATATAGTCGCGAATAATACCATGCAAACGGATGCGGACGGAAATCCACCGAAAAGCATTCATGCTTATGTCCTCGGGGGAACAAAAGTAGACGTGGCGCAAGCTCTGTTTGACAGCGTGGCGGCCGGTATTGAAACAGTCGGAGAACAATCGGTTGTCATTACAGATGCAAGCGGTTTGGATCATGATGTGAAATTTGATTTTGCAAAAGAAGTAAAAATTTATGTGCAGCTTGATTTAAAAACAAACGCTTCATTCCCAGCCGACGGCGTGAGTCAAATCAAAAAGAATCTCGTATATAAAATTGGCGGGATTGATGAAAATGGTTCATCTTTTACCGGCTCGCAGATGGGTGATGATGTTATTCTGTCGCAACTTTTTAACGCTGTATATCAGGTGAATGGAGTTTCAGATGTAACTATACAAATCGGGAAGGATGCGGCGGCTCTCAGTCAGTCAAATATTACAATTGAACCGAGAGAAGTTGCGCAAGTTCACTTCTCTGAAATAGTGGTGAATCTGATATGATCAAAGATTTAATAGGAAAGCTGACTGATGCGTTCTTGAAAGACGAAAAGAGCAATATCGGGAAGCTTTTTTTAATTGTCGATGAACAATTGACAGCATTAAAAAATTCACTGACAACGGCGGAACAATGGCGGGATATTGACGCGGCGCGCGGGAAATCGCTGGACCTTCTCGGGGATAACGTTGCCCAGGATCGGGGCCGGGCCACTGATGAAATATACCGCGTGCTCATTCGTGGAAAGGTAGCCCGGAATGCCTCAGACGGGACAACGAACCGGATTATTGAAGCGCTGGCGAAAACATTGAACTGCAAGCCGAGTGAAATAAACATTGTGAGCAGCAAAGAAAACAACCAGGATGAACCAGCTGCAATCATTGTGAAAAAGGCGCCGATCGAGGCATTAAGCAAGGTAGGAATGAGCGAAACGCAATTTTCGAACATCGTTCAAAAAACGGTGGCTGCGGGGGTTCGAGTTGCTTATGTGGATTTAAACGGCACTTTCTGTTTTTCATCATCAGCCAGCACCATAGAAACAAGCCAATATGGGTTTTCTTCTGATGGAAAAGACGGCGGGACCTTGGGGGGCATCTTCCGGCCAGAAGATGATTACCCGTTACCAATTTAAGGAGTGTGATGCATATGCCTTTTACAAAAGAATTACCAGAATGGGGGAACCCCGGTCAGCGGCCGCCGCAAACGTCCATTGATCAAGGGTATAAGCCGATGGACCACCCGCCGGCCGATTGGTTTAACTGGTATCAATATACGGCCTATCAGGCTTTGAAAGAGTTGCAAACGATCGGAGCAACGAAAGAAGATGTTTCTTCTGCTGTATCTGATGCCGAAGCTTATACTGACAAGCACGAAAAACGGACTGACAACCCGCACAAGACAACAAAAGCACAAGTGGGGCTGGGTAACGTTGACAATGTGCAGCAGGCTTCCAAAGTCGATTTTGATACACATACCAATGACAATGACCGCCATATTACGGCTACAGAGCGCGTAAACTGGGATGCCAAGGAGACAACAGCAGGTGCATCAAATAAAGCTGCTACGGCCGAAAGGAATGCCAAGGAATACGCCGATAAACATATCGACGATAAAAACAACCCTCATGAGGTTACAAAGGACCAGATCGGGCTTAGTAACGTTGAAAATGTTAGACAGGCCGACTATTATGCGTTTCGCCAACACGACAACAACGGAGAACGCCACACATCAAAGGCAGAACGGGAGAAATGGAACAATGGGCAATTATCGAAAATAACTGATGACGCGGGAGGCGCTCTTGTATCTATTAGTGATACAGATGACTTTTACAGCAAAATTGTTCAAAGTGGGAAGCGATTCGGTACTTTTTATTCAACAGGAAAAGCGGTAAATGCCCCCAGCACAAGCTCTACAAGGGGGGTTTTTCATTTAACCTCATTAGACAGCAACGGATTGGGGACATACGGTTATGTAATCGCGGTAGACTTCAAAAATAATGTATTCTCCAATTATGTAGACGGCAGCCTGACTTGGAGCGGGTGGAAACGCCTTTTGTCAGATGGTGATTTATCACCGTCTTGGAATACTGTATCACTTATTAACGGGGCGAAGCAGGATTCAAGTTTCCCGTTTATGTTTTCGGTAGTAAATAATACCTTGTGGCTGGCTGGATCATTCGGTTCCCTGCCATCTATAGGAACAGTTGTGGCGAAATTCGCATATAAACCGACACGCCTACTTGATTTTGCGGTTCCGACAATTGGGTCATACGGGACTGCCCGGTTTGCTTTCACAACAAACGGTGAGTTGAGGTATGACGGTATGATGGCAAATGATAACTCAGCGGTAACCCGGGTATCATTCGATAAACCAATCCCATTATGGTAAGGAGGGGAGAATATGCATGTTCTATTTTACGACGAGAATAAAAAGTATATAGGTGAAGCTGATATTGAGGGAAAAGAGCTGCCGCCGAATAGTACAAAAGCGCAAATAAAACCTGGCATGTACGACCCGGAATTTGACGAGATTAAAGGTGAATGGGTTGAAGCTGCGACTCGGGAGTACATTGATCAAACAAAAGGTATTCCTGAACCCAATCCCTTAATGGAGCAGATTTCTGCAATCGGTAAACAACTATCAGCAGAAGAGCTTGCAAGAAAGCAAGCTGAAGAAGGCCAGCAGGCTCTTGGGATGCAGCTTACAGATGAAATCATAGCACGAAAGCAGGCTGAAGCAGTCAATATATCAATGGGCAAACAGCTTGCCGCCTTAAAGCTTAAATTGTTGGAATTGGAAGGAGGGGTGACCAGTGAATCTTAATTTCTGGGTATATGCCTTGTTCTACAAGTGGGCGACAACCGCAATGGTAAAGCAGGCAATGGGTTTTAACGATTGTACCATCGACGATATGAAAGAGGGTGTGGCTGCTGCGTATGTTACACCGGATCAGTTTCAGGAAGTAATAGGGCAACCATACGAGGAACAACCAGAAGCCAATTAATAAGGCTTTTTTATTTTGCCTCAAAGGAGGTGAAACGTATGAGATAGATAAAAGGGGGGCGTACTAATGTCACAATTGACGGAGGTACAAGAAGTGAATGCTTTTCAAAAAGAAATGTCAGAGGTTAAAGCCGAGCAAAAGGCTCTTGAACAGCGAGTGAGTGTTCTTGAACGTTCTTCAGACAGGCATGATCAGCAAATCATTTCATTAAACGAAAAGCTGAATAAAATTGATGAAAATACGACTTGGATCAAACGGACCATCACAGGGGCCATAATAACGGCAGTCAGTACCGGTTTTATCGGCGGGGCTATCGCGATCATGTATAACCTGCTGCAAAAATAAGGAGGAAAATAACATATGAAAAAATTCGACAAAGGTACAGTCGTCCGGACTGTGCTTCTTTTTATTGCTCTGGTAAACCAAGTTTTAGTGATGTTTGGTAAAGATGTGCTACCGATTGCAGATGATCAAGTGAATGACCTTGCGGACGCGGTTTACTTAGGCGGCTCCATCGGGTTTACGATCATCATGTCACTGGTAGCATGGTTCAAAAACAACTATGTGACTGAAAAAGGCCATAAGCAAAAAACCGTTTTAAAACAGCACGATTTAACCAAGTAAGGGCTGCCGTTCGGCGGCCTTTTTATATTTCAAAACAGAATAGGAGAGAATTTTATGTCAGCATTTAGAAACCAATATATTGATATTAATAAATGGACGCGGCCGGGAATCAAAAACAACGGCGTGAAGAAACTGGCTTTACATTACACGGCAAACCCCGGCGCGTCTGCTGCTAATCATTATAGATATTTTGGTCAAACGCTCCCCGCACAGAACAGAAATCTGCCTGAGAAAAAACAGACGTTTGCATCTGCACAGATCTTTGTCGATCGTACAGAGGCTATTTGCATCATCCCATTGAATGAGGTGGCCTATCATGCGAATGACGTTCAGCAATTCGTCAACGGGCAGCCTTACCGGGGTGTCGCGGCGCTGAAGCCGAATGCGAATTTCTTGTCTGTAGGCGTGGAGCTTTGCATCGAAAAGGACGGAACTTTTCATCCTGATACCATTGCCCGCGCAGAACAAGTTTGTGCCGAGCTGTGCAAAATGTATAAACTCGATCCAATCAATGACATTGTGCGCCATTACGACATTACACATAAAATCTGTCCGGCGCCGTGGGTAAGCAACTCTCAAGGGTTTACCGATTTTAAGACCCGTGTTAAAAAGCGAATGGCCGGCGTGGTTGTAACGGTGCCTGTGGTATCAAATCCAGATGTTACTCATACAGACACAGGAAGATTCATTAAAAACACGGTGGTTTCAAGTGATGGGCTTGTTTTACGTACACAACGGAGCGCCTCTTCTTCCATGGTGTTTAACCTGCCGAATGGCACAGTTGTAAAATATCAGCTTGGATCAACTGTCAACGGATGGGGATATGTTGAATACACCAATTCAAAAGGCAAGACATTCCACGGATATGTGAATGTCTCCTATATCAAAAGCGATAACGAGCTGAAAAGCGGCAACAAGAAGAAAGCAACATCGTCAAAGCCTAAATCCACTCAAAAATCAAAATTTAGCCTGCCTGCGGGTACTTTTAAAGTCACAAGCCCATTGACCCGAGGGGAGGCCGTAAAACGGATTCAGACAGCGCTGGCGGCTCTTCATTATTACCCGGATAAGAGTGCAAAGAATTTCGGAATAGACGGCGCATATGGCGTGAAAACAGCAAACGCGGTCAAACGATTCCAATCTATGTACGGGTTAACTGCTGACGGCATCTATGGGCCGAAAACGAAAACAAAGCTTGAATCCCTTCTCAAATAAAAAAAGCCCTTCCGATTGGGAGGGCCTTTTTTTAATCTTCTTCTTTTACACAGTCTTCGCAAAAACCAGAACCGTATAAAAACTCTACACGCTTACCGCATTTACCACATTGACAACTTTCAGCCAAAAGAAACACTCCTTTCACTCAATATAAGAGAATTATAACAATATAGAACAAAAATACCAATTTTATTTACAATATCTATTTACAACGGTAAACAGATATTGTATAATTGAAGTATAGAAAGGAGGTGCTAAGGTGGACGAGATCAGAAACATCGTTCTTATCATCGCTGGTATCGTGACCATTATCAAAAACATCTATGATATATGGCAGAAAGAAAGCGAAAAGCGAGAAAAGAACATGAAAAAGCGCTCCCGCCGGGTAAGCAAGAAGCGCTAAAAACATAGTGAGACAAGGGGAGAAAATCCCCTTGCTCCATTATTATATCACGTCCACGGCGATATGAAAAAATATTTTAAGCAGTACAGCTCGTTTGACATGACCACTCTTATTATCATCATTGCTGGTATAGTGGCTATTGATTACGAAAAAGCCGGTACCCTTGGGAAAATCACAACGTTTGTTTTATACTTGGCTGTAATGGTTATTTTGTTAAAAGGATTTTTTATGATGTGGAGAGAAAGCCGACATGAAAGAAAGTGAAAAAATTAGGTTTATCCAGGAAGAAGTTTTGACGGTTGCTGAAGTTGCCGAGCTGCTTTCTGTTAGCCGGCAGCGCGTAAGCCAGCTTGTCAGCGGCGGCCGGCTCAAGGTGATAAAGAAGGTGGGAACGGTGGCTTTATTCTTGCTGGAACATGTACAAGCTTTAAAAAAAGAATTAGAGGCAGAGCGGAAAAAGTATCGGCCGTATGATGAATGAAAGCCCTTCTTATGACGAGAAGGGTTTTTTTGTTTTTTAAGCCCATGTATGGGTTGACTGCTGACGGCATTTACAGGCCGAAAACAAAAGCAAAGCTTGAAGCACTATTAAAGTGAAAATAGAGTTCAGTCTCAGTTTAAGAGGGCGACCCTTTTTGATAAACAATTGATTTCCAAACGAATAAGGACAGCGATTTTCTTATAATTCACTTATTTTCACCTAAACCCAACGTTGTGGACTCAAAATAAATGCTACCAGTTTTTGTATTAGTATTGTAATGAATCGCATAAATTAAAGAGAACACTTACTTATTTTTACTCGGGCAATACAATGACAAAAATACTATTTAATGTATTTTATGAAAAATATGTATTTTAAGTAAAATTTTAATGTTATAATTTGTTTGGGCCAAATAACACTTGTAGATGCATCTACTAATAGGAGAAAATGATGCTAAAGAAAAAAGTTCTTGCTGGTTGCTTAGCCTTTACAATAATGCTTTCAGCTTCCCCACTAACCTCTTTTGCGGCAGAAAGAAGTTCTAATAAAGGTAATGAATTATTGACGTATGCCCAAGTTCAAAAAACTGAGTTGCAGACTATTGCTGGGTCTAAAAGCAAATCAGTTGGAAATACTAGCGGTGAATTTTCTACACAGGGATGGAAGAAAGATGCGCTTGTTCTTGCTCTTAGATACGGCGGTGATTTGGCAGGGGATCTACTAAGTCTGTTAAGCAAGAAAAATGCAAGTTATGTTAAAAAGTATTCCAAAGAGCTGGCTGATTTCCTTGACAAAGTTTCCAGTGACATTGAGAAAAAGTTGGTTGATTTTATGATTTTTGATTTGGAGCTGCCGCAATCAGCTGCTCGTACTATTGCATGGGCGATTATGCAAGTTATTGGATGACGATAAAGGAGTGACTCCATGAGTTTAGAAAAAGAAGTAGAGCTTCTCAAGTACCAAAATTATTTATTAAAAACAATTATAAATGGTGATGATTATCCATTTTTTATGTTTGCTTTAGATCACAACTTAAATGAGAAGCAAGTCAAAGCAACTGTAGAGATTTTAAGCATCTTTTCTAATCGTCTTAATGGCGAAAAAGAGTCTCTCAATTTAAGAAAAAACTCTGCTGGTAAGAAGTTTGATGCGTTTGGCATTGCGGTTGAAGAAGTCTTTAAAAACGAAAAACCAACAAGAAAAGAATTTGAGAGTTATAAGGATAAAATCTTTTCTTCTGAAATTGAAACCAAATATTTATTAATGAGTCTTCAAAGACAGCATATTAAGCCAAATGTTTGTGAATTTTTACTGCAAGATAATTAATGAGAATTTTTGTCCCTCCGCAAATGCGGGGGGATTTTGCATTTAAACGATAAAAGTATCGTCCGTATGATGATTGAAGCCCTTTTCAAAATGAGAAGGGTTTTTCTGTATCTATCTAAATTGCTTTCATCAGTAAATGCATTCAGATGGCATTTATAGACCAAAAACAAAGGCAAAACTGAGAACTCTTTTGTAATAATAAAATGCCCCGTCTCACATTGAGAAGGGGCGCTGTAATTATATAGCTTCGTTAATATAACCATTTATTGTTTGAATAAATCCTGCATCAGCTTTAATTTTTGCCGTAATCTCACCAGTCACATTAACCTCTAATAATCCCTCTTCATCATTATTTATCTCGATGTTTCCTCTGTATGTATCTGCTGTTGTTTTCATTTCTAAAGAATGAATATCAAAAAAGTCGACTTGAAGAGCAATTGAGTTGTATCCTAAATTAGCCCATTTCTTAGGAGGGTTTTCTGCATAAAATGGCATGTCAAAATGTAATGTTACTTTTCTGCCTTCCTCCTTTATGTAAATTCCTTCGATGCGTACATTTTCTAAATTTGGCACCTCATTATATAAACTATTTAAAAAACGACTCTCTTCAATCTTTGTGTACCACATAAAATCACCTCAAATTATTTGTTAAAAGGATAATGTTCTTTTGTGCCAGGAACTTTTCCTGTTCGAGTGTTATCAATCGGCCTAACATTAAAGTGTGGGCCCTGACCACCTTTTTCATGCCCAGCACTATGATCTTGTATGATAATCTGTTCCCCTTTATTATTAGTGAAAGTGTACTCTCTCGTCCATATGATCTTACCATTTTTATCTTTAATTACACGGCTACCTTCGTGGGGAGCAGTGCGCATTTCTACTCGATTGATTGACTCTGGATGTTGAGCACGTGGGATACCGGCGTCTCTTTTAGCTTCTTTCAAAGCTCCTTTTCTGCTAACAATAATAGTTGTGTTTTCAACTGAAGTTGAAGTTTTAAGGCCTGTTTTACCGGAAAAACCCTTTGCACCGAAAGGCATAAAAACAGCAAGCGCTGCATTAATACTGTTATGCTGCTGTTCTTTGGAAATCTTATTCCCAAACATATCACGGCCTGTTATCCCTTCACTTAAACCATTTGCTGAGACTAAGCCATAAAGCCCTTTTTGAGAACTTTCTAATGCATGAAAGGTTTTGGGAGTTTTATATATTTCGAGGGCTTTATCAGCCTTGTATATCGCTTTTCCAGTTGAATAGACTGCTTTTCCGCCTTTAAAGATGCGGCCTGCCCACCCAACAATCGGAATGTAGCCAGCAGCAGCCATTCCCCCGGCTGCGACCCGTTGCCCGGCAGTAAGTTTTTCACCCGTAACGGGGTCAACTCCATCAGCCGCCCTTTTATAATCATAATATCCGGCAACTTCACCTGTAAAATCACAAACAACATCCCATGTTTTTTCGTACCACGGCCTGTTCGCAAGCTCTTCCTGTTCCTTCGCAATTCTTCTTTCTTCTGCCTGCTGTTTTTTGAACGAAAGATATTCCGATGATTGTTTATGTAATCCTGCTTGCATCTGATGGATTTCACTTTCCCGATACGCCTTGGCATTATAGTTGAGCGGGGTGGCGTTTTTGCCTTTCCCTGTCGCATCTTGTAATGCCTGAAAATCTGCTATAATGAACGCCTCATTAGCTTCTGACAGCCCATATTCATTTGAAAGGTTGTTATCCAGCTCACCAATTTTTTGTATTGTATCTCTTTTTGTTGTATCAGAATCATCTAATTTTTGATCCGCGTTATCGGTTGAAAAGAGATCGAGCGGCAGTATATCTGCGATTTCATCAAGGATACCTTTCATTTCGTTGCGCTGCTCTTGCATAATCGCTTTTGATTTATCAAGTGCGTTTGTCAATTCATGTTCAAGGAAAGATTCTTCCACATAAGAGTCTGAAAGGCCGGCATCTTCAATCATAGCTTCTATGCTTGTGAGAAACGCAATTTTCATATCAATCAATTCCAGCCATTCATCTGTGACGCCAGCGTGATCTTGAAATAAAGCTTTGATGTTGTCGGCGCCTTTGCCCGAAAAATCGCTGTCGCCCAGGTCTGCCATGCCTTGGAACGCATTTTTCAGGTTCGTCATTTGGCTACGCAATTCTTTGTATTCGTTTGCGCGTTGTTTGGCGGCAGAAAGCAGGGTGGTTGCTTCAAAGATTTTCATGATCATATCCTTTCGCGATAAAATGTTATTCAAAATTTTACCACGATGAAAGCCGTAGTAAATACATAACAAAACTTCCAAATGCAAAATAGTTCTTTTGAATTGGTTTATTTTTACTATTATCCTTCGATTCGAACTATTAAAAATAGGTTGAATTGCCCTTTCCTTTGATTGCGTAAAAACGAAATAAGAATTGCGGCATGTCGAAAATTATTCCTATATATTACATATTATGCTAAACGTATGCTAGAATATTGTTTGAGAAAATTTAGAATATTTGTAGAAAGAGGGGTTTATTGATGAGTAAACTGGCTTCTGAATGTGTTGCAAATATATTAAATGATTGGTATATCGCGATAAAACAACAAGACACTGAGTCTGCTGAGAGATATTTTGAAGAAATCAAACCATTGTTTGATGAAATGGAAGAGGATCAAGAGGTTTTAATGTATTATTCTCTGCTGGAAGAAAGGCATAAAATGCTTTTGTATCAGGTGAAAGGGGAGGAGCTACCGCCTCATTCATACTTTAATGAGAACCACGCTGATGAAATCCTAAAAACAGACCATATGATTGAATATTATTTCTTTCTATTTGAAGCGTTATATGAGTCGCACAAAAGAAATTTTGAGAAAGCAATTACTTTGTTCAAAATAGCAGAGAAAAAATTGAAAGATATACCCGATTGTATAGAACGGGCTGAATTTTATTCGAAAGTAGCGTCTATGTATATGATGCTGCGGCAGAGTCTAATTTCTTTGAATTATATCAATGATGCGCTACAAATTTATAGAGAAAATGAAGGCTATAAACGAAAGCTTGCCACGTCTCTTATGATTGTTGGCCAAAACTACACTGATTTAGGACTTTACGAAAAAGCAGAGGAAAGTTATTTAGAAGCGATCAGAATTTCGAGAGTTCTTCACGATTCACTTTTCACCGCTTTAATACATCATAATTTAAGTATTACATATTCTGCAGCAAACCGTCCCCAAGACTGTATAAATGCCTTGAAAAAGGCCATCAGAAATAAAGAGTGGAGGGACTCGGTTTATTATATAAATTCCCTGTATATGTTTTTGAAAGAGCTTTATAAAATAGGGGATGTAAATAAAATGCCATATTATTATAAAAAGACAAAGGAATATTTCAAACAAAAAGAGAATAAGGTGTATGAGGCTAAAATAAATATTATTTACGGACTTCTGCAACAGGATCAGAGAAAAAGCATTGAAACTTGTCGAGGTGGTATTTCTTACTTGTACGAAGTAAATGACCTTGATAGCGTTTTTGATCTTTCTTTGGTTATTTCAGAACACTGTGAGAAGCATGGACTCTATAAAGAGGCGCTTGAGTTTTCTAAGCATGCTATTTTAGCCGAGAAGAAAATGAGGCACCTGGAGGGATTGTAATTGAAAAAAATTATTCTTTGTGCAGCTCTAACCTTCGTTGCGTTAAGTGGTTTAGCTGTAGTCAAAATTAATCATGCATCATCAGATGTTAAGATAACAGAGCGACCGGTGGGTACTCTAAAATTAGCAGAGCGACCAGTGGGCACCTAAAAAATTTTAATTAAAAGATGGGGGCATAGCATGACGAAAGGCGTTAAACTAACATTATGGAGTATTCTAGGGATAATTATCGTGTTAATGATAATTGGAGTTGTCTCTTACTATCAGACCCCATCTTCGTGAAAAAACAGAAAATAGCCCTTAGATGGGGCTTTTTTTTATGCTTTTAGCGGCAGTTATTACGCGTGAATAAGCGGAGAGAAGGGGAAAGCTATTTTAGTTTCTTCATTATATTGTCTCAAAACATCCACTTGTTTTTGTGCTTATCCCACTTCAGCATACGCTGCCTCATGAGGTTCTTCACTGCTTCCCGGATTGCGCGTTCATCCTTACCAGTTTTTCTCTTCAATTCATCCAAGGAGGGGTTTTTCCCGAAGCGGGTCATATTAATGATGATCCTGTATACTTTCCTCTCAAAGTCATTCATTTGAATTACCTCCTGAAGAGAATAATACCAGAACAAATATTCTCTTTTCAACTTGAAATAGAACAAAAGTTCGTATAATATGATAGTAAATAAGGAGGGGCAGCAGCATGAAAGCATTGCTAAATCGTTCGTTAAATGAAAAATCAGCATTAGACATGATTTATATAAAAGCTGATGGAACAGTCTCGAAAAGAACCATCATAGTGCGCCAGGTAAAACAGAATTTTATCCGGGCATTTTGTTTTAAGAGTAGGCAGACAAAAACATTTAGGATAGACAATATTCTTGCCGTTGCCCCGGCCAATTATAAAAAAGGGGTAAGGAATCATGCGTGATATGACGAAAAGGCAATCCGAAACACTGCAAGCGATTATTCATTTCATTAATGAACACGGTGTGGCTCCGACTTATAGGGAGTTAATGAAACACCTCGGTTTAAGCTCTACGAGCACAGTAAAGGGGCATCTCGACAAATTAAAAGAGAAGAATTACATCACGTGGCAGAATGGTTGCCCGCGTACGCTGAAATTAGAAAAAAGAGCTCAGCAATTCTGAAGCTCTTTTTCTATTGACTGCACTTTTTTCGGGCCAGCGTACGAATTGGACAAGAACTGACGTTCGTTAAAGTTGTAGGCTGCCCGCAACCATTATGATATAATTTTGAAAAATGTACCTTTTGCAAACGGGGTGATATTTTGTTTTTTGAGGAAAAAAATACAGAGGAATTGATCAGATATGAAGATTATCCCTACGCGGTTTATGCCAGGGTTTCGTCTGAAAAGGATAGCCAAACAACATCCATACAAAACCAGATAGACATATGCCATCACTGGATTGAAAAAAACAACTATGAATGGAAAGACGAGGCTATCCAGCTGGACGATGGTATAAGTGGAACAATTCTTCTCGACCGTAAAGCCATGCAGTTAATTTTAAACAAGGCCAAGAATCACAAATTGAAAATGGTTGTATTTAAATCCATCAGCCGGCTTGCAAGGGATCTGAAGGATGCGCTAGATATAAAAGAGGTTTTGCTGGCGCACGGCGTTCGTGTAGTTACGCTGGAAGAGGGATATGACAGTTTATATGAAGGAAAAAACTCAATGAAGTTCGAAATGTTTTCCATGTTTGCTGCTCAATACCCACAGACAATATCGGTTTCAGCAAGTAGCGCGCTCGCAGCGAAAGCAAGGCGCGGGGAACATTCAGGCCGGGTTCCGTATGGGTATAAGAAAAACGGCAAGTTTCTTGAAATTTACGAAGAACAAGCAAAAGTGATTCGCATGATTTTTGATTTATACAATAATCACGGTTACGGCCAAAAGAGAGTTGTGCACAAATTAAATGAAGAATTGCTGCTCGGCAATATTCCCAAGCCTCAGCAGAATGAGCGATGGCAACTATCAACTGTTCAGAGGATTTTACAAAATCCGATCTATTGCGGTGTGTTCATTGCAAACCGGTATACTCAAGTGAAAATCGGGGGCCGAAAAAAGTTCATCCGTAACCCAGAGGAAAAATGGACGATTTATAAAGACTGGGCGCCGAAGATCATTACACTGGAAGATTACGAAAAGGCGAATAATAAAAAGCATGTGCTGAAAAAACGGCGTTTCAATCCGAAGAACGAACTTCGCGGCTTAATGAAGTGCGGTGTTTGCGGCGCGAACATGGTCATCCTGTTCAGTTATAGACGCAGGAAAAAAGACGGCGTGAAAGTGGAGCACAATTATGTGAAGTGCAGCGCCTACCGACGCGGAGGGAAAAACATGTGTATTTCTCACCCGCCCATCCAGTATAAAGATTTACGCGAAATAGTTATTGAAAAGCTCAAGGAGAAGGGCCGTAAATTAAAACTGAATGTGAAATCAGATTATGAAGAGAAAAAGAAAAGGCGGATCAGAGAAACAAAAGTTCAAATTGAGGCAGCTGAGAAAAAACATAAACGGCTGCTGGAATTATTCCTCGAAGACCAAATGATCTCAAAAGCGGAATTCCAATCCAAGCGGAAAGAGATCGAGGAACAATTGGAACAGTTAAACGATAAGCTGTTTCTGCTTGAGCGTGAAGAAGAGGAATCAATTGACATTACCAACATTAAAATCGCTTTTAGTCTTCTAAAGAAAAAGGACCAGGATTTGTATGAGGCGTTTCATGCGCTTATCGAAAAATTGGTCATTCATGAAGATGGAACCGTTGATTTTCATTATAAATTCCAGTGATCATTCTCATTTATGTTTGCAAAAGATATGCATAACAAATGCCATGCAGAAGTTAGGTGTGAAAGGGCGTTCGCAAGCTGTTGTCGAGCTTCTTAGAATGGGTGAGCTAGAGCTCTGATTCTTGCCGGTTTTCCTTCTTTTCGAGAAGGAGCCGGTTATTTGCGTTGGCGCCCGGGCTGATGGGCATGCGGTGAAAATCCCGGTTTTTCCTTTTTCTCCGTCAGTCTTGCATTTTCTTAAAAAAAGAAGGAAAATAGACACGGAGCGCATAGCCCAGAAAGATCCTTGAGTGAGGGATGGACAAATGACATCAAAATCTGTAGAGCATGTTGCGGATATCGAAAAATCACTCCGCCATATCGCTGCGATCATTAAACAAAAAGGAAGAGAAATCCTTAACCAATATGCAATTACACCGCCGCAATTCGTGGGGCTTCAATGGCTTTATGAATTGGGGGATATGACAATAGGCGAATTATCAGCCAAAATGTATTTGGCTTGCAGCACGACGACGGATCTGATAGACCGCATGGAAAAAAATAAGCTTGTCGAGCGGGTCAAAGACCCGGCTGACAGACGGGTCGTCAGAATTCATCTTCTCGCTGAAGGAGAGCGCATTATCCAAGAAGTGATTTTGAAAAGACAGGCTTATTTGCGGGATATGTTTGCGACATTTTCCGAAGAAGAAACAGCCGCTTTCGAAAAATCATTATTGAAACTGCAGCATGAAATGAAAAGAAAATGAGGCGATTTTGTTGGAACAGCCGATAGGAGTCATTGATTCCGGGGTTGGCGGGTTAACCGTTGCTAAGGAAATCATGAGACAGCTACCGAAGGAAAATATCATCTATGTGGGAGATACAAAACGCTGCCCGTACGGCCCGCGTCCTGAAGAAGAAGTTCTTCAATACACGTGGGAAATGACCGATTACCTGCTGGAAAACCACCATATCAAAATGCTCGTGATCGCCTGCAATACGGCCACGGCCATTGCCTTGGAGGATATTCAGCGCAAAACGGATATTCCGGTTGTCGGCGTCATTCAGCCGGGTGCGAGAACGGCGATAAAGGTCACGAAAAACCAGCATATCGGCGTCATCGGCACGGTCAATACCATTAAAAGCAGAGCGTATGAGCAGGCGCTGCTCGGGTTAAACGCAGAACTTCAAGTTGAGAACACGGCTTGTCCGCTGCTCGTGCCGTTTGTAGAAAGCGGACGGTTTCTTCAGGAATCGGCGGAGGAAGCGGTTGAAGCATCGCTTGAACCTTTAAAAGGTACATCAATTGACACCTTGATTTTAGGATGTACGCATTATCCGATTTTAAAAGATCCGATTCAGAACTATATGGGAGAGCATGTGAAAATCATTTCCTCCGGAGACGAGACGGCGAGAGAAGTGAGCACCATCTTGTCTTATAAAGGTTTGTTAAACCAATCGAAACATGCACCGGAGCATCAATTTCTTACAACGGGGGAGCGGAACGGTTTCGCAAAAATTGCCGAAGACTGGTTCGGCCACGAAATCGGCCATGTCGAGTGCATCTCCCTTCAAGAGCCGGTCAGAAAATAAATCAAAAAACCCGCTGTTTACGGCGGGTTTTTTTGCGCTTCCCGGTCTATTTCCCGGACAGGGCTCGTATACATCATAGTACAAACAGCCTTAGGAGGGAAAAGTATGCTGAAAAAAGGACCTGCAGTCATTGCTGCAACATGTCTTACTTCGGCTTTTGTGTTATCTGGATGCGGTTTGTTTCAATCCGATAAAACAGCCGGGGAAATTGACCCGCCTCAAGACATTTCATATGTAAAGGATGAAGCGGGAATTCAGGCAAAACCAAAGCAGTCAGAGAAAAACGGCACTTCTAAAGCCGACCAGCCGGCCAATACAGTCATGCGAGAGCTGTATCTGATTGATAAAAACGGCTATGTCGCAGCACAGACACTGCCTCTTCCGAACAGTGAGGGAACCGCAAAGCAGGCCCTTGAGTATTTGGTTCAGGGAGGGCCTGTGTCAGAAATCCTGCCGAACGGCTTCAGAGCGGTGCTCCCTGCGGATACGACGGTAAATGTTGATATTAAAAAAGACGGCACTGCCGTCGCTGATTTTTCGAAGGAATTTAAAAACTATAAAAAAGAAGACGAACAAAAAATCCTGCAATCGATTACATGGACGCTTACCCAATTCAGCTCAATAGATAAAGTCAAAATCAGAATCAACGGGCACGAGCTGAAAGAAATGCCTGTGGGCGGCACGCCTATTACGGGCGACTTAAGCAGAAAAGACGGGATTAATATTGAAACGGCCGGAGTGAATGATCTGACAGACACCCATCCGCTGACTGTATATTATCTGGCGGAAACAGAGACAAGCGAATACTACGTGCCTGTCACAAAGCGGATTGACAATTCGGAAACAAATGACATCACCGCTGCCGTTGAACAGCTCGCTGACGGACCGGGCAAAGCAAGCGGGCTTTTGACGGACTTTAATAACGATGTTAAGCTTCTCAGCAAGCCGAAAGTGAAAGACGGCCAGGTTACACTGGACTTTAACAGCTCTATTTACGGAAGCGCCGACGAAAAAACAAAAATGGTATCATCGGGCGTACTGGACAGCATCGTTCTCACGTTAACCGAACAGCCGTCGATCAAAAGTGTTTCTATAAAAGTAAATGGAAAATCAGAACTGGTGAATGAAAAAGGAGAATCCCTTTCAAAACCTGTTTCGAGGCCGTCACAAGTGAATACGGGTAGTTTTTAATTTGCGATTTTTGATATACTAGTAAAAAAGAGGTTAGCGTTCCGGCTGCCTCTTTCTTTATTCACAATCCGGAACAAAAGGTTTATGTACATATAATCGGAGGTAAAATATGAGACACGACGGAAGACAGCACGATGAGCTGCGCCCTATCACATTTGATTTGGATTTTATCACTCACCCGGAAGGCTCGGTTTTAATTACAGCGGGAAATACGAAGGTCATCTGTAATGCATCTGTGGAAGACCGGGTGCCGCCATTTTTACGCGGCGGAGGAAAAGGCTGGATCACAGCGGAATACAGTATGCTT
Organism: Bacillus sp. N1(2025); assembly: GCF_053470005.1. Classification (NCBI taxonomy): domain Bacteria; kingdom Bacillati; phylum Bacillota; class Bacilli; order Caryophanales; family Bacillaceae; genus Bacillus; species Bacillus sp. N1(2025). The sequence goes on from NZ_JBLTJB010000001.1 coordinate 292,219, forward strand.
CCCCGCGCGACGAATCAAAGAACGATAAGAGAATCTTCAAAAGGAAAGGTCTCCGGCAGAACGATGGAAATTCAGCGGCTGATCGGGCGCGCGCTCCGGGCCGTCGTTGATTTGGAGAAGCTCGGCGAACGCACGATCTGGATCGACTGTGACGTCATTCAAGCCGACGGCGGAACAAGAACGGCTTCCATTACGGGCGCCTTCTTGGCGATGGCCATTGCGATCGGCAAACTCGTAAAAAGCGGCGTTATCAAAACCTCTCCTGTGACAGATTATCTCGCGGCCATTTCTGTCGGGATGGATAAAGAAGAAGGCCTTCTTTTGGATCTGAATTATGAAGAGGATTCGGCGGCTGAAGTCGACATGAATATTATCATGACGGGAAGCGGACGTTTTGTAGAGCTTCAAGGGACGGGCGAAGAAGCCACATTCTCCCGTGAAGATTTAAACGGACTGTTAAGTCTTGCCGAAAAAGGAATCCAGACGCTTATTCAAAAGCAAAAAGAAGTGCTGGGAGAAACATTGCCTGAACTGAAATAAGAAAGAGAGGCCTGATCACCGTGAAAGAAGCCATTATTGCGACACACAATCAGGGAAAAGTGAAAGAATTCAAGGAAATACTCGAACCGAAAGGCTACAGCGTCTCTTCTTTGGCGGAAATCGGATTTACGGAAGAAATTGAAGAAACCGGACATACCTTTGAAGAAAACGCCATCTTAAAAGCGGAAGCCGTGGCAAAAGCCGTAAACAAAATGGTCATTGCAGATGACTCCGGTTTATCGGTGGACAACCTTGGAGGCAGACCGGGCGTTTATTCAGCCCGTTATGCCGGAGAAGCAAAAGATGATAAGGCGAATATGGACAAGGTGCTGTCAGAATTAAAAGGCATCGAAAAAGAGCAGCGCACGGCCCGTTTCCGCTGCGCCCTTGCCGTCAGCATGCCGGGGCAGGAAACAAAAACGGTCGAAGGTCATGTTGAAGGGTATATTGCGGAAGGACCCGAGGGGGATAACGGGTTCGGCTATGATCCCATTTTTATTGTAAAAGATAAAGATAAAACCATGGCCCAGCTGACAAGCGCTGAGAAAAACAAAATCAGCCACAGGGCTGAGGCGCTCAAGAAACTGTCAAAGCTGCTTGATTCATAAGGGGGAGCGTATGCAATGAAAGTGCTGATAATAAGTGACAGTCACGGCCTTGAAGATGAGCTGGAGACGATTGCAAAGCGGCACGAAGACGAAGCGGATCTGATGATTCATTGCGGTGATTCAGAGCTTGACGCCGCACATCCGGCGCTTACGCCGTATCACACGGTAAAAGGCAATTGCGACTTTGGCGGCGGGTTTCAGGATGAACTCCTTCTGGACGCCGGTTCAAAGAAAATTCTGGCCGTTCACGGGCATCTTCACGGCATTAAACAGTCACTTTTAACTGTTTTTTACCGGGCGGAAGAGCTTGGGGCGGATATCGTCTGCTTCGGCCATTCACATATTGCTGGGAGTGAAGAGCTTCGGGGCAAGCTTTTGATTAATCCGGGCAGCATCCGTCTTCCGAGAGTCCGCAATGTGAAAAGCTATGCCATTCTTACTCTTACAGAAAGAGAAGGCGCCGTGACATTTTACGACGAAACGGGTCGGGAATTGAAGGACTTGGAGACTACAATCAGTTTTTAACAAGTGATGGGGGAGATTTCATTCTTCCCCATCAAAAGTTTTTAAAAAAATATTGACTTATGATTTGAACCTGTATATAATAAATCTTGTCGCTGATACATAAAGCAAAAGCTGTCCCAGTAGCTCAGCTGGATAGAGCAACGGCCTTCTAAGCCGTCGGTCGGGAGTTCGAATCTCTCCTGGGACGTACAAAAAAAGAGCTGGTGACATCAGATTGAAAACTGATGCCGCTGGCCTTTTTTATCGGATGACTATATTGTCAATTCGCTGATATCATGGTAAAATGATCAGCAGAACAATTTGATTTTCATGTCCCAGTAGCTCAGCCGGATAGAGCAACGGCCTTCTAAGCCGTCGGTCGGGAGTTCGAATCTCTCCTGGGACGTATAAAAAACCTCAAGCCCTGACAATGGGTTTGAGGTTTTTTTGTATTTTATTTTTAATTTTACGAAACAAAAGTTCCGTATTTGATGAAAATTGTAAAGTAATTTTAATATAAATGAAACTTAATGTAATATTTACCGTAATAAATATATGTATAAAGATACTTAAGGCGCCCTTGAGTGATAAATTATCTAATTTCTATCATGCGTTTTGTCAATAATTGATAGAAAGACAGCAGGAGGAATTAGCTTTTGAAGTACGCATTTGCATATAAAAATCACAATATAGAAACGATCTTTTGCGGAAAAGACGAGCTGTTTGAGGAACTGAAGCAATTTTTAATCACTCAATGCGGTTTAATCATTGTTGAGGTTTCAAGGGCTGATTACTATACGGAGCAGGAAATGAATCAATGGAATGACCGTTATACTCTGTGAATAAGAAAAGAAACCGGCCGTGTGAGACCGGTTTTTGTATCATCTGAATCCGCTCGGAGCGCTGAAGCCCCCGGCATGGCCGCTGAAACCGCCCCCGAGCGCGCCGGGATGTGCCCCGGCGCCGAGGCTTCCGCCGACGTCACTGAAGGATTGGCCGTAGTACCCGGATGTATAAGGGTATGGGACGAATTGCTGTCCGGCGAATGACAGCGTGCTTTGCGGGGTCTGCTGTCCGTATCCGGATGACGGGAATCCCTGCTGAAAAGAAGGGTCACCTTGATATGGTGCTGTATGCATCGGGGCCGGAGGATAATAAGACTGCGGCGGTAAGACCGGTAAAGGCGGAAATCCGGGAGGCAGGCCCTGCATGCCTGATAACATCTTATTCATGACATCACTCATTTCTTACGAGATAAGAACAGTGTATGCGTATGTCTGTATAAAGAGCCTGTTCAATCGAACGGAATATCTGACAAGCATGCCGGAAGGACAGAGAAAAATCGTGTAATAAAATGTGACATATTCGTATATGAACGGAAAAATTTCATGTAATCTTGAGAGATTAATAAAAAAATGATAAAAACTTTTAATATTTACAGATCCCTTTGTACCAGTAATGAAAGCGTATACAAAGTAGATTGATTAATCTAAATTGTCTAATAATTATAAAAATGCTGTTGACACTGTCTGCAAACGGGCGTAATATGAGTTCAAACAAAAATAAATAAATGATTCACGCTAAAAAGAAAAATCATAAAACACTGAAAAAACAAACAAATGAAGGTTCTTTTTTAATAAAAGAGCTGCCATAATAAAAAGCGCAGAAGAGGATAAGTAGCTTTGCTGAAGTTTTTCACAGAGAGCCGGTAACGCTGAGAGCCGGTAAAACAAATCAAAGTGAACTCCCCTCAGAGTGCCGGTCTGAAATGTAAAGAGTAGGACTCGGCCGAGTGAACGCAATGTTTACTCGTTATCAAAACGGATAATCATTATCCATGAGACGGTCTGCATATGACCGTAAACAAGGGTGGTACCGCGGAGAGCAAAGCCTTTTCGCCCCTTTTGGCTATCGCATGAAATGCTTGGCTGAATGTGGGTGGGAAGGCTTTTTTATTTGCGTCAGCCGGCGCTGCGTTTTATGAATTGGATTTTAGAAGGGAACATTGAAAAGGAGGAACTGAAAATGGGCACAAATGTACAGGCGGATTCTTTGTCTGCCGATTGTACAAAAACAATGAACGGGGCTCTGATGCTGATTGAATCATTAAAGAAAGAAAATGTCGAGATGATCTTCGGCTATCCGGGGGGAGCCGTCCTTCCGATTTACGATAAACTGTATCAATCAGGGCTGGTCCACATCCTGCCCCGCCACGAGCAAGGCGCGATTCACGCGGCAGAAGGGTATGCGCGAATCTCCGGAAAGCCGGGGGTTGTGATTGCAACCTCAGGACCCGGCGCGACAAATTTAGTTACCGGTCTTGCGGATGCGATGATTGATTCACTGCCGCTCGTAGTATTTACCGGGCAGGTGGCCACTTCGGTCATCGGCAGCGACGCTTTCCAGGAAGCCGACATTTTAGGAATTACGATGCCGATTACGAAACACAGCTACCAAGTCCGCCGTCCGGAAGATCTCCCCCGTGTGATTAAAGAGGCTTTCCATATCGCCACGACGGGAAGACCGGGCCCGGTATTAATTGATATACCGAAGGATGTCGCAGCATTTGAAGGAGAGTTCAGATATGATCACGAGATCAGCCTTCCGGGTTATCAGCCGGTAAAAGAGCCTAACTATCTGCAGATCCGAAAGCTCGTGGAAGCTGTCAGCAGTGCGAAAAAGCCGGTTATTTTAGCCGGAGCGGGTGTTTTGCACGGTAAAGCTTCAGAAGATTTAAAAAATTATGCCGAACAGCAGCAAATACCGGTAGCCCACACGCTTCTCGGTCTGGGCGGTTTCCCGGCAGACCATCCTCTTTTTCTGGGAATGGCGGGGATGCACGGCACATACACAGCGAATATGGCGCTTTACCACTGTGACTTGTTGATCAGCATCGGAGCGCGGTTCGATGATCGCGTGACCGGAAATCTGAAGCATTTTGCAAAATCGGCCAAAGTAGCGCATATCGATATTGATCCTGCTGAAATCGGAAAAATTATCGAAACGCAGATTCCGGTGGTCGGCGACAGTAAAATCGTCCTTCAGGAATTATTGAAGCAAAACGGAAAACAGGGACAAACAGAGGAATGGAAACAGCAGCTTTCAGAATGGCAAGAAGAATATCCGCTTTGGTATACAGACAACAGAGAAGAGGGCTTGAAACCCCAAAAGCTGATTGAGTATATTCACCAATTCACAAACGGAGAGGCGATTGTGGCGACGGATGTCGGCCAGCACCAGATGTGGGCGGCTCAGTTTTATCCTTTCCGAAAGGCTGATAAGTGGGTGACCTCGGGGGGGCTCGGCACAATGGGCTTCGGCCTTCCGGCGGCTATCGGAGCGCAGCTGGCCGATCGTAACGCCACGGTCGTTGCCATCCTCGGAGACGGCGGTTTTCAGATGACCCTTCAGGAATTAGATGTCATCCGGCAGCTGAATCTTCCTGTCAAAGTGGTTATCTTGAACAACGAATGTCTGGGCATGGTCAGACAGTGGCAGGAAATCTTCTATGAAGAACGCTACTCTGAATCCAAATTCTCGGCGCAGCCTGACTTTGTCAAATTGTCAGAAGCCTACGGCATTAAAGGCGTCCGGATTTCATCGGAAGAAGAGGCGGAAGAAGAGCTTAAAAAGGCGCTTTCATCAAAAGAACCGGCCGTTATTGACGTCCGGGTCGCCAAAAGCGAGAAAGTATTCCCGATGATTGCGCCGGGTAAAGGACTTCATGAAATGGTGGGGGTGAAACCTTGAAACGCATTATCACATTAACGGTGGTCAACCGCTCGGGAGTATTAAACCGGATCACCGGCCTGTTTACAAAAAGACACTATAATATCGAAAGCATCACTGTAGGCCACACGGAAACAAGCGGTGTTTCAAGGATTACATTTGTCGTCCATGTGGAAGGCGAAAATGACGTAGAGCAGCTGACAAAGCAGCTTAACAAACAAATTGACGTCCTGAAAGTGACGGATATTACAAACCAATCAATTGTACAGCGTGAGCTGGCATTAATCAAAGTTGTTTCCGCACCGTCGGCCAGAACGGAAATCAATGGAATCATTGAGCCGTTCAGAGCTTCCGTCGTTGATGTCTCAAGAGACAGCATCGTCGTTCAGGTTACCGGCGAATCTAATAAAATCGAAGCGCTCATAGAGCTTCTCAAACCTTACGGAATTAAAGAAATCGCGAGAACGGGCACAACGGCTTTTGCGAGGGGAACCCAGCAGAAGGCGTCATCCAATAAAACAATTTCAATTGTATAACACAAAAAAGGGAGAGATTAAAATGGTAAAAGTATATTATAACGGTGATATCAAAGAGAACGTATTGGCAGGTAAAAAAGTAGCGATTATCGGTTACGGTTCACAAGGTCATGCACACGCGCTGAACTTAAAAGAAAGCGGAATTGATGTCATTGTCGGCGTCAGACAAGGCAAATCATTTACACAGGCCCAAGAAGACGGTCATAAAGTCTTTTCGGTAAGAGAAGCGGCTGCCCAGGCTGATATCATTATGGTTCTTCTTCCGGATGAACAGCAGCAAAAAGTATATGAATCTGAAATCAAAGATGAATTGACGGCGGGCAAGTCATTGGTATTCGCACACGGATTTAACGTCCATTTCCATCAGATCGTGCCTCCTGCTGATGTGGATGTATTCCTTGTCGCCCCTAAAGGACCTGGACACCTTGTCAGAAGAACATATGAACAAGGCGCGGGCGTACCGGCATTGTTTGCCATCTACCAGGATGTATCAGGCGAAGCGAAAGATACGGCTCTTGCTTATGCAAAAGGAATCGGCGGAGCGCGTGCGGGCGTTCTTGAAACAACATTTAAGGAAGAAACGGAAACGGATTTGTTCGGTGAGCAGGCTGTTCTGTGCGGAGGTTTAACAGCGCTTGTCAAAGCGGGTTTTGAAACGCTGACAGAAGCCGGCTACCAGCCTGAACTCGCATACTTCGAGTGTCTGCACGAACTGAAGTTGATCGTAGACTTGATGTATGAAGAAGGATTGGCGGGCATGAGATACTCTATCTCCGATACGGCTCAATGGGGAGACTTTGTATCAGGACCGCGCGTAGTCGATGCGAAGGTAAAAGAATCGATGAAACAAGTATTAACGGATATTCAAAACGGTACATTCGCAAAAGAATGGATCGTGGAAAACCAAGTGAACCGTCCTCGTTTCAATGCGATCAATGCAAGTGAAAACGAGCATCAGATTGAAAAGGTCGGCAGACAGCTTCGTGAAATGATGCCGTTTGTCAAACAAGGCAAAAAGAAGGAAGCGGTGGTCTCCGTTGCGCAAAATTAATGTTTTCGACACGACCCTTCGTGACGGTGAACAATCCCCCGGGGTCAACCTCAATTCCCGGGAGAAACTGGCGATAGCCAAGCAGCTTGAAAGACTCGGGGTGGACATTATTGAAGCGGGATTTCCCGCTTCATCCCGAGGTGATTTTTTAGCCGTGCAGGAAATCGCAAGAACGATTAAAAATTGTTCGGTAACAGGGCTTGCCCGATCTGTCAAAGGTGACATCGACGCAGCCTGGGAAGCGCTGAAAGACGGGGCCAGCCCGCGGATTCACATCTTTATCGCCACCTCTGACATTCATCTGAAGCATAAGCTGAAAATGACGCGGGAAGAGGTTAAGGAAAAAGCGGTTGAAATGGTGAAGTATGCAAAAGAACGCTTTCCGATCGTTCAATGGTCAGCAGAAGACGCATGCCGCACCGAACTTCCGTTTCTGGCTGAAATCGTAGAAAAAGTGATTGATGCCGGCGCGAGCGTCATCAACCTGCCGGACACTGTAGGTTACCTGACGCCGGCTGAATACGGAAACATCTTTAAATATATGAAGGAACACGTTCCGAATATCGGCCGGGTAAAGCTTTCAGCCCATTGCCACGATGATCTCGGAATGGCGGTTGCCAACTCACTTTCGGCAATTGAGAACGGCGCAGATCAAATTGAATGCGCCATTAACGGCATAGGAGAAAGAGCCGGGAACGCCGCGCTAGAGGAAATCGCCGTTGCGCTTCATGTCAGAAATGACGCGCATCAAGCCGATTCATCCCTCAATCTTCATGAATTGAAGCGGACGAGTGATCTTGTCAGCAAACTGACGGGCATGGCCGTTCCCCGCAATAAAGCAATCGTCGGAGATAACGCTTTCGCACATGAGTCCGGCATTCACCAAGACGGTTTCCTGAAAGAAAAATCAACATATGAAATCATTTCACCGGAACTTGTCGGCGTGACTGCTGATGCGCTCGTACTCGGAAAGCATTCCGGACGCCATGCGTTCAAAGACCGCCTGAATGCGCTTGGATTCCAGTTTGATAGTGAGGAAATCAATAAATTTTTTACGATGTTTAAAGAACTGACCGAAAAGAAAAAAGAAATCACCGATGATGACTTGATTTCTCTTATTTTAGAAGAAAAAGTGACGGACAAAAAAATCGGCTATGAATTTTTGTCTCTGCAAGTGCATTACGGGACGTCTCAGGTGCCGACTGCAACAGTCTCTTTAAAAAATCAGGAAAACGAACAGCTGATTCAAGAGGCGGCAACGGGGGCGGGCAGCGTGGAAGCCGTTTATAACACGCTCGGGCGCTGCATCGATAAAAATATTGAACTGACAGACTACCGCATCCAATCCAACCGGAAAGGCGAAGACGCGCTGGCTCAAGTTTTTGTCAGAGTGACCGTGAACGGAAAAGAAACATCAGGGCGGGGAATCGCGCAGGATGTTCTGGAAGCTTCTGCTAAAGCTTATCTGAACGCCGTGAACCGGCAGTTGGTGCTGGATTGCAATTTAGACGGATTAAAGAGACAGACTGCGGTCGGCTCGTAATAGAAAGGAGAACGTTTGATTTGAAAAAACGCATTGCTTTGCTGCCCGGTGACGGAATCGGACCGGAAGTGGCGGAATCAGCGGCAGATGTATTGAAAAGCGTTGCCGAACAATTCGGACATGAATTTGAATTTGAAAACGGGCTGATCGGGGGAGCAGCTATTGACGCCCATCAAAACCCCCTTCCTGAGGAGACGGTGGCTCTTTGTGAAAGATCCGACGCCATCCTGCTCGGAGCCGTCGGCGGGCCGAAATGGGACCAAAATCCTCCAGAGCTCAGACCGGAAAAAGGCCTGCTTGGCATCAGAAAAAAACTCGGCCTGTTTGCCAATCTGCGTCCCGTGACCGTATTTGAAAGCCTGTCTGAGGCTTCTCCGCTGAAAAAAGAATATATCAGCGGCGTCGACTTTGTAATCGTCAGGGAACTGACGGGCGGCCTCTACTTCGGAGAACCGAGCAGACAGTATGTCAATGAAGCGGGAGAAAAGGAAGCGGTCGATACCCTTTTTTATAAGAAAGAAGAAATCGCACGCGTTGTCAGAGAAGCCTTTAAGATGGCTGCCGGCAGAAAAGGAAAAGTGACGTCCGTCGATAAGGCGAATGTGCTTTCATCAAGCAGGCTGTGGCGTGAAACCGCAGATGAAATCGCAAAAGAATTTCCTGATGTGACGCTTGAACATATGCTTGTCGATAATGCCGCGATGCAGCTCATCTACGCTCCGAGCCAGTTTGACGTCATCGTAACTGAGAATATGTTCGGCGATATTTTAAGCGATGAAGCTTCCATGCTGACAGGTTCGCTCGGCATGCTGCCGTCAGCCAGTTTATCAAGTTCAGGTCTTCACTTGTTTGAACCCGTGCATGGATCTGCGCCTGACATCGCCGGTAAAGGGATGGCCAATCCGTTTGCGGCGATTTTATCAGCGGCGATGCTTTTGAGAACATCTTTCGGGCTTGAAAACGAAGCTCAGGCGGTGGAAAAGGCGGTCGCAAAGGTGCTTGCAGACGGCAGCCGTACACGTGATATCGCCCGGGACGGCCAATATGCCGGAACGCATGACATTACTGAAAAAGTAAAAGCCGCATTAGCCGGCTCGAATACAAAATCTATAGTGTGACGCTTTAAAGAAAGCGGTCTTAGTTCATAGGTAGAGGGAGGAAACAAAGATGATGCCTCGAACAATCATCGAAAAGATTTGGGATCGGCATGTTGTAAAAAGCGGTGAAGGAAAACCCGACCTTCTCTATATTGATCTGCACCTAATTCATGAGGTGACGTCTCCTCAGGCGTTTGAAGGGTTAAGGCAGAAGGGGAGAAAGGTCAGACGGCCGCAGAACACATTCGCGACGATGGACCACAATATTCCGACCGTCAACCGTTTTGACATTAAAGATGAAGTCGCAAAGCGCCAAGTAACCGCGCTTGAACGGAATTGTGAGGAGTTCGGCGTCCGTCTTGCGGATCTTCACAGCGCAGACCAGGGAATCGTTCACGTGGTCGGGCCTGAGCTTGGTCTGACACTTCCGGGAAAAACGATCGTTTGCGGAGACAGCCATACATCGACTCACGGCGCGTTCGGAGCGCTTGCCTTCGGTATCGGCACAAGTGAGGTGGAACATGTTCTTTCCACACAGACATTATGGCAGCAGCGGCCGAAAACGCTTGAAATCCGCGTTGACGGAACGCTCCAAAAAGGAGTGACCGCGAAGGATGTCATCTTGTCGGTCATCGGAAAATACGGGGTGAAATTCGGTACCGGATATGTCATTGAATACACCGGGGAAGTATTCAGAAACATGTCTATGGACGAACGCATGACGGTCTGCAATATGTCAATAGAAGCGGGAGCACGGGCGGGACTGATCGCTCCAGATGACACGACGATTGAATATTGTAAAAACCGTAAATACGCGCCAAAAGGCGAGGAATTTGAAAAAGCCGCCGCAGAATGGAAAGCGTTACAAACCGATCCGGGCGCCGTATACGATCATTCCATCGTGTTAGACGGCAGCGAGATTTCTCCAATGGTAACATGGGGCGTCAATCCCGGCATGGTTCTTCCGGTCGATGCCCAAATACCGGCGCCGGAAACCATTGATTCTGAAGACGGTAAAAAAGAAGCCATCCGCGCGTACGAATACATGGGAATCGCACCGAATCAAAAAATTGAAGATATTAAAGTCGAGCATGTGTTTATCGGCTCCTGTACAAATTCGCGGATGACCGATCTTCGCCAGGCTGCGGATATGATCAAAGGCCGAAAAGTCGCTGACAGCGTCAGAGCCATTGTGGTGCCGGGTTCTCAAAGCGTGAAACAGCAGGCCGAGGAAGAAGGGCTGCACCGCGTGTTTCTCGAGGCCGGCTTTGAATGGAGAGAATCAGGCTGCAGCATGTGCCTCAGTATGAACAATGATGTCGTGCCTGAAGGGGAACGATGCGCTTCCACTTCCAACCGCAACTTCGAAGGCAGACAGGGAAAAGGCGCGAGAACACACCTTGTCAGTCCGGCGATGGCGGCAATGGCAGCCATTCACGGGCATTTCGTCGATGTAAGAAAGTTTTATCAAGAAAAAACAGTTGTGTAAGGAGTGCGCGAAAAGATGGAACCTTTAAAAACGCATACGGGAAAAGCGGCCGTCTTAAACCGGATCAACGTCGATACGGACCAGATTATTCCGAAACAGTTTTTGAAAAGAATTGAAAGAACCGGATACGGCAGATTCGCGTTTTTTGATTGGAGATACCTTGAGAACGGTGAGCCTGATCCTGAATTTGAATTAAATCGCAAAGTCTATGAAGGCGCGTCCATATTAATTGCCGGAGAGAATTTTGGCTGCGGATCATCCCGTGAGCACGCTCCTTGGGCGCTGGATGATTACGGCTTCAAAATCATCATTGCTCCGTCATTTGCCGATATTTTTCATCAAAACTGTTTTAAAAACGGTATGCTTCCCATCCGTATGCCGTATGATCAGTGGAAAAAACTCGCCGGTCAATATGAAAATCAGTCTCTTAACATGACGGTTGATTTGGAAAACCAGCTCATTCACGACAGTGAAGGAAAAGAGATTTCATTTGAAGTCGATCCGCACTGGAAGGAAATGCTGATAAACGGTTATGATGAAATTTCATTAACGCTTCTGCTGGAGGACGACATTCAGCAGTTTGAATCGAAAAGAAGTTCATGGCTTCAAGCCTGAAAAAAGCCGCCCGGCATCTGTCCGGCGGCTTTTTTTACCGTGCGCACCATCCTTTCTTGTGTTTCATGACGCGTGTTGATACACTTGAACAAAATAGCGCCTGAAAGGAAATAAAGTATGACGCATGACAAGAAAAAAGCTGATATCATTCCTTTCCCCCGTCTGAAAGAACGCTTGGTTGATAAAGGGATGGCCGCCATGAAGGATAAACAGTATCAGGAGGCCCTCGAACTGTTCTCAGAGGCGGTAAGCCACGGTGATACCGAGTCCGACGTACATTTAGGCATGGCGATTTGTTTTCTGGAACTCGGGGAATTGGAAGAAGCAAAACAAGTTTGCGAGAAAATGCTGAATGAAGGGTACGGCCATTATTTTACCGTACTGCAGGTGTACATGACCATTTTAATTCAGCTGAAACAATATGAAGAAGTCAAAAGCACAATTGAAGCTGTGCTGGAAGAAAATCAGCTGCCCGCAGAAAGTGCGGAGCAATTCTACCGGCTGCTCGAATTCAGCCGCAAAATGACCGATCCCGACCAGCAGGATGAAGCATGGGAGGAGGAATACGAGGACATTCTTGATGCGGAAAAAGTGCTGAACAGCCCCGCTGAACAAATGAATCTGATTCATTCTCTTAAAGACCGCAATATTGCAAAATACACGGGTCTCTTAAAAACAATTCTTCAAGATCCGGCCGCGCATCCGCTTATCAAGACGATGATTTTGACGCTGATGGCGGAGCATGACTACAGCAAGCCGGTCCATATTACAAAATTCGGCGATTCAATGACCGCGGTTCCGAGTGAAACGGTTCAGCCTGATGCGGCTCCGATTTTGCATCGCGTTCTCCGGGTGCTTGATGAAACGCTCGGCAATGAAAACCCTACATTATACGCTGCCGTCGAGGAGCTGTGGAGAAGGCATCTGTATGTCCTGCACCCTTTTATGCCGAAGTTTTTGAACGCAGATTTATGGGCGGCGGCGCTTCATAAGGTCGGTTACGAGATGCACGGCATTGACATTGAGCCGGAGGAACTTCATATGATGTACGAGTTTGACAGCCGCGAACTCGAAGAAGCCTGCACGATGATTAAGGATATTGAAGAAATTTCTTATTTGTAAATCACGCCATATAGTTGAAAGCGGTAGGCGTTATGTTATAATATAGTGGTTGTATTTATGTATAGCGGTTTAACTGAAATGAGAATTACGGTTGGACAGGCTGCCAGTTCATTACATAATGATTCTGATTCAAAGCGGTTTTTTCTTTGACAAAGCCGCGGATTGCTTTAGAATGGAAGACCGACACAACCTGAATAGATTTTTGGAGGGAAACACATGTCTGTAAAATGGGAAAAACAAGAAGGCAATGAAGGCGTATTAACGGTTGAAGTTGATGCGGATACGTTCAAAACAGCTCTTGATGATGCATTTAAAAAAGTAGTAAAACAGGTTTCTATTCCTGGATTCCGCAAAGGGAAAGTTCCCCGCGGTTTATTCGAACAGCGTTTCGGCGTTGAAGCTCTTTACCAGGATGCTTTAGATATTTTACTTCCTGTAGAATACCCTAAAGCGGTTGAAGAAGCCGGCATTGAGCCTGTAGACCGCCCTGAAATCGATGTTGAAAAAATCGAAAAAGGCGAAAGCTTGATTTTCACTGCAAAAGTGACCGTAAAACCTGAAGTGAAACTTGGCGACTACAAAGGCTTAGGAATCGAAAAAGATGACACTGCCGTTACTGACGAAGATGTACAAAACGAACTTAAAGCGCTTCAAGAGCGTCAGGCTGAGCTTGTCGTGAAAGAAGAAGGCGCTGTTGAAAACGGCGATACAGTCGTTCTTGACTTCGAAGGTTTCGTTGACGGCGAAGCGTTTGAAGGCGGAAAAGCTGAGAACTACTCACTTGAAGTAGGATCAGGTTCATTCATCCCGGGCTTCGAAGAGCAGTTAACAGGCCTTGAAGCAGGCGCTGAAAAGGATGTTGAAGTAACATTCCCTGAAGAGTACCACGCTGAAGAGCTTGCCGGAAAACCAGCTGTTTTCAAAGTGAAAATTCATGAAATCAAAGCGAAAGAGCTTCCTGAGCTTAACGACGAATTCGCAAAAGACATTGACGAAGAAGTTGAAACGCTTGCTGAATTAACTGAGAAAACAAAAAAACGCCTTGAAGAAGCAAAAGAAAACGAAGCTGACGCTAAATTGCGTGAAGAGCTTGTTCTGAAAGCATCTGAAAACGCTGAAGCTGATGTTCCTCAAGCGATGATCGACACTGAGCTTGACCGCATGCTGAAAGAATTCGAACAGCGTCTGCAAATGCAAGGCATGAACCTTGAGCTTTACACTCAATTCTCAGGCCAAGACGAAAACGCGTTAAAAGAGCAAATGAAAGAAGATGCCGCAAAACGCGTAAAATCAAACCTGACTCTTGAAGCGATCGCTCAAGCAGAAAACCTTGAAGTAACGGACGAAGAAGTTGAAGCTGAGCTGACTAAAATGGCTGAAGCTTACAACATGCCGGTTGAAAACATCAAGCAGGCAATCGGTTCAACTGACGCGATGAAAGAAGATTTAAAAGTTCGAAAAGCAATTGATTTTCTTGTAGAAAACCGTTATTATGGTTCATAATAATAGACATAATAAAACAGGGCGCGATTAATTCGTGCCTTGTTTTGTACAATTATGATATAACTCTTTTTCTTGGGGCAAGATAGTCATTGCCGGGCTGTTTTTCGTCATACATATAGAATGTGCAAGTGCGAAACACATTGTTACCGTCTTACTGGAAAGTATGGTAAAATGCAATACATACTCGATCGTAGCAAGAACCGTTTTCTTTTGCCCTTCAGGTAAAAGAAAAAGTGAGACAAGATTAAGGGGTGAAAGAATGTTTAAATTCAACGAGGAAAAAGGACAATTGAAATGCTCGTTCTGCGGAAAAACGCAAGATCAGGTTCGTAAGCTGGTTGCAGGACCGGGTGTATATATATGCGACGAATGTATTGAGCTCTGTACAGAAATCGTAGAGGAAGAGCTTGGTACGGAAGAAGAAGTCGAATTTAAAGACGTTCCGAAGCCGCAGGAAATCCGTGAGATTCTGAATGAATATGTCATCGGACAGGATCAGGCGAAGAAATCACTTGCGGTTGCGGTATACAACCATTACAAACGCATCAATTCCAACAGTAAAGTGGATGATGTTGAGCTTTCTAAAAGTAATATTTCTTTAATCGGACCGACTGGAAGCGGGAAAACACTTCTTGCCCAGACGCTTGCGCGTATTCTGAACGTGCCGTTTGCGATCGCGGACGCTACATCTCTGACTGAAGCCGGATATGTCGGTGAGGACGTAGAAAACATCCTCCTCAAGCTGATTCAGGCAGCAGACTATGATGTGGAAAAAGCAGAAAAAGGCATTATTTATATCGATGAAATCGATAAAGTAGCGCGAAAATCTGAAAATCCGTCCATTACACGCGACGTATCAGGCGAAGGCGTTCAGCAGGCGCTGCTGAAAATTCTTGAAGGAACGGTTGCAAGCGTGCCGCCTCAAGGAGGACGCAAACATCCTCATCAGGAATTCATCCAGATCGATACGACGAACATCTTGTTCATTTGCGGCGGTGCATTTGACGGCATCGAACAAATCATCAAACGCCGTCTCGGACAAAAAGTCATCGGCTTCGGCTCAGATAATAAAGCGGCAGACCTGGAAAAAGAAGAACTGCTTTCTAAAGTTCTTCCGGAAGACTTGCTCCGTTTCGGGCTGATTCCTGAATTCATCGGCCGTCTTCCTGTCATTGCAAGCCTTGAGCAGCTTGACGAAACGGCACTGGTTGAAATTCTGACTAAACCGAAAAACGCACTCGTCAAACAATACAAGAAAATGTTAGAACTTGATGATGTCGAGCTTGAATTTGAAGACGAGGCATTATCTGAAATTGCGAAAAAAGCGATCGAGCGTAAAACAGGCGCACGCGGCCTGCGTTCTATCATTGAAGGCATCATGCTTGACGTCATGTTTGATCTGCCGTCCCGCGATGATATTGAAAAATGTGTCATTACCGGAGCGACAGTCGCAGACGGTGAAGCACCGCGTCTTGTATTAAAAGACGGCACAGTTGTCGGCCAAGATAAAACATCAGCATAACATGACAAAACCTCCTGACTCGAATTGATCAGGAGGTTTTTTTTCTTGTCCTGCCCCTTCTGAAAATGTTTATTCCGGGCTTTGCTGGGAGATACTAGCGGACAGAGGAATGAATTGGATACATAAATCGTTTTTTCAGGAGGGACCAGCATGAGTTGGACAGGGATCGCATTATTTGTACAGCTGTTTTTCGGGATAGTCATCGGATTATATTTTTGGAATCTGCTCAAAAACCAGCGTACACAAAAAGTGACGATAGATAAAGAATCAAAAAAAGAAATGGAACAGCTGCGCAAAATGCGCGCCATCAGTTTATCAGAACCTTTATCAGAAAAGGTGCGGCCGAAAAGCTTTCAGGACATTGTCGGCCAGGAAGACGGAATTAAAGCGTTAAAAGCAGCGCTTTGCGGACCGAACCCGCAGCATGTCATTATTTACGGTCCTCCGGGAGTCGGTAAAACGGCTGCGGCGCGGCTGGTATTGGAAGAAGCGAAAAAACATAAACAGTCACCGTTTCAAAAGCAGGCTGTATTTGTTGAACTTGATGCGACGACCGCGCGATTTGATGAACGGGGGATTGCCGATCCGCTTATCGGTTCAGTGCATGATCCGATTTATCAGGGAGCGGGTGCGATGGGCCAAGCGGGCATTCCGCAGCCGAAACAGGGGGCTGTGACCCATGCTCACGGCGGGGTATTGTTTATTGATGAAATCGGCGAGCTTCATCCGATTCAGATGAATAAAATGCTGAAGGTGCTTGAAGATCGAAAAGTATTTTTAGACAGTGCGTATTACAGTGAAGAAAATACGCAAATACCGAATCACATTCATGATATTTTTCAAAATGGGCTTCCGGCAGATTTCCGTTTGATCGGAGCGACAACGAGAATGCCGAATGAAATTCCGCCGGCCATCCGTTCGCGCTGTCTTGAAGTATTTTTCCGCGAGCTGGAAAAGGATGAACTTAAAATCGTTGCGAAAAAAGCAGCCGACAAAATTCAGAAAGAGATTTCTGACGAAGCTCTCAGTGTGCTGACCGCATATACGAGAAACGGACGTGAAGCCGTCAATATGATCCAGATCGCCGCCGGCATGGCGGTGACTGAGGACAGACAGGAAATTACGACAGAAGATATAGAATGGGTTGTTCATTCCAGTCAGCTTACGCCTAAAAATGAGCAGAAAATCGCCGATGAACCGCAAGTCGGCATCGTGAACGGACTTGCTGTCTACGGGCCGAACAGCGGCGCATTGCTGGAAATCGAAGTGAATGTCACACCTGCGCAGGACAAAGGAAGCCTGAATATCACGGGAATTGCAGAGGAAGAAAGCATCGGCAGCCAATCGAAGTCGATCCGCCGCAAAAGCATGGCGAAGGGATCTGTGGAAAATGTTCTGACGGTTCTGCGCACAATGGGCATCAAACCTTCAGACTATGACATTCACGTCAATTTTCCGGGCGGAGGCCCGATTGACGGACCTTCAGCAGGTATCGCGATGGCCGCGGGGATTTTTTCCGCGATTCACCGCATCCCGATCGACCATACGGTGGCGATGACGGGAGAAATCAGCCTGACGGGGCTTGTCAAACCGATCGGCGGCGTCATTCCGAAAATTAAAGCCGCAAAACAGGCCGGAGCAAAAACGGTCATTATCCCATATGAAAATCAGCAGTCCATTCTGAAACGAATAGACGGAATCACCATTAAAGCGGTAAAAACGTTCCAGGAAGTGCTTGACGTCATATTGGTTGACCCTCCTTCAGAACAAAAACCGTTTGATATCCAAATGAATAAAGAATCCGTATAAACCCCATTTTTATAATGGGGTTTTTTTATGGAGGACATCTTTTCCTTTTTCAGAACAGAAAGAAAGGGTATACTACGAAGAGACTGTTTTATATACAGGGCAGGCGGATAAGCCGATTT
Source organism: Bacillus sp. N1(2025) (assembly GCF_053470005.1). Lineage (NCBI taxonomy): Bacteria > Bacillati > Bacillota > Bacilli > Caryophanales > Bacillaceae > Bacillus > Bacillus sp. N1(2025). Next base: position 310,006 of record NZ_JBLTJB010000001.1, read on the forward strand.
TGCCCGATCCCGGAATTGTACAACGATGAAAAAGTTGTATTATAATGGTTCATACTAAAGTCACGGAGGTGTCAGTCACATGGCAGAAGATACAAAACGCAGCATCCCGCTCCTCCCTTTAAGAGGCTTATTGGTATACCCGACAATGGTTTTACATTTAGATGTAGGCCGTGACAAGTCGGTTCAGGCTCTTGAACAGGCAATGATGCATGATCATATGATTTTTTTAGCCACTCAGCAGGATATTTCGATAGACGAACCGGGTGAAGAGGATATTTTCGCCGTCGGCACTTATACAAAAATTAAACAGATGCTGAAGCTGCCCAACGGTACGATCAGAGTGCTTGTAGAAGGAATTCAGCGGGCGCAGATTCTTGAATACGCCGAGCTCGAAGATTATACTTCGGTCGATATACAGCTGATGCATGAGGATGATTCAAAAGACGTGGAAGACGAAGCGCTTATGCGGACGCTGCTGGACCATTTTGACCAGTACATAAAAATTTCTAAAAAAATCTCCGCAGAAACGTATGCGGCTGTGACTGATATTGAAGAGCCCGGCAGAATGGCGGATATCGTCGCTTCTCATCTCCCGCTGAAATTAAAGGACAAGCAGGACATTTTAGAAACGGCGGATATTAAAGAACGTCTGAATAAGGTCATCCGTTCCATTCATAATGAAAAAGAAGTGCTGGAGATTGAGAAAAAAATCGGTCAGCGCGTCAAACGTTCGATGGAACGCACTCAAAAGGAATACTACTTGCGTGAACAGATGAAAGCCATTCAGAAGGAGCTTGGCGACAAAGAAGGAAAAACCGGCGAAGTTCAGTCGCTCACGGAAAAGATAGAAGAAGCAGGCATGCCTGAGCGTGTCAAAGAAACGGCGCTTAAGGAATTAAGCCGTTACGAAAAAGTGCCGTCAAGCTCAGCGGAAAGCTCTGTTATCCGCAACTATATTGACTGGCTCATCGCCCTTCCGTGGTCGGATGAAACAGAAGATAAACTTGACATTAAAAAAGCCGGGGAAATCTTAGATAAAGAGCATCACGGCTTAGAGAAAGTGAAAGAGCGGATTTTGGAGTATTTGGCCGTGAAACAGCTGACGAAAACGCTGAAAGGGCCGATTCTTTGTCTGGCCGGACCTCCGGGAGTCGGTAAAACATCTCTTGCAAAATCAATCAGTACGAGCATGGGGCGCCGTTTTGTGAGAATTTCACTGGGCGGAGTGCGCGATGAGTCTGAAATCCGCGGGCACCGGCGTACATACGTCGGAGCGATGCCGGGCCGTATTATACAGGGGATGAAAAAAGCCGGTAAACAAAATCCCGTCTTTCTCCTGGATGAGATCGACAAAATGTCGTCTGATTTCAGAGGCGATCCGTCTTCGGCGATGCTTGAGGTGCTGGATCCGGAACAAAACAGCACATTCAGCGACCACTATATTGAAGAGACGTTCGATTTATCGAAAGTGCTGTTTATCGCGACTGCGAATAACCTTGCTTCCATACCGGGACCTCTCAGAGACAGAATGGAGATTATCAGCCTGTCAGGCTACACTGAAAACGAAAAGCTGGAAATCGTGAAGGACCACCTGCTTCCGAAACAAATCAAAGAGCACGGGCTCACAAAGAGCAACCTGCAGATTCGGGACCAGGCGATTACGGACATCATCCGCTACTATACGAGGGAAGCCGGCGTGAGAACGCTTGAACGCCAGATTGCCGCCATTTGCCGAAAGGCTGCGAAAGCCATTGTGTCTGAGGAGAGAAAACGCATTACCGTTACAGAGAAAAATCTGGCCGACTATCTCGGAAAACGGATATTCAGATACGGACAGGCGGAAACCGAAGATCAAATCGGGGTTGTCACGGGGCTCGCGTATACGACGGTCGGCGGAGATACGCTGTCAATCGAAGTGTCATTGTCACCGGGAAAAGGAAAGCTGATTCTGACCGGGAAGCTTGGAGATGTCATGCGGGAATCAGCGCAGGCCGCTTTCAGTTATGTCCGCTCGAAAGCGGAACAGTTCGGAATCGACCCGAAATTCCATGAGAAGTATGACATTCATATCCATGTCCCTGAAGGAGCGGTGCCGAAAGACGGCCCTTCTGCCGGAATTACGATGGCCACGGCGCTCGTTTCAGCATTAACGGACCGTGCGGTAAAACGCGAAGTCGGTATGACGGGAGAAATCACGCTGCGGGGCCGCGTGCTTCCGATCGGCGGACTGAAAGAAAAGGCGCTCGGCGCGCACAGAGCGGGCCTGACTACTATTATTGCGCCTAAAGATAACGAAAAAGATATAGAGGATATTCCAGAAAGCGTCAGAGAAGGACTGAAGTTTATATTCGTTTCTCACCTGGATGACGTTTTGGAACATGCCTTAGTAGGAGAGAAGAAATGAAAGTCACAAAGTCAGAAATCGTGATCAGCGCGGTCAAACCCGAACAGTACCCTGATGGGGGGCTTCCGGAAATCGCGCTGGCGGGAAGATCAAATGTAGGAAAGTCATCTTTTATCAATTCATTAATCAATCGGAAAAACTTGGCCAGAACGTCATCAAAACCGGGGAAAACACAGACCTTAAACTTTTACATCATCAATGATGAATTGCATTTTGTCGACGTTCCCGGGTACGGATTTGCGAAAGTTTCCAAAAGCGAGCGGGAAGCATGGGGGAGAATGATTGAAACCTATATGACGACCCGCGAAGAGCTGAAAGCCTGCGTGCAGATTGTCGACCTCAGGCACGCGCCGTCTGCTGAAGACGTGAACATGTATGAATTCCTGAAGTATTACGGCATTCCCGTCATCGTTATCGCGACAAAAGCGGATAAGATTCCAAAAGGAAAATGGGACAAGCACTTAAAGGTTGTCAAACAGACGCTTAATATGGATCCTGAAGATGAGCTGATTTTATTTTCCTCTGAAACGAAAAAAGGCAAAGATGAAGCATGGGGAGCCATTAAAAAAATGATCAGCCGGTAATGAAAAACCCAAAACGCAGTGCGTTTTGGGTTTTATCGTATAGTTTTGTTCCGCTTGATAAACAATAACAAAAGGCTGATTCCGATGAAAACATACGGCCAGTATGTTTTGAAGTGTTCCGTCGGAATATGGACGGACTCCAGCCACGCCGTAATTTGTTTAAAGAAGTATAAAAAGAGGGAAAAACCAATCATGGCAACCGCTTCGTATACATATTCTTTTCTGGCTGCCGCAAATAAGGAGAATCCGAAGACGAAGAGAATCATTTCAAAATCTCCCGGCCACCATGAGAGCTCAGGTTTGGCGAAAAAGTGTAAACCTATGCCGAAAAGAAGCATGCCGATCAGGACGTGAGGCCCGGCCGCTTCCTTTTTGCCCTGATACAAGAGCACAGCGCCCAAGAGCATAAGGAGCACCGGCCATTCCCCCTGATTCGCAAACAGGTGAACCTGTCCGCTCTGAAGCCATGCGAATAATGAAGCGGCAAGCAGAAGTCCCGGTAATAAAATTGATGTTTTTTTCATCCTGTCACCTACCCGCAGTAAAGGATTTTTAGTATGATGATTAAGTGGAAACGAGCTTTTTATACTATAGCATAACATTTTTGAAATCTGTTCACATTTTCCCGAAGAAACTATGTTATAATTATTATAAATAATAAATTCTATGTTAGAATGATTATAAATAAATTGCGATGTACGGGGGTGCATGAAAGCGATGCATATTCTTGTTGTGGGAGTAGATTATAAATCCGCCCCTATTGAAATACGCGAAAAAATAAGTTTTCAGCCGGATGAGCTTGCAGAAGCGATGCTCCGTTTAAAAGAAGAAAAAAGCGTTCTTGAAAACATTATCGTGTCAACCTGCAACCGCACCGAAATATATGCGGTGGTCGACCAGCTTCATACCGGCCGTTATTATATAAAGACATTTTTATCCGAATGGTTCTCGCTGCCGAAAGAAGAGCTGTCTCCGTTTCTGAAATTTTATGAGAGCGACGCGGCGATCGAGCATTTATTCCGTGTGGCGTGCGGCTTGGATTCCATGGTCATCGGAGAAACGCAAATACTCGGCCAGGTCCGCTCGAGCTTTAAAACGGCGCAGGCAGAAAAGACGATCGGCACCATTTTCAATGAGCTGTTTAAACAGGCGGTGACCGTCGGCAAACGCACGCATGCCGAAACCGATATCGGCGCCAATGCCGTTTCCGTCAGTTACGCCGCCGTTGAACTCGCGAAAAAAATCTTCGGCTCATTGTCAAATAAGCACATTTTGATTCTCGGTGCGGGAAAAATGGGCGAGCTCGCCGCAGAAAACCTGCACGGTCAGGGCATCGGCAAAGTAACGGTCATCAACAGAACGTTTTTGAAGGCAAAAGCGCTTGCTGACCGTTTCTCCGGAGAAGCGCGCAGCTTAAACCAGCTTGAACATGCACTTGCTGAAGCTGATATTTTAATCAGTTCGACAGGCGCAAGTGATTTCGTCGTGTCTAAAGAAATGATGGAGAGAGCGGGCAGACAGCGGAAAGGCCGTCCGTTATTTATGGTGGATATCGCTGTGCCGAGAGATCTCGATCCGGCGCTGAACGATCTTGAAGGTGTTTTTCTGTACGATATTGATGACCTTGAAGGAATCGTTGAAGCCAACTTACAAGAACGCCGTGAAACCGCTGAAAAAGTCGAGCTGTTTATTGAAGCGGCAATTGTTGAGTTTAAGCAGTGGCTTAATACGCTCGGCGTCGTGCCGGTCATTTCGGCGCTGCGTGAAAAGGCGCTGTCCATCCAGTCCGATACGATGCAGAGCATTGAGCGCAAGCTGCCTCATCTGACGGTAAGAGAGAAAAAACTTCTCAGCAAACATACGAAAAGCATCATTAACCAAATGCTGCGCGACCCGATTCTGAAAGCGAAAGAGCTTGCGGCTGAAGCGGATTCAGATGAAAAGCTGAAGCTGTTTATGCAGATATTCGATATTGAGGAAGAGGCCAGCCGCCAGCTGGACAAAAGCCTGGATAACCGCCAGACGGTTCATTCGTTTCAAAAGGCAGAAGCAAAAACGGGCTTACGTCCGCTTGTAAGTGAGTGAGGGCTGTATGATTGATACAGCAATGGCAAGACTTAATGAAGCGACAATTGTTATTTATGCAGTAAGCGTCCTTTTTTACTTTATAGATTTTCTTCAACACAACCGGAAGGCTGGGAAAATGGCCTTCTGGTTGCTTTCTATTGTCTGGACTCTGCAAACCGTCTATCTTTCTTATTTCATGTGGCAGACGGGCAGATTTCCGGTCTTGAATATTACAGAGGCCCTTTACTTTTATGCGTGGGTGCTTGTCACGCTCTCACTTGTGGTCACGCAGATTCTCCGCGTTGATTTTATCGTGTTTTTCACGAATGTCATCGGTTTCTCGATGATTGCGATCCATACGTTTTCACCGACGGATCAGCATTCGGCCGCTTTTTCCGGCCAGCTGGTCTCAGAGCTTTTGGTCATTCATATTACAATGGCGATTCTGTCTTACGGCGCTTTTTCCCTTTCTTTTGTCTTTTCGCTTCTTTATCAGTTTCAATATTCTTTATTAAAGAAGAAAAAGTGGGGAAAATGGCTGTTGAGAATTGAAGATTTGTCAAAACTTGATTATATGGCTTACGTTTTAAATGTCATCGGGGTTCCGATGCTGCTGTTGAGCCTGATATTAGGCGTGATCTGGGCGTATGTGTCGCTGGAAACGCTGTACTGGTTTGATTCAAAAGTGCTCGGTTCGTTTATTGTGCTGCTTTTATACAGCTACTATTTATATATCAGAATGATTAAGGAACTGCAGGGAAAAGTGGCGGCGTTATGGAATTCAGCATGTTTTCTCGTGCTGATGATTAATTACTTCCTGCTCGGAAGCCTGTCGCAATTCCATTGGTTCAGTTAACGCACGCGCCCAAACAGATTCGGGAGGAAAGAAAATGAGAACGATTAAGGTAGGTTCCAGACGGAGCAAACTGGCTATGACCCAGACAAAATGGGTGATTAACAAACTGAAGGAATTGAACCCTTCCTATAACTTTGAAATCCGGGAGATTGTCACAAAAGGCGACCGCATCCTTGATGTTACACTGTCAAAAGTGGGCGGCAAAGGTTTGTTTGTCAAAGAGATTGAACAGGCGCTGCTGCATCAGGAGATTGATATGGCGGTTCACAGCATGAAAGACATGCCCGCCGTTTTGCCTGAGGGTCTTGTCATAGGCTGCATACCGAAACGTGAGGATCCGCGTGATGCGCTGATTTCAAAGGGGCATCAAAAGCTGGACGGCATAAAAGAAGGGGGCATCATCGGCACCAGCAGTTTAAGAAGAAGCGCCCAGATTCTTGCTGAACGCCCTGATCTTACAATTAAGTGGATCAGAGGCAATATCGATACGAGACTTCAAAAGCTTGAAACGGAAGATTACGATGCTATTATTTTAGCGGCTGCGGGACTTTCGAGAATGGGCTGGAAAGATGATGTCGTATCTGAATTTCTCGAACCGGACCGCTGTCTGCCTGCGGTCGGCCAAGGCGCTCTTGCCATTGAATGCAGAGAGTCGGATGAGGAGCTTTTGAAGCTGTTTGCGCAATTTACCGATGAGTATACGCAGCGCACGGTGGCAGCCGAACGGGCTTTCTTACACGCGATGGAAGGCGGCTGCCAAGTGCCGATAGCCGGGTATGCGTCCGTCAATGACCGGGATGAGGTTGAATTGGTCGGTCTTGTCGCGTCTCCGGACGGAAAGACGATTTATAAAGAAACAGCGGCGGGACATGATCCGGAAGAAATCGGGAAACGCTGTGCGGCGATGATGTCTGAAAAAGGAGCCAAAGCATTAATCGACAGCGTGAAACAGGAGCTCGATCAGGATGGCAAATGACCTTCCTTTACAAGGAAAGACCGTGCTTGTCACCCGGAACAAAAGACAGGCCGCACCGTTCCGAAAAAAAGTGGAGGCGCTCGGCGGAACGGCTGTTTCCGCTTCGCTGATCGCTTTTCAGGAAGCGCTCCCGGATGAATGTGCGGACAGTCTCCGGGAAGACCTTTCTGAGCCGGGATGGCTTGTGTTTACAAGCGTAAACGGTGTCCGGTTCTTTTTTTCCTATCTTGATCGGCACGGTCTTGCGCTTTCGGGACGGAAAAAAATCGCAGCCGTCGGTGAAAAGACTGCGCGCGCCCTGAAAGAGCGGGGAGCCCGGACGGATGCGATGCCTGACGAGTATGTGGCGGAATGTCTGGCTGATACTTTAAAACGGCACGCATCAGCTGCCGAACCCATTTCAGTGATAAAGGGCAATTTATCACGCGATGTCATAAAAGCGGAGCTTGAGCCGCTTGGCTATCAAATAAGGGAATGGGTGTTATACAATACCATTCAGGATGAAAAAGGCATGGACGAGCTGAGACGGGCTGCATCCCGCTCTCATTTTGATTTTATTACGTTTACCAGCTCATCGGCGGTGCATACGTTTATGCACGCGGTCGGAGACGGAGAAAAAGCGTGGGAAAACAGCGGTGCGAGCTATATCAGCATCGGCCCTTTGACAGAGAAAGCGCTCTTGGAATACGGGATCTCATCCCATGTGCCTGACATCTATACGATTGAAGGCATGCTGGACGTCATGTGCAGCATGTCGGGAAAGGATTGATAATGATGAATCAAACATTTAACAGACACCGCCGTTTGCGCGCGAACGCTGAGATGAGAGATTTAGTAAAAGAAACACGTCTTCACCCTTCAGATTTTATTTACCCGTTATTTGTCGTTGAAGGACTTGAAGGAAAAAAAGAAGTTCCTTCCATGCCGGGGGTTTATCATGTATCACTCGATTTGTTAAAGGATGAAATGGCTGAGCTGATATCGCTCGGCATTAAGTCAGTCATCGTTTTCGGCGTGCCGGAAGAAAAAGACGCCTGCGGAACCCAGGCTTTTCACGATCACGGCATTGTGCAGAAAGGGATTGCTGAAATTAAAAAGCATTATCCTGAAATGATCGTAATCGCTGATACGTGTCTCTGTGAATACACGGATCACGGCCATTGCGGCGTCGTGAAAGACGGAGAAATCCTCAATGACGAGTCGCTTGAACTGCTGGCGCAGACAGCCGTCAGCCAAGCCAAAGCCGGCGCTGACATCATCGCTCCTTCAAATATGATGGACGGTTTTGTCACAGTGATCAGGGAAGCGCTCGACAAAGAAGGATTCACGAATATTCCGATCATGTCTTATGCCGTGAAATATTCAAGTGAATTTTACGGTCCGTTCCGCGATGCGGCTGACAGCACGCCGCAGTTCGGAGACCGAAAAACATATCAGATGGATCCGGCCAACCGCTTGGAAGCGCTCCGTGAGGCTGAATCAGACGCGGCAGAAGGCGCTGACTTTTTAATCGTCAAACCGTCTATGTCATACTTAGATATTATGCGTGATGTGAAAAACCGCCATCACCTGCCGCTGGTCGCATATAATGTGAGCGGGGAGTATTCCATGGTGAAAGCGGCAGCCCAAAACGGCTGGATTAAAGAAAAAGAAATGGTGCTGGAAATTTTAACGAGCATGAAACGTGCAGGAGCCGATCTGATTATGACGTATCATGCAAAAGACGCAGCAAAATGGCTTGCTGAGTAACGATTTCATTTGACGGGAGCTGAGGCAGATGAGAAGCTATGAAAAATCAAAAGCCGCTTTTAAAGAAGCGCAGAAACTGATGCCGGGCGGAGTGAACAGCCCGGTGCGCGCGTTTAAATCAGTTGATATGGACCCGATCTTTATGCAGCGCGGAAAAGGATCGAAAATTTTTGATATTGACGGCAATGAATATATCGACTACGTCCTGAGCTGGGGGCCGCTCATTTTGGGCCACACAAATGACCGGGTCGTTGAAAGCCTGAAAAAAGTAGCCGAGAACGGGACAAGTTTCGGGGCATCTACTGAGGTGGAAAACGAACTGGCCAAATTGGTCATTGACCGTGTGCCGTCTGTTGAAATCGTGCGGATGGTCAGCTCCGGCACAGAGGCGACAATGAGCGCCCTGCGTCTGGCAAGAGGATATACCGGCCGCAACAAAATTTTGAAATTCGAAGGCTGTTACCACGGCCATGGCGATTCGCTGCTGATCAAAGCGGGATCCGGAGTGGCGACACTCGGCCTTCCGGACAGCCCGGGCGTGCCGGAAGGAATAGCAATGAATACGATTACCGTTCCATACAACGACTTGGAAAGCGTTGCACTCGCATTCCGGGAGTACGGTGAAGATATTGCCGGGGTCATTGTTGAACCGGTAGCAGGCAATATGGGCGTTGTTCCGCCGCAGGAAGGCTTTTTACAAGGACTTCGCGACATGACGGAACAGTATGGCGCGCTGCTCATTTTTGATGAGGTCATGACCGGTTTTCGCGTGGATTATAACTGTGCGCAAGGGTATTTCGGCGTGACGCCTGACTTAACGTGTCTCGGCAAAGTCATCGGCGGCGGTCTTCCTGTCGGTGCGTATGGCGGAAAAGCTGACATTATGGAACGAATCGCGCCGAGCGGTCCGATCTACCAGGCGGGAACATTGTCAGGAAATCCGCTTGCCATGACAGCGGGACTTGAGACGCTACAGCAGCTCACACCTGAATCTTACCAAGAATTTGTGAAAAAAGGCGATATGCTTGAAGAAGGCATTTCAAAAGCAGCTGCAGCACATGGCATTCCGCACACGTTTAACCGGGCGGGTTCCATGATCGGCTTCTTTTTCACAAATGAGCCTGTCATTAACTATGAAGCAGCCAAATCTTCTGATTTAAAGCTGTTCGCCAAATATTATAAAGGGATGGCCGACGCAGGCGTATTTCTGCCGCCGTCTCAATTTGAAGGATTGTTTCTCTCCACTGCGCATACAATGGAGGATATTGAAAAAACCATTGAAGCCGCTGAGAAAGTGTTCCAGGCGATCAGCCGCTGATACCGAAAAGCCGATGCAAGCAAGACTTGTATCGGCTTTTTTCAATGCCTCCATTATCATATTTTCCCGGATTGCGGCATACACCTTTAGTGACATCTAATTGTATGGATTAGATGAAAGGAGGATATGAACTTGCCGCATAATCACCGATTGCAATTTTCTGTTGAAGAATCAATCTGTTTCCAAAAAGGACAGGAAGTTTCTGAATTACTTTCGATTTCATTAGACCCTGACATCAGGGTGCAGGAAGTAAATGATTATGTCTCAATTAAAGGATCATTAGAACTTACTGGCGAGTACAACATAGATCACAGCAGTCATTTTGAAGAGCTTGATAGGGAGCTGAGGCATGTAGAGGAAGTGAGGGCGAGGGAGGATGGCACGGCCGAGCTCATTCATTGTTTCCCGGTGGACATCACGATTCCGAAAAATAAAGTGAGCCACCTCAATGATGTTTTCGTATTTATTGATGCCTTTGATTATCAGCTGACGGATTCAAGGATCTTAACCATTCAAGCTGATTTGGCAATTGAAGGGCTGCTTGAGGAATCCGAGCCAAAAGAGCCGGAGATCCCTTTGTACGTGGCGCCTGAATTTGCCAGAGAAGAAATGATCAATCTTGCCGGACATTATTCTGAGGACGAAAACGAACCAGAATTAATGATACGCCATGAGCCTGAAATACCTTTGACTGTATCAGAAGAAGCAGCACAAGAAACCGAGAAGAACGAGGAAGAAACTCCGCCTTTACTCAGGCAGGAGGAAGAAGAGCCGGAGACTGCTCCGATTCTGAGGGAACGGGAAGAAGAGCCGGAGACTGCCCCTATTCTGAGGGAGCGGGAAGAAGAAGAGCCGGAGACTGCCCCTATTCTGAGGGAGCAGGAAGAAGAAGAGCCGGAGACTGCCCCGATTCTGAGGGAGCAGGAAGAAGAAGAGCAAGAAACTGCCCCGATTCTGAGGGAGCGGGAAGAAGAAGCGCAGGAAGCAGCCCCGATTCTGAGGGAGCGGGAAGAAGAAGAGCCGGAGACTGCCCCGATTCTGAGGGAGCGGGAAGAAGAGCAGGAAGCAGCCCCGATTTTGAGGGAGCGGGAAGAAGAAGAGCCGGAGACTGCCCCGATTTTGAGGGAGCAGGAAGAAGAAGAGCATGAGACTGCCCCGATTCTGAGGGAGCAGGAAGAGGTGCCGAAACCTGTTTCCTTTACTGAGCCTCCTCCTCCCGTTTCCTTTCAACACGAAGAAGAGCCGGAAGAAGCTGAGGAGCCTGCAATCATGTCGGCTGTGAGGAATGAACCTGTATTTGAGGATGATTCAGCAGAAGTGCAGGAAGAGCCAAAAGATGATAACGAGCCGGTTTTCCCTGCGTTCACTCTGACTCCGCATGCAGAAAAACCAAAAATTGCGGAACAGCCCTTCCTTCAAAAAGAAGAGCAGCCAGAGGCCGAGCCGCTTCTCCGTCAGAGCGATCATGAGGCGGCAGAAGACGAAGATGAGCCTGCGGTTTTTCAAGAAGAGCAGGCGCCCGTTTATCGCGAGTTCGTTCCGGAACAGCAGGAAGAGGAGTTTTACAGCGCTCCTAAGCTGCTTGAAGAAGAGGCTCATGATGAAGAAGGGTTTGAAATTGAGGTAAGGAAGATGGCGCAGCCGGAGGAGGAAACCGGGAAGCCTCTCGATTTGTCATTTCAGTTTTCCAAACTGCAGCCTGAGGAGCCGGCGCAAGCTGAACCGCCTGAGCCGCTTAAGTCTGAAAGAAAGAATGAAGAAGCGGCACCGGGAACCGAGCAGAAGGAAAATGACAACTCTCATTACTTGACAAAATTATTTACAAGGGAAGAAGAAAAGTTTTCAAGAATGAAAATTTGTATCGTACAGCAGCAAGATACTATCGACCGGGTGTGTGAACGATATGACATAACATCCCAGCAGCTCATCAGAACGAATGCTTTATCGTTTGATGACGAGCTTGAAGAAGGTCAGCTTCTGTATATACCTGAATATAATAACAGCCATGCGTAAGCACAAAGAGGCCGTAAAAATGTGGTGAATGGAATGGAAGCAGTCCAATCAGTGCTTCAGGAATACGGGCTGGCGGCAGAGTATATTGAGCCTGTCAGCCCGCATGTTTGGAAGGTCTACTCAAACTACGGCATTTTTGCTTTGAAACAGCTCAAGCCGGCCCGCAGCAGTGAATTTACGGATCTTATGATTGAGATTGAGGAGAAGGGCTACCGATCATTTGTGCCGATCTGCCGCACGTATGCCGGCGATTTTTTTGCGGGAAGACAGACGGAGAATTCTTATTATTTAATGCCTTGGCTTCAGTACGATCAGGAAGAGGAACGGGATCAAAAACATGTTTACCTTTTTAAAGAGGTCGCGAAGCTCCATTCCGCGACTGTGCGGGACATCCAAATCCGGACTGAAGATATCAGCGGTTTTTATGAAGCAACGAAAAGAGATTGGGAAAATGATAAGCTTGTCTATGAACAATTCGCCGACCGGGCGGAAAAAGAGTGGTACCTTTCACCTTTTGAACTGCAGGCTGTTACGTATCTTACAGAAACGGTTTCCGCCGTCAATTTTGCTCTGGAACGTCTGGAAGAATGGTTTGAGGCGGCAAAGGACCATGACAAGACGAGAGCGGTGATCAACCACGGCAGCTTATCGAGCCGCCACTTTCTGTATAATGATGCGGGATCGGGCTTTTTCACGAATTTCGAGAAAGCTGCGCTGGGCCCTCCGCAAAACGACCTGCTTGGCTTTTACTCCAGAATGTTCAGAAGCTATCCGAAAGCATGCCCGGAGTGTCTGGACTGGTTTTATACGTATCACAAATCATTCCCGCTCCGTGAAGCGGAAATCAGCCTGTTTCTCAGCTATATGGCTTATCCGTCCGCCATGTACAAAGTGCTGAAACGGTATCAGACCGGCCAAAGGGGCTCTGAAAAAGAAGAGTGCACGCAATTATTAAGAGCGTTTTGGCAGATGAAAAATGTTGAGCCTTTTCTCATGAAGGTTCATCAGATTGAGCGGGAGAAAAAAATAAAAGCGGAAAACGAGTCCTCTTCATAACGGGACTCGTTTTTTATATCCATTCCAAATGCAGGGCGCACGCTAAAAACAGCAGGATGGCAAGCAGCAGGACATCAAAAGTCGTCGGGAAGAAAATCGTCCTGATCCCCTGAAAGATCGTAATCGGGATAATGACTTGCACGGATACAAGGCGGACCTGTCTGGCCCACTGGGGGAGCGAATAAGAATTGAATTTTTTTCTCACGGGCAATTCCTCCTCACATTCGCCTTTCTATGTATCGTATGTAAGGGAAAGGGCGGGGTGCATGCCCATTTATGTATGACGGCAGCGGTTTTTGGAAAAGATGATTGACGAATCAAAAACACTTTTACTATAATAAAGAACATAATAAATAAGATCATGAGCTGATATAAATACACCTGCTTTGAACGGGAAGAGTACAAGAAAGACGCATGAAGAGAGAGAAGCTACTGTGCTGAAAGGCTTCTTATGCCGTCTCATTGGAAGGTCGCCCGGGAGCATAATTTCTTGAACATACAGTAGAGAAATTCGGGCCGCACCCGTTATCCGTTTAAGTGCATGAACAAATCTGTTCATGAAAAAAGGTGGTACCGCGAAAGAGCTTTTCGTCCTTTATCAGGATGAAGGCTCTTTTTTAGTTGCTCAGCCATTTCTAAACATGCTGGAGGGTTATCATGGATACAAACGAACAAACAATGCCGACAAAATATGATCCGTCTGCGATTGAAAAAGGCCGCTATGATTTTTGGCTGAAAGGAAAATATTTTGAAGCGGGCGGCGATCAAACGAAACAGCCGTATTCTGTCGTCATTCCGCCGCCGAACGTGACGGGCAGGCTGCACCTCGGACATGCGTGGGATACGACGCTGCAAGATATCGTTACGCGTATGAAACGCATGCAGGGCTATGACGTGCTCTGGCTTCCGGGCATGGATCACGCCGGCATCGCCACTCAGGCAAAAGTCGAAGCGAAACTCCGCGAACAGGGCACAAGCCGTTATGACCTCGGCCGTGAAAAGTTTTTAGAAGAAACGTGGAAGTGGAAAGAAGAGTATGCTGATTTCATCCGCAGCCAATGGGCCAAGATGGGACTCGGACTCGATTATTCACGCGAACGTTTCACTCTTGATGAAGGGCTGAACAAAGCCGTGCGGGAAGTATTCGTCAAGTTGTACAAAAAAGGCTTGATTTACAGAGGCGAATATATCATCAACTGGGACCCTGCCACAAAAACGGCTTTATCCGATATTGAAGTGATTTACAAAGACGTACAGGGCGCGTTTTATCATTTGCGCTACCCGTTAGCAGACGGTTCAGGCTCAATTGAAATCGCGACCACCCGCCCGGAAACAATGCTTGGCGACACGGCTGTCGCGGTTCATCCTGAAGATGAGCGCTACAAGCACTTAATCGGCAAAACGGTGATTCTGCCGATTACAAACCGCGAAATTCCGATCGTCGGCGATGATTATGTTGATATGGAATTCGGATCAGGCGCCGTTAAAATCACGCCTGCCCATGACCCGAATGACTTTGAACTCGGAAACCGCCACAATTTAGAGCGGATTCTCGTCATGAATGAAGACGGAACAATGAATGAAAAAGCGCTGCAATATAACGGTATGGACCGGTTTGAATGCCGTAAAAAACTCGTCAAAGATCTTCAGGAATCCGGCGTTCTCTTTAAAATCGAAGACCATATGCATTCTGTCGGACACAGTGAGAGAAGCGGCGCCGTTGTTGAGCCGTACCTGTCCACACAATGGTTTGTCAAAATGCAGCCGCTGGCCGATGCTGCGGTTGACCTTCAGTCAAAAGAAGAGAAAGTTCACTTCGTTCCTGACCGGTTCGAGAAAACGTACCTGCACTGGATGGAAAATATCCGTGATTGGTGTATTTCCCGTCAGCTGTGGTGGGGCCACCGCATCCCGGCTTGGTATCATAAAGAAACAAAAGAAGTGTACGTCGGCCTTGAGGCGCCTGAGGACAGTGAAAATTGGGAACAGGATTCAGACGTGCTTGATACATGGTTCAGCTCCGCGCTTTGGCCGTTTTCTACAATGGGCTGGCCTGATGAAAACGCTGAAGACTTTAAGCGGTATTACTCAACCGATGTTCTTGTAACGGGATATGACATCATTTTCTTCTGGGTATCCCGGATGATTTTCCAAGGTCTTGAGTTTACCGGCGAGCGTCCGTTCAAAGACGTGCTGATTCACGGCTTAATCCGTGACGAGCAGGGCAGAAAAATGAGTAAATCCCTTGGGAACGGCGTGGACCCGATGGATGTCATCGACAAGTACGGAGCGGATTCCCTGCGCTATTTCCTGGCAACCGGAAGTTCACCGGGACAGGATCTCCGTTTCAGCTATGAAAAAGTGGAATCCACATGGAATTTCGCAAATAAAATTTGGAACGCCTCCCGTTTTGCATTAATGAACATGGACGGCATGACGTATGACGAGCTTGATCTGTCCGGTGAAAAATCAGTTGCTGATAAGTGGATCCTCACAAGACTGAATGAAACGATAGAAGACGTAACACAGCTTGCGGATCGTTATGAATTCGGTGAAGTCGGACGCCACCTGTACAACTTTATCTGGGACGATGTGTGCGACTGGTATATCGAAATGGCGAAGCTTCCGCTGTACGGGGAAGATGAAGCGGCGAAGAAAACAACCCGTTCTGTTCTGGCATACGTGCTTGACCAGACGATGCGTCTTCTTCACCCGTTTATGCCATTCTTAACGGAGGAAATCTGGCAGCACCTTCCTCATGAAGGCGAGTCAATCACGATCAGCTCTTGGCCGGTTCCGGTGCCCGAACATACGGATAAAGAGGCAGCGGCGGATATGAAACTGCTCGTCGAATTAATCCGTTCTGTCCGCAATATCCGGAGCGAAGTCAACACGCCGATGAGCAAGCAGGTTGAGCTTTACATTAAAACATCTACGGAAGACATTGCCGGCCGCCTTGAGAAGAACCGTTCTTACGTTGAACGCTTTACGAATCCGAGCACGCTGAAAATCGGGACGGATATCACTGCGGCAGACAAAGCGATGACAGCGGTCGTCACCGGAGCGGAAGTCATTCTGCCGCTTGAAGGGCTGATTAACATTGATGAGGAGATCGCCCGTCTGCAAAAAGAATTCGACAAGCTGACAAAAGAAGTCGAACGCGTTCAGAAAAAACTCGGCAACGAAGGATTCATTAAAAAAGCTCCTGAACATGTCATTGAAGAAGAACGCGGAAAAGAGAAAGACTACACGGCAAAACGCGAAGCTGTCCGGCAGCGGATTGCAGAGCTGAAAGGCTGATAAAACAGCGGGGCGGTTTCCTAAGAAACCGCCTTGTCGTATAAAAGAGGGGATTTCATTGTTTAATACGTACAAAGAAGCGATCAGCTGGATTCACGGCAGACTCAAGTTCGGCGTTAAGCCGGGCCTTCTCCGTATGGAAAAGCTGATGGAAAAACTGGAACACCCGGAAAAGAACATTCGCGCCATTCATGTGGCGGGCACAAACGGCAAAGGATCGACCGTCGCTTTTATCCGTTCCGTGCTTCAAGAAGCCGGTTATACGGTCGGCACGTTCACATCGCCTTACATTATTACGTTTAATGAGCGTATCAGCGTCAACGGCACGCCGATTTCTGATGAGGAATGGAGAACGCTCGTTAATGACATAAAACCGATAGTCGATGAGCTTGATAAGACCGATGCCGGAACGGTGACAGAATTTGAAATCATTACAGCGTGTGCATTTTTATATTTTGCGAAGCGGGCTGATATCGATTTTGTCATTTTTGAAGCGGGGCTCGGCGGCACATTTGATTCAACCAATATTGTGAAACCGCTCCTGTCGGTCATTACAAGTATCGGACATGACCATATGGCCATTTTAGGCAATACCATCGAGGAGATCGCCGGGCAGAAAGCCGGTATCATTAAAAATTCCATTCCGGTCATTACGGGCGTCAATCAGCCGGAAGCACTCGGCGTTATTGAAGCGGAAGCCGAAAAAAAGCAGGCTCCGTATCAGTCACTATATAAAACGTGCAGACTGTTTAATGAAGCGGCGCTTCCGTCCGGTGAAAGCTTTTCGCTGGAAACGGAAACGAAATGCTATGAAAACATTCAAACGTCGCTGATCGGCATTCACCAAAGGCAGAATGCGGCATTGGCGATATTGGCCGCTGAATGGATGAATCGTCTGGGAGCCGCAGTCATTTCTGAAGAAGCAATGCGAAACGGTCTGGAAAAAGCTTCATGGCCGGGCCGGTTTGAACGTCTTCAAAGCCGCCCTTTAGTGTTTGCGGACGGCGCGCATAACGAAGAGGGCGTTGAAACGCTGACAGAAACGATCAGGCAGCGCTTTTCCGATAAAAACGTTCATGTCGTATTCAGCGCATTAAAAGACAAACCGTATCAGGAAATGATTAAAAAGCTTGAAACCGAAGCGGACTCTATTCACTTTGTATCATTTGACTTTCCGCGTGCTTCAAGCGCCGAAGCCCTTTACAATGCAAGCAGTCTTGCGGCTAAGAGCTTCGATGAGAACCCGGACAGTGTGAAAGAATGGATAGAACAAAAAGACGGGGCGGATGATGTCATCATCATTACCGGCTCCTTATATTTTATTTCAGAAATGAGAAAGCGGCTTATCTGACAGCCCCTCGGATGCCCGGCAGACCCTTTTCCGGTTTTGCCGGGTGTTTTTATGCTGAAAATATATTTTCAGCCATTTCAGTCATGGTGTTTTTCTTTGCTATAATCTGAGCCAGATTGATAGTAAAGGTGTGGTCTGAGTGCTTTTGATTCTGTTTTTTCTCGGCTTGATTTTCGGTTCTTTTTTTTATACAGCAGCGTGCCGTATCCCGCTGCGAATCTCGGTTATTTCGCCGCGTTCAGCCTGTTCGTTTTGCCGCTTGCCGCTCTCCTGGGGGGAACTTGTGCCCGTCGTTTCCTATATTCTGCAAAGAGGCAGATGCAGAAACTGCCGTGCGAAGCTGTCGGTTATGTATCCGGCGGCGGAATGCTGGACGGCGTGTTTATTCACTGCTGCAGGCATTCATTTCGGTTTCTCAAAAGAACTGTTAGTCGCGCTGTTATTTCTGTCTCTGCTCATGATTGTTACTATGACGGATCTGCAATATATGCTGATTCCTGACAAGGTTCTGCTGTTTTTTCTTCCGCTTTTCATCGCCGGCCGTATGTTTTCTCCGCTGGATACATGGTATGCAGGGTTTGCCGGAGCCGTTTGCGGATTTTTTCTGCTTGTTTTTATCATGTTTGTCAGTAAAGGAGGCATCGGCGCAGGTGATGTGAAACTGTTTGGGGTGATCGGCCTGCCGCTCGGCGTGAAGCTCGTGCTCATTGCATTCTTTCTTTCCGTTATGATCGGAACCGTATACGGTATGTGCGCCGCAGCCCGGGGCAGGCTTGGTAAAAAGCAGCCATTTCCGTTTGCGCCGGCCATCTCAGCCGGGAGCGCTTTGAGTTATTTATACGGTGAAGAGCTGTTTTCGTTTTACATCAAGCTCGCTTCAGGCGGGGCTTGAAAAATTTGGCGAACGTTTTTTGGACAAGACGACAAAAGTCTTGTTCTTTTTTTTTTCGCCTATGCTAAAGTGTGAACCATGATCAGTTCAAGGTACGGCCAAGACGAATGCAAGGGGGAAGAGACGTTGAAAAAAAGGAAGAGCAAAAAGCACAGCAAAGCCAAAAATAATGCCCTTAAAGTAACCATTAACGGACAAGAAGAAACGATGTATGGACAAGAAGATGTGAAAGAAGGCGGGGAGAAAACCGTCACATTTTCAAATTGGGAGGAAACAAAAAAGGCGGAGCAAGAGACTGCCGCATCCCATGAAGATCCGAAAGAAGAAGATTTCAATTGGGACCATGAGAAGAATTCTGAGGTATTTGAAGATGACCCGAAAGTCGTTCCGCCATACCAGAAGAAAAAAAACGGCCCTCATTTTCCGAAAAAAAAGCAGCCGTCTTCTCCAGTTAAAAAAGCGGTCACGACAATTGCCGTTGCGGCTGTTTTAGGCACCGGGCTCGGTCTTGTCGCCTTAAATATGTCGGGAAGTAAAGAAGCCTCCGCTCCTGCATCAGCTGACAAAGGTTCACAAGGGCAGACGGCGAAAGCGGGAGATGTTTCTAAAGACAAATCTGAAACAGCCGGCACAGGAGATGCGGAAACTTCAGAGGGAAACTATAAAACATATGCGGTGCAGGCCGGAAAATTTTCATCAGAAAAAGGAGCGCAAACGCTTGTTGACCAGCTGACTGAAAAAGGATACTCGGCCGTCTCATTGGCTAAAGAAGACGGATACACATACGTGATCGCCGGGCTTGCAGCGGAAAAAAGCTTATCACAGCAATTGGGTCAGACACTGATAGACCATGATTTTGAGGCTTGGGGCGGTAAAGAGCTCAGCTTTGCGGTCGATTCAGGACTGGAAGACTCTTTTAAACAAGCATCTGAGCTCTCCGCCAAAGCGATTACCGGCAAAGATCTTTCAAAAACGGAAGTGGCTGAAGCGGCAAAAGCGGCAGACGGTGCAGACGCCGCTGACAAAAAGCAGAAAGAGGCCGTGCTTCAAGCGCTGAAAGAACTGGAAACGTCGGGTTCGGAATCCGGCTGGAAAGCCCAAAAAGAGCTTTTAAGTGTTGTAAAATAGTATCTCATTTCCCGTCATCCGGCGGGATTTTTTATTTTGTCATCAAAAAGTTATTTTTCTGAAATTGTGGTTGCCCGTTTGATTTGGTAGGATAGACAAGTATCTTTTTTTCTTAAGCAAACCCTGAAAGGATGACAATCATGACAAAACGCTTAATACTCGCATCACAATCTCCGCGAAGAAAAGAACTCCTTAATCTTCTTCAGATTCCTTACAGCATTATTGCAAGCCGCACAGAAGAAAAATTAAATCGAAACCTTTCGCCGGAAGAAAACGTCCAATGTTTGGCCGAGCAAAAAGCCGGTGCTGTATTGGCCGAAAATCCCGATGCAGTCGTTATCGGGGCTGACACGATGGTGTGCATAGACGGCGAATGCCTCGGCAAACCGCATGACAGAGAAGAAGCGGCACACATGCTGCGGAGGCTTTCCGGCCGAAGCCATCAAGTCATTACGGCGGTCAGCATTCAGACGCATGACCGGAAAGAAACGTTCTGTGACACGACGGAAGTGACGTTTTGGCCGCTCAGTGAAGACGACATACAGCTCTACATTGAAACAAAAGAACCGATGGATAAAGCAGGTGCATACGGCATCCAAGGAAAAGGCGCGCTTTTAGTGAAAAAAATAGACGGTGATTTTTATTCTGTCGTCGGGCTTCCTGTCGCTAAAACAATGAGAGCCTTGAAAGAATTTAATATAAAAGCTTGATGTTCAAACCGGGAAGGGGAACAAGGAGGGGTTGATCATCCGTGATCTGCCGTTAAAATTAAGAGATTTCCCCGAAAAAGAAAAACCGAGAGAGCGGCTTCTGCACTTCGGAGCCGAACATCTCTCTAACAATGAATTGCTCGCCATCCTGCTGCGGACGGGAACGAAACATGAGTCCGTCATGAACCTCGCTCACCGGCTGCTGCGGACGTTTGACGGGCTGCGACTGTTAAAAGGCGCCTCTGCCCAGGAGCTTTCCAGCATTCCGGGAATCGGCACGGTGAAAGCCGTTCAGATTCTTGCCGCAATTGAGCTGGGGAGCCGCATTCATAAGACATCCGCCGGGGAGCATTGCGTCATCCGCTCTCCGGAAGACGGGGCGAAGTATGTGATGGAGGATATGCGCTTTTTATCCCAGGAGCATTTTGTCTGCTTGTACTTTACATAAACCCTAATAAAAATGAATGTCTAAAACCCTGGCTTTATTGTCTTTCTTCTCAAACTCAATATGTTTTATTAACTCTTGTACAGTTTGTCTTTTTTCCTCTCCTGTTAGGACAGACCAGTTTTCTCTAAACATTTTTGCTAGTTCTTTAGCTCGCTCAATATTCAAAGGTTTTTCTATGGACTGTAAATCATTCTGCTCAAGTTTGGCCGTAGCTTTTTGCAGTGCCTCTTTTGTTTCTACCATAAGCTGCTCAAACTCTTGGTCAGTCATTAGCTCCATGGACCAGGCTTTTTGATATTTCTTTCTCTGCTTTTCAATACTAATTATTTTTTGGTGGAGTTTATCGTAGTCCTGTTGCTTCTCTTGAGGTATTTTAGGCTCGCGCTTAAGGTTCGCATTCTGCATATATTCCATAAATGCTTTTTCGAATTTTTTCTCACTTATTCCAATTGCCGGCTTTTTATTTAGGGCGCACGCTTGGCATCTATAGTGATTACTTTCCACATTCTTATTGTCTTTTTTTCTAAAATATATGGAGCGCTCGCACGTTAAGCGGCTTCCACAATTCGGGCATATTATTTTTGCTTGGAAAATAAATATAGATGTGGTTTCCCTTCTCTTGAAATTTTGCCGATCGTGTAACATTTTTTGGAGTTGTTCGAACTCTTTTTTTGATATGTAGCCCTCAAATGCGCCCTCTAGTATTTCACCCGCCCAACGAAATCCGCCATACAATACCGGGTTTTTCAAGATAACCAGGATAGAAGCTATGTGCCACTTGTACCCTCTTTTCGGAATAGCATCAGATTCGTCAAGATAATCTGCCAGTTCCCTGAGCGAATAGCCTTTCTTGATCTTATCTATCATGTCTAAAAGGACTTCGCCCTCCTCTGGGTTCTTGACCAGGCTCTCACCCTCCTTTGTGAACCCGAATGGGGCGGGCGCGCTAAATTGTCCCTGACGCGCTTTTTCAACTTGCCCCATTTTAACCCGTTCGCCTAAGTTCTCTCGTTCCCATTGTGCCATGGCGGCCACCAATGTAATGAATAACCGGCCAGTTGCTGACCCGGTGTCATAAACTTCAGTAGCAGAACGAAAAATCGCCTGATATTTATCAAAGTAATCTAAAAGGGAATAGAGGTCACGGACAGAGCGGGTCAGCCGGTCGAGCCTGTAGACTAAAACTGTGTTAATAATGCCCTGTTCTATGTGCCTAAGCATTAGCTCCAATGACGGTCTATGTATGTCTTTTGCGGACTTGCCTTCGTCAATATAAAACTTGTAATTTTCCCACCCCTGAGAAATGCAATATGCTTTAAGCTTTTCCTTTTGGGCAGATATTGAGTACCCTTCTTTTGCTTGCTCTTCTGTTGAAACCCTAACATATATCCCAACATTCTTTGGAGTGTTTTCATCCATCAGGTTCATGATATCCCCCTTTTATGAAACGTATGTTCTGTTTTTGGTTAAAAATTTTTCAGCGCTGATAGGTCTTTTAGGTGGGCTAACTCAGCAGGGACCCCATTCATGACAGCTATGTCATCAAGGGTGAAGTCTGTATTTTTGTATTGGCTCACCACCCAATCGGGGAGAAGGAGCTCAACCGCAAAGGTGTTTGCTTCCACTTCAATTTTATCAACCGAGAAAAGAGTATGCTCTTTCATAAATGGCGTATTGGCCCGTGGGTGTAACTGTGCATGTCCTAATTCATGGGAGCACACAAAAGTTCTTTCGGCCTGGCTTAAGTTGGAATTGATAACGATATATTTATTTCGCTTATCATACTTATAAAACCCCATTATTTCATGGTGCAAGTTCCATGGAATAACATTGATATTTATGTATGATGCAAGCTCATAAGGATTACTGGTTTTATACTTTTTAATTAGTCTTTGCACAGCTGCTTTTATCAAAGTATAATGCCCCCTATTTTTGATCGTCTTCTCTATATTTCTTTGGAGTGTACTTTTTATTTATTCTTTGCGTTTGACGAACTATGTGCTCCATTGCTTCCATGAGAGACTCAACAGCTTCCGGGCTCATGGGCTCCCCTGAAAAGCTAAGGCCGTCCGATTTTTCTAAATCCTTTCTTATTTCCTCCATACGTTTTGCGATGTCTTTTTCTTCTTTAGCGTTATATTCAGCCTGCTCTTCTTTTAAAAGAGTTTCCTCGCCAACTATGGCAGAAACCTGAACACCCAGCGCGCCTGCTACTGCTTCTACTGTGGAAAGGCTTGGGTTGTATCTATCTCTTTCAATATCTGCAAGGTATGAACGTGAAAGATTGGCTTTTTCCGCCAGTTGTACTTGGGTTAACTTACGTTCCTTCCTAATGGCTTTTATTCTTTGCCCTACAGTCATTACGATCACCTGTCTCCTTTACAACACATAGTGCCTTACTGTGCCTCACTGTGCCTTACGGCATGTCACAATTATAGTATCCGAATGTCGGAAATACAATGCTAAAAAAGACGGAAATACAAGTATTTTTTAGCAAAATGACGGAAATACAAGATATTTACTCTCTAAATCTTTAAAATGCTTGAATTTCGTCATATTTCGACTTTTACAAAATGTCGTGAATACCATACAATTTAGTCATACCTTAACGGGAGGTGATAACATGCTGGACGGGAAAAAGCTGGGGGCATTGATTAAGCAGAAAAGGAAAGAACACCATTTGAAACAAACTGAAATGGCGAAAGCGCTGGGGTTATCCAGAACTTATCTTTCTGACATTGAAAACGGAAGGTATATGCCGAGCACTAAAACACTTTCCAGAATAGCGATCTTTATCAATCTGGACTTAAACGTGTTAAAAATGACGGAAATACAAGTATTTAAGGAGGGCGGATATGATAGAGCTTCCGGCACATGTAGAAGACAGGCTTTATGAGATTTTCATGAAGCTATCAGTTCCAAGGCTACTCGAAAAAGAGGCCTTGGAGAAAGGGGAGGATTTAAATGAAGAAAGTAAAGGTGCTTGATCTTGCGGCCTTTTTCGCTGAATACGAAGTAAGAATGAAAAAAATGAACAGACCTAAAATCGCTGAGTTTTCTCGCAGACAAATGATTAAGTATTCGAGGGCTTACGTTTGCACCGAATTCACAGTATGAAAAAAGCCGCCTTGGCAGAGGCGACCCATTGAAAAACAAATAACGCCGCCATTATACCATGCGGGCTAAAAATAATAAACGGAGGTTTCAATGATGGAAAAGATTAACTCTGTTTCACAAGTAAACGCGTTTTTTCAAGAACTTAACCAAGCAAAGAAAGACCGTTCGGCCTTAGCTTCACACATTAGCGCCAAAACAGCTCGGTTGGTTGCCTACCTTAGGCAGAATGGGCCTGTGCTGGTCTACCGGGAAGACAAAGCGACGATGATCGAAGCAGTCAAAAAGGTATCAGTCAAATTTGACAAGGCTAAGCTTGCCAGTTTGGTGGGACTGTCTGCTGCTGTTCTAAACCCGATCAAAATCGCTGAACTTGTTGAACAAGGTAAGATTACTGCGGCTCAAGTAGAGGGCTGCCAATACGAGGAAGAAGATTACAAGCTGAAAACTCGTAAAGCTAAAAAGAAAGAGATTGCGGATTTCCGCAATAAACAATAGGGGGATTTACTTATGAATATCACATTGAAAATTGAAGCGCCGGAACTTGCTAAGTCTATCCAATCCCTGGCAGATGCACTGACCGCCAAGCCTCTACCCGTGAACAAGGTTGCTGATAGCAAACCGAAAAAGCAGGAGGCTGCGGACCAAAAAGCAGATGCGGTACAAAAGGCGCCTGAAAAAGAGGCTGTGAAACCTGAACCCGAATCTGAGCCAGCTCCAAAAGCTGACAAAGAAGAAACGCAAGCTATTGATATTACAGTAGTCCGCCAGAAGCTTGCTGAAAAGTCACAGGAAGGCAAACAAGCTGAGATTAAGAAGCTGTTCGCAAATTACGGCGCTAAAAAGCTGACAGAGATTCCAAAAGAGCATTATGCGGAGTTGCTTGAAAAGGCGGAACAGCTATGACCCAAGGGCACGCGGAAAGAGCACACGCCAAGTTATCGGCGTCAGGCTCAAAACGCTGGTTAACCTGCACACCAAGCGCTCGTTTAGAAGATCAGTTTGAAGAAACGACTAGCGAGTTTGCAGAAGAAGGGACCCTGGCACACGAAGTGTCAGAGGTGCTGCTCCAATACCATACGGGTGCGATCAGTAAAGCTGCACGGACGCGGCGTCTGAACAAATTGAAAAAGCATGAGCTGTATTCAGATTCAATGATTGAATATGTGTCCACTTATTCAGATTTAGTTATTGAGAAATTCAATGCGCTTGAAGCTGAAAAAGGCGATGCAATGATCTTACTTGAACAGCGTTTAGATTTCAGTGAGTGGGTTCCGGAAGGGTTCGGCACTGGTGACGCGTTAATCATTGCTGATGAAGTGATGGAAGTTATAGACCTGAAATACGGGAAAGGCGTTCCCGTCGATGCTGAAAAAAACACTCAGATGATGCTTTATGCATTAGGGGCATTGAATCAATTTGGGGCCCTTTATGACATCGAACGCATTCGTATGACGATCGTGCAGCCCCGCCTGGATAGCGTGTCAACATATGAGCTATCAGTATCAGAGCTTTTGTCATGGGCGAATGACTTTGTCAAGCCGAGGGCTGAAATGGCTTGGCAGGGAAAGGGCGAATTTGAAGCAGGCGATCACTGCCGATTCTGCAGGGCAAAAGCAAACTGCTCAGCAAGGGCGGAAAAAAACTTGGATCTGGCTCGATTCGATTTTCAGAAGCCTGAACTTCTGTCTAAAGAGGACCTTGGGAAAATCCTTTATGAAGCAGAAGAGCTAAAACGCTGGGTCAAAGATATTCAAGAGTACACCTTGGCGCAGGCTGAACACCACGGGGAAAAGATACCTGGATGGAAACTGGTTGAGGGAAGAAGTAACCGCAAATATGCGGATGTAGACGCGGTGAAAAATACTCTCCTGGCTGAAGGTTATGAACCGGAACAAGTCTTGTCAAAACCGGAGGTTCTAGGAGTCTCAGCCCTGGAAAAAAGCATAGGGAAAAAAGCATTTAATGAGCTACTGAAAGACCTGGTTATAAAGCCAGTTGGAAAACCGACTCTTGTCCCTGAATCGGACAAACGGCCGGAGTTAAATTCTACGGAATCAGCAATCGCTGACTTCGAATAAAAAAATTCAAATTAAAAGGAGACATGCAAAATGGCAGTTAACAACACTAACACAAACACAAAGGTAGTAACAGGAAAGGTACGTTTCTCATATCTTCATGCCTTCCAACCGCACGCGATCGAGGAAGGGCAGGAACCAAAGTACAGCACCGCAATCCTTATCCCGAAAACTGATAAAGATACATTGCGTAAAATCAAGGCGGCGGTCGAAGCTGCAAAAGAAGCTGGAAAAAGCAAATGGGGCGGAAAGATTCCGGCCAACCTCAAAACACCTTTACGCGATGGGGACGAAGAAAGACCGGACCAAGAGGAATACGCCGGATGCTATTTCTTGAACGCCTCCAGCAAAACTAAGCCCGGCATTGTAGACAGAAACTTGAATCACATTATTGACTCAGAAGAGCTTTACAGCGGTTGCTATGGGCGGGTGTCGATTAATTTCTACGCATTTAACACAGCCGGTAATAAAGGCATTGCGTGCGGCCTGAATAACATTCAGAAACTTGAGGACGGGGATTACCTCGGCGGCCGTTCACGAGCTGAGGACGATTTCGACGCCCTGGATAATTTCGAAGACGAGGGCGATGATTTCTTAAGCTGAAAAAAACAATGAGGGGGGACGAGAGTTTCCCCCTTTTCTAATAGATTGGGAGGTAATTAACTTGAAAAATGCTTGGCTTGTAATGACCACAAAAACGGATGATTGGAATGAGGTATCAGATTCTTTATCCTCTTTCACAGAAAAAGACAGCGCTTTGAGATACCTGGGTAGCCTAACACTATCAGATGACATCGAAATGAAACGACTTTATGAAGTGGATTTGATTAAAGGTGAGATCAGTGAAATGGAATTAGTCCTAAATAATGGGAAGCTGGACATGGTTTACGTGAATAAAGCCAATGAGCCATCAGCACCGGCACCAGCACCAGCACCATTATTACCAGATGACATTTTTCGCTAAGGGGGTACAGTCATGTTTAATCCATCGGATTGGTACATCACACCTGAAGAATATGAGAGGGCAGCAAAAAACGGTATAAGCAGAGGATGCTTGTCAAAAAGGATTCGGTGCTCGGGCTGGGATAAAGAAAGGGCTCTTACAACCCCGCCGCAGAAACGGCGCCCAAGGTCTATTAGGTCTAAATGGGTTGACGTTGCTGAAAAGAATGGCATACCCAAAGCCACGTTCTACTGGCGTGTGAATACAGCAGGCTGGGACGAAGAACGGGCAGCGAAAACCCCGCCTACCAAAACAAGCGAGTGCATGAGAAGAGCGCGCCAGAAATCGCCACGCTGCAAAAGTCGGAGGTACTGTCCTGAACTGGTTGCTTTAGCAGAATCAAACGGCATTAAATACGGAACTTACACTTTTAGAGTGAAGGAATGCGGGATGGACCCTTATGAAGCCGCAGTGACCCCCCTCAAAACACGCGCCGAAATTGGGCGCATTGGGCGGCAGGCCTTTCTGGATAAGCATGGTGATGTACACACATTATTTTTTCAGAAAAGGCGGGCTACTAATTGAAAACATTGTCAATTGATATAGAAACATTTTCGAGCGTTGATCTTTTAAAGTGTGGTGTTTATGCATACACAGAAGCCCCGGACTTTGAAATTCTTCTGTTTGCCTATGCTTTCGATGAAGAGCCGATAAAAGTTATTGACCTGGCCCAAGGGGAGGCATTACCTCATGAAGTTCTAGTGGCTTTGACAAGCTCAAAGGTCATCAAAACAGCATATAACGCCAACTTTGAAAGAACTTGTATTGCGAAGCATTTTAAGACTATGCTGCCGCCGGCGCAATGGAGGTGTACGGCGGTCCATGCTACTACATTAGGGCTTCCCGGAAATCTTGACGGTGTGGCAAAGGCGCTAAAACTATCGGAACAGAAGGACAAGGAAGGGAAAGCCCTCATTCGTTACTTTTCTGTGCCCTGTAAGCCAACCAAAGCAAACGGACAGAGGGTCAGGAATCTCCCTGAACACGCACCGGATAAATGGGAGAAATTCAAAGCTTATTGCGGCCAGGACGTTGAAGTGGAACGCTCTATTAAAAACCGTATTTCTAAGTTTGAGCCATTGGAAGCTGAACAAGAGTTATGGGCATTAGATCAGGATATAAATGACAGAGGCGTCCGGATAGATGCCGATCTAGTAAAGCACGCAATAGCCTGCGATGAACAATATCAGGCGGGCTTAATGGCAGAGGCGAAGGAGCTAACCCGTCTACCCAATCCCAACAGTACAGCCCAATTAAAAAAATGGCTTGAAGATAAAGGGCTATCTGTTTCGAGTCTTGCAAAAGACAAAATCGAGGAGTTAATAGAAAACACAAACGATGAGAGCGTACACAGAGTCTTGCGGCTGCGGCAGGAAATGGCGAAAACCTCAGTTAAAAAGTACCTAGCGATGGAAAAAGCCCTTTGTCCGGATAGTCGTGTTCGTGGGTTGCTGCAATTCTACGGGGCCAGCCGGACCGGCAGATGGGCCGGGCGCTTGGTCCAAGTACAGAACTTACCTCAAAACAAAATCGCTGACCTGGACACAGCAAGGACGCTTTTGAAGGGCGGTCACTATGAAGCAATAGAGCTGCTTTATGGGCAGGTGCCTTTTGTGCTTTCTCAGCTAGTCAGAACAGCTTTCATCCCGTCAGAAGGTAATGAGTTTTATGTGTCTGACTTCTCCGCCATTGAAGCCCGTGTCATTGCCTGGCTTGCCGGGGAAGGATGGCGCCTGGATGTATTCAACACTCACGGGAAGATTTACGAGGCTTCGGCAGCGCAAATGTTCAAAGTTCCGGTTGAGTCAATCACTAAAGGCAGCCCATTAAGGCAAAAAGGTAAAGTGGCCGAATTAGCTTTGGGCTACCAGGGCGGAAAGGGTGCTCTTATACAAATGGGCGCCTTAACCATGGGCCTGGCTGAAGATGAACTGCCGGGGCTTGTGAAAGCATGGCGGACGGCAAATAAGAAAATAGTGCAGTTTTGGTATGACGTCGAAGCCGCCGCGGTCAAGGCTGTCAAAGAGAGAAAGCCGGTTAAGATTCAGCACGGCCTGACATTTTTATGCGAGTCAGGCATCCTGTTTGTACAACTGCCGTCCGGTAGACGCCTGGCCTATGCGAAGCCAAAACTTGAAATAGATGATCGTTTTGGGAAAGAAGCCCTAACATATGAGGGGAAGCTTGAGTCCGGTAAATGGGGCCGCCTGAACACTTACGGCGGCAAACTTGTCGAGAACATCGTTCAGGCAGTTGCCCGGGATTGCCTGGCTGTCACCCTTATACGTTTGGATGATGCCGGTTATAAAACGGTCATGCACGTTCATGACGAAGCTGTCCTGGACGTTCCGCGCGGAAAAAAGGAGCTTGATAAAGTGGAAGCCATTATGGGGGAGCCTATCCCCTGGGCAAAGGGTCTGCCTTTGACTGCAGACGGCTTTATCACGGATTACTATAAAAAAGATTAATAATAAGGGCGGAGATTATGAAACTTATAAGGAGTCTAATAGCAGTGATTGGGCTTTGCTTATCTGCAAGAAAAAGAGAGTCGGAATATATGAAGTGGATGGAGGAGGACGGGAAGTGATCGAATTTACAAGGCCGTTACCCATGAAGAAAACATGCACAATGCACCCGGAAAGAAAGTCAGTCAGATCGGTGTCATTCACTGATTTTAACGACAATTCTGTAACAGTGACTCTTTGTGATGTGTGTTTAGTGGAATTGAAAGTGAAAGCCTCATCAGAGTGGCAGAGTGTAGTCGATAAACCCGTAGAAACGCATGCAGTGAGTGCCACAGGGTTATGGATGGAGGAGGACGGTAAATAATGAATGCGGAAAAACAACAAACAAGGTACGGAATTTACAGTTTACGCTCACGTAAATTTTGTTTTGGTATTGATGAGCCGTCGAAAACAAAGGCCTGGAAAGCCCTATTTAACAAAATAGGAAAAGACGCTTACAAATGGCGATTTGAAGCCAGAAAAATTAGAGCTAGAAAAGTGGATACCGCAAGGCCACAGAGTGAGTGAAGAAAAGGAGGGGGTGTCCGGTGATGGAAACAGCTTTGAAAAATCGAGTGCAGCATGACGGGTCTATCACCATCGCAATAGGGCGCAACCGATGGGATAAGGCTTGGAGAAATAAAGACATGCTTTGGTCTGATCTGCTGAAAAAATTAGCAACGCCAAACTATACGAATGAGACCTATGCAGAATATAAAAAAATGTCCAAGTCACAGCAGGACCAGATAAAAGACGTTGGCGGATTCGTAGGCGGCTCATTAAAGGGCGGCCGCCGAAAGACTGACACGGTGGCCTGGCGCCAAGTTGTCACGTTAGATGCTGATTTTATAAAAGGCGATCTTTGGGCATCGGTGGAAATGATGTATGACTTTGCCTGTGCGGCTTATTCAACGCATAAGCACAGCAAAGAGACGCCGCGGCTCCGGTTAGTGATTCCGTTAAGGCGGGCGGTAACGCCTGATGAATACCAGGCAGTATCCCGCAAACTTGCGGCCGACATCGGCATTGATTTTTTCGATGATACGACGTATCAGCCGCACCGGTTGATGTACTGGCCGTCAACTTCTCAAGACGGCGAATATGTTTTTAAGCTGCAGGACGAGGCCTGGCTCGACCCTGATGAGGTTTTAGCCAGTTATGAAGACTGGACCGATCCTTCATATTGGCCGGAGTCATCTAGGATCCAAAAGAATCGCCAAAAGCTTGCGGATAAGCAAGGTGACCCGCATGAGAAAAACGGAATGGTCGGGGCTTTCTGCCGAACGTACTCAATTCCGGAAGCTATTGAAACGTTTCTCTCTGATGTCTATGAAGAGGCGGGGCCGGGTCGTTTCACTTACAAAGAAGGATCCACTAATGGCGGATTAATTCTTTACGATGATGAAAAATTTGCTTTCTCGCATCATGGAACAGATCCCGTCGGGGGCTTGCTCGTCAATGCTTTCGATTTAGTTCGTATCCATAAATTCGGGATGCGCGATGAAGAAGCCGACCCAAACACACCAGTTGTCCGGCTCCCGTCCTTCACTGCGATGTCGGATTTTGCTTTGCAAGATAAAAACGTGAAACGCACGATCGGACAGGAAAAACTATCCCAAGCAAGTGAAGAGTTCGGAGCTATTGAGGATTCGGCCATGGACTGGCTGGAACATTTAGACGTAAAGAAAAACGGCGACATCCTCTCAACGGCCAAGAACATTATTTTGATTCTGCAGAATGACCCACGGCTTGCTGGGAAGATCGCATGGAATGACTTTTCGCATCGGGCCGCCGTCTTAGGGGATTTGCCTTGGCGCAAGCTGTCAGAGGGCGATTACTGGATGGATAGGGACGATGCTTCACTACGGAACTACCTGGAAACAATTTATAAAATCTCAGGGCAGGGCAAGGTCCATGATGCACTTATGGAGGTTCAAGGAAAAAATAAATTTCACCCGGTCCAAGACTATCTCAATAGCCTGGAATGGGACGGGCTTCCCCGGCTTGATTCTCTTTTTATTGAGTATCTGGGCGCTGAGGATACGGAATATGTCCGGGCAGTTACAAGAAAGATTTTTACGGCAGCAGTCGGCCGCGTTCTTAAGCCAGGGCTGAAATTCGATAACGTTTTAGTCATGGTGGGGCCGCAGGGCGTCGGAAAAAGCTTCATCATTAAAAAGCTTGGCATGGGCTGGCATTCCGATTCCATCACTACTGTGCAAGGAAAGGAAGCCTATGAACAATTACAAGGGGCCTGGTTGATTGAGTTGGCCGAGTTGTCCGCAACCCGGAAAGCTGAGGCGGAAGCCGTCAAACACTTTATTTCTAAACAAGAGGACAGCTATAGGGTAGCGTATGGCCGACAAATTTCTGTTTTCCCCCGTCAGTGCGTTTTCTTCGGGTCAACAAATGATGTGACTTTTTTGAAGGACCGCACGGGGAACCGGCGCTTTTGGCCCGTTGTTGTGGCAGCGCAAGAAAGATCAAAAAGTATCTGGCGGGACCTTAATCAATACGAGATAGATCAAATTTGGGCTGAAGCCGTTGACTGCTGGCATGAAAAAGAGCCTCTTTATCTAACAGGCGAATTAGAGGAGGCCGCCAAAGAAGCGCAGGAGGCCCACACCGAGGACAGTGTAAAAGCTGGATTGATTGAGGAATATTTGAACACCCTTCTGCCGGAAGATTGGGCGAAAAGAGATATCAGCGAAAGGCGTCGGTTTCTCCATGATCGAGATTTCGGGGAGAGCGAGGGGGGCACAGTACAGCGTGGCCGAGTTTGTGCTATGGAAATATGGGTTGAGCTGTTTGAAGGCGACCCAAAACAAATGAACCCGATACAGGCGCGAGAAATCAACGATATTCTAAGGCGTTTGCCAGGATGGGAGGCCCACACTAAAGATCGTGGGCGGCTCTATTTCGGAAAAAATTACGGTTACCAAAGGGCGTTTGTTAGAGTGTAATCGGCATACCTACATGCTTTAATGAATACCTCCATGCAGGATATGGAAAAATGTAAAATGTACCTCCATACCTTCATGGGATACCGTCTTTCTTTTCGAGGTATGGAGGTATGGGCGGAGCCAGTCATATTAAGGGTTTCAGCCTTATATACCTCCAATACCTTCATAATTTCTATATAAATATAAAAATAAAAGAATATAGCGTACACACATAAGAAAATCCCTATAATCTCTTTATTTCAACAATCTATACAGAACGATGGCCTCATGGACATATGGAGGCAAGCATAAAAGGAGTGGAGGCAGTTTTGAAGGAAAGTCAATTAGAGCGAATACTAAAACGAGAGGTCGAAAGGCAGGGAGGCAAGGCGATGAAATTTGTATCTCCGGGATTATCTGGGGTGCCTGACCGGATTGTACTTTTACCTGGCGGCAAGCTTGTTTTTGTAGAAATGAAGGCCCCGGGAGAAAAGCCAAGACCTCTGCAGCTAAAACGCAAAAAGGATTTAGAAACATTAGGTTTTGAAGTCCGCGTTTTAGATTCAATAGATTCAATAACAGCTTTTGTCAGGGGGGGCATTTCGTGAAATTCAAACCACACCAATACCAAGAACATGCAATTAAGCACATAATTGATACTCATGCTGCAGGCCTCTTCCTGGATATGGGGATGGGGAAAACCGTTAGCACTCTGACAGCAGTATCAGATCTCCTATACGATTATTTTGACGTTTCAAATGTTTTAGTAATTGCACCTTTGAGAGTTGCGGAAGATACCTGGTCAAGAGAGTCTGAGAAGTGGGACCACACTTCTTATTTAAAAGTCTCAAAAGTATTGGGGCCGGAATCATCCAGAATTATGGCTTTAGATATGAAAGCTGATATTTACATTATTAACAGGGAGAATGTCGAATGGCTGGTGAATTTTTACGGTAAGAAGTGGCCTTTTGACATGGTCGTGATAGATGAGCTTTCTAGCTTTAAGTCCTCTAAAGCCAAACGGTTTAGGGCTTTGAAAAAAGTTAGGCCTTTCATAAAAAGAATTGTGGGCCTGACCGGAACCCCAGCACCGAACAGCTTAATTGATTTATGGCCGCAGATGTACTTATTAGATCAAGGGGAACGGCTGGGGAAAACCGTAACCAGTTACCGGGAAAAATATTTTCAGCCTGACCAAAGAAACAGAACTGTTATCTACAGTTGGAAATTGAAAGAAGGAGCCGAGAAAGCCATTCATGAGAAAGTGTCTGACATCTGCATCAGTATGCAGGCCCGGGACTGGCTTCAGCTCCCGGAACGAATTGATAATATTGTCAAAGTACGAATGACGGACAAAGTAAAAGCGAAATACAAGCAGCTTGAAAAAGATTTACTTCTCCCTTTTTTAGATGGTGATGTTGTGGCCGACACCGCGGCCGTTTTATCAAACAAGTTGTTACAGCTGGCGAATGGTGCCGTTTATGACGAAAACGGGGAAATCCAAAAGCTTCATGATGAAAAGCTGAATGCGTTAGAGGATATAGTAGACGCAGCCAATGGAAAACCTATCCTTGTTTTCTACTCTTATAAACATGATCTTGAGCGCATTCAGCAGAAATTTAAAAAGGCGAAAACGTTAGACAGTAGCAAGGAGATAGCTGACTGGAACAATGGTAAGATTGAAATGCTTTTAGCGCATCCAGCATCTACAGGGCACGGGCTTAACTTACAGGATGGAGGCCATGTCATTGTATGGTTTGGCATGACATGGAGTCTTGAGCTTTACCAGCAGGCCAATGCGAGGCTTGACCGCCAGGGGCAGAAACATAGCGTAATTGTGAACCATCTTGTAACAGAAGGCACTGTGGACGAGGATGTAATGAGGGCATTAGAAGGCAAAGCCGTCGGGCAAAACGCCTTAATGGAGGCAGTCAAAGCAAGATTGGAGAAATTAGCATGACAGCAGAGCAGCTTTCATTCATGGACCCTGTGGATGCAAGAGCCGTGAGAAAAATAGTCATCAAAGAGCTGAAAGATTACAGGGCCTTAAAAGTTCAAATGGAAAACAAAAGGGAATGCGAAAGCGCCGGCATGAGCCTTTTTCCCTCTCTAAGAGATTCACATAATATAAACGAGCTGAAGGTGAAGCAAATGGAACGGGCGTTACAAAACAGCTTGGACGACCTGGAGCGCTTGATTATTGAGAAAAAATACCTTACAGCATCTACCGTCAAAGACATAAGCATTTATATTGATTTGGGCATTAAGAAAAACACCTATTATGAACTTAAGAAAAGGGCTATCTACCGCCTTGCTACAGCACTCGGAATCATCTGAGTGCTTTTCTTTTGGACAAAAAACGGACTTTTATGGATACAAAAAGGGACCCAAAAAAGGAGACTATTTATGTTTGAAATCCCTATAAACTTTACCTATCAACTTCCAAGGGGTGTGAATTTCGGACCGGTAAAAACAACCTACATAATATGGGAAAAGCGCCTATCCCTTATCAAGGCGAATTCGGATACTCAAATTAAAGCGTTGAGGAATGACTTTTCATTCTGAGCTGGATCGCGCTAGTCTTGCGACTTTGGTATCGGGAGATGTTTTTTGTAAACTGCGTCCGGTAATTCTCAGGGAAAACAATTGGCGGTTAACGGCTTGAGTGCGGGGGCAGTTTAGAAAGAATATACCAAGCGCTTTTTAATTGTCGAAAGGGAGCGATGTAAATGAAATTGGAATTAGCAAATAGAACCATCTTTGAGTTACTTGAAGAAGCACACGCGAAAAGAGAAATGATTGTTACGAATGAAAGGCAGAGGGGGCTAGGAAAAACAAAAGCGTTGATGTTTTTCGCAGAAATAAACCAACTGCCTGTGATCGTCCGGCAATCACAGAAAAGATATTATCTGAAAGAGCATCCAGACGTTAATATATTGGGGCATGAAGATGTTCTCCGTATTGGCGCATTGCCTCTAACTTGTCTATGTGATGAGGGAGTACCAAAAAGAACTATTGAAGAATTGAAAACTAAAGGTCATGGTGTATCGGGGTTTCTGAACGAATCTTTAGAAGATAGCGAGATGAATGCTGTTGCTGTTAATGATGAGGAAAGCATTCTTACTTGGAGAAAAGCAAATCCGTTATTACTCAAGATCGAGCTTGATGATATTAATTCTGCGCCTCGTGTTTTTTATAAAGGTGAACAAATTGGGGAAATTATAAACGCAGATTTTTCATACGTAACAAACACTGAGTTAATGAACCCGACACATATTGATATTGAATACATGGATAAGGACAGCAAGTGCGGGACAAAAGCTATTGTTTATAATCGGTTTCTGGTGGAGGGATAAGCATGAGGGATCGGAGGTAGTGATTGCCAATGCCGCTGAAAAGATGTAACGCGCCTGCCTGCCGCAGCTATGTGGATTGGGCAGAACGTTATTGTGAGAAGCACAAGGGCTATGCCGACAAGCAGTATAACAAAGATGTGAGATACACAAGGGAGAACAACAAGCGCTATTCCTATTACCATTCGAGAGAGTGGAAGCTCCTTCGAGAACAGAAGCTTAGAGAAAGTAACTATCATTGTGCTGTCTGTGCCTCGCAGGGACGTTTAAATAAGTCGAATAGATTAGTAGTCCATCATAAGCACAGAGAGCTTAGAGACGTCATAAACGATATTCAAGCGCGTACCGATTTGAATAACCTTGAGGTGCTTTGTCAATATCATCATAATCAGGTCACGTTTGGGAAAGGGGATAACAATGACTAGGTATAAGAAGAAACCTCTTGAGGTTGAAGCGTTTAGGCATCGAGGGGGAAGTTTACCCATGTTATCCAGGTATTTTCGAAAAAACGTATGAGAAATTGGATTAAGTCCCCCCGTCAATTTACCGGGTGGGCTTTTTCATTTTCCTGTACATCGGCGCCCCCTCTTCTTCGTAAAAATTGTTGAAATGAAATTTTGATTTTCACTATTTTGGGCCGTTTTTGATATGTGAAATTTTTGCTTGGTCCCTTATCTCGTATGTGATGACCGGCATTTTTGTTATGCGTTCATTTGTTGGAAAACAGTAGTGCGGAAATTCGCTGAAAGGTGGTGGTTTTTATTGGCGAGAAGAAAACAAATGACGGAAACATTAAAAGGACAAGTTTCTAAAGAAGAATTGGAGAAGCGGCAGCAGCAGGAAGAAAAATTAAAAGGGTTTACGCCATTGCAAGAGAAACCACCTTACTGGCTTTCCACAATGGCGAAGAATGAATGGGAAAGAATATACCCTTATCTCAGTGAGCTGCCCATTTCGGAGTTAGATAGGACGCTTTTTGCTTTATTCTGCAATAGCTATGCGCAGTATAGGGTGGCCCTGAATGATATTAACGAAAACGGTCAGACGGTTGTCGAAATAAACAGCAAAGGCTTTCCGGTCAAAAAGAAAAACCCTTCCGTTGATATTATGAATAGCATGTCAAAAGAGATTCGAGGCATTGCGGGACAGTTAGGGCTTTCCCTGGACTCAAGGCTCCGGCTTGTCGGCCTGGGTGAGGATGAAGGCGAAGAGGACCCGATCACAAAATTCTTGAAAAGTCGTGGTAAGAATGCTTGACCATGTAACGGCATATGCTCAAGCGGTTATAAGTGGCGAGATTGTTGCGGGTGAGTATATCATTCTTGCTTGCAAAAGGCATATGGAGGATTTGGAAAGGTCAAAACTTGCGCCGTTTAATTATTATTTTGATGTGGAAGCGGCAAACGCAAGAATTGACTTTACTGAAATTTTGCCAAACCCTGAGACTGGTGAGCCGGTGGAATTGTTGTCATATCAAAAATGGATTATCGGCAGCGTCTTTGGTTGGAAAAGAAAAGATAATGATAACCGCCGATTCAAAAGAGCCCTGATAACAAAGGCCCGGCGTAATGGGAAAACGTTTTTAGTCTCGACGATGGGAACGAATGAGTTTTTCCTCTGCGAAACACCAAAACGCAACAGAAAAATTGTTTTTGCCTCCAACGCCTTAAAACAGGCACGAATTGGCTTTGAGTATATGCAAGATCAAATCCGGTCATTGGCAAAGGGCTCTAAAGCTATGAAAAAAAGAGTGAAAATTAAGGATGCTGAAATTAAGGATTTATTCTCCGGCAGCACGGCATATCCCATTTCCTCTGACACGTCCACGGGTGACGGATTTGCGGCAACAGTCGCAATCATAGACGAATGGCACGAAAGCCAGGACCTAAAAATGTACAATCTTTTGAAATCGGGTCAGATCGCTCTGAAAAACAGCTTGCTTGCAATTATCAGCACAGCAGGATTAAACCCAAACGTCCCAATGTATAGAGAAGTTCAAATGCTGAAAAAGGTTTTAAGAAAAGAGCTCAATATGGATGATTACTTCATCGCCATTTATGAGCAGGACGATGTTGAAAAAGAGGCGGAGCTCCCAGAAACATGGATAAAGTCCAATCCTATCTTGGAGCACCCGGAGATTGGCGAAACCGTCATGGAGTCATTAAAGCTGGACTTGGATGCAGCAAAGGAGCAGCGGAACTTAAATGCTTTATACGTGAAAAATTTTAATGTGTGGCGGCAAGTAAGTGAGGAAAGCTTTATCTCTATTGACGATTGGAACGCTTGCGCCGTGGAAGAGGAGCCGGACCTTGTCGGCCGAGAGGTTTATATCGGTTTGGATATGTCAAGGTCAGACGATCTAACGGCTGCGTCTTGGATTTATCCACTTGATGACGAGGCAAGAAGGTATTACGTTGACAGTCATTCATTTGTTGCGACGAAAGGCGGCCTAGACCATAAAATAAAACGGGACAAAATCGACTATAGGGAGATGGCCGACCGAGGTTACTGCACTATTACAAATAAAGAAACAGGGATAATCAATCAGCAGCAGGTCATTGACTACATTAAGCATAGGATTAAGTCTCAAAAGCTTAAAGTTAAAGGCATTCTTTATGACCCTCATGCTATCTCCCTGGTTTTAAATGAGCTGGAAGAATACCCATTAATAGAAGTGGGGCAGGGAGCGAAGCGGCTTTCCCCACCAGCAAAAGACTTCCGTCTTTGCGTTTATGATAAGCGCATCATTCATACTGACAACCCTTTACTGACAATCGCCGTAAATAACGCGATAGCTAAAGAGTTCAATGATTTAATCAGAATTGATAAAGATAAGAACCGTGAGAAAATTGACCCGATCGCGGCGATGATCACGGCTCACTATGAGGCGATGCATTACTATGCAGATGAATTTGACTGGAACACATATTACGAAAGCGAAGAATTCACCCTTTGAGGAAGGAGGGAGCACCATGAAATTAGGAAAAATAATTAAATTTTTATTGGGGGTATGCCAGTTTATTAGAATGAACCTGCATACTCTTTTCTTTTTGGTTGGGCTGTTTTTAATCGACTATGGAATTTTCCTTTTCCGCCCGATCGCCGGACTTATTGTGGCCGGCCTTTTTCTTGTTCTGATTGCCTTCTTACTCAATCCGAGAGAAGAGGGAGGGAGGTGATTGAGTGGCGTTCTTTCGATCATTAGACAAACAAAGCCAGGGGGCGCGGGAATTTAATGAAATTATTGTCGGCTTGGACGGCCTGTCTTACGTGTCAGCAAGTGCAATTAAGAACAGCGATGTATTCACAGCAGTGCATACCCTTTCCTCTGATATTGCAGCATCGCCAATTATGGTTAAGCATAACGGTGTCGAAGAAAAGGATTCTGATCTGTTCAGGCTGCTGAATGAAAAACCCAATGATTATTATTCGGGGTACTTTTTCAAATTCATACTTGTAGCCAACGCACTATTGAACAGCCAATCGTACGCTGAAATCATCCGGGACAAAGAGGGGGCACCCGTGGAGCTTATCCATATGCGGAACAGTGAAGTCTATGCCGAGCAGCTTCCAAACCGAAATGAAATCCTTTACCGGTATTATCCTTCTGGCGGTAAAGAGAGAGTATTGAAGCCTGAAAATGTGCTGCATATTAAATTTTTCAGCTTGGACGGTATAACGGGGATGGGTCCTCTTTCTAGTCTTAAGCGTGAGATTGAAAGCCAGGAGTTTGGAAAACGCCTTGTTACTGACTTTTTTAGAAGAGGCATCAACTTGAGTGGGATTGTCAATTTGAAAAAGGGTCATTTGTCCCCTGAAGCAAAGGACAAGATTCGAAATGAATTTGAGAAAGCAAACTCAGGGGGGCGGAATCAGCAAAGAATTGCTGTTCTTAGTGAAAATGAGGAGTTTAAGCAATTAGAAATTAATACAAAAGTGCTTGAAATCGTTAATAATTACACGCATTCAACAAAGCAGATCGCCAAAGCGTTTGGATTGCCCGCCCATAAGCTGGGGATAGAACAAGTCAATACATCGCTTGAACAAGCTAACCTGGACTATCTGACAAATACATTATCGAACTATTTCACGGCTATTGTCTCAGAACTGAATTTCAAAATGCTGCCGTATCCTTTAAACCTGCAGCAGAAATTTCAATTCGATACACGGCGGTTTAGGGAAACGGACGCGAAAACAAAGCGAGAAAACGTCATTGCTCTACTGCAAAACGGTATTTTCTCGCTCAACAATGCCCTGGCTGAGTATGGATACGAGCCAATACCAAACGGGGATAAGCGTTTCATGAGTTTGAATTACGTTGACGTTGAAATCATGGACGAGATTCAGAAAGCGAAGGCAAAGAGCCTGCCGATCTCGTCAGCAGGTGAAGGAGGTGAGGGGAATGTCTAAGGAAGTGGAAATCAGAACGTCGCAGGAAGGGGCATTAAAAGCCCATTCAAGCGATGATGGGCCGAAGGTGATTAGCGGGTATGCACTCAAGTTTGGAACCCGCAGCCATAACCTGGGTGGGTTCATTGAAATGATTGATAAGCGGGCTCTTGACCAAACAGATATGAGCGATGTACGGGCTTTAATTGACCATGATCCATCAAAGATTCTTGGCCGCACGTCTGCCGGTACGCTCAAGCTTGAGGTCGATGACATCGGCCTAAGATTTGATGTCACTTTACCGAATACTCAGTACGCCACGGATTTATACGAAAATCTACGCGTCGGCAATATCTCAAACTGTTCTTTCGGCTTTTTGCTTGGGAAAAACGGTGACAGCTTTACCCGTGACCAAGAAACGGGGCTGCCGTTACGAAGCCTGAGAAACATTTCAAAGCTGACAGATGTATCAGTGGTTACGTATCCAGCTTATGAAGACACCGACGTGACGATTGCTCAACGGAACTTAAAGCAGTATGAACAAAGAAACCTGAATCCGGAAAAAGAAAAGCTGCTGTTACAGCTGGATTTAATAAAAATGGGATTGTAAAAGCACTCGAAAACCGGGTGCTTATTTTATTTGAAAAGGAGAAAACACATGCTATCTGAAAAAATTAAGGAACTGAGATCGCAGATTACTCAAAAACAAACGGCGGTGAATACAAAAATCACAGAGGCGCAGAAGCGGGCCGAAGAAGACAAGCTGGACGAAGCTACAGCTTTGAAAGGTGAAATTTCCACTTTGAAAGAAGAGCTCGACGCTCTCAAGAAAAAGCTTGCGGAATACGAAGAGATTGCCGGAATGAATCCGGAAGAACCTGCGCCGGCAGGCGGTAAAGAAGAGGACGAAGAGGAGAAAAGATCAATGCATGGCGGCTTCCGTACAATCATCAAACCTGGTAAGACAGAAGAGGTAAGAGCTTTTGAAGAGTTTCTGCGATCAAAAGGGGAAAAACGCGACGGATTGAAATCTGATGGCGCGGAAGTGCTGATCCCTATTGATGTAATCACTAAGCCACAACAGGAACTGGAAGACGTTGTTGATCTTGGTACTATGGTAAATAACGTTTCTGTTACAACTTCATCTGGTACTTATCCAGTTCTGGAGAACGCTAGCACTCAACTCAACTCTGTAGAAGAATTAGAGAAAAACCCTGAGTTAGCGAAGCCAAAGTTTAAGAAGGTGGAGTGGAAGGTTGTAACATACCGCGGTCAATTGCCAATTTCCCAGGAGGCCATTGACGATTCGGGCGTTGACTTAACGGCTCTTGTAGCAAATTATTTGCAACAGATTGAACGCAATACACGTAATTCACGAATTGCTGCAGTTCTGCGCACATTTACAACGATGACAGTCTCAGGAACTGACGAGCTTAAGAAAATTCTAAATGTGTATTTAAAACAGGCTTATAAGCGTGATATTGTCGCAACTTCTTCAGCGTTCCAATTCTTAGATACGTTGAAAGATAAAAACGGTCAGTACATTTTACAGCAAAATATTTCATCCCCATCCGGAAAAGTATTGTTTGGGATACCGAACACAGTTGTAGATGATATTGTTTTAGGTGAAAAAGCTGGCGACGCGGTTATGTTTATCGGGGATTTAAAAAGAGCAGTTCTTTTTGCGAATCGATTAAAAGCCACAGCAAAATGGGTGGAGAATGATCTTTATGGACAGGTCCTTTCCCTGGCGATTCGTTTCGATGTGAAGAAAGCTGATGACAAAGCCGGTTATTTTGTGACCATTGATACGGGCGCGGAGCAGCCAGACGATACAAGTAAAGATTTAGGGAAATAAAATAATAATAGAAAAGGATGATCGAACATGGCAGAGTTTTTAAATGAAAGTAACGGAGCGAAAACATCAGCAAGGGACAACGGATCAGGGGAGCCAATCACAGATGTTTCTATCGCGGATAACAGCGAAAAAAATCCTCTCTATGTAAAAGGTCTTCAAGGTGAACCCGGCCCTCAAGGGAAACAAGGTCCTCAAGGTGAACCAGGACCTCAAGGTGAGCCAGGCGAACCAGGTCCACAAGGCGAAAAAGGCGAACCGGGCGAACCAGGCCCAAAAGGTGAAAAAGGTGATCCGGCAGTCATTGAAGCGGGCAGCATTGTAAATGAAATGCTCGGTGAAAAATCAGTTCGAAGCAAGAATATCGGAGCAGGCAGTGTTATGCTGGAACATCTGAACAGCGAGGTCAAAGACATCCTAACCGGCCTACAAAAACAAATTGATGAATTGAAAGAAACACCAACAGAATAATGACGTGAAGGGGCGCTCCGGCGCTCCTTTTTGTATGTAAGGAGTGATGGGATGACGCTCGAAGAAATAAAGCACGCGTTGCGAATAGATCATAATTTTGACGATGACTGGATTATGGAGTTGAAAGGGTCGGCAGAAGATTATATCAAGGATGCTGTCACACTTTCGCCCAACAGGGATGCATTTTTTGAAAACAATCCCAGGTTTAACATGGCCGTCAAATTCCTTGTGGGAGCCTGGTATGAGCAGCGGGTATCCTCAATGGATAAAGCACTACAGGAAATACCGTTCGGCGTAACAAACATTATCCAACAATTCAGAGGAGCTTATACAGATGCAGTTTAGCCGACTCAATACCCGCATCACTTTTGTGACTCGAAAGAATCAAAAGGATCCGGAAAGCCGTGAAAACATTGAGGTGAATGACCCCTTGTTTTCTTGCTGGGCGGAGATCAGAGATCAGAAATTAAGGGAGAAGCTTTCGACCGCAGGCACCTTTTTAGAAAACAGTATTACATTCATCATTCGCTATCAGCAGGTTAAGACAGTAACGAACAGCATGCACATCCTGCATGATGAAACTCTTTACGAGATCAAAGACATTCTCCCAAACTCTCAGGATAAAGACCTGATAAATGTTCTTGCGGAGAAGGTGAGCTGATGGCCCGGGAAGATGACGGAATAAAAGATATAGAAAAAGAGCTGAACAAGCTGGCTCGAAAAAAAGTTCGTGCTGCTAAGTCGGCTGTCAGTGCAGGCGCACAAATATATGCTACTGGATTAGAAAAAAATACACCCCGCGGGCGGGCCGATCAGGATCCCCACAAAACACACATGAAGGACAATGTTGTTTTTTCCAAGCCAAAAGAAGATGGTGAAGTCTATTCAAATGTGGGATACGGAAAGGAAACCGCATCAAGGCTGCATTTTTCGAACTTCGGGACGATCAAACAGCGACCTCAGCACTTTGTGGAGAGGACGGTAAATGAGTACACGGCCGCGGTGCTGCAGAAGGTGCAAGAAGTTTATAGAAGGGAGCTGGGATTATGATGCTGCCA
The DNA here is from genome assembly GCF_053470005.1 of Bacillus sp. N1(2025). Lineage (NCBI taxonomy): Bacteria > Bacillati > Bacillota > Bacilli > Caryophanales > Bacillaceae > Bacillus > Bacillus sp. N1(2025). The sequence goes on from NZ_JBLTJB010000001.1 coordinate 353,625, forward strand.
ATTCAGGAAGTGGAAATGATTCTGAGTGAAAATGAGGTCCTTTCTTCTTTTGTGGATCCTGGCCGTGTATTTTTGGTTTTTGTCCCAGAAGCCGATCAGGATATAGAAAAGGCCCCGATGATTCGAATAAATGAGCTTGAGAGCCACAGAAAAGATTATGCCGATGACGCGGCATTGACGTTTGAGGTTGATATTCAAATAGACTTATGGACGAAAACGATCAAGGAAGCGCATCAGATTCAGCCCATCATTGACGAGCTTATGGCAAAAAACGACTTCCAACAATATGCCTCTGCATTTGACCGGGATCCGGATATAGCACTTTACAGATATGCCCGGAGATACAGAGCAACAAAAATGATTAACATACAAATATGAAACGAAAAGGTGATATGAATGGCGCGAACAGGTTTAGACGGAATTCAGTACGGCGTACTTGGCGAAAATGAAAAAGCAGAAGATAGGAAGAAGATGCCGGGAGCTATTGAGGCAAAATTAGACGTTTCTTCAGAACTGACACCTCTCTATGCGGATGACGGTATATACGCAGTGAAGAGCTCAGGCGTGAGTGAAACAAAACTAGAATTAAATTTGGCAGATCTGACAACTGAAATGAAGAGAACACTTTTGGGCGTTCCTGTTGTTTCTGGCATTGAATTATATCATAAGGACTTGGAGCCGCCTTATGTTTGCATCACTTGGCGGCAAAAACACCATGAAAAAGGATACGTGTATTATGCTCTGTTAAAAGGTAAATTCGGTATCCCTTCTGCAGAAGGTAAGACAAAAGAAGATAAAGTGGATTATCAAACGGACTCAATCGAAGGACAGTTCTTACCACGGAAAGAGGACGGTCTTGTATTCCTGGTTGGTTATGACCAAAATGAAGGTTTTTCACTTGATAAGTTTTATAAGCTGGCTTATGAATTGGAGCACCCAACAGAAGAGGGCCAGACAGTAGAACTAGGGAAATAATAGGCAGCCCGGTGCGGCTGCTTTTGTTTTTTAAAAAATAAAAAGGTGGTTTTCTACATGATTAAAGCGGTATTGAAAGACTATGCTCTTGCAGAAGTAGATGAGAGCGGCGATATTGTATCTGTTCCAGAAAAAACATTTATTCAGCCATTTGTTACAGCAAGATATACGTATAGAGCTTTAGAAATACATGCAGATGCAACGGACGAAGAATTCGGAAAGACTCAGCGTGATGTAATGGATGAGATGATGACTCTTGTCTTGGACATATTCAAAGGGCAATTTACCTTTGATGATATTTTAGACGGTGTTCAATCTGATGAATTATTTGACTGGCTTAGAGATATTATGGATCAGGTTATGGTTAAAGATAAAAAAAAGGCTCAATTGAAGAAGAAGGCCGTAGCAGCTCAAAAGTAACGGGCAAGCCCATGAGCTACCGGGATTACTTTAACAAAATGAAAGAAATGTACATTGATTTGATGAAAAATGGATACAAGCTTCATGAAATAGATGAAATGGATATAAACCGTTTCTTCGATCTTGCCGATCATCAGCATGAGGAAGAAAACAAGCTGGTGCCGGCGTATAAGATTTTTGGGGTGACTTTGTAAAAGGGTATCTGATCAGATGCTCTTTTTGTTTTGTCAATTTCTAAAGAAAGGAGGTAAAACGTGGCCACAGAAGGCAGACCGATAGGGAATCTAGTCATTAATACGACGCTGAATGACGCAGGGGTAAACAAAGGAATTACCGGCCTGAGAAACAATCTAAAGACTGCCCGCACAGCAACAAAGGCAACCGTCCAGGAATTTAAAGCGATGGGCGACGAATTGACCGCCAGCAAGAAAAAAGTTGAAGGCCTGTCAAATGAGCTTTCTATTCAAGAAAAGATCGTCAACGAATACCGCAAGTCATATGAGAAACAGGTGGAGCAATACGGCGAAGGGTCTGAACAGGCGCAGAAATACGCCCAGCGGCTCAATACTCAGATTCAAACCTATCATTCTTTACAAGGCTCTCTACGACGCGCACAAGTGCAATACGAGCAGCTTGAGCAGGCGCAACGGGAAGCAGGGAAAAGCGCCGATTCTTTATCAGACAGCCAGAAGGATATTGGAGAGGCAACCGAGACAGCAAAGGGCAGGGTCGGGAAATTCTCTTCTTTTATTGAAGTCGGCCTGGTCGGGGCACTGACTGCAGGAGTGGCGGCCGTAACCGGGTTAACGGCTGCGGTCGGAGCGATGGGCACCAAAATGGCGCTTGACGCACAGAAAAGCCAAGGGGAATTCCGGGCGCAATTAGGGCTGACAAAGAACGAAGCTAAAGCGCTGACACAAACAGCCTCAAGCATCTGGAAAGACGGTTTCGGCGAAAATATGGATGTAGTCAAAGACGCCCTGAAACAGGTCCGTCAGAATATCAGGGGACTCAGCGAAAAAGATTTAAAGGATGTAACCAAAGGGGCTATTACTCTTTCAGAAACCTTTGACGCTGATGTAAATGAAGTCACCCGAGCCGGCAACAATATCATGAAAGGCTTCGGTGTTGAGAGTCAAAAGGCTTTTGATTTGATGACGTACGGTGCTCAAAAGGGCTTAAACTTTTCAAATGAAATGTTTGACAACCTGAGCGAGTACGCGCCCCTATTCGGTAAAATGGGTTTTTCTGCGGAAGAATACTTCCAGCTCTTAACGAAGGGCAGCCAAGCAGGGGTTTATAATCTCGACTATATTAATGATGTCATGAAAGAATTTCAGATCAGAGTGAAAGACGGCTCCGATTCGACATCCGGAGCGATGGCGCAGCTTTCCGGCAGCACTCAGAAAGTGTGGAGCCAATTCCTAAAAGGGAAAGGAACAGTTAAGGACGTTTCGAATGCGGTTCTGGGCGAGCTGAAGGGGATGAAAAACCAGGTCAAGGCGAATAATATCGGGGTTGCTTTGTACGGCACCAAATGGGAAGACCTTGAGGCCGACGCGATGTATGCCCTCGGCGGCATTAATGGAAAGATTGGCGATGTGAACGGGAAAACGAAAGAGGCCGGAAAAGCTCTTCAGGATAACTTTGGGGCACGGCTGAAAAAGATAGGTCGTTCCGCCTTGTCTGCTCTCCTTCCGATCGGCAATAGCCTTTTAGATGTATTGGAGCCGGCCATGTCCGGACTGGAATCAGGTATGAAGGGCCTGCAGCCGGTCATGAACAGCATTTCTAGCGCAGGCGGCCATTTGAAAACAGTATTTACCGGGATTATGGATATTTTCAACGGTGACACGTCAAAGGGCGCTGACAAGCTTATGGACTTTTTCCCGGTCTTAACAGTTCAATCTATCATTGATGGCATTAACAGTATCAAGACAGCTTTTTCAGGGTTTAAACAGCAGGCGCAACCCATCATAACCAACGTTAAAAACGGGCTGTCAGCCATGCAGCCGGTCTTTTCTACACTCGGCTCAATTGCATCCCAGGTTTTTGGAACTTTGGGCCCTCTTATTAAACAGGCCCTTGGCGGAATTATGTCTTTTGTGGGTCAGCTATCAGCACAATGGGGTACGTTTTGGAAAGAGAACGGAACGGTTATTTCTCAAGCCCTTCAAAATGTGTGGTCGGTGGTTCAGTTTGTGATGCCGGCCGTGCTTGCGATCATAAGTTCTGTATGGGGAAACATAAAGGGCGTAATAACTGGCGCTATTGCTGTCATCCAAGGTGTTATCAAGGTATTTTCCGGCTTATTGACAGGCAACTTCGGTAAGATGTGGGAAGGGATAAAGCAGATATTCTCCGGCGCCATTAAAGTGGTCTGGAATGCAATTCAGCTTTCATTTTTTGGCAAAATTCTTGGGGGAGCCAAGGCTCTCGGCGCTGGCTTAAAGGGTATTTTTCCAAAAATGTGGGGCTGGATTAAAAGCTTATTTAAAGACGGAGCTTCAAAGGCCGGAGGAATGTTCTCGTTCTTGAAAGACAAGGCGTTAAAGCTTGTCGGTGATATGAAATCAGGTATCACTAAAAAGTTTTGGGACATCGTGGATGCTGCCAAGGCCTTGCCGAAAAAAATGGGCGACGGAATCAAGAGCATGGGCGGTAAAGCCTGGGACGGAATCAAAGCCTTTGGAAACAGAACGCTCCGGGGCTTCGGTAAAATCATCAACGGATTCACCCAGCAGGGCATCAACTGGATTCTTGGAAAGATTGGTGTTGATACGAAGATACCAAAATGGGATGTTCCCCAATATGCCAATGGAACAGGCGGGCACCCAGGCGGTCCGGCTATCCTGGGAGATGGTAAGGGGAGAAATGCAGGTCCAGAAGCATTCTTTACACCGTCCGGACACATGGGGATAAGCCCAGCTACAGACACACTCATGAACTTACCAAAAGGGACTCAGGTCTTATCAGCGCTTGATACAAAAGCATTTATGTCCGGCATTCCTGCTTACGCAAACGGAACAAAGAAAAAGAAAAAACAAGGCATTTTGTCAACGGTTTGGAACGGCGCCAAGGCCGCCGCCAGTAAAGTGAAAGACCTGGCGCTTGATGTGTTCAGCTATATCAGTAACCCATCAAAGCTCATTAACAAGGTTATTGAGAAACTCGGCTTGAAGATGCCTAACTTTGCGGGCTTTGCCGGGGATTTTGTCAAAGGGTCATTTAAATTCGTCAAAAACAAATTTGTTGATTTTATTAAAGACAAGATGGGCGATGCTAGCAACTTTGGTGAAGGCGGGACGGCTGCTGTTAAAAAGTGGGTTGCCCAAGCGTTAAAGATCAAAGGGCTTGGATCAGAGTTCGCCGGAGCTCTTGAGGCAATAGCGATGAAAGAATCAGGCGGAAATCCGAATGTAGTAAATAGATGGGATTCAAACTGGAAAGCCGGCCATCCGTCTCAAGGTTTAATGCAGTTCATTCCCAGCACCTTCAATGCTCACAAGGAAAAAGGCTATGGGAATATCAAAAATCCTGTCCATCAGATTTTAGCGTCAATCAATTACCTCAACAGCAGATATGGGGGCATTTTAAACCATCCCGGGCTGAAATCCATGAAGCGCGGCGGCCGTTATGTGGGTTATGACAAAGGCGGCCTGATTACGCGTGACCACACGGCTGAGGTCCATAAAGGGGAAATGCTGCTGCCGTTGCGGCAATTCAGAAGAAGCCAGGCGCATAAGGTATTAAGCCAGGCCAGCGCAATGGTCGGATACAACCCTGCGCCTCAGCAGACGATTGTTCAAAATGATAATGCCGAGGAAATAAAGCTGCTGAAAGAACAGAACGAAACGCTCAACACGAAGCTGGACGCCATGATTACATTGTTAACGCGTCTTGTAGCAAAGGATAATAATAACTATGTGGATGGTCGAAAAGTGGACCAGGTGTCAGCTGATCGGTATGCTCGGGCGGCATTTCATAATGGAGTGAGGTAAATGGAGTTATATATAGATTATGACAATGGGTTGGGGGAGCAAAGCTTATCTGATTTGCTTCCCTATTTTAAATTGGTGAGCTTTTTACCCGAGTCGCCAAACATTGAACGGGAAACGGCCAAGGTTCACAGAATAAACGGTGTTGTCTTGCCGCAGCACCCCAGGGACGTTACGTATAAAGAGCGTGATATAAAGGTTGAAATCCATATTGACTCAATAATTGCTGAAAATTTCTATCAGTATCGGCATGAACTGTATGCGGCTCTTGTAAAGCCGTTCCCTTATTATATTTCTACTGATCTGCTGCCCAATCGACGTTTTAAAGTTACCTGTGACGGCAATTTCAGTGTGCCGAAAGAAAAGGAAAAGAACTTCAACACGTTCGAGGTTCCTTTCTTAAATATAAATGGTGTCGCAGAATCGAAAACCACGTCTTTGACGGCTCAAAATTTCAGCGGCGAGCATTGGAGCCCCGGCATGAATATCCAGGAGGTGGACAGCCTCCAATATTCATTTGCCAATCAAAAGACATTCAGCGTATACAATACGGGCGGCGTTATGATCAATCCTATGGAGCATGATTATAACGTCTATTTGTATGCTGCTGGGAAAAACGTCTCCATTGTCAACCACACTAATGGCGAAAAGCTCACCATTGAAGAGACGTTGAAGAAGTCGCAGAAGGTTTCGTTTATCAAGCAATACACTGTCATTGATAAAAAGACGCTCAAAACCTCCGGGCGGCTTCCGGGGCTTGAGATCGGTTGGAATGAGTTCGAAATACAGAATACAAGTGATTTTAAAATCACATTTGACACAAGATTTTATTATCCGTAAGGCGGGGGAAAGATGGCAAACGCAGATTTTATAAATGAGATTGCAGCAGATGCACAGAGGGTTTATAAGAAATACAATATTCTTGCCTCTCTAATCATCGCGCAAGGATGTCTGGAAAGTGCCTGGGGGAGTAGTGGACTGGCTCAAGAGGGAAAGAACCTTTTCGGGATTAAGGGCACGTATAACGGAAAGTATGTCCTGATGTGGACAACGGAGTATGATAACGGCGGTTCTCCCACCCGTGTTAAGGCGAAATTCAGGAAATATCCTTCCTGGTATGAGTCGCTGCAGGATTTAGCCAAGATTTATATAAACGGGACCAGCTGGGACCCCAACCTATATAAAGCCGTCATTGGAGAGACTGACTATAAAAAGGCAACTGCGGCTGTTCAGAAAGCGGGTTATGCGACGGACCCCAATTACGCAACAAAGCTAAACAGCATCATTTTAACGTATAAGCTTACTCAATACGATAATATAGACGGCTTACCAGATGAGCCGGATAACCCGGACAATCCTGCCCCGGAGCCCAGCCCTTCCTTCCCGAGTAAAGAGTATGCAGGGAAGGACGTCACGCTCAACAAAAAGCTGCCAGCTGATGTCTATTTCCCGCAATTGCATGTGTCTTCAAAAGACGGGGAGCAGGTAGTAGAAATAACGGGCGTGTCAGTCGATCTGACAGACGACAGGACAGGGAAGAAGTCTTTTACCTTTACGATAGGTAGGACGCCGGATAACGGCATAGAATTCGATTTATTGACTACTGATAACATACTTTACCTTGATGAAAAAAAGTTCCGCCACCAAAAATATTACATTACAGACGTGGAACTCGATCAACAAAACGGGGTGTTAACAAAGACAGTAAGTGCAAGTCATATCTTTTCTGTTCTGCTGGTCAATAACCGGGTGGATGATTCAGTCACCAAGAAATTAACGATTAAAGAGGCTTTTGATATCGCTCTTAAAGGGACTGATTTTCAATACATCTTTGAAACGCCTGAAAGTGAGTTCCCAAGCGCGGAACAGGAGGGCTTTGGGGATAAAAATTCCACCGAGTTGGTGGATGAAATCATAGAGGATTACGGGCCAGAGCTTGACGTAGATAATTACAAAATTCATGTCTATAAAAAAATGGGGTCCCGTATCAACTTTACCCTGGACTCACGCTATAATATGCCGGGCATTAAGATTAAGACTAATTCTCAAAACAGCACCACGCGGGCATGGGGATATGGGGCGTTAAAAAAGGGAAGCAGTGCCGATGACAAAAACCCGAAATATGAGTTTGAGCCCATCTTATACATTCATCCCGATGAAGAAAAGTTCTTGATAGATGGAAAGCCGCGCTGGGCCGAACCCATAAAGGACGAGCGGTATAAAAAGTCCAGCCGCATGGTTTCGGCTTTAAAAAAGCATGTGAACCCGTATCCTGAAATGACCGTTGAGGCGAATTTCCAATACATTTATGAGCCGAAGCTTTTGGACATTCAGCAGGACTTCTGGAAAGGTGACACCATCCACGTGATAGCGGACACCGCCGAGGGTATCACCTATGAGGATGACGTTCGGGTACTGTCTATCAAATATGATTCTCTTAACCCGTACGGAAGTCCTGCGCTCACGTTTGCGAATTTCAGAAAAGATATTCAAGACATTGCAGTTAGCCAAGCGAAGCAAATAAGAGATCAAAAAAGATATATGGATGCATTATACAAGACGCTCATTTGAGGCGTCTTTTTATTATGGAGGGAGTGAGTGACATGGTTCAACTCATTAAAGATTACAACACGACGCGCAACTCAACATATTCGGCCCAACTGCGGAGAGATATGCAAAATATTGAAAATGTACTAAATAAAGTGGATGACGACATGAAGCGCCATCGGACAGGGGTTGCTGTTCATGATTCTTCACAAGTTACACATGATGGGTACACCGTCGAAAACCGTTTGAAAAATCTGTTTGCGCGCTTTACTAACCTTGTGCTAAATCACGACGGCCAAGATGTAAAAGAAGTCGTGGATTCCCGTGTAACGACGGATGGGGAAATTGCCGCAACATTGAAAGACAGGCTCGATAGGGAATTCAGCAAGCTTGACAGGAAAATTAAACGCGTTGTAAACGTTGATGACTTCGGGGCTGACCCAACCGGAAAAACAGACAGCACGGAGGCATTTAAGAAGGCATTCGGGACAGGTAAGGTGCAGGTCGTTATGTCAGCTGGCATTTACGTCGTGAAAGGCTTGAGAATCCCTTCCTGGGTTCGTCTGGTCGGCCAGGGAATCGGCGTTACATTCTTGATTTTGAATGATGAGACACCGGCCTCAGAATGGGTCATCACGAATGCTGACTATGAGAAAGGGAATCGAAACATTCACGTTGAAGGATTTTCAACAGACTGGAATCGAGAGCGGCAGGGAGGTTTAAGGGCGACAGGCGGACAGCATTCCACATGTGTTGCCTTTGCAAATTCAAAGTTCGTTTGGATTAAAAATATAGAAAACATGAACCCGGCACTTCACGGCATTGATATAACAGCACCAACCTATGACCATCTGCCGGATACCAAGTATACAAAAGACGGCTGCAAATATGTTTGGATTGATGGCTGCGTTAACTCAGGGTATGGGGATGACGGGATAACAACCCATTACAGTGAATATATTTTCATCTCAAACTGCCATTGCACAAACCCGACAGGCCTCGCACATGCCGCGGGAAAGGCTAATTCAAACGGTATTGAGATTGACGACGGTTCTAAACATGTGTGGTTGCTCAACAACTACACAGAAGGGAATATCCGAGGCGTTGAAGTTAAGGCGCATACTGAGTGGCCGGCTTCTCAGAATGTTCATATTCTCGGCCACGTTTCATATCGGGACGTGCGGGCCTATGATCTGCGGCATATCGGCCACCATAAAGCCGAAGACCCGGAGAGCACCACAGCATACGACGTAACGCTGACAGACTGTACCGCAATAGAGCCAGTCTTCAATGATCTATATGAAGGGATAAGCCCGCGGGCTTTGGTTGTGTCTGCTTATAAAAACGTTCAGATTGTCAATTTTACCGCGATCGGAGACCCTGACTATGATTATAAAAACGGCCCGATGGTTGCGTTTCAGTATCGCAGCAGGTACATCACAGTTAATGGAATTAAGATGAGAGGGTTCAGAAAGGCTTCGCATGACATCCGAGTGATCGGAGGCCCGCAAAAATCCGATTATGTAAAAATCTCAAACTTTGACATTCTCGACTCTGCTCCTGTAGGCATTGGTCTGGGCGGCGGTGTGTATCATACGAATCTCATAAATGGAACCCTGATCGGGAAAAACGGCTCCGCCGGGATTGAATCCCCGAACAATCAGACAACCATTGTAGGTGTAGAGACGGCCGGGTATAAAGTGTCCGCAAGATTGGCCGGCAGAGAATACAGCACTATCCCCACAAGAGTAAAAGGCGGATTTATGGGCGGCACTACTTCCGGATCAGCTCTGCATGAAGCAAGCGCCATTTTGGGAGGCACAGGCGACAACGTCGCTAAAGGTCCCGCCAATGTCCTGCTGGGTGTCCGGGGCGGATCAACAACCGAGGGGTCACGTCAAGCGCTAATAGCCGTCAATAACTGCCACACAAAAGGCGACGGCAACTCAAGGGCTATTCTTGCATCTCAGGGTGTTATCAACGATAACGGATACAGTGTCCGGGGCGGTTATGGGACAGGAAGCGCCTCAACAAAAAATACGAGATGGGAACTTGATTCGTCAGGCGGCCATATTCGCGGCACAGGGCGAGTGGAGAGCGTCTCAGATTTTAAAGACTTCGCTGAGTATTTTGAGTCTGCTGACGGCAAGAAAATTGATTCTAGTTATCTCGTTGCACTAGAAGGCGAAAAGATTCGAAAAGCGGAAAAAGAGGACAAGATTCTCGGAGTTGTTTCGGAAACTGCGGGCGTGGTGCTCGGCGGTGCTGCGTTCTATTGGAACGAGCAGTACGAAAGAAATGAATTCGGCGGGTTGGTCTACGAGACAGTTTTCCGCGGCGGAGAAGAAATCCGCATCCCTAAACTTAATCCAGACTACGACCCTTCTCTCGAATATGTGCCGCGTGACTCTCGTGACGAATGGCATGTCATCGGCTTGATCGGCCAAGTCTTTGTCAGGATTGACGACACAGTGGCCGTAGGGGATAGCGTGTCAGCAATTGGCGGGATCGCGACTAAAGCAGAAAGCGGAGGCTATGGAACTGTTATGAGAATCAAGTCCCCGTATAATGCGGAAAAAGGATACGGTGTAGCTCAAATGATCGTTACGCCGCAGCACTAAGGAGGAAAAGGAATGTACAAAACGGGGGGCGTCGCATTTGATATTAATGCGAACCGGACAAACGGGCGAACCACGAGCATTCAATTCATGACGCAGGATACGGGCAGCGCGAAGCTGTCTTTTTCTTTTACAAAAGACGGTACGCCGTTGCCTCTGTCTGCCGTAGACGCGAAAATTGTTCTATTGTATGCTGATGGGTCATTTTACAAGAAGAGCCTTACCATCACTGATAAGATGAACGGGCAGGCGGAATATGTGCTTTCAGATGAAGAGCTTAAGCATTACGGGACCGTTAAGGCTGAAATCAAACTTTATTACACAAACGGTCAGGCGCTGGCGACTTCATTTTTCACTTTCTCTATCGCCAAAACGTTAGAAGATCAGAACATCATTCCGACAGCTGACTATTACATTGACGATTTTGAAACGCTGAGAGACGGGATAAACCACATCGTCGAAGAAATCAGCCAGACCGTCGAGGAATTACAGAAGAAATTCGCCGATCTGGAATCCATTGAAACGAAAGATGGAGCACAGCAAAAGGCGGATGTTGCAGAGAAAAACGCTATGGATTATACAGATGAGCATGCAAACGATCAAGAAAAGCATGTTTCTGCAGCAGATCGGAAGGCTTGGGACGCTAAGGAAACCCCTTCGGGTGCTCAAGATAAAGTAAACCTGCACGCCAACAACACGGACATTCACGTTACGGCCGAAGATCAGGCGTATTGGGATGATATGACCCGGCAGTTCAAAGCTCATAACTACAACCAAGAACGGCACATCTCTGCAGCTGAACGGAAGACATGGAATGGGGATGCCACATATGCCAACATCATGCTGAAGAATGGAGCCGCCGCAGGGACCCGAACGCCTATATACGCAAAATGGGGGCCCCTTATCTTATTAAGAGGGCATGTTAGAACTGAACCAGAAATCATATTCGGCTCCATCCCCGCGGAATACGCACCAGCTGGCGGAGGCGTTTATACAGTTCCGTTGAGTGGGACAGGCGGCACGGCCAATTTAATCATTTATGATAATGGGGATTTAAAAATAAAATACCCGGACCCGGCTGACTCAAGTAAGATGGGCGGAGGCTATTATCTGGATGTGGTCGTGGGCTTTCAGAAAGGAGGAACAGCATGATTCAGGTGTATGAATACGATGAAAATTTTATCTTGACCAAACCTATTCCGATTGAGCCTGACGAAGAAGGCAACTATACAATCCCTAAAAATTGTACATCCGTCCAGCCTCCGTCTTTCATAAAGGCGATGTATCATCCAGCTGAGAAGACATGGACGGAAGCCGCCACCCAGGAAGAGAAAGAAGCCCTGGAAAAGCAAATTGAAAGCGGGCGGATGCCTTTTACCGTTGATGAATTGAAAGCTCAGAACGCGGCCATCACAACGCAGCTTGCGGAAGCGCAGAGCCTGGCCGAGTCACAAGCGCAAATGATTGCCAATCTTTATCTAATGCTGGCGGAGGGAGGGAAAGGGGTATGATGGATTGGTTTACAAGCGTTAAAACCATCTACGGGTGGGGGCCGCAGTATTACAGTAATGCAGACGTGGCCCGTTTTGTTGAGTGGGGAAGAATTACAGAAGATCAATATAAACAAATAACTGGCTTGACCTATCCGATGACAAAACAACCTGTCAGTGTGGATTTAGGCGGCGCCGCAAACTAACACCCCAGAGGTGTTTTTATTTTGCCCAGAGGTAGGTGAGGAATTTATGGAGATGGATATTTCACAGTATTTAATTACTCAGGGGCCCTTTGCTGTTTTGTTTTGCTGGCTCCTTTTCTATGTAATGAAAACAAGTAAGGAAAGGGAATCAAAGCTTTATGATCAAATTGACTCCCAAAATGAAGTCTTAGGGAAGTTCAGTGAAAAGTATGATGTTGTAATTGAAAAGCTCGACAAAATTGAAAGCAAAGTACAATAGGAGGAATACACAATATGAAAAAATTTGACAAAGGCACGGTCGTCCGGACGGTGCTTCTTTTAATTGCGCTTATCAACCAAACTATGCTGATGTTTGGCAAATCACCTTTGGATATTACAGAGGGTCAGGTGAATCAGCTTGCTGATGCGCTGTACACTGCCGGCTCTGTAATCTTTACTATCAGCACTACGCTTGTAGCATGGTTCAAAAACAACTATGTGACTGAAAAAGGCCATAAGCAAAGAACCGTTTTAAAACAGCACGATTTGACCAAGTAAGGGCTGCCGTCGGCGGCCTTTTTATATTTCAAAACAGAATAGGAGAAGATGAAAAATGGTGAAAATCACAAAGGACTTTATTCCAGTAGGACACAATAACAGACCGGGATACGCAATGGACCCGGCATATATCACCGTTCACAACACGGCGAACACGGCAAGAAGGGCAAACGCAGCCATGCACGCCCGTTATGAGAAAAATCCAGAAACACCCACCAGCTGGCACTTTACAGTAGATGACAAAGAGATTTATCAGCATCTGCCATTAAATGAGAACGGCTGGCACGCTGGCGACGGAAACGGCACTGGTAACCGGAAATCTATCGGTATTGAAATTTGTGAGAATAGCGACGGGGATTTTGAGAAAGCCGTGGCGAATGCTCAGTGGCTGATCAAAAAGCTCATGAAGGAGCAGGGCATTTCCCTTGCAAACGTGGTCCCTCACCAGCACTGGTCCGGCAAGTATTGTCCGCACAAGCTGCTTGATCGATGGGACTCCTTTAAGGCGGGTATAAGCGGCGCGCCATCTTCACCAGCGAAGACAGAAACAAAGACAGGCGGGGCGACGTACACCGTCAAGAAAGGCGATGCTCTTTCTGTCATTGCACAGAAAAACGGCGTAAGCATGGCCGCCCTGCAAAAGTTGAACGGTATCAAGGACCCGAATTTTATCAAAGTCGGCCAGGTATTAAAGCTGACTGGATCGGTCAGCTCTTCATCCGGTAAAAAGAAATCATCTTACACGCTGCCGTCAGGCATTTTTAAAGTGACAAGCCCATTAACTAAGGGAACGGCTGTGAAACAGATTCAGACGGCCCTGGCGGCTCTTTATTACTATCCGGACAAAGGAGCAAAGAACAACGGAATTGACGGCTATTACGGGCCAAAAACAGCAAATGCGGTCAAACGATTCCAGTCAATGTATGGCCTGACTGCTGATGGTATTTATGGGCCGAAGACAAAGGCGAAGATCGAAGCGCTTCTGAAATAATAAAAAAACCCTCTCTTTTTACCAAGGGAGGGAAATTTTTTTATATAAACTATAGACGTAAGTCTACACATATGCTATAATAAGTATATAAGGAGGTGAGGAAATGCTAGACAACATGATAAAAGTCCTTCAAATTATCTTCTACGTCGTGTCTATCGGATGGATTGCCCAACAATCAAACGATAACGAGAAGAAAAATAAGAAGGACTAACAAAGTCAGGGAAGCGAGTTGGTCGCTCGCTTCTCAATATCATTATAATCAGTCTAGCATAAAAAATGAAGAAAAACCAAAAGTTCATTTTTACACTAATTCTTTTAAGTGTGGCAGCGATAAGCATGCGCACATTTTGGACAAACTCATTTACAACGGCCATAATGGCTATTGTAGTAGCATTGACCGTTTATGCAATTCTCAAAGATATAAGGAGAAAATAACATGGAATTTCATCTAAGGGGTCGCCAGGAGGTTGAGGACTTCGTAAAAGCTGAAGTCCTCAGCACCACCGAAGTTGCTGAAATTTTGGACGTGAACAAGCAGCGCATGAGTAAATTGATTAAAGATGGGCGTATTGAGCCGGTTAAGAAGATAGGAAACACCAGCTTATTTTTGCGCCAGGACGCTGAGGCACTTAAAGGAGAACTGGCAGCAAATAAGAAATACCGCCCTCATAATGACTAAGCCCTGCTCACTAAGAGCAGGGCATTTTTTTTGTTCTTATTTGAAAATATTTCTCAGTAATTTATTGGTTGCCTTTCCTGCAGCTCTGCGGGCCATCCTTTTTCCAAGTGTCCCATTTTTGGCTGCGTTGACATCCCCCAAAATTCTCGCGGACTTGTACAGCGCCGATCTTATTTTATTTAGATTCATGGAATCCCCCTCTTTTATTTATAGCTTAAATATATATTTTTTTAAAAGCTAGAAATTTTTTTGAAACCATTTTTTCTTGGCTCCGTCTAACATACGTGGGCTTATAGAATTTTCGTATTTGTGTCAAGTTTTCATGTTTATATTTAAATACCAAAAATCAAGTCATTCATAAACGCACCGTTTTTATCGGAAGTCTGAATTCATCTATTGTCCACCCGCGGGAGGTGTTTAAAGAAGCTTTCAAACGATCCGCCGCGTCCTTCATTTGCGTTCACAATCATCCTTCAGGAGATCCTACACCGAGCAGGGAAGATATAGAGGTAACCAGGCGGCTTTTTGAGTGCGGAAATTTAATCGGCATCGAGCTGCTGGATCATTTGGTCATTGGTGACAAAAAATTTGTGAGTTTAAAGGAAAAAGGATATTTGTAACACTTTTTTTTTCGTTGATTTAAGATATAATAGATTTTATGAGTTTTTCCCTTTAGGGTATTTTTGCTTTAAGAAAGGAAGATACATACATATGTTCGGAATTGGTACAAGAGACCTTGGTATAGATTTGGGAACCGCGAATACGCTTGTGTTTGTTAAAGGTAAAGGAATCGTAGTGAGAGAGCCGTCTGTCGTTGCTCTGCAAACGGATACGAAGTCCATCGTTGCGGTCGGTAACGATGCGAAAAACATGATCGGAAGAACTCCGGGCAACGTGGTTGCGCTCCGTCCGATGAAAGACGGCGTTATCGCTGACTATGAAACAACTGCGACAATGATGAAATACTACATTAATCAGGCTGTGAAAAATAAAGGATTGTTTGCGAGAAAGCCTTACGTTATGGTATGTGTGCCGTCAGGTATTACGGCCGTTGAAGAACGGGCGGTCATCGACGCGACAAGACAAGCGGGCGCACGTGACGCTTATCCGATTGAAGAACCGTTTGCGGCAGCAATCGGCGCGAATCTTCCGGTATGGGAGCCGACGGGCAGCATGGTCGTTGATATCGGCGGCGGAACAACTGAAGTGGCGATCATTTCTTTAGGCGGCATTGTCACGTCTCAGTCAATCCGCGTAGCCGGTGACGAAATGGACGACTCAATCATCAGCTATATCAGAAAAACATATAATCTGATGATCGGTGACCGTACGGCGGAAGCTATTAAAATGGAAATCGGTTCAGCAGAAACCGGTGAAGAAAATGCGTCAATGGAAATCCGCGGCCGCGATCTTCTGACAGGTCTGCCGAAAACGATCGAAATCACGGGAACGGAAATTGCAAATGCACTGCGTGATACAGTTCTCTCAATCGTTGACGCGGTGAAGAGCACGCTTGAAAAAACACCGCCTGAGCTGGCCGCTGACATTATGGACAGAGGTATTGTATTAACAGGGGGAGGCGCCCTGCTCCGCAATCTCGACAAAGTCATCAGCGACGAAACAAAAATGCCTGTTCTTATCGCTGAAGATCCGCTGGATTGTGTTGCGATCGGCACTGGAAAAGCACTGGAGCACATCCATCTTTTCAAAGGAAAAACAAGATAATCAGGAGTTAAATAGAAGAGGTGTATCACGATGCCGAACAAACGGTTAATGCTATTACTTCTGTGTATTATCATATTGGTGGCTATGATTGGATTCTCGCTGAAGAACGGCCGTAATACCACCTGGCCTGAAAAGCTGATCGGTGATACGACGGGAGTATTTCAAAATATTTTTCACACGCCTGCCGAATATTTTGCAGGGTTCTTCGGGGACATAAAAGACCTGAAAAACACGTACAAGGAAAACGAACGCTTAAGACAAAAGCTGGACGGACAGACACAATATGAAGCGAAGCTCCAAGAACTCAAAGATGAAAACAAGAAGCTGCGTGATGAACTCGGGCATGTCAAATCAATTTCCGACTATGATCCGATTTTAGCGACCGTTATCGCCAGAAACCCTGATCAATGGTACAAGCAGATCATGATCAATAAGGGAACGAAGCAGAAAGTGGCCAAAGACATGGCTGTCACGAACGAAAAGGGTGCGCTGGTCGGGAAGATCAAAAGCAGCGGACTCAACAGTTTCACATCCGCCGTTCAGCTGCTGAGCGATGTTGACCGCAATAACAGAGTGGCCACCAAAATCTCCGGCAAAAAGGGAAGCAAAGGCTACGGTTTAATTGAAGGGTATGATAAAAAGAAACAGACACTGAAAATGACCATCCTAGAGCCGGATGAAAAACGTGAAGTGAAAAAAGGCGACCTCGTGGAGACATCCGGAACGGGCGGCGTATTTCCTCAAGGGCTGACGGTCGGGGAAGTGACCGATGTAGAATCAGATGCTTACGGCCTGACGAAAATCGCTTACGTGAAACCGGCTGCCGACCTGTACGATCTTGACCATGTCATCGTCGTGAACCGAAGCGTAGCAACAGGGGAGGAAGGATCGTGAAACGTTTCCTTCTCCCTTTGATTATGATTTTGGTCTTTTGTGCGGAAAGCATCTATACCGATCTGGTGCGTTTTCCTTTCGTTTCCGTCGAGCAGCAGGTCGTTCCGCATTTTCTTTTGCTTGCGCTGATTTTTATGTCCGCTTATATCAACCAAAAGCATGCGGTGATCTACGGTTTCATTTTCGGATTTCTTTATGACATCAATTATACGGGTGTTTTAGGCGTTTATATGTTTGGTTTTGCCGGTTTATGCTATCTGGCGGCCAAAGCGTTTAAAGTGCTGCAGACAAACGCCCTGATGGTCATTCTGGTCGCGGTGCTGAGCGTATGTGTGCTTGAATTTTACGTCTACGGCATTCAGACGTTAATCCGCAGCGGCACAATGACGTTTAACGATTTTGTCATTCAGCGGTTCTTGCCGACTGCTTTGCTGAATATTGCGGGGGCCGTTATATTAGTCCTGCCCTTCAGGCTGTTTTATATAAGTCTGAAGAAAGAATTAAGAGATGAGTAAAAAGGATTTTATCTTTTTTTGACGAAAAGAGTATGTTGTTGAGGTGAACATTGATGAAGACCAAAAAGCAGCAATATGTAACAATAAAAGGAACAAAAAACGGCTTAACATTGCATCTGGATGATGCATGTTCTTTTGATGAGCTTCTCGATGGTCTTCAAAACATGCTGTCGATTGAACAATATACTGATGGCAAAGGCCAAAAAATCAGTGTTCATATTAAACTCGGGCATCGGTATCTGTATCAGGAACAGGCAGAGCAGCTGACTGATCTGATCGCGTCAAAGAAAGATTTAGTCGTGCATTCAATTGACAGTGAAGTCATCGCCAAAGAAGAAGCGCAGCGGATGAAAGAGGAGCAGGAAATTGTTTCTGTTTCCAAAATCGTCCGTTCGGGCCAGGTGCTTCACGTGACGGGAGATTTGCTTTTAATCGGAGATGTGAATCCCGGCGGTACGATCAGAGCCGGAGGAAATATATTTGTTCTCGGTTCATTAAAAGGGATTGCCCACGCGGGTTATAACGGAAATAACCGGGCTGTGATCGCCGCATCCGAAATGATGCCGACACAATTGAGGATCAATCACGTGTTAAATCGCTCCCCAGACCACATTCAAAAAGGGAACGACATGGAATGTGCTTATTTAGATACTGACGGAAATATGGTCATTGAACGCCTTCAGCAATTGGCTCATTTAAGACCTGATCTAACAAGGCTTGAGGGAGGAATGTGAAATTGGGTGAGGCTATCGTAATAACTTCGGGAAAAGGCGGAGTAGGTAAAACAACAACATCTGCAAACCTCGGTACCGCCTTAGCCATTTTAGGGAAGCGCGTCTGTTTGGTAGACACAGATATCGGACTGCGCAACCTTGATGTCGTAATGGGTCTTGAAAACAGAATTATTTACGACTTAGTAGATGTAATTGAAGGCAGATGCAAGACGCATCAAGCGCTTGTCAAAGACAAACGTTTTGATGATCTGCTTCATTTAATGCCGGCTGCCCAGACAAGCGACAAGACGGCTGTTGTCCCTGAGCAGATCAAATCGCTTGTGCAGGAGCTTAAGCAGGAATTTGATTATGTCATTATTGATTGTCCGGCCGGAATTGAACAAGGCTATAAAAATGCCGTCTCCGGAGCTGATAAGGCGATTGTTGTGACGACGCCGGAAATATCAGCGGTGCGGGACGCTGACCGCATTATCGGACTTTTGGAGCAGGAAGATATTGAACCGCCGCGCCTTATCGTGAACCGCATCAGAAATCACCTGGTGAAAAACGGTGACACGATGGATGTGGATGAAGTTGTTCATCATCTGTCTATTGATCTCCTCGGAATCGTTGCTGACGATGATGAAGTGATCAGGGCTTCAAATATCGGCGAACCGATTGCCATGAATTCCAAAAACCGCGCCAGCATTGCGTACCGCAATATCGCCCGGCGCATTTTAGGAGAATCCGTTCCTTTGCAGGTGCTTGAAGAGCAGCAAAAAGGGATGATGGCGAAAATCAAGTCATTTTTCGGCGTGCGTTCATAATATATACCAGAATACAAAGATCTGATGAAGCCCAGCTTATCAGGTCTTTTTTGTTTTTCAAGAGCGCATATTTGCAATGGACAAGACATAGGATGTACAAACCCAACGATTGCAAAGGATGATGGCGATGAGTCACAGAGCTGATGAAATTAGAAAAAGACTGGCCAAAAGAAGAAAACAGCGGCCTGAATCAAAACGGACTTTCGTTCAAAACGCCCGAACTCAGGATTTTCCCGCGTGGCAGACGGTCAAGGAGCAGGAAAAGCACAAGCTTCTACCGGACTACGAATATCAAACGGAACACCCGCCCGAATTTAACGGACGGCATCCATTGATCAGCGCTCATTCTATTATTTTAAAATGCCTGCTGGCCGCCTGTCTCGTACTGATCTCCGCTATTGCCTATAAAACTGACAAACAGCCGTTGAGTCAGATCAAACCGGCGATCGCACAAACCTTTCAAAAGGAATTTCAGTTTGCTGCCGTAAGCAATTGGTTCGTATCTTCCTTCGGAAACCCGCTCGCTTTTCTTACGCCGGGAACGAAAAAGAAGGACGGTCAGGTGGCGGTCAGTCAGGATATGGCCGTTCCTGCCGCGGGGAAAATCCAGCAGGACTTTCAAAATAACGGAGAGGGCGTCGTCGTCGAAACCGCCAGCGAAGCCATTGACAGCGTAAAAGAAGGCTACATTATGGAAGTGAGCAAAGATAAAAAAACAGGGCTGACGGTGAAGGTGCAGCACGCCGACAATACAAGCAGCATTTACGGCCGGCTAAAAGATGTTAACGTTTCATTGTACGACTTTGTCGATAAAGGGAAAAAGATCGGTTCGATCAAGCTTAACGATAAAAGTAAAGGCCAGTACTATTTCGCGATCCAGGATGGCGATAAATTCATAGATCCGATCCAGGTGATCACTTTTGATGAATAAATGGCTCAGCCTCCTTTTCAAAGTTCATGTCCATCCTTTTCTTTGGATTATCATGGGGCTTGGTCTTATGACGGGGCACATCAAAGCGCTGCTGTGTCTTTTGCTGGTCGTATCCGTTCATGAGCTGGGGCATGCTGCTCTGGCTGTGTTTTTTTCGTGGCGCATAAAACGAATCTTTCTGCTCCCTTTCGGCGGGACGGTTGAGGTGGAGGAGCACGGAAACCGGCCGCTTAAAGAGGAATTCGCGGTCATCCTGGCAGGCCCGCTTCAGCATGTGTGGCTTCAGGCGGCAGCCTGGCTCTTTTTCATGTCAGGTTTTGCAAGTGAGCAGACATTTGAGATGTTTACCTTTTATAATCTCTCTATTCTTTTCATCAATCTTTTGCCGATCTGGCCGCTTGACGGCGGAAAGTTTGTGTTTTTATACTTCTCCAAACAAATGGCTTTTCAAAAAGCGCATCTCCTCAGCCTGCAGACATCGGCCGTTTCCGCGCTTTTGCTCTGCTGCTGGATTGTGCTGGCCGTCCCCCTTCAGGTCAGTGCATGGGTGCTGTTCGTCTTTCTCGCCGCTTCTTTATGGGATGAATACCGGAAGCGGCACTATATTCAGCTGAGGTTTCTTTTGGAGAGATACTACGGCAAAAACCGCGATGTTGCCATGCTGCATCCTTTGACGGTCGCGGCCGATGCCAAAGTAAAGCATGTCATGGCCGAATTCAAACGGGGATGCAAGCACCCCATTATCGTTGAAAAAGCCGGCGAAAAGCTCAGCCAGCTCGATGAAAATGAAGTGCTTCATGCGTATTTTGCCGATAAACGGACAGATTCCTCTATGGAAGACCTGCTGCTGCCTTACTAGAAATAGATTGACATATCCTTTTGGTTCTGATATATTTTTTAATGTTATGGATGTAGCACCAATGCTACAACCGCTCGGGACAGGTGATAAGAGCTTTAAAGCCCCCTGTTGCTGGCGAGTCTTAGTCTAATAGGAGGTGCAGAGAATGTACGCAATCATTAAAACAGGCGGAAAACAAATCAAAGTTGAAGAAGGTCAAACTGTTTACATCGAAAAACTTGCTGCTGAAGCAGGTGAAACAGTGACGTTTGAAGACGTATTGTTTGTTGGCGGAGACAGCGTGAAAGTCGGCAACCCAACAGTTGCAGGCGCGACAGTTACAGCTAAAGTTGAAAAACAAGGCCGTGCGAAAAAAATCACTGTTTTCCGTTACAAGCCAAAGAAAAATGTTCATAAAAAACAAGGTCATCGTCAGCCTTATACTAAATTGACAATCGAAAAAATCAACGCGTAAGCATGATTGAGGCAACAATTCGAAGATCCCGGAATGACGGGGGCATTTTGTCCTTTGAAATGACGGGACATGCCGATTTTGCTGAACATGGACGAGATCTCGTATGCGCCGGGGTCACGGCTGTCGTTTTCGGAGCGGTCAATGCGGTTATCGCGCTGGCTCCTCTCGAACCGATTCTTGATATAGGCGAGGACGGGGGTTATTTCTACTTTGAATTCCCTGAAGCCGCTGATCAGGAAGCTTTGCAAAAAGCGCAGCTGCTGATTGAAGGCATGATTGTTTCTCTTGAAACGATCGAGCGGGATTACAGTGAACACTTACGGTTGACTGCAAACCAAATATAGGAGGTGAGTTACATGCTTAGATTAGATCTTCAGTTTTTCGCTTCTAAAAAAGGTGTAGGTTCTACAAAGAACGGACGTGACTCTGAATCTAAACGTTTAGGCGCTAAACGTGCAGACGGTCAATTCGTAACAGGCGGATCTATCCTTTACCGTCAACGCGGAACGAAAATCTACCCAGGTGAAAACGTGGGCCGCGGAGGAGATGACACTCTTTTTGCTAAAATCGACGGAACTGTTAAATTCGAACGTTTCGGCCGTGACCGCAAAAAAGTGAGCGTATATCCTGTAGCTCAATAATGACACAAAAAACTCCGGTCGTTGACTGGAGTTTTTTTTGCAGTAAGCGGAGTAACATCAAGAATGAAAAGCAGAGGATGCGTGAGTGAACCCCGCCTTGAATGAGGACATCAGCTTCCCATACCCACTGGATATGTTCCCCAAGCAGTGATACCAAAAATGTTTCTGCCTGGCATCCGCATAGTATGCGATCCGAAAAAGGAACATGATGAACCAGGAAAAACAAGTGTTTTTTTAACAAAGCCTTCTCTGTTATAATTCATAGTACACACTTATCAAGACTCCTAAAAAGAAATTAAACGATTGGGAGTGCGAAAATGAAGGATGTATCGAAGAAACAAGAAGAACCTGTAAGCGATGCAGCTCTGATCAATGAGCTGATCCAATTAATGGGCCATTTCCGTCATGATTGGATGAATAAGCTGCAGCTGATAAAAGGAAACTTAAGTTTGCAGAAGTATGACAGGGTCGTTGAAATTATTGACGAAATGGTCATAGATGCAAAGCACGAATCAAAGCTCTCAAACCTGAAAACCCCGCACTTGGCGTTTGACTTCCTTACATTTAATTGGAAGTCCCGTTATATGAGGCTCGAATACGAAGTGCTCGGAGAAATTAAAGATTTATCGGCATATGATCAAAAGCTGTCGAACCTGATGAGAAAACTGTTTCATCTGTTCGGTCTGGCGGTAAACAATGAAAGTGAAAATCATCTGACCGTATCGCTGCAGACGGATCACCCTGACAGACAGCTTATTGTATATCTCGATTTTCATGGAACGATTGCAAATGCAGATGTGTTTGATGAATTTCGCAAATCCCGGTATGAGGACTTTGATGTCATGCAATTTGAGCTGACCGGCCATGAATGTGTGGCCGAAATTGGAATGAACTAGCGGTTTTTTACGGTTTAGAACGGAGGATATTATGTTTGTAGATCAGGTGAAAGTATATGTAAAAGGCGGCGACGGCGGTAACGGAATGGTTGCGTTCCGCCGTGAAAAATATGTGCCGAAAGGCGGGCCTGCCGGCGGTGACGGAGGTAATGGAGGCGACGTCGTTTTTGAGGTTGATGAAGGACTGCGCACGCTCATGGACTTCCGGTACCAGCGGCATTTCAAAGCGATACGCGGCGAGCACGGCATGTCTAAAAACCAGCACGGCAGAAATGCGGACGATATGGTTGTTAAAGTTCCGCCCGGCACAGTCGTAACGGATGACGATACAAAACAGGTCATTGCCGATCTGACTGAGCACGGGCAGCGCGCCGTCATCGCAAAAGGCGGACGCGGCGGACGCGGAAATACCCGCTTTGCGACACCGGCCAACCCGGCACCGCAGCTGTCAGAGCACGGAGAGCCCGGAAAAGAGCGCTATATCGTGCTTGAACTGAAAGTGCTTGCAGACGTAGGTCTCGTCGGCTTCCCGAGCGTCGGAAAATCTACGCTTCTGTCTGTCGTTTCATCGGCAAAGCCGAAAATCGCCGATTATCATTTTACAACGCTTGTTCCGAATCTGGGCATGGTGGAAACGGATGACGGAAGAAGCTTCGTCATGGCGGATCTGCCCGGTTTGATTGAAGGAGCGCATGAAGGAGTCGGCTTAGGCCACCAATTTCTCCGCCATATCGAACGGACGCGTGTCATCGTTCATGTCATTGACATGTCAGCGATGGAAGGCCGTGATCCGTATGAGGATTATGTGACCATTAATCAGGAGCTCAGTGAATATAATCTGCGGCTGACGGAGCGTCCGCAAATTATCGTTGCGAATAAAATGGACATGCCCGAGGCGGCTGAAAATCTTAAAGCGTTTAAAGAAAAGCTTCAGGATGATCACCCTGTCTTCCCGATCAGCGCGGTGACGAGAGAAGGGCTCCGCGATCTTCTGTTTGAAGTCGCCAACCAGCTGGAAACAACGCCTGAATTCCCGCTGTATGATGAAGAAGAACTGGCGGAAAACCGCGTAATGTACACGATGGAAGACGAAGAAATTCCATTTAACATTACCCGTGATCCGGACGGTGCGTTTGTGCTTTCAGGTGACAGCCTGGAACGCCTCTTTAAAATGACTGACTTCTCCCGTGACGAATCCGTCAAGCGTTTTGCAAGACAGATGCGCGGTATGGGCGTTGATGAAGCGCTCAGAGAACGCGGTGCTAAAGACGGCGATATCATCCGGCTTCTGGAATTTGAATTTGAATTTATTGATTAAAAAAACGGAGAGCTTGCAATGCAGGCTCTCTGATGTAAAAGGGAGGGGTGCAGGTGAAAGAAGAGACATTTTATTTAGTGCGTGAAGACGTTCTGCCTGATGCGATGCGGAAAACCCTTGAAGTCAAAAAGCTGCTCGATAGAAAAAAGGCTGAATCGGTTGCAGATGCCGTGCAGAAAGTTGATTTAAGCAGAAGCGCTTTTTACAAATACCGAGATGCGGTTTTCCCTTTTTACACGATGGTTAAAGAACAAATAATCACACTTTTCTTTCATTTGGAGGATCGGTCAGGCGCGTTATCTCAGCTTTTGCAGGCGGTGGCTGACTCAGGAAGCAACGTGCTTTCCATTCACCAGACGATTCCGCTTCAGGGCAGGGCGAATGTCACGCTCTCAATCAGTACGTCCGCAATGGAAGAAAACATTCATACGTTAATGAATAAACTGAGAAAATTTGATTTTATAGAAAAAGTTGAGATCTTAGGGTCAGGCGCGTAAGGAGAGAAGAGACATGAAAGTCGGTTATTTAGGGCCAGAAGCCACATTTACACATCTAGCAGTCAGTTCCTGCTTTCAAAACAGCGTGACACAAGCACCTTATCAAACAATACCGGCATGCATGGATGCGGCGGTTGCGGGAGAAGTTGATCTTGCATTTGTTCCTTTGGAAAACGCGCTGGAGGGCTCGGTTAACTTAACGATTGACTATTTGATTCATGAGCAGCCTCTTGCGATCGTGGGGGAAATGACGCTGCCGATTCACCAGCATCTGCTCGTTCACCCTTCGAGAGAAAATGAGTGGAAAAAGCTTGAGAAAATTTATTCTCATTCCCATGCGATTGCGCAATGCCACAAATTTCTTCACCGGCATTTTTCGTCCGTTCCTTATGAGTATGCGAAGTCAACAGGTGCGGCTGCCAAGTATGTCAGTGAGCATTCGGACCTTCCGATCGGCGTGATTGCAAATGAAATGGCCGCCGCTACATACGGATTGAGCATCGTGAAGCGGGATATTCAGGATTATCAGGACAACCACACGAGATTTGTCATTCTTTCGCCTGAAAAAGACGTCTCATTCGAAGTGAATGCGAAACTGTCTTCACGGCCGAAAACGACGATGATGGTAACGCTTCCTCAAGATGACCAATCAGGTGCGCTGCACAGGGTGCTGTCCGCTTTTTCATGGAGAAACCTGAATTTATCAAAGATCGAATCGCGCCCGACAAAAACGGGTCTCGGCAACTATTTCTTTATTATTGATATTGAACAGGCGATGGATCAGGTTCTCATTCCCGGTGCCGTTCAAGAGATGGAAGCCCTCGGCTGCCGGGTCAAGCTTCTGGGAACATATCAATCCTATTCGATATAAAAAAAGCCCTTCAGGGGGCTTTTTTTTAATCTTTTATTAAAATACCCGCGTCGTCCAGCGCTTGGCAGGCTTGGTCAATCCGCTCTTTTGTCGGGGCGCTTAACGTATGGAGGTGCACGCCTCCGGTCAGCTGTGAAAGGTAAGCGGCATTTGTCGAGTTAATGTGATCCATGAATTGTTTGACTTCTTTCCGTGTGCTGACTCTTATGGCGGCGGTTAAATCGCCGTATACGGGGTGTTCAATAATGACGTCCTTTATGGTGACGCCTTCATCGACAATGAGTTCAAGCTCTTCTTCCGTCCGCTCCGGGCCGTGCAGACAGGCGACAATCCGTTCGGCGTTTTTTTCACCGCCGGCATTCATGCTGATGTATAAGTAGCCTTGGCTCGTCGCGATGATCGGCTCGTTTTTTGCTTTCAAGAGTGATATGTCCTGCACGATCACCTGTCTTGAGACATTTGCTTTTTTGGCTAATTCGCCTCCTGTTAATGGCGAGCCGGCTTCTTTCAGCCAATGAAGCAGCATGTCGCGTCTTTTCTCCCCAGTAAGCTTCGTTCCTTCTGTCAAATTGCTGATTCTCCTTTCTTTTGCTCCCACAGCGCCGTAAATGTATGTATCAGCATATCGAGCTGTTCACATGTTGTTTCGTTTCCGAATGAGATTCGGAAAAACTGCCGCGCTTCCCGTTCGGTTTTTCTCAGCGCCTTCATAGCTGAAGAAGGGCCGTGGCTGCCGGCGGAACATGCGCTCCCGGTTGAGATGCAAATATCGTTACGATTACATTCTAACATAATATATTGTCCTTCAAAGGAGTGAAAAAAACACCCGACAATGTGGGGCAGGCATTCACCGCCGGTTTCTTCCTCTGAAAATGAAATGGGGAGGCCTTGACGCCGAATTTGGTCATACAAATAATTCCTCAGCCTGTCAGCATGCTTACGGTGTTCCTCCATATGTTTCACTGCATACTCCGCAGCAGCGGTAAAAGCGCCGATGGCCGGCACATTCACCGTACCGGGCCTGAACCCGTTTTCATGCACGGTATACGGATAAACCGGGTTCCAGCTGACACCGGGCCGAATGTAAACAGCCCCGGTGCCTTTCGGGCCGTATACTTTATGACCGGAGACGGAAAGGGCGTCGATTCCTGCCTGATCCGCATCAATCGGCAGTTTGCCGAAACTTTGAACACAATCGCAATGCAGCAAAATGTTTCGATGGTGAAGAAAAGCGGCCAGGCGATCCACTGGCTGGATGAGGCCGGTTTCTGAATTGGCGTGCTGTATGGAAACGAGCCCCGTGTCAGGACGGATATGAGCCGCCAGTATGTCCTCGGTTATAAGTCCGTTCTCGTCGGGATATATGATGGTGACATCAATTCCCCGATCAGCTAAAAACGCCGCGGCATTATGGATCGAATGGTGTTCCATTGCGGTCGTAATAAAATGTTTTTTGTGAACGGGCAGACCGTGCAGCAGTGATTGGACGGCCAGGATGTTCGCTTCCGTTCCGCCGCTTGTAAAGTAAATGCCGTCTGCGGCTCCGCCGATCAATTTTCCTGCAGAATGTCTGCAATATTCCAGCACGTCCGCCGCTCTTCCTCCGGCGTCATGAAGGCTGCTTGCATTGCCGTATACCTCTGTGCTGAGATGCTGAAAGACTTTTGCGGCTTCTTTGCTTAAAGGCGCTCCCGCCGCGTAATCAAGATAAATCATACAGCCCGTCTCCTATCCGTTTATGTTAAAAAAAAGCTTGAGTTTATTTTATCGCTGTGTAAATATAGGTGTCAAGACAGGTGTAAATATAACAGGAGGGTGATGTATGTCTGAAAAAACAATTATCGTCATTGGTTCGGGGACGGCGGCCCTTGCCTGTGCTTCCTCATTTCCTCCGTCATATCAAGTGACCGTCATCACAAAGAGAAACGTAACGAACAGCAATTCGCATTATGCTCAAGGCGGGATTGCTGTTTCATACGCAAAAGATGACTCTTTAGAATCCCATGTGAACGATACACTGTATGCGGGATGCGGACACAATGACGTGACAGCCGTGCGGCATTTGCTGAAAAGCGGACAGACCATGATAAACAGGCTGATAGAAGGCCATTTCCCTTTTGATACGAAGTCGGACGGAACGTTTTGTCTCGGCAGGGAAGGGGCTCATTCCAAAAGGAGGATTCTGCACGCCGGGGGAGATGCGACCGGACGGATGTTGGTTGAGTTTCTGGTTCGGCAGCTGAGGGACGGCATACGGATCATTGAACACGAGTCGGTTGTTGATCTGCTGATTGAACACGGACGATGCGCAGGCGTTGCCGTAAAGGATGCTTCAGGCGCCGTTTCTTACAGAAGAGCGGATTGTGTAGTGCTTGCATCAGGCGGCTGCGGCAGTCTGTACCAATATCACACAAATGATTCCGCCATAACGGGAGACGGCATCGCTCTTGCCTTTCGCGCGGGAGCTGAGATCACGGATATGGAGTTCACCCAGTTCCACCCGACCCTCCTTGTGAAAAACGGGACTGTGTACGGCCTGATTTCTGAAGCAGTGAGAGGAGAAGGAGGATATTTAGCGGATCGCTTCGGGCGCAGGATCATGGCTGGCAGACACGCACTAGAAGATTTGGCGCCCCGGGATGTGGTTTCACGGGCGATTTATGAAGAAATGATGAAAGAAAATCCTGTTTTTATAAATTGCAGCCGAATAGCCGATTTTAAGAAACGTTTTCCGACCATAACAGAAATTTGTCAAACAGCCGGTGTTGATCTCGAAAGCGGAATTCCCGTAGCACCCGGAATGCATTTTTTAATGGGCGGAGTAAAAGCCGATACATGGGGGAAAACGTCCGTGCCTGATTTGTACGCTATAGGCGAAACCGCCTGCACAGGCTTGCACGGGGCGAACCGCCTTGCGAGCAACTCACTGCTGGAAGCGCTGGCAAGCGGGCAACGATGTGCTGAACATATCATTCAAACACCGTTAAACGGAAGATATAAAAAAACCCCGAAGAAATTTGACGTCATCTTAGAAGTGCCGGACACAACGCTTCATGTGCTCCAAGCCAAAATGACAACCGGAGCGGGCATCGTCAGGCAAAAAGAAAACATGCAGGCGCTGGCATCCTGGCTTAACAACGTATCTGTGCGTCATATAAATGTGAAGGATATCACAATAGAACAAGCCGAGCTATCCTGCCTATGGAAGACTGCGCAACTTGTTGTGACCTCAGCCCTTATTCGGGAAGAAAGCAGAGGCGCTCATTTTCGCGCTGATTTTCCCGGGACGGAGAAAGAGTGGCACGGAAAACAAATCATTCATTCAACATCTGGAACAGTTATCAGAAAAAACGAAAGGATTGGGGAACTATGGACATTCTGCAGCTGAAACAAATGCTGACTCATTTTTTTCAGGAAGATATCGGAACGGGTGATGCGACGTCACAAGCGATTTTTGCTGATCAGCAATGTAAAGCGCGAATCATCGCAAAAACAGATGGCGTGTTTGCCGGAGAAGCCGTTATCCGTGAAGGATGGAAGCTTTTACACGATGATATCCGCGTCCGCTCCCTGAAAAAAGACGGAGAACGGATGAAAAAAGGAGACGTGCTCGCTGAAATGGAAGGCCAGGCGGCGGCTCTTCTTACGGGGGAGCGGGTCATTCTGAATCTCTTACAAAGAATGTCAGGCGTTGCGACAATGACGGATGAGGCCAAAAGGCGTCTTGATGATCCGTCCATTAAGATTTGTGATACGAGAAAAACGACACCCGGGCTCAGAATGCTGGAAAAATACGCCGTTCGGGTCGGAGGCGGCTTTAATCATCGCTTCGGCTTATATGACGGCATCATGATAAAAGATAATCATATTGCCGCCTGCGGATCGATAAAGGCGGCCGTGGAGCGGGCAAGAAAAACGGCGGGGCAGATGCTTGCGGTTGAAGTCGAAATCGAATCCGAACAGCAGCTGCTCGAGGCAATAGAAGCGGGCGCAGACGTTATTATGTTTGACAACTGTCCGCCTGAGTCCGTCCGGCGTTTTGCAGGCATGACACCGGGCCATATCAAAACGGAAGCATCTGGAGGCATAACGCTCGACACATTGCCCGCTTATAAAGGAACGGGCGTCCAATATATTTCACTCGGATTTCTGACTCATTCAGTAAAAAGCGCCGACATCAGCATGGATGTTGAGGCTGCGGAACAGGGGGATTTTTAAGATGTCTATTTTTGACGTGTTAACTGCATCAGCCGAAATGATGCCGAGCCATTATAAAGACATGAGCACCGGAGAAATGGAGAAGCGGGTCGCTGCCATTAAACGGGATTTCGGAAAGCGCCTGTTCATTCCGGGGCATCACTATCAAAAAGACGAAGTAATACAATTCGCCGATACGGCAGGTGACTCCCTGCAGCTTGCTCAAGTGGCAGAAAAAAATAAAGAGGCGGAATATATTGTGTTTTGCGGCGTGCATTTTATGGCGGAAACCGCTGATATGCTGACTGATGATAACCAAACCGTCATTTTGCCCGATATGCGCGCCGGATGCTCGATGGCTGATATGGCAGATATTCAGCAGACGGACAAAGCATGGCAAGAGCTTCAAGAACTGTACGGTAACACCATCATTCCGTTAACATATGTTAACTCGACGGCGGAAATTAAAGCATTCGTCGGACGGCACGGAGGAGCGACCGTCACCTCTTCGAATGCCCGGAGTGTGCTGAAATGGGCTTTTAAACAAAAAGAGAGAATTTTATTTTTGCCGGATCAGCATTTAGGCAGAAATACAGCCTATGATCTCGACATTCCGCTGACAGAAATGGCTGTATGGGACCCGGGGCAGAACCGATTGCTTACTGACCATCCGGAAAACATTAAAGTCATCCTTTGGAAAGGGCATTGCTCCGTACACGAAAAGTTCACAGCGGAAAATATTTCTCAGCTGCGGCAGCGGGATTCCGGCATCCGCATTATCGTTCATCCGGAATGTTCGAGGGAAGTGGTCTCGCTCAGTGACGACAGCGGGTCTACCAAATACATTATTGATACGATTGAACAGGCTGAACCGGGAAGCAAGTGGGCGATCGGAACGGAAATGAATCTTGTTCAGCGCCTCATTCAATCGCATCCGGATAAACAGATTGAATCATTGAATCCCGATATGTGTCCGTGTCTGACAATGAACAGAATCGATCTGCCGCATTTATTGTGGTCGCTTGAGCAGCTTGAAAAAGGCGAGCTGAAGGGTGTCATTAAAGTTCCGGAAGCGGTTCGGACAGAAGCGCTTCGTGCTTTGAACAGAATGCTGAGTCATACGTAGTTATAAAAATTTCCCCTCCTTCCCAAATTTTTTATCATCATGCCCAGTCCATCGGCATATAGTGTGAAGAAACGTATTGTAATGACAAATGTACCGTTCACGTTTTGTGCATAGGAGGGGAAAACGTTGAAAATTCATATCGTTCAAAAAGGCGATTCGCTCTGGAAAATAGCTGAAAAATACGGAGTTGATCTTGAAGAGTTAAAAAAACTGAATCATCAGCTTAGCAATCCAGACTTAATTATGCCTGGAATGAAGATAAAGGTGCCTTCAGAAGCCGTTCCGGTCAGAAAAGAACCTAAGGCCGGCTTCGGAACGTCTGCGCATAAGCATGAGCATCCATATGCCAAAGAAAAACCGAAATCAGTTGTGGACATTGAAGACACCATACCGGAAGAACCAAAGCCGTCGATTCCTTATGTGCCGCCAATCCCTGAAAAGCATGAAAATGTGCTGCCGGAAGCTGATATGAACCAATATTACCCGTCCAATCAGCTGTTTCAGCCGTGGTCGCCTCCTAAGCCGGAGGAACCGGTGACACATTTTGTCGAGCCGAAAGAAAAAGAGCATGACAATAACATTCCACAACAGGAGGAAATGATCAACATGGAAAACGCGAATTACCCGAATATGCCAAAGGCGCCTGAAGCCGGAAAGATGGAAGAAGAAAACGCCGCTTATCATCTGCCGAACATGCCAAACATTCCGAATGTCCCGTTTCCGAATATGCCGGCCGTTGAACCGCCTTTTATGCATTACCCGATGCCGTGCATGCCTTGTCCTTGTCCGGTTCCGGTGACACCGATGCTGCCGGGTTCTGGATTATGCCATCCGTGCTTCCCGGTAGGCGGAGGTTTCGGCGGTTTTGGAGGAGGTTTCGGAGGCTTTCCGGTCATGCCGATGCCGTTACCGTACGGATTCCATCATCCGGGATTTGGGCCGCAAGCGGGTTACGGTGAATATGAAAACCAGGCCCATGAAAATGCAGAGCATTATGATGGTTCTGCATCTGGTTTCGGCGGTGCTCCTTACGGTCAAATGCCGTATTACGGCGGATATTCGTCACATTACGCACACGCCCCTCATCATGATGGAAAATATAAGGATGATGATTGCGGCTGCCATGATTCACATCATCACCATCATCACCACCACGGTTCACATCACCATCACGCAAATATGCCTGTGCAGCCGTATCCGAATATGGGTGCAAACGCAGGACATTTTATGCCTTACGGCGGAGCAAATCCCAATGTCGCGCCGAATCAGCCGAGTCCAAATCAAGTATTCGGACGGCCGGAGGAAGAAGAAGATTAATGTTTCGGGACGATGTATGTCGTTCCTTTTTTTATGTCCAACTGAGGAATGGACATAACTGACAAGCTTAAACCCGCCGCCCGCCGCACATCCTAAACATGAGCGGAAAACGCTCAAACAGCGATGAATCCACGGGGGGTTTTTCCATTGGGTAAAAAACTGATGACGATCGCGGGCGTTTTAGCCGTGACGGCAAGCTTAACGGCATGCGGAGCAAATAATGCCATGAATGACGGACGCTACAATCAGTCAACACGTCCGGTCGGATATTATTCGAATGATAATGGTAATGGCAGAGGCCAGTACGGAATGGACCATCAAGGACCCGTTTCTGAAATGATGGAAAACCGAAACGGCCGTCAAAATACGACAAACGTGTCCGACCAGTACGCCCCTAATGACGGGGTTCCGTTAACGACGGACGGCACATATAACGGCCGAAATGTCAATACGCCGCCGGCAGCAATGTCTTATAATGGGTATGACAACGCCGAAAACATCAGGTTGGCGGCAAAAGTTGCAAACCGCGTGAAAAAAGTAAAAGGCGTACAGGATAGTCAGGTCATCGTGACTGACACGAGAGTCGTCATTGCCGTCAGAACAAATCATCCTTTTACGAAAAATGATGATAAACATGTCAAACATGCGGCCAAAAAATTCGCGGACGGCCGTACAATTCAAGTGTTTACCGACAACGCTACTTTTACAAAGCTGCAAGACATGAACAGAAACAGCCGTTAAACGGACTGCCGGATGATTTCATCCGGCAGTATTTTTATGGATAAATCTTCATCATTTCTTTACATATTCTTAAAACGCTCTTTATATTGCGGTGTTAACATAAAAGTAATAAAACGTAACGGAGGGGCCGGGATGAAAAAAACGGAGCATGACAAAAGCCGCGGAACAAAAACTGTGTATCTGACCGTAAGGGGATACCGGCTCAAACTGACGCCCGGACAAATGAAACTGATTTCAGCCGGCCGGGTATAATCATCGGGGCAGCCCTCATTTAGAGAGCTGCTTTTTTTCGGCTGAAACAGACAAATGAAAGAAAACGATTAAGCACCGGCATCTTTGGTCAAACTAGCATCAAGAGTTTGATTGAATAAAGAGGTGTTATTGGTGAAACGAATTTGCGGTGCTCGTCTATTGTTTATGCTTATCTTATCGGCTGCAGTCCTGATTTGCGGAGGAAAAGGCGCATACGGGGCGGAGGTCGAGCATTACGGGCCGCTTCGGGTGCATGTCCAGCTGGAAAAGGTCTATCTTGACGGTGATGTCGGCATTGAACATACGGATGAAACCGTTTTAGCGATGGAGGATTTTTGGGCCGCATATGCCGGCTGGACGCTCGTTGAGCAGAAAAAAGGCTTCGTCCTTTTCCGTAAGCATGTTGATGATATTTCTCCGCTCAGTAAGGTTAACGGTTATATCGGCGTCACGGACGGAGGCGTCATCTCCACTTTTCACGGCCGTCCCGGATCGCTGGCCGAGCCGATTCAGTCTTTCTTCCAGATTGATATAGAAAGGCTGGAAAGCCGATTGCAAAAGCACTTGGAACACGGCATACCGTACAGAACAAAAGCGGAGTTTGAGAGCGTGATCGATCATATTAAGACTTACAGCGGCTGACGTTGACGCAAGACATGTGACACATGTCTTTTTTTTCTGAATGGAAGGTGTTAAAGCGAACATACGTTAACTTTTCTATAAGACTTTGGCTGTTTTTGTGTTACAATGATAAGCAGTCAAAGAGGTGAATAGGTGTGATTGAATTTGTGAAGGGGACGATTGATTACGTATCTCCCCAATACATCGTGATTGAAAACGGCGGAATCGGCTATCAGGTCTTCACTCCGAATCCGTTTATTTATAAGGTAAGCAATCAAGAGACCATTTTTACGTATCATCATATAAAAGAAGACGCCTTTTCTTTGTACGGTTTTTCAACCCGGGAAGAAAAAGCGCTTTTCACAAAGCTGCTGAACGTCACCGGCATCGGGCCGAAAGGGGCGCTCGCCATCCTCGGTTCCGGTGATCCCGGAGCCGTCATCGAAGCGATCGAACAGGAAGATGAAGCCTTTTTGGTGAAATTTCCGGGTGTGGGCAAAAAAACGGCGCGGCAGATTATTCTTGATTTGAAAGGCAAACTGGCCGACGTCGTGCCTGAAATGATTGACAACCTGTTCAATCATGAAGCGCGCATTGAAAAACAAGAGGCTGAAACGGCGCTTGACGAGGCGCTTGAAGCGCTTCGGGTTCTCGGCTACGCCGAAAAAGAAATTAAAAAAGTGCTTCCTCACTTAAAAGAGGAAACGGCGCTTTCAACAGATCAATATGTGAAAAAAGCATTGCAAAAATTATTAAAGTAAGGTGATGTTCATGGATGAACGGCTCGTTTCAAGTGAAGCAGACAGCCATGAATCAATAATCGAGCAAAGCCTCAGGCCGCAGAATCTCGCCCAGTATATCGGCCAAAAGAAGGTGAAAGAAAATCTGCGTGTGTTTATCGATGCGGCGAAAATGAGGCAGGAAACGCTGGACCACGTTCTTTTATACGGGCCTCCGGGTCTCGGGAAAACAACGCTTGCGTCTATCGTGGCCAATGAGATGGGTGTGGAGATGCGGACGACGTCAGGCCCCGCCATCGAAAGACCGGGAGATTTGGCAGCCATTTTGACGGCGCTCGAACCAGGGGATGTGCTGTTTATTGACGAAATTCACAGGCTGAACCGCTCAATTGAGGAAGTGCTGTACCCGGCGATGGAGGATTTCTGCCTTGATATCGTCATTGGAAAAGGCCCGTCCGCCCGCTCCGTCCGTCTCGACCTTCCCCCTTTTACGCTTGTAGGAGCGACGACAAGGGTCGGATTATTGACCGCACCGCTCAGAGACCGGTTCGGGGTGCTGTCGCGCCTTGAATACTATACGCAGGAAGAGCTGACAGATATCGTGTCAAGAACGGCTGACGTTTTTGAAGTGGATATCGAAGAAGCCCCGGCTCTGGAAATCGCCAGACGGTCAAGGGGAACGCCGCGGGTTGCAAACCGGCTTCTCAGAAGGGTGAGGGATTTTGCCCAGGTGCTCGGCGACAGCCGCATCACGGAAGAAATCGCTCACGACGCGCTCGAACGTCTTCAAGTCGATGCGCTCGGCCTTGACCATATCGACCATAAGCTGCTGATGGGCATGATCGAAAAATTCAGCGGCGGTCCCGTCGGCCTTGATACGATTTCCGCGACAATCGGTGAAGAACCGCATACAATAGAGGATGTGTACGAACCGTATCTGCTGCAGATCGGATTTCTCCAGAGGACGCCGAGGGGACGGGTCGTGACTCCGGCTGTGTATGAACATTTTCGATTGGAGGCGCCCGCCCGTGACTGACTTTCCGAAGGTTCTCATGGTTCTCGGTGCCGTTTTGCTCATTGCCGGCGCAGTCTGGCACTTTGTCGGAAGGCTGCCCGGAGATATTTTCGTTAAGAAGGGAAATGTTACATTTTTCTTTCCCGTTGTCACTTGTATTGTGATCAGTGTGATACTATCCATTCTGCTTAATTTTTTCGGCAGAATGAAATAACAATAGACAGAATTAAGGTGAAATGATGAAAGTCGATTTATTTGATTTTGAACTGCCTGAACGCCTCATTGCCCAAGTGCCGCTGAAAGAGCGTGACGCATCGCGGCTGATGGTGCTCGACAAACAGACGGGCGGGCTGACGGACAGTTCATTTAAAGAGATTGTAAGCTTTTTTAATGAAGGGGATTGCCTCGTCTTGAACAATACCCGTGTGCTGCCTGCAAGATTATTCGGCACAAAAGAAGATACGGGAGCGAAAGTGGAGCTTCTGTTATTAAAACAGGAAGAAAATGATACATGGGAAACGCTCGTAAAGCCGGCGAAACGCGTAAAAAAAGGAACGGTCCTGACATTTGGCGACGGCCGGCTGACAGCGGTCTGCACGGAGGAGCTTGATCACGGAGGCAGAAAAATAGAATTCCGGTATGACGGGATTTTTTACGAAGTGCTTGAATCACTCGGTGAAATGCCGCTGCCTCCTTATATTAAAGAGCAGCTTGATGATAAAGAACGGTATCAGACCGTCTTTTCAAAAGAAATCGGATCTGCCGCAGCTCCGACGGCCGGACTTCATTTTACGGAAGAGATTCTGGACGAGCTGAAGCAAAAGGGTGTGCGGATTGAATTTATCACACTTCATGTGGGACTCGGCACATTCCGCCCGGTCAGTGCGGATGATGTGGAAGAGCATAACATGCACGCGGAATTTTATGAAATGACGGAAGAAACCGCCGCCTCTTTAAACGAGGTCAGAAAGGCGGGAGGGCGCATCGTGTCGGTCGGGACGACATCAACGCGCACCCTGGAAACCATTGCCGGCGAGCATGACGGCGTATTTACCGCTTCAAGCGGCTGGACGTCCATCTTCATTTATCCGGGATATGAATTTAAAGCGATTGACGGCATGATCACCAATTTTCATCTGCCGAAATCTTCCCTTATCATGCTCGTTTCTGCGCTTGCCGGCAGAGAGCATGTTCTTTCCGCCTACCGTCATGCGGTAGAAGAGGAATACCGTTTCTTCAGCTTTGGCGACGCCATGCTGATTATCTAATTTGAATGACAGGAGGCCTCATACAAAGTGGCTGAACAACCGATACGTTATGAATTTATAAAGGAATGCAAACAAACGGGAGCGCGTCTGGGCAGAGTTCATACGCCCCACGGCTCCTTTGAGACGCCTGTATTTATGCCGGTCGGCACGCTTGCTACGGTAAAGACGATGTCTCCGGACGAGCTGAAATCTATGGATGCGGGCATTATTTTAAGCAATACGTACCATTTATGGCTCCGTCCGGGACACGATATTGTAAAAGAAGCGGGCGGGCTTCATAAGTTTATGAACTGGGACCGCGCGATTTTAACGGATTCCGGCGGTTTTCAGGTCTTTTCATTGAGCAAGTTTCGTAATATAGAAGAAGAAGGCGTTCATTTCCGCAATCACTTAAACGGAGACAAGCTGTTTTTATCTCCGGAAAAAGCGATGGAAATTCAAAACGCCCTCGGCTCTGATATCATGATGGCGTTTGATGAGTGTCCGCCGTATCCGGCAGAGTATGATTACATGAAACGTTCTGTGGAACGGACCAGCCGCTGGGCGGAACGCTGCCTGGAGGCGCACGGGCGCTCAGATGAGCAGGGGCTGTTCGGAATCGTACAGGGCGGAGAATACGAAGACCTGCGGACACAAAGTGCAAAAGACTTGGTTTCGCTTGATTTTCCGGGTTATGCCATAGGCGGATTATCTGTCGGCGAGCCGAAGCACGTCATGAACCGAGTGCTTGAGTTTACAACTCCGCTTTTACCGAAGGACAAGCCGAGATATTTAATGGGTGTGGGTTCACCGGATGCCTTAATTGACGGCGCCATCCGGGGCGTAGATATGTTTGACTGCGTACTGCCGACCCGGATTGCCCGAAACGGCACGGTGTTTACGAATGAAGGGCGTCTGAACATGAAAAACGCCAAATATGAGCGTGATTTCCGTCCGATTGACGAAGAGTGCAGCTGCCATACATGCCAAAATTACTCCCGCGCTTACATCAGACATTTGATCCGCTGTAATGAAACGTTTGGAATTCGATTAACAACTTACCATAACCTTCATTTTCTGTTACACTTAATGGAGCAGGTCAGACAAGCCATCCGGGAGGATCGTCTTGGTGATTTCCGAGAAGAGTTCTTTGAGCGTTACGGCTATAATAAGCCAAATGCGAAAAGCTTCTAAATAAAACCATTCTTGAAAGGAGGGAAACAGATGGGTACTTTAGGCACAATCGTTCCTATTATTTTAATGTTTGCAGTGCTTTATTTCCTGCTCATCCGTCCGCAGCAAAAGCAGCAGAAGGCCGTACGCCAGATGCAGGAAGAGCTGAAAAAAGGGGATACAGTGGTGACAATCGGAGGATTGCACGGCACTGTTGATTCAATTGATGAAAGCAAGGTCGTCATTAAAACAGGTGATAACACCCGTTTAACATTTGACCGCCGCGCAATCAGAGAAGCTTCCGCTGAATAACAGCGAAGCTCATACATACAAAAAAAAGAGCGGAGAATCCGCTCTTTTTTTATTACGCTGATCTGCTTCCTTTCAAATTCACTCCGAAAATGCCGCCCAGCATGCTGACTCCCAAAAAGCCGAGATGAAACAAAAGCTGACCGGATGTAAACGTTTTTCCGAACCCTAAATATTGAAACAGCAAGATGATTAATGAAAAACAGACGGCGGTTAACGCTCCGATCATCCAGCCTTTTTCCTTCGCTTTGCCGCCCGATATAAAACCGCCCGCAAATAAAGAAAGAAAGGAAAGCGCGGTGATCAGCCAGCTGAAAGATGACTCTTCCATTGAGGTAACCGTCAGTAAAAGCGAAATCGCCAAACTCGTAAGAAGCATCACCGCAAAGATAGCCACTAAGCCGTACAAGACGCCTCTTCCCACTTGTTTCGTTTCTTCCATTTTTATCTCCTCTCCGCCCTGCGGCCTGATATATGACAAGCCGGAGCCCGTCTTTTTCTAAATGTATTCTCTGAATGTTCGAATTAGACGTAAATGCATGATGTTCAGCCCTTTTCTTACATAATTCAGAGCCGGTGGCAAATGCTATGACCGTTGGAGGTGCGATATGGAAGATATTTTCATTATTACGTTTCGTACGATTGTGCTTTATTTTATCATTCTGGTGATTTTCAGACTGATGGGAAAACGGGAAATCGGAGAACTGAGCATTTTAGACCTTGTCGTCTCCATTATGATTGCCGAGATTGCCGTATTGGCAATTGAAAATGTAAAAGATAAGCTTTTGCATACAATTGTGCCGATTGTCGTTTTAATGATTATTCAAGTAAGCCTTGCTTTTATTTCGCTCAAAAGCCAAAAAATACGGCAGCTGCTTGACGGAAAACCCACCATTATTATAAAACAGGGAAAAATTGATGAACGGGCGATGAGATCGCAGCGCTACAATTTTGACGATCTTCTTATGCAGCTGAGGGAGAATAACATCGATAGAATCTCTGACGTGTCATACGCCATTTTGGAGTCTTCGGGCAAACTGTCGATCGTCAAAAAGAAAACTAATAAGGATAAGCAGATGGAAACATCGCTTATCGTTGACGGGGTCATTCAGAACGAGCATCTGGACAGAATCGGGAAAGATAAACACTGGCTCGAAAAAAATTTAGCAAAAAGAGGATATCGCGATCTTTCGGTTATATCATTCTGCACGTTTACGGACGGCGCTTTTTTTATTGATCTTAAAGATGAAAAAGGGGAGCCATAAATGGGTTTTACCGCGTCACGAACTTGCCGATGACCGGAATCCGGATCAGCTCTTCCCTTTTTATCAGCCTGAATAACAGAAGAAGCGCAATGTACAAAACCGCGGTCATTGCAATCCAGCCTGTGAGATTAACAGCCTCTGACCCTGAAAAATGAACGGCGTGCTTGATGATGCGGCTGACATAACCGCAAATGAATATGACGGCAAAACAGAGCGCGTATTCTTTTATTTTAATGCTGATCGGAAGCACCTTGCTTACGGTGGCCGCATGCAGCAGGGTGACAAGGACCATCCCCGTTACAATCGCAAGTGCGGCGCCCATGATGCCCAATGAAGGCCTGGTCGCCAAAACAAAAATTAGGCCAGTTTTGACAGCGGCGCCGATAAAACTGTTCATCATGGCGGCCCCGGCTAAATTGAGAGCCTGCAGCACCGCCTGAAGGGGCCCCTGAAAATAATAAAGCAGAAAAAACGGCGCCATCACTTTAACAAATACCGCCGCATTAGTTGATCCGTACATGACGGACATCAGTTCATCAGCGAAAGAGAATAAAATAACCACCGAAATGCCTCCGCTTAAAAGACACAGCCTCATCGCCTGTTCCAGACGGTATTCGACAACTTGCAGCTTTTTTTGCTCCATTCCTTCACTGATCGCAGGAACAAGCGCCGTAGACAGAGAATAGGTTATAAAGCTGGGCAGCGTCAAAACCGTCATGGCAAATCCGGTCAGCTCCCCGTACTGGCTGGTGGCGGCAGCGGTGGCTACTCCTGCAATCGCAAGGCTCTGCGCGACGACAATAGGTTCAAAAAACCAAGATAAATTTCCGATGAAGCGGCTTCCGGTTGTCGGGAGCGACACGCTCATCAGCTGGCGGAAGGTTTCTTTTCCATTTGCAATCGACTTGAAAAATTGTTTTCTGATTCTGATTGTTTTATTTGCTTTAAAACAAATGAATAAATAAATAAGAGAGGCAAGCTCCCCGATGACAGACGAAATCATAGCTCCGGCTGCGGCATATTCAATCCCGTACGGCAGAAACACCGTCGTGCAGACTGCGACAAGTGAAATCCGCACGATCTGCTCAAGCACTTGGGAAAACGCCAGCGGGTTCATATTCTGCCTGCCCTGAAAGTAACCGCGCAGCACGCTGGAGATTGCGATAATCGGCACGACGGGCGTAATCGCCAGAAGCGGGTAAACCGTGCGCTGATCCGTCAGCATCGTTTCGGACATAATCGGCGCAAAGCATAAAAACAGCGGCGTGAAGATGAGACTTAATATCCCGGTGACGGTAAGCGACATCACTAAAATGTGTTTCATTTTCTGCCGGTCCCCCCGCGCGCTTGCTTCAGCGACAAGTTTGCTGATGGCAACGGGGAGGCCGAATTGAGTCAAAGTGGTGGCCAAAAAAAATGTCGGGGCAGCCATCATGTATAAACCGACCCCTTCTTCACCGATAAACCGGGCGATAACCACCCGGTTGACAAAGCCGAGCATTCTCGTAATCATCCCGGCTGCGATGAGAATAAGAGTGCCTCTTAAAAAAGTCTGTTTTGCCATTTTATAAACCCCTGCCTTCTCAAACTACCTGGAATCATATACAATAAAGATATGCGCCGATGTCGTCCGAGCATGACAAGTCTTCGAGAAAAATGGAAAAAGGAGCGAGCGCCCAGTGGAGAAACATCCCGCCGAAATATACAAAGATCATTTGCGGCCTTTTTTGTACAGTAAACTTGAAGAGTTCAAAATCCTCGGATACGATGATGTTGAGCACGAGAGTTTATGGTCATACTTAATACATAAAAAGTGGAAACAGAAAAAGGAACTGCCGCTGCATGAATTGGCCGGTCATATTTTATCAGTTAAAATTGGCGATTTTATGAACTATGCAACCGTTGAAGCTTTTAAGTCGTCTAATTGGCTGGAAAGCGATGAGGGTCAGGAAGCTTTAGATGAACTGCTGAGATAATGATTTGACGGCATAGGTTTAAGGAGGAAATACATAATGAAAAAAGGACGCTTGATTGCGTTTTTCCTGATCGTATTATTGATCGGCACAGGGCTGGGGTATTTTACAAAACCGGCTGCCAATAATATTACGTTAGGATTGGATTTACGCGGCGGGTTTGAAGTTCTGTACGATGTGCAGCCCGTCAAAAAAGGCGATAAAATCACAAAAGACGTGCTCGTCAGCACGGTGCAGGCGCTGAACCGCCGGGCTAACGTTCTCGGCGTAAGCGAGCCGAACATTCAGATTGAAGGAAATAACCGCATCCGCGTACAGCTGGCGGGCGTCACGAATCAGAACAGGGCGCGCGAAATTCTGTCAACGGAAGCGCAGCTCTCGTTCAGGGATACGAATGATAAAGAGCTGTTAAACGGCTCTGATCTCGTGGAAAACGGCGCGAAGCAAACCTTTGATCCGACGACGAACGAACCGATTGTCAGCGTTAAGCTGAAGGATGCGGATAAGTTCGGAGAAGTGACGAAAAAAGTCAAGAAAATGGCGCCTAATAATCAGCTTGTGATCTGGCTTGATTACCAAAAAGGCGATTCATTTAAAAAAGAAGTCGGCAAAAAACATCCGAAATATGTATCCGCTCCGAATGTGAGCCAGGAACTAAATACAAAGGATGTCACGATTGAAGGCCAGTTCACCGTTCAAAAAGCGAAGGACTTGGCCAATATTTTAAACGCGGGCGCGCTGCCTGTGAAACTGACCGAAAAATACTCTACTTCCGTAGGGGCGCAATTCGGACAGCAGGCTTTGCATGATACGGTAGAGGCCGGCATCATCGGTATTGCAATTGTTTTCTTATTTATGCTGC
The DNA here is from genome assembly GCF_053470005.1 of Bacillus sp. N1(2025). NCBI lineage: Bacteria > Bacillati > Bacillota > Bacilli > Caryophanales > Bacillaceae > Bacillus > Bacillus sp. N1(2025). Next base: position 396,065 of record NZ_JBLTJB010000001.1, read on the forward strand.
TTTATTACAGACTGCCTGGAATCATAGCGGTAATTACGCTTTCTGTATACGTGTATATTACGCTTCAAGTGTTTGACTGGATGCAGGCGGTGCTGACGCTTCCGGGTATTGCGGCGCTCATTTTGGGTGTCGGGATGGCGGTTGACGCCAACATCATCACCTATGAACGGATAAAAGAAGAACTGAAACTCGGCAAATCCGTCCGCTCAGCTTTCCGTTCAGGGAACAGACGGTCATTCGCGACGATTTTCGATGCGAACATCACAACGATCATCGCAGCGGTCGTGCTCTTTATTTTCGGGACAAGCTCTGTAAAAGGGTTTGCGACGATGCTGATTTTGTCAATTCTGACAAGCTTTATTACAGCTGTCTTCCTTTCAAGATTCCTGCTCTCTCTTCTCGTGGAAAGCAGATGGCTTGACCGGAAAAAAGGCTGGTTCGGCGTCAAGAAAAAACATATTATGGACATTCAAAAAACGGATGAAAATACTGAACCGCATACGGCATTCCAAAAATGGGATTTCACGAGCAAGCGAAAATATTTCTTTATTTTCTCAAGCGCTGTAACCATTGCGGGAATTATCATCTTACTGGTCTTTAAGCTCAACCTGGGAATCGATTTTGCAAGCGGCGCGCGGATTGACGTGCAGAGCAATCATTCTTTGACGGCGCAGCAGGTTGAAAAAGATTTTGATTCTCTCGGCATGGAGCCGGAAAACATCGTGCTTTCTGGTAAAGAGAACCATGTTGCCGCGGCCCGGTTTGTCGGAGAGCCATCTAAAGAAAAAATAGCTGAAATCAAAACGTATTTTAAGGACAAATACGGATCTGAACCGAACGTCAGCACGGTATCGCCGACAGTCGGAAAAGAACTGGCCCGTAATGCTTTATATGCTGTCGCCATTGCATCAATCGGCATCATTATTTACGTGTCAATCCGTTTCGAGTACAGAATGGCAATCGCCGCAATTGTATCCCTGCTTTATGACGCTTTCTTTATCGTCGCTTTTTTCAGCATTACCAGGCTGGAGGTCGATGTCACCTTTATCGCCGCTGTACTCACCATAATCGGTTACTCGATAAATGATACGATCGTTACATTTGACCGGATACGTGAGCAGATGAAAAAACGTAAGCCGAAGTCATTTGCCGATCTGGAACATATCGTGAATCTGAGCTTGCAGCAAACCTTTACACGTTCGATCAATACGGTCTTGACCGTTGTGATTGTTGTCGTCGTGCTGCTCATTTTGGGCTCATCGTCAATTACAAACTTCTCCATCGCTTTATTGGTCGGTTTATTGACGGGTGTTTATTCCTCTCTTTACATCGCCGCGCAGCTGTGGCTTGTATGGAAAGGAAAAGAATTTAAAGGGAAAAAATCAATCGAAGAGTAAAATGGGAACAGGCTGCCTTCTGCAAGACAGCCTGTTTTTTCAGGCTGCATTGAACTTAAAACCTGCATTTGCTATAATGACATACGCTTACATAATCAATCATCATTGTAAAAACATGTAGGAGGGTTCTTATGAACGTTCGTGAGTCGGAGCTTCCGGGCATCGGCCAGAAAGTAGAAGTCATTACGAAAAATCACGATAAAATCAGTATTATTCTTCATGATGACGGCAGAAAAGAGCTCTATTACTTCGATGAGAATGATCATGACGAATGCTTGGCATGCGTTGAATTTAACGACGAAGAGGCGAGGCAGATTTCCGCTATTTTAGGCGGGATGACGTATAAGCCGAAAGCGCTGGAATCTGTGGAAGTCGCGCTTGATGGCCTCGTCATTGAGTGGTTTAAAGCCGAATCTCATGCACCGGCTGTCAGCCGTACAATCGGAGATTTGGAGATCAAGAAACATTACAACGTCCAGATTATTGCGATCGTAAAGAAAAATCGGCAAAAACAGCTGAGCCCCGGCATTGATACCGTAATTGAAGAAGGGGACACCCTCGTCATATCGGGAGAAAGAAGCGGACTGAAAAAGCTGGTCCGCGAGCAGTTAACGGCCCGGATTTCCTGAGACCGGGGTTTACTCCCGGGAAAATGGGGGAAAAGATAAGAGTGAACGATTGGGGGCAGACGCATGAATAAACAATGGACTATTATATTCGCATTACTATTTACTCTGATTGTCGCCATTTTTGCTGTCATTAACGTGCGGGCGGTTGAGGTTGATTATCTGTTCGGAACCGCTGAATGGCCGCTGATTTTAGTCATTTTAGGTTCTGTGTTAATGGGAGCGCTGATCGTGTTTTCGGCCGGCATATTTCAAGTGATGAAGCTGAAGCGCGAAATTAAAATGCTGCGGAAAGAAAACAGATCCGCAGGTGAATTGACGGCTGATTCGGACGGCCAAAAAACAGCCGCGCCGCCGGAAGAAATGCTTGAAGAGAAAAAAGGATCAGAATAACATTTGAAACCCCTCAGTCCGCTCTAGTATAATAGGGTGGTTGAGGGGTGAATTTATGTTAGCGTCAAAAATGCGCTGGGAAATCCAGCAGCCGGATCAGGAAAAAGTCAAATCACTCACAGAACAATTGGACATAACACCTCTTGTGGCATCACTGCTTGTAAAAAGAGGTTTTGATACTGCCGAAAGCGCAAGGCTGTTTTTACATACAAAGGATGCAGACTTTTATGACCCGTATGAATTAAAGGGAATGCGGGAAGCAGTTGATCGGATAAAACTGGCGGTTTCTCAAGGGGAACCGATTATGATTTACGGAGATTACGATGCAGACGGCGTTACAAGCACGTCAGTGATGCTGACGGCACTCAGACAGCTGTCGGCGGACGTTGACTTTTATATTCCCGACCGTTTCACAGAAGGCTACGGCCCGAATGAACAAGCTTTCCGTTCCATAAAAGAGCGGGGATTTTCGCTGATCATTACAGTGGATACGGGAATCGCCGCCGTCCATGAAGCTGAAGTCGCAAAAGAGCTGGGCTTAGACGTCATTATTACCGACCACCATGAGCCGGGACCCGAGCTTCCTGACGTATTTGCGATCATCCACCCGAAGCAGCCGGGCTGCGGCTATCCGTTTAAAGAATTGGCCGGCGTCGGTGTGGCGTTTAAGCTTGCCCATGCGCTTACGGGTTCTTTGCCGGAAGCTATGCTGGACTTGGCGGCAATCGGTACGGTTGCAGATCTGGTGCCTCTTCATGATGAAAACAGATTAATTGCGTCACTTGGGATCGAAAGGCTTCGAACGACAAATCGGCCGGGCCTCAAAGCTCTGATTAAGCTTTCCGGCGGAGATATCGGACAAGCTGATGAGGAAACGATCGGATTTCAGGTCGCGCCGAGGCTCAATGCCGTCGGAAGAATAGAACAGGCCGATCCCGCCGTGCATCTGCTGATGACCGAAGATCAGTTTGAAGCGGAGGAACTGGCTTCGGATATTGACCTGCTGAATAAAGAGCGGCAGAAAATGGTGAAAACCATGACCGAAGAGGCTGTTGAAATGGTTCAGCAGCAAGGCGGAAACCCGTCTGCCATTGTAGTGGCAAAAGCCGGCTGGAATCCGGGAGTCGTCGGTATTGTCGCATCGAAGCTGGCTGAACGTTTTTACCGGCCCGCTGTTGTGCTTGGGATAGATGAGGAGCAGGGCATCGCTAAAGGGTCGGCGCGAAGCATCAGAGGCTTCAACCTTTTTACGAGCCTTTCACAGTGCAGAGACATTCTTCCTCATTTCGGCGGGCATCCGATGGCGGCAGGAATGACGTTGAAGGCTGAAGATGTGGCGGAATTAAGGGACAGGCTGAATCAAATGGCTGAAGAAACCCTTACGGAAGAGGATTTTATTCCCGTTCAGGAGGTTGATCTTGTCTGCGGCGTTGAAGACATAACCGTTGAAAGCATTACAGAATTGAATATGCTGTCGCCGTTCGGCATGCTTAACCCTAAACCGCATGTGATGGTGAAAAATGCCGTGCTTGATGATGTGCGCCTGATCGGAGCGAATAAAAATCACGTGAAAATGACGGTGAAAAGTGATTCCGCCGTCCTTGACTGCGTCGGCTTTAACAAAGGGGAGCTTGAAGCCGGAGTTGTCCCCGGATCAACGATTTCCATTGTCGGCGAGATGTCCATTAATGAATGGAACAACAGAAAGAAACCCCAGCTGATGATTAAAGATGCTGCGGTGCCGGAATGGCAGCTTTTTGATATCAGGGGCAAGCGGACGTGGGAAGACACGGTCACCTCGCTGCCGAAGGAAAAACGGGTGCTCATCAGCTTTAACGAAAAAACCGCTCAGAAGCTCCGTGCAAAAGAGCTGTCGGGCGAGCTGGCCGGGATCACATCGGAATCCGAGGCGGAAGCTCTCCAGCTTGACGGAAAATATGCCGTTTTTCTGGATGTGCCGCCGTCAGCGGATCGCCTGCAGCATTTGCTTGACGGAAAGAAGCCGGAACGGATTTATTTTGTTTTTATCAATCATGAAGAACATTTCCTGTCCTCATTTCCATCGCGGAATGATTTCAAGTGGTTTTACGCATTTCTCTTAAAAAGGGGCGCTTTTGACTTCGGCAAGCATGGTTCAGAGCTTGCGAGACACAGAGGATGGTCAATTGACACAATCAATTTCATGACAAAGGTGTTTTTTGATCTCGGTTTTGTTAAAATAGAAGATGGTGTGCTGTCTGTCGTGAGCGGCGCGAAAAAACGCGACCTGGCAGATTCGCAAACCTATCAGGTAAAACAGCAGCTGATGGAATTAGACCAGAAGCTCAATTATTCCGCAGCCCATGAGCTGAAGGAATGGCTGAATAAGCTGATGAACCAAGGTTCAGAAGCTTATGAAAGTACGAGGAGGACATAGAACAGATGGATCTTAAAAAATACGTAACAATTGTGCCCGATTACCCGAAAGAAGGCGTACAATTTAAAGATATTACGACATTGATGGACAAAGGCGACGTATACCGTTACGCTACTGACCAAATTGTTGAATATGCAAAAGAAAAAGAAATTGATTTAGTTGTCGGGCCTGAAGCGCGCGGCTTTATTATCGGCTGTCCGGTTGCATACGCTCTCGGAGTCGGCTTTGCGCCGGTTCGGAAAGAAGGAAAACTTCCGCGTGAGGTCATTAAAGTCGATTACGGTTTGGAGTACGGAAAAGACGTACTGACGATTCATAAAGATGCGATTCTGCCGGGACAGCGCGTGCTGATTACTGATGACTTGCTTGCAACAGGCGGCACGATCGAAGCAACGATTAAGCTAGTCGAAGAACTGGGCGGCGTCGTAGCCGGTATTGCGTTCTTAATCGAGCTTTCTTACCTTGACGGCAGAGACAAGCTTGACGATTACGATATTTTAACATTAATGAAATATTAACCGCATATGGAAAAAAGCACTCGTGTCAGGGTGCTTTTTTCCTATTATTTCATCATCCTGACAGATTCTTTAGGTGTTTTGAACTTCTGCCCTTTACATCTCTCGTTTTTTTCTTGATAATAAACTAATACAGTTTACATTTAAAAAAGGTGATTCCATGGCGAACGAACAAGTATTGACTGCCGAGCAAGTAATAGATAAAGCGCGCACTTATCTGCCGGAGGAGCAGATTGCGTTTGTTGAGAAAGCTTACCTGTATGCGCAAAACGCGCATCGCGAACAGTACCGCAAATCAGGTGAGCCGTACATCATTCATCCGATTCAGGTGGCGGGGATTCTCGTCGATCTGGAAATGGACCCTTCCACAATTGCGGGCGGATTTCTGCATGACGTGGTAGAGGACACGGATGTCACCCTCGACGACCTGAAGGAAGCATTTTCTGAAGAAGTGGCGATGCTTGTCGACGGCGTGACGAAGCTCGGTAAAATTAAGTATAAATCTCAAGAGGAGCAGCAGGCGGAAAACCATCGAAAAATGTTTGTCGCTATGGCTCAGGATATCAGAGTCATATTGATCAAGCTGGCGGATCGCCTTCACAATATGCGGACGTTAAAGCATCTTCCGCAGGAAAAGCAGCGGAGAATTTCAAATGAGACGCTGGAGATTTTCGCTCCGCTGGCCCATCGGCTCGGGATTTCTAAAATCAAATGGGAGCTTGAAGACACCGCTCTCCGTTATTTGAATCCTCAGCAGTATTACAGAATCGTCAACCTCATGAAGAAAAAGCGCGCGGAACGCGAACTTTATGTCGAAGAGGTTGTCAATGAAGTGAAAAAACGGGTCGAAGAAGTGAATATCAAAGCGGACTTTTCAGGACGCCCGAAGCACATCTACAGCATTTACCGCAAGATGGCGCTGCAAAATAAACAGTTCAATGAAATATATGATCTGCTCGCCGTCCGTATTCTTGTCGGAAGCATTAAAGACTGCTACGCCGTACTCGGCATTATTCATACGTGCTGGAAGCCGATGCCGGGCAGATTCAAAGATTATATTGCGATGCCTAAGCCGAATATGTATCAGTCGCTGCATACGACCGTAATCGGGCCTAAAGGCGATCCGCTGGAAGTGCAGATCAGAACGTTTGAGATGCATGAGATCGCTGAATACGGGGTGGCCGCACACTGGGCATATAAAGAAGGCAAGGCTGCAAACGAAGAAGCGACATTTGAGAAAAAACTGTCCTGGTTCCGTGAAATTCTGGAATTCCAAAACGAGTCTACGGATGCGGAAGAATTTATGGAATCGCTGAAAATCGATCTGTTTTCTGACATGGTATACGTATTTACGCCAAAAGGCGATGTCATTGAACTGCCGTCAGGCTCTGTGCCGATTGATTTTTCCTACAGGATACACTCGGAGATCGGCAACAAAACAATCGGGGCGAAAGTGAACGGAAAAATGGTGACGCTTGACCATAAGCTCCGGACGGGCGACATCGTCGAGATTCTGACGTCCAAGCATTCATACGGCCCGAGCCAAGACTGGGTCAAACTGGCGCAGACGTCCCAGGCGAAACACAAAATCCGTCAATTCTTTAAGAAACAGCGCCGTGAAGAAAACGTCGAAAAGGGCCGTGAGCTTGTCGAGAAAGAAATTAAAAATCTTGATTTTGAAGTGAAAGATGTTTTAACACTCGAAAATCTTCAAAAAGTTGCCGACAAGTTCAATTTCTCAAATGAAGAGGATATGTACGCGGCGGTCGGGTATAACGGCATTACCGCTCTTCAGGTGGCCAACAGGCTCACCGAAAAAGAGCGGAAGCTGCGTGACCAGGAAGAGCAGGAAAAAATCGTTCAGGAAGTCACTTCCGAGCCGAAACATTATCCGCAAGGGAGAAAACGGGAAGCGGGTGTGCGCGTAAAAGGCATTGACAACCTTCTCGTCCGCTTGTCGAAATGCTGCAACCCGGTGCCGGGCGACCATATCGTCGGTTTTATTACAAAAGGGCGCGGTGTATCCGTTCACCGGGATGACTGTCCGAACGTCAAAACGAATGAAGCGCAGGAACGTCTGATCCCCGTTGAATGGGAGCATGAATCACAGGTTCAAAGACGCAAAGAATATAACGTTGAGATTGAGATTTTGGGGTATGACCGTCTCGGGCTTTTAAATGAGGTGCTCCAAGCCGTAAATGAAACGAAAACCAACATCTCCTCTGTCTCCGGCAAATCCGACCGCAATAAAGTCGCTACGATTCATATGGCGATTTTTATTCAAAACATCAACCATCTGCATAAAGTGGTCGAGCGGATTAAGCAGATCAGAGACATCTATTCAGTCCGGCGGGTAATGAACTAAAAGGAGCTTGCTATGAAATTAGTTGTTCAGCGTGTAACAGAAGCAAGTGTGACGGTTGACGGCGCTGTCGCCGGCCGGATCGGACCCGGCATTATGGCGCTTGTCGGCATCACTCATGAAGATACAGAAGAAGATGCCGCTTACTTGGCGGATAAAATCGTGAATCTTCGGATTTTTGATGATGAAAGCGGCAAGATGAATTTATCGCTTTTGGATACGGGCGGGGAGATTTTATCCGTTTCCCAGTTTACGCTTTACGGCGAAACGAAGAAAGGGAGACGCCCGAATTTTATGAATGCGGCTAAACCGGATCAGGCTGTGCTCCTTTATGAAAAGTGGAACGAACTCCTTCGGGAAAAAGGAGTCAAAGTGGAAACCGGAATATTCGGAGCCATGATGGATGTTCAGCTGACGAATTCCGGGCCGATTACATTGATTATGGATTCTAAACAATAAAAAAAGCTGCCGTTCGGCAGCTTTTTTTATGATTGAAAATAATGTTCCAATCCGCTTTCAATTCCGTCTGTCACTTTTTCCTGATAAGAGCCGCTATGTATGATTGTTTCTTCTTGCGGTTGACTGAGATAGCCGAGCTCATACAGCATGGCAGGCCGTTTATTTTCCCTCAGGACGTAATAATCGCCAAACAGAACGCCGCGATCCGGGATAGGGGAACGCTTCACTACTTCAGAATGGACGTCTGAGGCAAGCTGGCGATCCTTAGACGGACTGTAATAATAAGCCGTGCTTCCCCGTGTTGACGTATCGGCATAGCTGTCATAGTGAATGCTGATAAAGGCATCCGCATTCCGGTAATGAGAGGTTGAAACCCTGGCCTGCAGGCTGATAAAAGTATCATCCTGTCTGGTGATATACACGTTTGCACCGGATGCCCGCAATTTTTGGGCCAGCAGCTTAGCGGTTTTAATGGTTACGTTTTTTTCAAACTTTCCGGAGTAGCCGATCGTTCCGCTGTCTTTTCCTCCGTGTCCGGGATCAACGACGATCGTTTTGTTTTTAAGTGAGCCGCTGCCGCCTGACGTGTTAGGAGAAGGTGCTTCTCCTGTTTCCTCCCCGCTTTTTGACGTTTGTACGACCCAGTTTGCCACATATGCGGTTTGTCCGTTTTCAAGCCGGACTTCATACCATTTGCCGCTTGAGCCGACAATCGGGTAGGCTGCGCCTTTATCTGCTCTTTTTACGATAGAAGCGGAAGTCGAGGCCGAGCTCCTTAAGTTGGTGCCGCCGTAAACAATATACGCTTTTTTCGAGGAGCGTGAGCCCGCAGAACCGTCTCCCGAGCCGGCTGCGCTGCCCGATGAGTCAGAATCCTTTATGATGTAGTGGCTTGCTGCCCAGCCTTTTTGCCCGTTTGCTTCAATTTTCAGCCAGCCGTGGTCTTCACTTAAGATGGAAACCTTTGTTCCGCGTGATAATTTAGTCATAATCGCTGAATCATGTGATGCTGCACTTCTGACATTCAATGAAGAAACGCCGACCGTTCCGCTTTTTGACCCGCTTCGGGCGGAAGTTGCTTTCGTATCCGATCCGCCGCTGTCCGCGGTGACGTATTCGGAAGAAACCCATCCGGTTGTGCCTTGATAAGAAATGTTCACCCATCCGCTGCTCTTGTCCAGCACAGATGCATGTGCGCCTTGCGGAAGTTTGCCGATGACTTCATATGATGTCCCCGGGCCTTTTCTGATGCGGAGGTCAGGATCGGTGGAAGTGACTGTTCCCCTTGTTGCGGATGAATTGTCTGCTCCCCCCGCTGTTTTTGATATCAGCCAGGAAACGACCCATCCGGTTTTACCGGGGCTCAGCTGAAGCTGCACCCAGTCTCCCTCTTCTTTAGCGATCGGGTATCTTTCCCCTTTTTTTACTTCAGCCTTAATTCCATAGCTCAAACCGGGACCGCCTCTGACATTGATCTTGTCTGTCGCGATGACCGCTTCTCCCTCTGCGGCGATTGCGGTGTGGAATGACGGAAGAAGCGCTGTGATGATGACGCCGCATAAAATAAGAGCAAGAGTTCTCTTCTTCATGGCTGTCCTCCTTTCTGAACTAACTAAAATACATTCTTGTATAATATCGTATTTTCCTTGCTGAATGTTAAATAAAAATAAAATGGTTTGTTTATACTAGTCATAAATACAGCGAAAAGGTGTGCAAATCATGAAATATCAACCAAAAATGGGACGCGCGTTGCACGATGCGGAAGGAAATCTGCACTTCAGTGATCAGAGCGATAGAGAAAAGGCGGGTTTTCTTGAAGAGACGGCGACGGAGTTCGGTCTCTTATCGAAAGAAGCGGTCGCAAGGAAAAACAGACGGAATAAAACTTGACAGGGGAGTGCAATCCCATTATTATAATAGAAATTGATGTACATAAGTCATGATAACGATTTTGAACCGATAATGGAGAAGAGTAGGTCAGAATGCATGGAGAAGAGAGGAACCGTCCCGGGCTGAAAGCGGATCCGCACTGCATCTTTCTCGAAACAACACTCCGGAGGTTCCCTGCTGAACGCTTTTGCAAGTCATTAGGCAGCGGACGTGAACCTGCGTTAAAGGTCAGAGCGGGGATGCTTCGGCATTCCAACTAGGGTGGCACCACGGGTATAACTCTCGTCCCTACTATACATGTATAGTAGGAGCGGGAGTTTTTTTATTTGAAGAAAGACATTAAGGAGGCCTGTAACATGGCATATCACATTCCAAGAGGCACACAGGACATACTGCCGGGTGAATCAGACAGATGGCAGTTCGTCGAACAAATTATGAGGGAGACGTGCCGCACTTATCAATATAAAGAAATCCGCACACCGATTTTCGAGCATACGGAATTGTTCGCAAGAGGCGTCGGTGAGTCTACAGATATCGTGCAGAAAGAAATGTACACGTTTGAAGACCGTAAAGGGAGAAGCCTGACGCTTCGGCCGGAAGGAACGGCCGCCGCAGTCCGCGCGTTCAATGAAAATAAATTATTTGCGAACCCGGTGCAGCCGACGAAGCTTTATTATGTCGGACCGATGTTCCGTTACGAACGTCCGCAGACGGGGCGTTTCCGCCAATTCTATCAATTCGGAATTGAAGCGATCGGCTCCAAAGATCCGGCCGTGGATGCAGAAGTCATTGCGCTTGCGATGAGTATTTACCGTAAAGCCGGTTTGAAACATGTCAAGCTTGTGCTGAACAGCCTTGGTGACCAGGAGAGCCGCAAATCCTACCGGGAAGCGCTCGTCAAACATTTTGAACCGCGCATCGCAGAGTTTTGCTCAGACTGCCAGTCGCGCCTGCACACAAACCCGCTCAGAATTCTTGACTGCAAGAAAGACAGAGAGCATGAACTGATGAAAACGGCTCCGTCCATTCTTGATTACTTAAATGAAGAATCAGCCGCTTATTTTGAGAAAGTAAAACAATACTTAAACGATCTCGGCATCCCGTTCGAAATAGATCCGAACCTTGTCAGAGGGCTTGATTATTATAACCATACCGCTTTTGAAATTATGAGCAATGCCGAAGGATTCGGAGCGATTACAACCCTTGCCGGCGGGGGCCGCTATGACGGGCTTGTTGAACAGATCGGCGGACCTGAAGCGCCGGGTATCGGATTTGCGATGAGCATCGAACGTCTGCTGGCAGCCATTGACGCTGAGAAAACAGAGCTTCCCGTCAATCAGGGGATTGACTGCTACATCGTGACGCTCGGAGAAAAAGCGAAGGATTATTCCGTTTCCCTCGTGTACAAACTGAGAGAAGCGGGCATCTCAAGTGAAATCGATTATGAAAATAAAAAGATGAAGGGCCAATTCAAAACGGCTGACCGCCTCGGCGCACGTTTTATTGCGATTTTAGGGGAAGATGAGCTTGCCCAAAATAAAATCAATGTAAAAGATGCGGAAACAGGAGAGCAGCGTGAAGTGGTGTTAGACGAGCTGATACAAGTGTTAAAGGCAGATCAAAAGCAGTGAAGGAGAGGAACGCTATGTTTGGAAGAACATATTATTGTGGCGAGATAACTGAAAAAGCGATTGGCGAAACCGTCAAACTGAAAGGGTGGGTGCAGAAACGGCGCGATCTCGGCGGCTTGATTTTCATTGATTTGCGCGACCGCTCGGGTATTGTGCAAGTCGTGTTCAACCCTGACGTATCGAAGGAAGCCCTTGCCGCAGCGGAAGCAATCAGAAACGAATATGTGCTTGATATCGAAGGCACGGTTTCTGCCCGTGAAGAAGGCACGGTGAATCCCAACCTGAAAACCGGTAAAATTGAAATCAAAGCTGAAGCGGTGACGGTGCTCAGCACGGCGAAAACACCTCCGTTTCCGATCAGTGACCAGGCGGCTGACGTTTCTGAAGACGTCCGGTTAAAACACCGCTATTTGGATTTGCGCCGCCCGGCGATGTTTCAAACATTGCAAATGCGCCACCAAGTCACAAAATCCATCCGCCATTTCTTGGATGAAAACGGATTTCTTGATATTGAAACACCGATTTTAACAAAAAGCTCTCCCGAAGGCGCCCGTGATTACTTAGTGCCGAGCCGGGTGCATGTAGGAGAATTTTACGCCCTTCCGCAATCGCCGCAGATTTTTAAACAGCTTCTGATGGTGTCGGGCTTTGAACGGTATTATCAAGTGGCCCGCTGCTTCCGCGATGAAGACTTGCGTGCCGACCGCCAGCCGGAATTTACGCAGATTGATATAGAAATGTCCTTTATGAGTCAAGAGGACATCATGGCTCTGGCGGAAGAGATGATGGCGAAAGTCATGCTTGAAACAAAAGGTGTTGAAGTACCGCTTCCGCTTCCGAGAATGACATATGAAGAAGCGATGAACAGCTACGGTTCCGACAAGCCTGACACCCGCTTCGGCATGCTGCTGACGGACGTGTCAGACATAGTGAAAGATACTGAATTTAAGGTGTTCTCATCAGCCGTGGCAAACGGCGGCGTTGTAAAAGCGATCAATGTCAAAGGCGCTGCCGGCGACTATTCCAGAAAAGATATCGATGCGCTCGGCGTTTTTGCCGGAAATTACGGCGCGAAAGGTCTCGCTTGGGTGAAAGTTGAAGCTGACGGCGTAAAAGGCCCGATTGCGAAATTCTTTGATGAAGAGAAGCAGGCAAAACTGGCTGAAGCGCTTGATGCTTCTGAAGGCGATCTGCTCCTGTTCGGGGCTGATAAGTTTGAGGTTGTGGCTCAATCCCTCGGCGCGCTTCGCTTAAAGCTCGGCAAAGAACGCGGCCTGATTGACGAAAGCCTCTTCAACTTCCTGTGGGTTGTGGACTGGCCGTTACTGGAGCATGACGAGGAAGAAGGCCGTTTCTATGCGGCTCACCACCCGTTTACAATGCCTGTCCGTGAAGATCTTGACCTGATTGAAACGGCGCCTGAAGATATGAAAGCGCAGGCTTACGACCTTGTCTTAAACGGCTATGAACTCGGCGGAGGCTCAATCCGTATTTTTGAAAAAGACGTTCAGGAAAAAATGTTCGGGCTTCTCGGCTTTACAAAAGAAGAAGCGGAGGAGGAGTTCGGATACCTTCTTGAAGCCTTTGAATACGGCGCCCCTCCGCACGGCGGAATCGCGCTCGGCTTAGACCGTTTGGTTATGCTTCTTGCAGGCCGCACAAACTTAAGAGATACGATCGCTTTTCCGAAAACGGCAAGCGCAAGCTGCCTTCTTACGGAAGCGCCCGGCGAAGTGAGCGACGCCCAGCTTGAAGAACTTCACCTTTCTGTCAAAAGAAAAGTGAAACAGTAAAGATCAGCAGTTTGTTTCTTGAAAATCAAAATCTGCTGTGATATGATTTTGACAAGTTAAATAAAGTCCTGATGTGTTAGTTGTACACCTAGTTTTGACCGAACATTTTTTTGATTTGGGAGCCCGCATTTTTAAATGGCGTACATGCCTCTTTTCATTCGTTAAGAGGACTTACAAGATTTAAAAAAGGGCACCCACCTGCTGAGAGCGGGTTCAAAACGAAGGAAAGCTGCAACGGCACAATTGGGACTTTATTTTTTGTGCGCTAAAACCAGCGGCTTTTTGACAAGCCGAGTTTATAAAACCAGAATGTGGAGTGAGGTTCTTGTTACATCAGTTTTCCAGAAATGAGCTAGCGATTGGAAAAGAAGGGCTGGACACGTTAAAAAACAGCACGGTGGCCGTTCTCGGCGTCGGCGGAGTCGGTTCATTCGCAGCCGAAGCATTGGCGAGGTCCGGAGTGGGGCGGATCGTGCTTGTCGATAAAGATGATGTTGACATTACAAACGTAAACCGCCAGCTGCATGCGCTCTTGTCGACGGTGGGACAGCCGAAAACAGACTTGATGAAAGAGCGGATCGCGGATATTAATCCGGATTGTGACGTCGTCGCCTTAAAAATGTTTTATACGGAAGAGACGTATGAGCAGTTCTTTGAGCATCCGCTCGATTACGTCATTGACGCGTCGGATACGATTCATTATAAAATTCATCTGATGAAAGAATGTCTGAAACGGAATGTTCCGCTGATTTCAAGCATGGGAGCGGCGAATAAAACAGACCCGACACGCTTTCAGATTGCTGATATTTCAAAAACCCATACCGATCCGATTGCCAAAGTCGTCCGCACAAGGCTTCGCAAAGAGGGCATTAAAAAAGGCGTACAGGTCATTTTTTCTGATGAAAGCCCGATCGTCATCCGTGAAGACGTCAGAAAAGAAGTCGGGAATGATGAAGCGAAAATCCGTAAAGCGCAAATGCCGCCGTCTTCCAACGCCTGGGTTCCGTCAGTGGCCGGTCTGATTATGGGCGGACATGTTGTCATGGAGCTCTTAAAGGACATCGACATTAAACGGGTTAAAGATAAATAAAAAGAAAAACAGCCTTCTTCAGGAAAGGCTGTTTTTTATTTGAATCCGCCGTTTACACGAAAGATTTTGGCCGGTATCAAAAAAGACAAGAACACATAGGGTGTCCTTGTCCGGTTATTTTTTCTGCTTCATCAGTTTTTCATACACTTGCTTTATGGCGGCTTCAAATTTCCCCGTTTGTTTCGGTTTATAGTATTGCTTGTTTTTTAACGGATCAGGCAAATATTGCTGTTCGACCCATCCGTTCTCGAAATCGTGAGGATATTGATAGCCGATCCCGCGTCCGAGCTCTTGGGCCCCTTTATAGTGGGCGTCTTTTAAATGTTTCGGCACATCGCCGATTTTACCCGTCCTGATGTCTTTGAGCGCCTCATCAACGGCTGAGATGGCGGAGTTTGATTTTGGCGAGAGGCATAATTCGATTACCGCATTGGCCAGCGGAATTCTCGCTTCCGGAAAGCCGATCCGTTCTGCGGTCTGAATCGCGCTCAGCACCCGGGGGCCTGCCTGCGGGCTTGCGAGGCCGATATCTTCATAGGCGATCACGAGAAGCCTTCTTGATATGCTTTCAAGGTCTCCGGCTTCGATCAGACGGGCCAGATAATGAAGGGCGGCGTTTGCGTCCGAGCCTCGTATCGATTTTTGGAAGGCGGATAAGACGTCATAATGCGCATCGCCGTTTTTATCATGGGTATAGCTTTTTTTCTGCAGACATTCTTCCGCCGTTTCCCGTGTAATCCGGATCGTGCCGTCGCTTGATTCCTTTGTGGAGAGCACGGCAAGCTCCAGTGCGTTCAAAGCGGAGCGGACGTCTCCTCCGCACCCTTGTGCGAAATGATCCATCGCGTCGTCGTCCACCGAAACGCTGTAGGAACCGAGTCCCCGGTGTTCATCTGTGAGCGCTCTTTTCAATGCCTGTTTGATCAGATCGGGTGTTAACGGTTCGAGCTCAAATATCTGGGTCCGGCTTCTGATGGCCGGGTTAATGGCATGATAAGGGTTGGCGGTCGTCGCGCCGATTAAAATAATCATGCCGTTTTCTAAATAGGGCAGCAGAAAATCCTGCTTTCCCTTATCAAGCCTGTGCACTTCGTCAAGGATTAAAATGACCTGGCCTGACATTTTCGCTTCCTGTACGACAATCTCCATGTCTTTTTTATTATGAATGACGGCATTCAATTTCCTGAATGCGATGCTTGTCGATCCTGCGATCGCTGTGGCGATGGACGTTTTTCCGATGCCCGGCGGTCCGTACAGGATCATGGATGATAAGTGCTTTGCACGCACCATTCTGCCGATGATTTTATCTTCTTTGACCAAATGTTCCTGGCCGATAATGTCTTCGATATTGGCAGGCCGCATCCGATACGCCAATGGTTTCATGAACATCTCTCCTTACATATACAGGGTAACGGAAAACGGACGATTAGAAAAGCGAATTGCGGCGGGCCCCGTGTTTCAATGAAAATTAGGATAAGTTATGTTATAATAACAGTTGGTCTATAAGATACTAAACAGATTATTCATATCCATTTACTTGTATAAATTAACAATTAGAATTGACTGGGGTGTTCATATTGAAAATATCGACAAAGGGAAGATACGGGCTCACCATTATGATTGAATTGGCGAAAAAGCACGGAGACGGTCCGACGTCGCTCAAAAGCATCGCCCAAACAAACAGCCTTTCTGAGCATTACTTGGAACAGCTTGTATCACCGCTCAGAAACGCGGGACTCGTAAAAAGCATCAGAGGCGCTTACGGGGGTTACGTGCTCGGGGGCCGGCCTGAAGAGATAACGGCCGGAGACATTATCAGAGTGCTGGAAGGGCCGATCAGCCCGGTAGAAGTGCTTGAGGATGAAGAGCCTGCCAAGCGGGAGTTATGGATCCGCATCCGCGACGCTGTAAAAGACGTGCTGGACAGCACGACGTTAGAAGACCTTGCGAGCTACACGGACGGCGAGCAGGAAGCTTATATGTTCTATATTTAAACCAGAGGTGTACAGACAATGGAACGGATTTATTTAGATCATGCCGCGACTTCCCCGATGGATGAGCGTGTGCTCGAAGAAATGAAGCCCCATTTCTTCGGCAGTTTCGGCAACCCGTCAAGCATTCATTCATTCGGGAGAGAATCCCGGAAATGGGTCGATGAAGCGAGAGCGGACATCGCGCGCGAAATCAGTGCGAAAGAACAGGAAATTATTTTCACAAGCGGCGGCACGGAGGCTGATAATTTGGCGATTTTCGGAACGGCTGCCGCCCGGAAAAATGAAGGAAAGCATATCATTACGACCGCTGTTGAGCATCATGCTGTATTGCACGCCTGCGAAAAGCTGGAAGAAGACGGCTTTGAGGTGACATACCTCATCCCCGGCCCTTCAGGACGGATCAGTGCAAATCAGGTGAAAGAAGCGCTCCGTGATGATACAATCCTTGTTACCGTCATGTATGGCAATAACGAAGTCGGAACCATTCAGCCGATTGACGAAATCGGAGAGCTGTTAAGCGGGCATCAGGCCTATTTTCACACAGATGCCGTCCAGGCATTCGGTTATATGCCGATTGACGTGAAAAAAAGCAGAATTGACATGCTGTCTGTTTCCGGTCACAAGCTTAACGGGCCTAAAGGGACAGGCTTTTTATATGTAAATCAAGAGGTGAAGCTGTCACCGATTCTTCTCGGGGGAGAGCAGGAACGAAAGCGCCGCGCGGGGACGGAAAATGTACCGGGCATCGCCGGCTTAAAAGAAGCGGTCGTCCTTTCAAACCGTGAGAGGGAAGAGAAAACAGCGAAGTATAAGGAGTTTAAGAACATTATCATGAGCACGCTGGAAAAATCCGGCGTTACAGCGGAGGTGAACGGAGATGCCGAGAAATGCCTGCCTCATATTTTAAACCTTTACTTTCCCGGTGTGCCGGTGGAAGCGCTGCTGGTCAATCTTGACATGGAAGGCATTGCCGTCTCCAGCGGATCTGCTTGTACAGCGGGATCCGTTCTTCCGTCCCATGTGCTTACGGCCATGTTCGGAAGTGAGAGCGGCAGGCTGACTTCGTCAATCCGCCTCAGCTTCGGCCTCGGCAATACGGCGGAACAAATCGAAACAGCCGCCGAAAAGCTTGCCGCCGTCGTTAAACGGCTTGCTTAAAACGGCGGACTTACGTTTTTAATGGAGTGAATGCAAATGGAAAAACGGCCGGAGGATACAAGAGTCGTAGTCGGCATGTCCGGCGGCGTGGACTCTTCCGTGGCGGCCCTTCTGCTGAAGGAGCAGGGCTACGATGTAATCGGAATCTTTATGAAAAACTGGGATGATACGGACGAAAACGGTTTTTGCACGGCGACGGAAGATTATGAAGACGTCATCCGGGTCTGCAACCAGATCGGAGTTCCGTATTATGCCGTCAATTTTGAGAAGCAATATTGGGAAAAGGTATTTCAATATTTCCTTGATGAATATAAAGCCGGAAGAACCCCCAATCCGGATGTCATGTGCAATAAAGAAATTAAGTTTAAGGCTTTCTTGGATCATGCTCTGTCACTCGGCGCGGATTATCTTGCGACGGGCCATTACGCCCGCGTGGACAGAAGCGCAGGTACAGTGCGCATGCTCCGCGGTCTGGATGAAAACAAGGACCAGACTTATTTTCTGAATCAGCTCAATCAGGAACAGCTCAGCAAAGTCATGTTCCCGATCGGTGATCTGCAAAAAAGCCGCGTGCGGGAAATCGCCAAAGAAGCGGAACTTGCGACAGCTGCGAAAAAAGACAGCACGGGAATCTGCTTTATCGGCGAACGCAACTTCAAAACGTTTCTCAGCCAATATCTCCCCGCTCAGCCGGGCGATATGATGACAATGGACGGAGAAGTAAAAGGGCGTCATGACGGTCTGATGTATTATACAATCGGACAGCGCCACGGTCTTGGAATCGGCGGAAGCGGCGAGCCGTGGTTCGCCGTCGGTAAAGATCTTGAAAAAAACATTCTGTATGTTGATCAAGGATTCCATAATCCGCTTCTGTATTCCGATAAGATCACGGCGACAAATGTCAGCTGGACGCGTCCCGGTCTGATGGACGGCGGCGAAATGACATGCACGGCGAAATTCCGCTACCGTCAGGAAGATCACAAAGTAACGGTGAAAATGACGGGTGATGATGAAGCGGAAGTCATTTTTGACGGGCAGGTACGCGCCGTTACGCCGGGACAAGCCGTCGTTTTTTATGACGGAGAAGAGTGCCTCGGCGGCGGAACGATAGATGACGTTTATAAAGACGGAACAAAACTGTGGTACGTATAACACATGTAAAAAACCTCAACTCGCATGTTGGGGTTTTTTAGCGAAAGGAAGTTAAAAATGGATTATAATAAAATCGGGATTGACGCCATGCAGGAGGGCGATTTTGAAAAAGCGGCAGAGGCTTTTACGAAAGCGATTGAGGAAAACGGCCAAGATCCGGTGCCGTATATCAACTTCGCAAATCTGCTTTCTTCTGTGAACGAACTCGAACGGGCGCTTGCATTCTATAACAGAGCGCTCGAATTGGACAATTCGGCGGCAGCCGCTTATTACGGTGCGGGAAACGTATATGTGATGAAAGAATCGTTTTCCGAAGCGAAGGATATGTTTGAAAAAGCGCTTCGCTCCGGAATGGAAAACGGAGATTTGTTTTATATGCTGGGGACCGTTCTCGTTAAATTAGAGCGGCCGAAGCTTGCACTGCCGTATTTGCAGCGTGCCGTTGAATTAAACGAAAATGACACGGAAGCACGCTTCCAGTTCGGAATGTGCCTCGCAAATGAAGAAATGCTGGATGAAGCTCTGGCGCAGTTTGAGACGGTGATCGAGCAGGACCCAAGCCACGCGGACGCATTTTATAATGCCGGAGTCGCTTACGCGTACAAAGAAAATCGTGAAAAGGCGCTTGAGATGCTGGAAGGCGCAATCGGCATACAGCCTGATCATATGCTTGCGCTTCATGCGAAACAGCTTATCACCCAGTCATAACAAAAGGAGGGAAGGCTCGTGGACCAGCTGAACATCGAAGAACAGCCGTATGTAAAAGGCGTCATTCATACGGTCATTTATCATAATGACACCAACCTGTATACAGTGCTGAAAGTCAAAGTTGCAGAAACGTCTGAGGCGATCGAAGACAAGGTCGTATCCGTAACGGGCTACTTCCCTCTGCTGCAAGAAGATGAGACCTACACATTTTACGGAAAAACCGCCACGCATCCTAAGTTCGGCCTGCAATTTCAGGCTGAACACTTTAAAAAAGAAATTCCGACCACAAAAGAAGGGATCATTCACTATTTATCAAGTGATCTGTTTGAAGGAATCGGAAAAAAAACGGCGGAAGAAATCGTCAAAAAGCTCGGTGACGGCGCGCTCAATAAAATTCTGACGGATGCGTCGGTGCTTTACGATGTGCCGAAAATGTCGAAAAAGAAAGCGGATAAGCTTGCCGGAGAGCTGCAGCGGCATCAGGGGCTTGAGCAGATTATGATCTCTCTGAACCAATACGGTTTCGGGCCCCAGCTATCAATGAAAATATATCAGGCCTACGAAACGGAAACCCTGGAGAAAATTCAGGAAAATCCTTATCAGCTTGTAAAAGACGTTGAAGGCATCGGCTTTGTGAAAGCTGACGAGCTGGGCGGAAAAATGGGTCTGTCAGGAAACCACCCGGAGCGGATCAAAGCGGCAATCTTATATACGATTGAATCGACCTGTCTTTCAGAAGGCCATACGTACATAGAGACAAAGCAGCTGATTATCAATACGCAAACGCTCCTGAATCAGTCAGCTGAAGGCGGCCGCGTCACGGAGATGGATGCGGCTGACGGCATCATCGCCCTCGGGGAGAGTAAGGATATCGTCATAGAAGGAGAGCGCTGCTATTTTCCGTCCTTGTTTTACGCCGAACAAAATGTCGCAAAACGCGTGCTCGACATTGCGGCTCAGACGGAGTATGCCGATCAATTTCCTGAATCGGAATTTCTGCTTGCACTCGGTGAACTGGAAGAACGGATGAATGTTCAATACGCACCAAGCCAAAAGGATGCCATTCAAAAAGCGCTGTCTTCACCGATGCTTTTATTGACCGGAGGACCCGGGACGGGGAAAACGACCGTTATTAAAGGAATCGTGGAATTATACAGTGAACTGCACGGAGTATCGCTTGACCCCGGTGATTATAAAAAAGACGAGACGTTCCCGGTGCTGCTTGCCGCGCCGACGGGAAGAGCCGCAAAACGGATGAGCGAATCTACGGGGCTGCCGGCTGTTACGATTCACAGGCTGCTCGGCTGGAATGGCGCTGAAGGCTTTACCTACAATGAAGATCAGCCGATTGAAGGGAAACTGATCATTATAGACGAAGCGAGTATGCTCGATATCTGGCTCGCCAGCCATTTGTTTAAGGCGCTTCCTAAGCACATTCAGCTCATTGTCGTCGGTGATGAAGACCAGCTTCCTTCAGTAGGACCGGGGCAGGTGCTCAGAGACCTTTTGGCTTCTGAGGTGCTGCCGACCGTGCGTCTGACAGATATTTACCGTCAGGCTGAAGGATCATCCATTGTGGAACTTGCGCATGATATGAAAAAAGGACTGCTTCCAAAAGGGCTGACCGCGCCGACAAAGGACCGCTCATTTATCCGCTGTAATTCTTCACAGATTAAAGAAGTCGTGGATCAGGTCGTCTCGAACGCGTTAAAAAAGGGGTATACCTCCAGGGATATTCAAGCGCTCGCCCCGATGTACAGGGGAAAAGCGGGAATTAACGAGCTGAATATGCTTCTTCAAGACATCATGAATCCGCCGAAAGAAAACAGGCGGGAGCTGAAATTCGGTGATGTCGTCTACAGGACGGGCGATAAAATATTACAGCTTGTCAACCAGCCGGAAAACAATGTGTTTAACGGCGATATCGGCGAAATCGTGTCCATTTTTTATGCCAAAGAAAATACGGAAAAAGAAGACATGGTCGTCGTCTCGTTTGACGGCAACGAAATCACCTTTACGAAAAAGGATTTCAGCCAGTTTACCCATGCTTACTGCTGTTCCATTCATAAGTCGCAGGGAAGCGAATTCCCGATTGTCGTCCTGCCTGTCGTCAAAGGCTATTATCGAATGCTCAGGAGAAATCTGCTTTATACCGCCATAACAAGAGCGAAAAAATTTCTGATTCTTTGCGGAGAAGAAGAAGCGCTTGAATGGGGCGTCAAAAACAATGATGCCACCGTCAGACAGACGTCGCTTAAAAACAGGCTCACAGAGCAGACTGAAGAGATGGATGCAGAACTGGCCGCCCTGCAAAAAGAGCTGCCGTTCAGTGTATATGATGCGAACATCGGAATGGAAGGCATCACGCCGTTTGACTTTATGGAAGAAAAAGCGTAAATAAAACCCGGCACATGTTTATGCGCCGGGTTTTCGCCTGTGGAAGTCATTTCAAAGTATGCTGCCCGGCTTCTTGGCAAAACCTATACGTGTTCAACAAAAGGTGGTTGATCACACTTTGAGAACATGCCATGCAGCTGAAGGACGAACAGTATATGACGAAAACTCCGGGCGCAGTCTCGGGATGATATCGGATGTTTGTTTCTCTCTGGACGGCCGGTTTCTCGGTTTCGTGCTGGAGCAGAAACGCCTGTTTCACAACCGCCATCTTTTTTTAGAGGCAAGTGATATAAAAGAGATGGATCAAGAAGCCGTAGCTGCCGGTCATGCTCATTTGCAGCCTTTGCCGAAGAGCTGTTTCACTTTTGAACAGATTAAGATGCAGCCGGTGAAATCGCCTGATGGTGAAATGTTCGGTTTGCTGGAAGATGTATACTTTTGTTTGGACAGGGGCATAATCGTAGCATATGAACTCTCGGACGGCTTCTTTTCAGATCTGGCTGGCAGACGCCAAGTGCGCCGCGCCGCCGATACGCTTATTGAAGCGGGGAAAGAAGGCATCGTCCTGAACGGATAAGAGGTGTAGTCTGTGCTTGTATGTCCGAACTGCAAAAGTAAAGATATCGGCAAAATCGGCGTAAACCAATACTATTGCTGGGGCTGCTTCATTGAGCTGACAGTGGCCAAAGGCAAAATTGCGACACATCAAGTAGAGGAAGACGGCACGTTAAGCAGTCTTGATGATTTGTTTTCTGAAGACGAACGCAGTATCAATTTTTAAAGTTGAAAGGAGATACGCGCGATGGGCAGAACAATGACCTCTCTGTTGGCTTTAGGAGCTGGAGCCGTTATGTATCGTATGGCTTCTCAGTCCGATATGCTGAATAAAAAAGGTATGAAACGGATGAGAAGACGAGTCATGAAAATGTTTTAAGCAGAAAAAAGGATACTTCTCCGGAAGTATCCTTTTTACGTTTGTCTCGCTTCCAGCCGTCTGGCTGCGAGAGACAGGCTGTAATTGACCGCGAAATACATCAGGGCCGCCAGCAGAAAGATCGGGAAAAAATACCCTCCGTCAGCGCTTTGTCCGTTTAAAATCTGCGCGTTATGAATCAGTTCGGGCAGAGCGATGACGACCGCAAGTGACGTATCCTTTAATAAAGAAATAAACTGGCTCACAATCGGAGGAACCATACGCCTGAGCGCCTGCGGCATGACGACGAGAAAAAGAGTCTGCGTGTACGTCAGTCCTGAAGAACGCGCCGCTTCAATCTGTCCTTTGTCAACGGATTGCAAACCGCTTCTGATGATTTCTGACAGCATAGCCGATTCAAAAATCGTCAGCGCCGTGATGGCGGCCGCGGTAATTTCCAGTTTGATCCCGATTTCCGGAAGGGCAAAAAACGTAAAGAAAATGATTAATAACAGCGGCAGGTTGCGGATGGTTTCCACAATGGCCGCTATAATGCCCGAGACGATAGGAATTTTCGCATAGCGCAAAGTGCCGGCGGCAAGCCCGAAAATAAAACTCAGGACAATGGAGATCAGCGCAACATAAAGTGTGACCAAAAAGCCGTCCCATAAAAACAGCAGATGGTCAGGTGTATAGGCGCCGCTAAAATCCATGTTTTTCACTCTCCTTCTCTAATAACTCTTTCCGAGACGTCTTTCCAAATAGTGAACCCCGATGCTGAGCGGGATCGTTACTATCAAATAAAAAAGCGCGACGAAAATATACACATCAAACACGACAAGAGTACTTGAGGAAACGAGATCCGCCTGATACATCAAATCGAGTCCCGCCACCACTCCGAGTATTGATGAGTTTTTGACAAGGTTGAGAAATTGGTTTCCGAGCGGGGGAATCACGATTTTTACGGCCTGAGGAAGAATGACGTATCTCATCGCCTGACTGTAGGTGAAGCCTGACGATCTGGCCGCTTCCATCTGCCCTTTGGAGACAGTCAGAATTCCGGCTCTGATAGCTTCTGCGATAAAGGCCGACGTGTAAATCGTCAGCGCAATCGTTCCCGCCTGAAAGCCGTCCAGTCTCAGCCCGGCGTTCGGAAGTCCGAAATAAAAAACGAATGTGATGAGGAGAAGCGGGATGTTGCGGATAAATTCCACATACGCAGTGCCGATCCATTGAAGGGGTTTGAAAGCCGTGATTCTCATGACTGCGATCAGAACGCCCAGCGCAAAGCTGCCTGCCAGCGCGATGAAGCTCGCAAGCAATGTGTGCAGGAAACCGTCCATATACATATCGAAGTTTTCCGTTAAAATTGAAAAGTTCATCTATGTCACTCCTTATAAAACGGGGATGAGCATGCCTGCTCATCCCGCGGTCCTTTCTATTTTGCCGGTTCTTCTTTAATCCATTTTTTATAGATTTTTTCGTACCTGCCGTCGGCTTTCATTTTTTTCAAAGAGGCGTTGATTTCCTTGATAAGTCCGGATTGGCCTTTTTTGACGGCGATTCCGTAAGGTTCATCGGTGAAGGTTTCGCCTGTCAGCTGATATTGTTTATTTTCATCCGCCATGCCGTATAAAATCGCATTATCGGTTGTGAGCGCATCTCCCTGTCCCGCTTTTAGCGCGGTGAACGCTTCGGCGTAATTTTCAAATTCCAGCACTGAGGCGTCAGGCGCTTTTTCTCTGATGTTTTGTGAGGAAGTAGAGCCTTTTACCGCCAATACTTTTGAGCCTTTTCCCAAGTCTTCGGTGCTTTTGATGCTGCTTCCTTTTTTGACGAGCAGGGATTGCCCTGCTTCAAAATAAACATCTGAGAAATCAACTTCTTTTTTCCGCTCATCCGTTATCGTCATCGTGGCGGTGATGGCGTCGATATCGCCGTTTTGCAGCATTGGAATTCTCGTTTTTGACGTCACTTCTTTAAATTCCGCTTTCTTCTCATCCCCCAGAATATCTTTTGCGAGCTGTTTTGAGATATCAATATCGAAGCCTTCAATATCACCGGAGCTTGGGTTTTTCAGCCCGAATAACCTCGTGTCGGTTTTGACGCCGAAGATGATTTTGTCTCTGTCTTTAATAGAGGCTAACGTGTCTTTTCCCGTTCCTTTTGAATCCCCGGACGTTTCTTTCCCTCCGCAGGCTGCCAGCATAAAGACGGCCAGCAGTGATATCAATCCGAATGACAACCATTTTGTTACGCGTGACATAAGCGCTCCTCCGTTTCTTTTCAGTGATTTAAAATACGGCTTAAGAATAAACGCGCCCTCTCTTCACGGGGGCTTTCGTAAAATTCAGCCGGTGCAGCTTCTTCTAAGATGGCTCCGCCGTCGATAAACACGATGCGGTCCGCCACTTCTTTTGCGAATCCCATTTCATGTGTGACGACTGCCATGGTCATGCCTTCTTTTGCGAGTGTTTTCATGACATCCAGCACTTCCCCGATCATTTCCGGATCAAGCGCGGATGTAGGTTCGTCAAACAGCATAATTTCGGGCTTCATCGCAAGCCCCCTGGCGATGGCGACACGCTGCTGCTGGCCGCCGGAAAGCTGTGAAGGATAAGCGTCCGCTTTTTCCGGTATACCGACTTTTTTCAAATAGTATAAGGCCGTTTTTTTTGCTTCTTCTTTTGATTGCTTAAGCACTTTGATCGGTGCGAGCATGATGTTTTGCAGAACGGTTTTGTGCGGGTACAGATGAAAATGCTGAAACACCATGCCGATATTGCGGCGGACTTTATTTATATCCGTTTTCTTGTCATGGATGGAGACGCCGTTTACCGTTAAGGCGCCTCCATCAACTGTTTCCAGCTGATTAATGCAGCGGAGAAGCGTACTTTTTCCCGATCCTGAAGGTCCGATGATAACGACGACTTCCCCTTTTTTAATGTGCAGATTAATGTTTTTCAGCACGTGGAAATGTCCGTAGTGCTTATTTACATCCTGAAATGAAATCATGGCCATCCTCCTTAAAAAAACAAGAGTCATATTGACTGGACAGTTTTTGAAATCCTTTAACACATTACGATGGTTATACAGATTTTTATGAATATTATTTAGATTATTTCGTAATTTCTGATAATTATTTCCGTCAAGAGGTCTGCGTCATAAGGCGGAGTTTATGAAACGGGAATAATTCCGGCTTTCTGTCAAAAGATAAAGCAAGAGGTGAAACGTCATGCTTCAAAAACCGCTGCAGCTCTTAATGTGGACGGCTGTATGTCTGCTCGTTTTGTTAACAGTGTATGTCTTTTGCATGCTCGATATGTTATGGTCTCCCATTTGGCTTGTTATAAAATCTCTCTTTATTCCTATATTCATCGCAGTATTTATTGCTTATCTTTTACTTCCGATTACTGAATGGCTTCATAGAAAAGGGATGCCTAGAACTTTAAGCCTGCTTCTGATTTATTGCCTGTTTTTCGGCGGAATCGGCTGGGGGGTTTATAAAGGGGTTCCTGTTTTAATTGAACAGCTGCAGGATCTGTCTGAGAGCATTCCCGGTCTTGCCAAAAACTACAACAGCATGCTGACGCATCTGCATAATCACACGGATCATTGGCCTGACGGCATGCACCATCGGATGGACAAAATGATTCAGCAGACAGAAACGTTTCTTGCCGGCACGATTGAAAGCACGATCAGAAGCATCCGTTTCGTGCTTGATTATATCCTGATCGCGGCGACGATTCCTTTTCTCGTGTTCTATATGGTGAAGGATATAGACGTCATGAAAAAGACAGTCTGGTATTTGACGCCGAAGTCCTGGAGAAAAAGGGGGAGTGAATTTCTGCGGGATGTGGACGACTCTCTCGGTGATTACATCCGCGGTCAGCTTCTCGTTTGTTTTTTGCTCGGGTTAATAGCCGGCGTTTCATTTTGGCTGTTCGGGCTTCCTTACCCGCTGATTTTGGGCCTTGCCATCGGGATTACGAATGTCATCCCGTATTTCGGTCCGTTTATCGGCGCTGTACCGGCGCTGCTCCTTTCGCTGGCGATTTCTGCTAAAGCTGTGATCATCGTAATCGTCACGATTTTTATTCTGCAATTTATAGAAGGAAACATTTTGAGCCCGCTTATTGTTGGGCGCAGTCTCAGAATGCACCCCGTCGTGATCATGCTGGCGCTCCTTGCCGGAGGAGAGCTCGCGGGCATTCCCGGCATGATTCTCGCTGTTCCGGCGGCAGCCGTTTTAAAAGTGACGGCCATTCACTTTTTGCGGATCAGGACGGAACATTGACATTCGGGTTCTGCTTGTCTATAATTTCGAGTAGAATACATACGAATCTCGAGTGACGGATATGAGTACGCCGAAGCCCTGTTTAAGAGAGAAGCTCCGATACGCTGAAAGGAGCTTCAGCAGAAGATCGGCCGAAGCTAATCCTGAGTGCAGTTAAAGGCTGCCGCAGTCCTGCGTTACGGGATGAAAGGTGACAGGCCTTTTTCGGCCTGTAATCAGGGTGGTACCGCGAGACAGCTCTCGTCCCTGTGTGAACGCATGGTTTGCATAGGGAGAGAGCTTTTTTGCTGTCGCAAAAGAGAATTTCGGGTAGTGATAAGGAGGAATATAGATGAAACACTTAACTTCTGCTGAAGTGCGTCAAATGTTTTTAGATTTCTTTAAAGAAAAAGGCCATGCCGTTGAACCGAGCGCCTCATTGGTTCCGCATGAAGATCCGTCTTTATTATGGATCAACAGCGGCGTTGCGACGCTGAAAAAATACTTTGACGGCCGCGTTGTGCCGGAGAATCCGAGAATTGTAAACGCGCAAAAATCAATCCGCACAAATGATATTGAAAATGTGGGGAAAACGGCGCGCCACCACACGTTCTTTGAGATGCTCGGAAACTTTTCCATCGGTGATTATTTTAAAGAAGAAGCCATCACGTGGGCATGGGAGTTTTTAACGAGCGAAAAGTGGATCGGCTTTGATCCGGAGCTGCTGTCTGTAACGGTTCACCCTGAGGATGAAGAAGCTTATACGCTATGGGCGGAAAAAATCGGCGTTCCGGAAGAAAGAATCATCCGTCTGGAAGGGAACTTCTGGGATATCGGCGAAGGCCCGAGCGGACCGAATACGGAAATTTTCTATGACCGCGGCGAGAAATACGGCAATGACCCGTCAGATTCTGAATTGTATCCGGGCGGCGAAAATGACCGCTATCTTGAAGTATGGAACCTGGTATTCTCAGAGTTCAACCACAATCCGGACGGCACGTACACACCGCTTCCGAAGAAAAACATTGATACGGGCATGGGGCTTGAACGGATGGTCTCCGTGATTCAGGACGTCCCGACAAACTTTGACACTGATTTGTTTATGCCGATTATTGAAGCGACAGAGCGCATTTCCGGAGATGTTTACGGAAAGGACGCAGCGAAGGATACGGCTTTTAAAGTGATTGCCGATCATATCAGAACGGTCGCATTTGCGGTAAGCGACGGAGCTCTGCCGTCAAATGAAGGGCGCGGGTATGTACTGAGACGCCTCTTGCGCCGGGCTGTGCGATACGCGAAAACCATCGGTATCAGCCGTCCGTTTATGTACGAGCTGGTACCGACTGTTGCAGGAATTATGGACGCTTTCTATCCGGAGGTGAAAGAAAAGCAAGAGTTTATCGCCAAAGTCATCAAAACGGAGGAAGAGCGCTTCCATGAAACATTAAACGAAGGTCTGGCCATTTTATCCGACGTGATAAAGAAAGAGAAGGAAAAAGGCAGCGGCATCATCTCCGGAAAAGACGTATTCAAACTGTACGATACGTACGGATTCCCGGTTGAATTAACGGAGGAATACGCGGAAGATGAGCAAATGAAAGTTGACCATAGAGGCTTTGAAGCCGAAATGGAAAAACAGCGTGAACGGGCGAGAAATGCGCGCCAAGATGTAGGAAGCATGCAGGTTCAGGGCGGCGCATTGCGCGACATTACCGCAGAAAGCACATTTGTCGGCTACAGTGCCGTAAAAGCTGAAGCGAAGGTGATCGAGCTTCTTCACGACGGGCAATTAATCAGCGAGGCGCATGAAGGGGATACCGTCCAAATCCTTCTTGACAAAACGCCTTTCTATGCTGAAAGCGGCGGACAGATCGGTGACAGAGGAGTGCTGAGAAGCGAGCAGGCTGTCGTAACCATTAAAGACGTGAAAAAAGCTCCGAACGGTCAGCATGTACACGAAGGCACGGTGGATAGCGGCACGATTCAAAAAGGCGCAAGCGTGACGGCTGAAGTGGAAGATCAAATGAGAAGCGGCGTGGTGAAAAACCATACGGCTACCCACCTTCTGCACCAGGCGCTGAAAGACGTTCTCGGCACACATGTCAACCAAGCGGGTTCACTCGTTACCGAAAACCGTCTGCGTTTTGACTTCTCTCATTTCGGTCAAGTGACGAAAGAAGAACTTGAACGCATTGAAGGAATCGTCAACGAAAAAATCTGGGAGAGTATTCCGGTAGCGATTGATTTGAAACCGATCAATGAAGCAAAAGAAATGGGCGCGATGGCCCTGTTCGGCGAGAAATACGGCGATATCGTCCGCGTCGTACAAGTCGGAGATTACAGCCTTGAGCTTTGCGGCGGATGCCATGTCACGAATACGGCTGAAATCGGTCTGTTTAAAATCGTATCCGAATCAGGGATCGGCGCAGGTACGCGAAGAATCGAAGCCGTAACAGGAAAAGGCGCTTATCAGGAAATGAACAGCCAGCTCAGCCTTCTGCAGCACGCTGCGGACGAGCTGAAATCAAACGTAAAAGACGTACCGAAGCGAATTCAGTCTCTTCAAGCGGAGCTGAAGGAAGCGCAAAGAGAAAATGAATCATTGCTCAGCAAACTCGGCAATGTGGAAGCCGGAGCCATTCTGTCTAAAGTAAAAGACATCGGCGGCGTAAAAGTGCTGGCTGAAAAAGTAAATGCGAAAGACATGAACCACCTTCGCACTATGGTGGATGATCTGAAAGCGAAGCTCGGTTCTGCGGTCATCATTCTCGGCGCCGTGCAAAACGGGAAAGTCAACCTTTCAGCAGGCGTGACGAAAGACCTGATCGAAAAAGGCCTTCACGCCGGCAAAATGGTCAAACAAGCGGCTGAAGTCTGCGGAGGCGGAGGCGGAGGCCGTCCGGACATGGCGCAGGCCGGCGGAAAGCAGCCTGAAAAATTGGAAGAGGCGCTCGCATCTGCGGAAGATTGGATAAAATCCGTTTTATAATCCTTTCAACTAGTGTAGAATGATGATAAGATGAGGACCTCAGGCTGAACTTTGCCTGCGAATTTGGGAAAGAGGTGCAAAACGGTGAGCTCGTTTGATAAAACGATGAAATTTAATTTCTCCGATGATTCTGCTGAAACAAACGTCGAAGAAGTGCTGATTACGGTATATGATGCGCTTCAGGAAAAGGGGTACAATCCTATCAACCAGATTGTCGGATACTTGCTGTCTGGAGATCCTGCATACATTCCTAGGCATCGCGACGCCCGGAACTTAATTCGCAAACTGGAACGTGACGAATTAATCGAGGAATTGGTAAAATCCTATCTAGAACAGCATAAAGAGGCGTAAATACATTCATGAGAATATTGGGACTTGATCTTGGAACGAAAACACTCGGCGTAGCTTTAAGCGATGAAATGGGCTGGACCGCTCAAGGCATTGAGACGATAAAAATAAACGAGGCTGAAGGAGATTACGGTCTGGACCGTTTATCCGAGCTGATGAAAGACTATAATGTAGAGAAGATCGTGCTCGGTTTTCCGAAAAACATGAACGGGACGATCGGTCCGAGAGGCGAAGCCAGCCAAACATTTGCGAAACTGCTTGAAACAGCGTACAATGTCCCTGTTGTGCTGTGGGACGAGCGTCTGACGACGATGGCGGCTGAAAAAATGCTGATCGCGGCTGACGTCAGCAGGCAAAAACGAAAAAAAGTCATTGATAAAATGGCGGCTGTCATGATCCTTCAAGGATATCTGGACAGTTTAAACTAAGAGGTGAAAAGAAATGGAACACGGCGAAAAACACATTACAATTGTCGATGATCAAGGCAACGAACAGCTTTGCGAAGTGCTGTTCACATTTGAAAACGACACATTCAACAAATCTTACGTACTTTATTATCCGATTGATGCTCAAGACGATGATGAAATCGAAATTCACGCTTCAAGCTTCGAACCGAACGAAAACGGTGAAGACGGCGAACTGATGCCGATTGAAACCGATGAAGAGTGGGAAATGATCGAAGAAACGCTGAACACGTTTTTAGCGGAAGAAGACGAAGAATAAAATGAACAGAAAAAGCCGGAGCGCATATGCGCTTCGGCTTTTTTTTGTAATAAATTGCCGAATGCACATGAATCATGTAGTATAAGAGCTGTTGGGAGGAAAATACTTGTATGAATATCAATCAGACTAAAAATTCATTTCCGCGTAAAAACAAAAAAACGACGATAATACTGTCCTCCGTGATCGCTCTGCTTATCATCATTGGCGGTGCTTTTTTCTATGGAAAATCTCTGCTGTCCCCGGTTGACAAAGGCAGCAAAACGGCAGTCAATATTAATATTCCGAGCGGTTCTTCCGTTTCGGCAATCGCTGAAATTCTTGAGGATCAGCATGTCATCAAAAGCAAAAAAGCATTTCAGCTGTATGTGAAGTATAAAGGCGCTTCCGGGTTTCAGGCGGGATTTTACCACCTGAATAAAGGGATGGATGCGGATGCGATTATCAAAAAACTGACCGCGGGATCAACGGGATATGCCTTTCAGATCTCCGTTCCTGAAGGAAAACAGCTTACACAGATTGCGGATGCGATCGCAAAAGAAACATCATATTCAAAAGAAGAGATCATGGCGAAACTGGATGACAAAACATTCATCGGCAAACTGAAAAAACAGTTTCCTGATACGATAACGGACGCGCTTTCAAACAAGAAGCTCAAGCATCCGCTCGAAGGCTATCTGTATCCGGCCACATATCCGTTTAATGATCCGGATGCATCGCTTGACACGATTCTGACGGCAATGGTTCAGGAAACAAACACCCGTATCGAAACGTATAAATCTGAACTGGTAAAAAAGAAACTTTCCGTCCATAACGCTCTGACGATGGCATCACTTATTGAAGAAGAAGCCACCGCCAAAGCCGACCGTCACAAAATCGCCAGCGTTTTTTACAACAGGCTCGAAGAAAAAATGCCGCTGCAGACTGACCCGACGGTATTATATGCGGCCGGTAAGCATAAAAGCCGGGTCTACTACAAAGACCTGAAAATTGATTCTCCGTTTAATACGTATAAACATAAGGGGCTGCCGCCGGGACCGATTGCAAATGCCGGTGATTCATCATGGGAAGCGGCTCTCCGCCCTGACAAAACGAATTATCTCTATTTCCTTGCAAAATCAAACGGCGAGGTCGTTTTCACCAAAACATTAAAAGACCATAATAAAGCGAAGGAAAAGTATATTTCCAATAAAGACAGCGAATAAAAGGAGGGCAAAAGCTCTCCTTTTATTCCATTCTGAAAGGTTTTATGATAAAATATATCGGGTTGTTTACTTATGGATAAAGAAGTGTCTTAAGAGAGTGTCCCCGCGGATTCGTCAGGGGCACTCCTTTTTAGAACGGAGGCTGTTTGCCGTGAATGATCGGTATGAACAAATAAACGAGTATATAAACGCGATGCTGAAGCCTCGGCCTGATAAAGTGAAAAAGCTTGAAGCCTATGCAAAAGAGCACCATGTTCCGATTATGGAAGAAGCGGGCATTGAAGTGCTGCTTCAAATGCTGTCGATTCAACAGGCGAAAAACATTTTGGAAATCGGCGCGGCAATCGGATATTCCGCCATACGGATGGCGCTTGAGCTTCCGGATGCGAATATTTACACGATTGAACGGGACGACAAACGCTATGAAGAAGCTGTGAACAATATAAAAGACTTTGAAATGGAAAACCGGATTCACGTAATACACGGGGATGCGCTGGAACTTTCTGAGTCTGTCCGTGTCACGGCTCCTTATGATGCCATTTTTATCGACGCGGCCAAAGGCCAGTACACGAACTTTTTTGAGCTCTATGAACCGATGCTTGCGCCGGATGGAGTCATTTTTACGGACAATGTTCTGTTTAAAGGACTGGTGGCACAAAATCACTCGGACATTGAGCCGAAAAGAAGACGGAAGCTTGTTGAAAAAATTGATCAATATAACCAATGGCTGATGGACCGGCCTGACTATCAAACGGTCATACTGCCGGTCGGAGACGGCATCGCCATCAGTAAAAAGAAGAGGTGAAGGATCATGAAAAAACCTGAACTTTTGGTGACTCCGACTTCTGTACAGGATATTCTTCCGCTCATTCAAGCGGGCGCAACGGCCCTGTTAGTCGGAGAACAGAGATACGGCCTGAGACTGGCCGGTGAATTTTCAAGAGAAGATATAAAAGAAGCCGTAAAGACAGCTCATCAGGAAGGCGCGAAAGTGTACGCCGCCGTGAATGCTATTTTTCACAACGAAAAAGTGGACGAGCTGAACGGCTATCTTGCCTTTTTGCAGGAGGCCGGCGTTGATGCGGCTGTTTTCGGTGATCCGGCCGTTTTAATGGCGGCGCGTGAAGCGGCTCCCGAGCTTAAACTGCACTGGAGCACGGAAACAACGGGAACCAACTACTATTCCTGCAATTACTGGGGACGCAAAGGCGCACGGCGGGCAGTGCTGGCTAAGGAATTAAATATGGACAGCATCATTGACATAAAAGAAAACGCCGAAGTCGAAATTGAAATTCAAATCCACGGAATGACGTGCATGTTCCAATCGAAGCGTTCTTTAGTGGGCCATTACTTCGAATACCAGGGAAAAGTCATGGACATCGAACAGAAGAAAAAAGAAGCGGGGATGTTTCTGCATGACAAGGAACGGGGCAATAAATACCCGATTTTTGAAGATGAAAACGGCACGCACATCATGAGCCCGAACGATGTGTGCATGATTGATGAATTAGAGGACCTGATGGATGCCGGCATCGATTCTTTCAAAATCGACGGAGTTTTGAAGTCTCCTGAATACTTAACTGAAGTGACCCGCATGTACAGAGAAGCAATCGATTTGTGCTTCGAAAGCCGAGAGACATACGAAGAGAAAAAAGAGAGCTGGATAGAGCGGATTGAAAGCATTCAGCCTGTGAACAGAAGCATCGACACAGGATTCTTCTTTAAAGAAACGGTCTATTAAAAAGGAGGGTGCAACGGATGACAGCCGTAAATCAAACCATTTCCAAAGTCGTAAACGGAAAGCGCGTCATTACGAAAAAACCTGAACTCCTTGCTCCGGCAGGAAACCTTGAAAAATTAAAAATTGCCGTTCATTACGGAGCGGACGCGGTTTTTATCGGAGGACAGGAATACGGACTCCGCTCAAATGCGGATAACTTCTCAATAGAAGAAATCGCAGAGGGCGTAGAATTTGCCAAAAAATACGGGGCAAAAATATATGTGACAACAAACATTTTCGCCCATAATGAAAATATGGACGGTCTGGAAGAATACTTAAAAGCGTTGGGAGACGCAAAAGTTGCCGGAATTATCGTCGCTGATCCGCTGATTATTGAAACATGCCGGAGAGTGGCCCCGGATGTAGAAATTCACCTCAGCACACAGCAGTCCCTTTCCAACTGGAAAGCGGTGCAGTTCTGGAAAGAAGAAGGGCTTGACCGCGTGGTGCTTGCCCGTGAAACGAGCGGACTGGAAATTAAAGAAATGAAGGAAAAGGTGGATATTGAAATTGAAACCTTTATCCACGGCGCCATGTGTATCGCTTATTCAGGCCGATGCGTGCTGAGCAATCACATGACGGCCCGGGATTCCAACCGCGGCGGCTGCTGTCAGTCCTGCCGCTGGGATTATGACCTGTATCAGACAGACGGTGCAAACGCGGTCGCGCTCTATGATGAAGAAGACGCTCCGTTTGCGATGAGCCCGAAAGATTTAAAATTGATTGAATCCATTCCGCAAATGATCGAGATGGGCATCGACAGCCTGAAAATTGAAGGCCGGATGAAATCAATTCATTACGTTGCGACGGTTGTCAGCGTGTATCGCAAAGTCATCGACGCATACTGCGCTGATCCTGAAAACTTTGTCATTCAAAAAGAATGGCTGGATGAGCTGGACAAATGTGCAAACCGGGATACCGCGCCTGCTTTCTTTGAAGGCACGCCTGGGTATGAAGAGCAGATGTTCGGTGAACACGGAAAGAAAACAACATTTGATTTTGCCGGTCTCGTGCTCGCGTATAACGAGGACACTCAAATGGTGACGCTCCAGCAGCGCAATTTCTTTAAACAAGGTGACGAAGTGGAATTTTTCGGTCCTGAAATCGACAATTTCACATTCACAATCGGCACTATTTGGGACGAAGACGGAAACGAGCTTGATGCTGCCCGCCATCCCCTGCAAATCGTTACATTTAAAGTAGACAAAAAGATTTATCCGAGCAACATGATGAGAAAGGGGAAGTAATCACCAATGGGTAAGAGTCCTGTAGTTATAGGCATCGCAGGAGGTTCCGGATCAGGAAAAACAAGCGTCACCCGTTCCATCTATGAACAGTTTAAAGGACACTCGATTTTAATGATCCAGCAAGACCTTTATTATAAAGACCAAAGCCATCTTCCGTTTGAAGAAAGGCTGAACACAAACTATGATCACCCGCTCGCATTTGATAATGACTATTTAATCGAGCATATTCAAGAGCTTTTGAATTACCGGCCGATAGAAAAGCCGATTTATGATTATAAACTGCATACGCGTTCTGAGGAAACCATTCCGGTTGAGCCGAAGGATGTCATAATTCTGGAAGGCATTCTCGTTCTCGAAGATAAAAGGCTTCGCGACCTCATGGATATGAAACTTTATGTTGACACGGACGCGGATCTCCGTATCATCAGACGGATTATGAGAGATATTAACGAAAGAGGCCGTTCAATCGATTCTGTCATTGAGCAGTATGTGTCCGTCGTCAGACCGATGCACAATCAGTTTGTTGAACCGACGAAACGCTACGCGGACATCATTATTCCGGAAGGCGGGCAAAACCACGTCGCAATCGATCTGATGGTCACGAAGATTCAAACGATCCTTGAACAAAATGCAATTTTGTAATACCATAGCATAGACATAAATAACTCAGACCATATTATGTATAGGCTGGAAGGGAATGAGACAGTTCCCTTCTTTCCCTGTTTATAAACCGAAACATTTGCAGAAAACACACATTCAGTTTAAGATAAACAGTACCTATATGGGAGAGAAGAACGAGGACTGCCCTGTGTTCTCATTCTTGATTTTTTCGTTTATGCTCTCATACATAATCACACGTTATTGTTGAGGGACAACCACCAAGGAGTGAAGGAACATGGCACAAGAAAAAGTTTTTCCGATGACTCACGAAGGAAAACAAAAACTTGAACAAGAATTAGAGCAATTGAAAACGGTTAAACGTAAAGAAGTAGTAGAACGCATTAAAATCGCAAGAAGCTTCGGAGATCTGTCAGAGAACTCTGAGTATGATTCTGCAAAAGAAGAACAGGCATTTGTGGAAGGGCGCATCACGACGCTTGAAAACATGATCCGGAATGCGAAAATCATCGAGGACGACGGCGGTTCAAATGTAGTCGGTTTGGGAAAAACCGTATCATTTATCGAATTGCCGGACGGTGAAGAAGAATCTTACACGATTGTCGGAAGCGCTGAAGCTGATCCGTTTGAAGGAAAAATTTCAAACGACTCGCCAATCGCCAAAAGCCTGCTCGGCAGAAAAGTGGACGAAGAAGTGACAGTTCAGACGCCGGGCGGAGAAATGCTCGTGAAAATTGTGAAAATTTCATAAGATCCGTTTAACAATGAAACACCTCGTCCAAAATGTGGATGAGGTGTTTTTTTATGATCGTATCAAAAAGGCTGAAAACGGCCGTGATTTGTTTTCTGCTCGTGTTTTTCTTTCTCCTTGCGAGGCTGGCTGAAATTCAGCTGTTTTTTACAGAATCTTTTTCAAAATCCAATATTAATCTGATTCAGGAAAGCGTCAAGCAGCGGACGGAAGAAGTCCTTATTTCAGACGGACGCGGCTCTTTTCTTGATCGGAACGGCAAAGAACTGACCGGAAAAAAGCAGCCTGCCGTCATACTGTTTCCCTTTCTCGTGACGCAGGATTGGCCGGTTGACCGGGTATCAGACATTCTCGGAATGAAACAGAGGGAGCTCAGGCAGCTGCTCACGGAAGCAAAAAAACCGGTGATCCTGAACAGCAGAAAAATAAAACATTTGACGAAACAATCCGTGTCAAATATCAATTCTTTGAAATATCCCGGCATTTACGGCGTATATATGAAAGACAGCAAAGAAACAAACATAGCCGCTCATCTGTTGGGCGCGACAAACCAGGACCCTGAGCTTTTGAAAAAGAAATACCCCGGCAGGAAGGAACTGCCGATCACGGCAAAAATCGGGACAAGCGGGATGGAGCGGACGTTTGATGAGTTTTTACTGGCGGATCAGGACACAAAACTTTTGTATCATGTCGACGGAAGGGGAAACCCTTTATTCGGAATGGACGTCAAATATACGGCTGAAGCAAACGCGTTTTATCCGCTGCAAGTCAAAACCTCCATCGACCGCAATATTCAAAAAGCAATGGAAGATGTATTGAAAGACCGCGGGTTAAAAAAGGGGGGAGCCGTCCTTTTAGACATTGAAAAAAGCAGTGTGCTCGGAATGGTATCTAAGCCTGACGCCGACATGTCAAAGCAGCAGACATTGCAAAATTACATGCTGACGCCGATTTATCCGGGATCAGTATTTAAAACGGTGATCGCCGCAGCCGCAATAGAACAAAACGAAGTGAAGCCGGGCACATCCTTTAACTGCAATCTCAACCTGTACGGAGAGCCGGGGGATGACAAAGGCACGCTCAGTTTTGGAGAAAGCTTTGCCCAAAGCTGCAATTATACGTTTACAAGCCTTGCGGAAAAATTGATCAAAAAAGATGATTCCGTTATTGAAAACATGGCGGAAAAACTCGGTCTCACCCAGCGGGCGGGCTGGGAAGGCAAGCTGTACCGGGAAGACCGATTCAGGCAGCTGTATAATGAAAAAAGCGGGGTCATTTGGGGAGATGACAAAGACAAAACCGTAAAAAAAGCCGTCGCACAGACGGCGATCGGGCAAAAAAACGTGAAAGTCACCCCTCTTGAAGTCGCCAATATGATGGCGGCGATCGCGCGCGGCGGTGAAAAAAAACAAGTCAAAATCGCGGACAAAATTGAATACAAAAACAAAACGACGATGGCGTCATTCAAAGATCAGCAGTTAAAAGGGGAAAACATCGACAAATATACGGCGCAGCAGCTTCAAAAAATTCTCAGAGAAGTCGTCACCTCACCGAAAGGAACCGGCCGAAGGTTTCAGGACCTGCCGTATGAGATAGCAGGCAAATCGGGAACGGCCCAGACGGGAATGTTCACAAAAGAAAAACAGACGCTTTACCACAAATGGTTTGCGGGATACTTTCCCGCGGACAAGCCGAAATACGCTCTCGTGGTGCTGCACATGGACACGCCGGGGGATAAGGCTCTGACAAATACAGTGTTTTATGATATTGTTAAAAAGGTACATGAAAATGAAATAAATCAGACATAGAACAACCGCTCAGCCCATGTTAAAATATATGCTGAGCAAGAGGGATAAAGGAGTGCAGAATGATTGAGCAATAAACAATCTCGTTTTGAAAACCGTGATAAGCGCAGAAAAGCAAATATGGTGCTTAACATTTTAATTGCTATCGTATCTATTCTTATTGTCGTCGTTGCCGTCAGCCTCTTCATCAACAGTCCGTCGGGCGACGTGAGCGAAAAAGCGGACACGAGCCAGAAGCAGGAAACACCTGCATCAGGCAAGACGAAGCAGACATCGGATGAAGACATAAAAGACAGCAAAAAAGATACGGCATCAGACGATGACAAAAAAGATAAACAGGATAAGGACACATCTGATTCATCTTCAGACTCTGACAGCAAAAAAGACGATGATTCATCGAAAAGTGATGACAGCAGCAAAAAAGACTCTGATTCAAGCGATCCTTTTAAAGGCGCAAAAATAACAGAGGGCGGCTCATCAAGCGATGTCGAGAAAACAATTGTTAACCCAAAATGGAAAGCGGTCGGCACAAAGCAGACGGGAGAACATGCGGCGACGTATGACTCAAGCTCTGAAGACTGGGCCGAAATGCTTGACGCCATCTCTTACGCAACCGGCGTGTCAAAAGATCACATGACAGTGCTGTGGCTCGGAAACAATGGAAGCCCGCAAGATGCGAAGGGTAAAGTTTTAGACAAAACGAACGGCAAAAAGTATCAGGTCACCATCACTTGGAAAGACAAAAAAGGCTGGAAGCCGACAAAAGTAGAAACCTTAAAATAACCGCAAAAAAGCAGCTGAGTAATCAGCTGCTTTTTTCTGTCATACGTCAGCTGAAAAATGCACCGACGCACTGTAAAGGATTCTGCCGTCAACGGCCGTCACCTGATGGGATACGGAACGGACGCGAAGCATAATCGCCTGGTTGTTTTCAATCTGAACGTTTATTTTCTTTTCAAGCTCCTGCAAAGATGCCGCTTCGAAAAACTCTACTTTATCTTTGATTAAATCCAATTGAAAATTCATCAGTACAGATCCTCCTGATTTTTCTTCTGAGTCAATGAAAGTATAAGCCTTTCTGCCGTAATTGCGCAATAATCCCAAAGTATTTTAGTACCCTTCCATTCTTTTTTGTGATAGGATAGTAACTGTTCCATGATTAATCCATACTATACTCATAGGAATTATAAAATATGGAGAGTGAAAAATATGGGCCGTGAATTTATTCCTTTATTTGAAGATTGGGCAGCGACTTATGACGCCACAGTGCACGGGGCTGACAAACAATATGCCGCTGTTTTTAAAGGATATGACAACATTCTTGACAGCATCGTCGCACTTTCAGGTTCAAACGTTTTAGAGTTCGGACCGGGAACGGGGAATTTAACGGCGAAATTAGCCGCCGCGAACAAAAAGGTGTTTGGTGTAGAACCGTCTCCGTCAATGAGAAAACTGGCGGCTGACAAGCTTTCTGACAAAGCCGTGTTCAGTGACGGAGATTTTCTGGAGTTTCCCGCTCCGCCTTTTCAAATAGATACCATCGTCAGCTCGTACGCCTTTCATCATTTAACCGATGAAGAAAAGCGAACGGCTGTAAAGCAGTATGGCGCAATCCTTCAGAAGCATGATAAAATAGTGTTTGCCGATACAGTCTTTAAAGATCATGAAGCTTATGATGAAACCATTAAAAAAGCAATCCGAAACGGCTATCATCAATTAGCGGACGATTTAAAGACGGAACATTATCCGACACTCGGGACAATGAAAAACATTTTTTCAGAAGAGGGATTTGCCGCACGGTTTACGCAGCAAAATGACTTTGTCTGGATAATGGAGGCGATTAAACGGTAAATCGAAGGGATTGTGTATAAATGAAACTGGCAGTCATCGGAGCAATGGAAGAGGAAGTTACGATTTTAAGAAGCAAACTGAAAGACGCAAAACAAGAGATGATCGCTCACTGTGAGTTTACAACTGGCAGCTATGAAGGCGTGGAAGTCATCTTGCTGAAATCAGGTATCGGGAAAGTCAACGCGGCGATCAGCACGACGCTTCTGCTTGACCGTTTCAAACCTGATTATGTGATTAACACAGGCTCAGCGGGCGGTTTTCATCATACATTGAATGTAGGCGACGTCGTCATCTCAACAGATGTCCGCCATCATGACGTGGATGTGACGGCGTTTGACTATGAATACGGACAGGTGCCGGGTCTTCCGGCAGCATACAAAGCTGATGAAAAGCTGATCAGCATTACTGAGGAAGCGGTTTCTGAACTGAACGGCATTCAAGTCGCCAAAGGCACAATCGCTACGGGAGATTCTTTTATGAATGATCCGAAGCGGGTTGAAGACGTACGCGCCAAATTTGCGGATTTGTACGCGGTTGAAATGGAAGCTGCGGCTGTCGCACAGGTGTGCTACCAGTTCAAAACGCCTTTTGTTGTCATCAGAGCTTTATCTGATATTGCCGGAAAAGAATCTGACGTTTCATTTGATAAATTTTTAGAACAGGCTGCCGTTCATTCAACTAAGCTTGTCCTGAATGTCATCAAACGAATTCAATAAGCGGGGGATTCTCGTTCTCCTCCGCTTTTCCAGGAGGAGGACACATATTGAACGTGATAACAGATATTACAGAACTGATCGGAAATACACCGCTGCTCCGTCTCAAGCATTTTGATATACCGGAGGGAACAGCGGTTTATGCTAAGCTTGAGATGATGAATCCGGGCGGAAGCATTAAAGACAGGCTGGGCGGGATGCTCATTGAAGATGCGCTTCGCACGGGAAAGGTGAAACCGGGCGGCGTTATCATTGAGGCGACTGCCGGAAACACCGGGATCGGACTCGCTCTGTGCGCCAGAAAGCATCAGCTTCGCGCCGTTTTTTGCGTCCCGGAGCATTTCAGCAGAGAAAAGCAGCAAATTATGAAAGCTCTCGGAGCGGACATCGTGCATACGCCGAGAGAAGAAGGCATGCAGGGAGCCATCCGAAAAGCGCTTGAACTGGAGAGAGAGATTAATAATTCTTATGCCGTTCTACAATTTAAAAACCGAGTAAATCCATTGACTTACTACAAAACAATCGGACCCGAAATATGGAACGCGCTCGGCGGGGATATCCACGCTTTTGTCGCAGGAGCAGGTTCCGGCGGCACCTTTGCCGGTACAGCAGCTTATTTAAAAGAGAAAAATCCTGCCGTCAAAACGGTGATCGTTGAACCGGAAGGCTCGATCCTGAACGGAGGAGAGCCGCATGCCCATAAAACGGAAGGCATCGGCATGGAGTTTATCCCGGATTATATGGACGAGAACCATTTTGACGCCATTTACACGGTGGAAGACGATACGGCGTTTTCGCTTGTCAGAGAAGCGGCCGAGAAAGAAGGCCTCTTAATCGGAAGCTCTTCAGGGGCGGCTCTTTATACAGCGCTTGAAGAAGCGAAAAAAGCGCCCGCCGGATCAAATATCGTCACCATTTTCCCTGATGGCAGCGATCGATATATAAGCAAAAACATTTTTCAAGGAGGTCAGTAAGATGAAGAAAAAAACGCTGATGGTGCACGGAGGAATTACGGGAGATGAAAAAACAGGAGCGGTTTCCGTACCGATTTATCAAGTAAGCACGTACCGGCAGCCGAAAGCGGGCGAGCACACGGGTTATGAATATTCAAGAACGGCCAATCCGACGCGGACGGCGCTTGAAAGCTTAATTGCGGAGCTTGAAGGCGGCGCGGCGGGATATGCGTTCGGCTCAGGCATGGCTGCGATTACTGCCGTCATGATGCTGTTTGACAGCGGCGATCATGTTATTTTGACGGATGATGTATACGGCGGCACTTACCGGGTGATGACAGGTGTGCTGAACCGCTTCGGCATTGAAGCGGACTTTGTTGATACGAGCAATGAAGAAAAAGTCAAAAAGGCCATTCGCCCGAATACGAAAGCCATTTATATCGAAACACCGACAAATCCGCTATTGAAAGTGACTGACCTCAAACTGATGTCTGACATCGCAAAAGAAGCGGGCGTATTGCTTATCGTCGATAATACGTTTTACACGCCGTATTTCCAGCAGCCGCTCAGCTTCGGCGCGGATCTCGTGCTTCACAGCGCGACGAAATATCTCGGCGGCCACAGCGATGTCGTCGGCGGCTTAGTCGTCACGGCTGATAAAGAACTGGGCGAAAAGCTTCAT
Source organism: Bacillus sp. N1(2025) (assembly GCF_053470005.1). Taxonomy (NCBI): domain Bacteria; kingdom Bacillati; phylum Bacillota; class Bacilli; order Caryophanales; family Bacillaceae; genus Bacillus; species Bacillus sp. N1(2025). Next base: position 438,897 of record NZ_JBLTJB010000001.1, read on the forward strand.
TACGTGCAAAACTCAACGGGCGGCGTTTTAGGACCGCAGGATTCATGGCTTTTGATGAGAGGGATTAAAACGCTGGGGCTCAGAATGGATGCCATCAATCACAGCGCCGGAAAAATCGCCGGGCTGCTTGAAGCGCATGATGCCGTTCAGACGCTCTACTATCCGGGATCAGCGAAACATCCGGGCCATGAGCTGACAAAAGCGCAAAGCTCCGGTTTCGGCGGAATGATTTCCTTTGATGTCGGCAGCAGCGAACGCGTCGACGCGTTTTTAGAAAAATTGAACCTGTTTACGATCGCGGAAAGTTTAGGAGCGGTTGAAAGCTTAATCTCCGTGCCGTCCAGAATGACGCACGCTTCGATCCCGCGCGACCGCCGGCTTGCGCTTGGCATTACCGACGGGCTCGTGCGGATCTCAGTCGGTATTGAGGATACTGAGGATTTAACGGCGGATGTGAAACAGGCGCTTGATTCACTTTTATAAAGAATGGATAGATTTACATTCTCTGTCGGCTGTCAGCTTGTATTATAATGTTGGTAGACTATAAAACTGGCAGGTGACCTTATATGGAGAAGAAAAGACTGAAATCATTAATAGAAGATTTTAAGCATTACGCATTTATTCTGCTTGCAGTCAGCACCTTCATTTATATCGGCGCGGTTCTTCCCGGACAAGGGCTGACTGCGGGCCAGAAAATGCTGATGTTTGTAACGGATTGTGTATTTTTAGCGGGCGCTTATTTCTGCGTTGACCGTTCACTTATTTATAAAAAGAGGCTGGAAGAGGCCGATGAATAAAAAAAGCCATTGTCTTTTGACAATGGCTTTTTCGTTTCTTATTCAGACGGGGTTTCGCGTAATTCTTTTCCCATTCCTTTTAAAAACTGCAGCCCGAAGCCGAGCGCGCGGTTAATATCAGGATCACCGACGGCTTTCATCAGTTCAAACATACTGACTTTCCTGTCCTCTTTTAAAAATCTTTGCGCCTGATCCGTCCCGGCCATGGCGCTTTCTAAAAGTCTGCCCATAAATTCGGGATCAGCTTTTGACAGCGCGCCTCCCGCGGCCATCATCGTATTCAGGAGATTGGTGACAGGTTCCCGGGAAATCTGTCCGAGTGCGATTTTGGCAATCTCCTCTTTTGCCTGGAGCATATAGCCGGCGGCATCAAAAATGCCCAAGCTATTCAGCTCTGCCATGATGGACATCGTTTTCGCGACGGCTTCTTCATTTTCTGCGAGAAGCGTCTTCAGCTCTTCCAGTTTTTCAGCTTTCAGCTGTTCCTCTGTTTTCGTTTCTTTTTGAATTTCAGTAATTGGGCTTGCCATAATGTTTCCTCCTTTCCTTAATCAGTTAAGTGCACATAGCCCGGACGGTTCCATTTTCGCTGAGCTTCCACACCGTTTTGCGGATGACGTTTTTTGTTCCGCGGATTCGTTTTCGGAAGCGGCGGAGTATCACAGGAACCGAGCACTTCCATGCGGACTTTTGTCTGCTTATAGGCAGGTGTATGTGTCCGTGAATCATACGCAGGCCCGGTCAGGAAATTAATCGCAGAATCTTTATCTGTAGAGTTCATCGGCAGATAAAGCTCATTTGCGCGGACGCGGTCTGTCACAAGCGCGTTCAATTTAACCGCCCCAAAAGGAGAGACGAGCCGGATCATTGTTCCGTCGCAAATTCCGCGTTCAGCCGCGAGCTCCGGCGATACTTCAACAAATACATCCGGAACTTTAGACTGAATGCCTTTTGACTTGTTTGTCATGTTTCCTTCGTGGAAATGTTCAAGCATCCGTCCGTTGTTAATATGCAGGTCATATTCTTCAGGGAATACAGCAGGCTCCACCCAATCGCTCAGCGCAAAACGGGCTTTTTTGTCCGGGAAGTTAAAGCCGTCTTCATAAAGAAGCGGAGTGCTTTCTCCCGTAAAGCTTCCCCACAGGAAGCTGTTCCAGCCGCTAAGAACGTCGTAGCTTGCTTTTCCGAACAGCGGAGAAAGGCTCGCCATTTCTGAGAAAATGTCGCTAGGATGCGTATAATTCCAATCAGCGCCTAAACGATTGGCGACTTCCTGAATAATCCACCAGTCGGGTTTTGCATCGCCGAGTGTCGGAAGCGCCTGATACAATCTTTGCACACGACGCTCTGTGTTTGTAAATGTTCCGTCTTTTTCAAGAGATGGAACCGCAGGCAGGATGACATCCGCGTATTGCGCCGTTCTTGAAAGGAAAATATCCTGTACAACAAAGAAATCAAGGCTGGATAAAATGTCATGAACATGGTTGGCGTTTGAATCGACGAGCGCCATATCTTCACCGACGAGATACATGGCTTTCATGTTTCCTTCTTCAATCGCATGGAGCATTTCGATATTATCAAGACCCGGCTTGCCGTCAATTTCAACACCGTAAGCTTTTTCGAATTTAGCGCGTGCCGCATCATCTGTAATATGCTGATATCCCGGAAGCCAGCCTGGAAGAGTTCCCATATCGCAAGCGCCTTGAACGTTGTTATGTCCCCGCAGCGGATAGGCTCCGGCGCCCGGACGGCGGTAGTTTCCTGTGGCAAGCAGCAGGTTGGAAATCGCCGCTGATGTATCAGAGCCGCCTGTATTCTGGGTTACGCCCATGCCCCAAAGAACACAAGTGCCGTCTGCATCACGAATCATTTCGGCAATGCGGATGATCGTATCCTGAGAAAGTCCGGTGATGCGCTCCGCATATTCCAATGTGTATTTTTCCAGCGTTTCTTTATAATCATCAAAGTAGTTGACATTTTCATCAATAAACGCTTGATCGTGCCAGCCTTGGTCAATCATATATTTCGTTACTGCCATGAGCCAGACCTGGTCAGTCCCTTGTTTCGGGCTGATAAAGAGGTCGGACCGTTCAGCCATTTCATTTCTGCGCAGATCGGCAACAATCAGTTTTTGGCCGTGCAGCTTATGGGCGCGTTTCACGCGAGTGGCCAGAACCGGATGTCCTTCCGCCGGATTGGCGCCGACGATGAGCACGAGGCCCGCTTTTGCGATATCTTTAATTGTGCCGGCGTCTCCGCCCATACCGACGGTGCGGAATAAGCCGTCCGTTGCCGGTGACTGGCAGTAGCGTGAGCAGTTATCCACGTTGTTGGTTTCAAATACTTGGCGTGCCAATTTTTGAATGACGTAGTTGTCTTCATTCGTAATTTTAGAAGAAGAAATAAAACCGACAGAACCATTTCCGTGTTCGGCCTTGATCGAACCGAGTCTTGAAGCGACAAGGTCAAGGGCTTCTTCCCATGACGATTCAACAAATGCGCCGTTTTTCCGGATGAGCGGTTTTGTAATCCGTTCTTTCGAATTCACGAAGTCCCAGCCGAATTTCCCTTTCACACAAGTGGAAATCGCGTTAACCGGAGCATCGGAAACAGGCTGAATTTTAAGGATGTCACGGCCTTTTGTCCATACTTCAAAAGAGCATCCGACGCCGCAGAACGTGCAGACTGTTTTTGTTTTTTTCGTCCGTTTATCGCGCATAGCCGCTTCCACTTCAGACACGGCGAAGATGCTTGTATAGTCGGGTTCAACATTTTTTACTAAATCAATCATCGGTTCCATAACATCTTCTTTTATACCTGTCATAAATCCGGCTTGGCCGAGCATTGATTTTTCCATCAGTGCGTTACAAGGACAGACAGTGACACACTGGCCGCAGCTGACGCAGGAAGATTCATTAATGGCGACGCCTTCATCCCAAATGACCCGCGGGCGGTCGCGCTCCCAATCAATTGAAAGAGTCTCATTCACCTGAAGGTTTTGACACACTTCCACACATTGGCCGCAGGCGATGCATTGGTTCGGATCATAGCGGTAAAACGGGTGAGACATATCAACCGCGCACTTTGAATCATCTTTCGGCGTATATGGATATTTCTGATGCTCAATTCCCATCATTTCCGCTGTATTATGCAGTGTGCAGTTGCCGTTGTTGTTATCGCATACTGTACAGTAAAGCAGGTGATTCTCGAGCAGGCGATCCATGGCCTCTGTCTGAGCCTCTTTTACCCTTCCCGACGTAAGCGAGATGGACATCCCGTTTTCTGCAGCCGTGGAACAAGAGCGCTGCAATTTCCCGTTTACTTCAACAATACAGGTGTCACATGTTTGAATCGGATCCACTTCCGGTACATGGCATATTTGCGGAATCTCAATTCCGTTTTGGTTTAAAATATCTAAAATCTTAGACCCCTCTGGTGCTTCATACTCCGTGCCGTCAATTTTGACACGGATAGACTGAACGTCTGTCACTTCCAATTCCCCTCCATCTTTTAAACTCGAAAAAAAGCCATGCACATAGATACCGGCCTCCTGTCCGGAGAACGGTATAAATACGCATGGCGGAATAGTTCACTAGCAAGTCTTACTAACAGACCAATCCTATTTGTATAAAACGATAGACTCGTAACACGTTTCCTATTACAAATCCATCTTCACTGCTTTTATTATAAGGTGATATTTATTATAATACAATACGAAAGGAAAACTTTAACCAGGTGAAATGTCACAAAGGGGAACCGGGAATGTCTTTCATAGGCTAAAATCGGAGGGGACAATATGTCTAAAAAAATTCATGAATTTAACGATATTATCCGGAAATTGCGCAAAGAATTATTTGGAAAGGGGCCTGAACGAATTCACACCGTTTTTGTGGATAACATGGCGGTATCTACACTTTACGGCAATCTAAGCGCAAGTGAGCAGTTTATCGCACGCACGCCTGAAGGAAGAGAAATGGTTCATGCGGCGCGGACCAGCTTAATTCAGGAGCTGTATTCAAAACAAACGCCTGATGGAATGGAAGAGCTCATCGGAGCAAAGCTGGTGCATCTGTTTTCAGATATAAAAATAGAGGAAAATATTGCTGTATCGGTGTTTGTCTTTGACCGCTCAATTGAAGAGCATAAAGAAGAAATCAAAAGCTGACAATATTCAATTGACACGAAATTGTCACATTTGATATGATATGAACTGCCGGCAGTGGCCTAAGGACGATTTTTTATGGAATGTGTGCATGATCTGTACATATTCTATACCGCATATTTTCATTCTGCTTGATATTGTTGTATGGGTATGCATACAAGTTAGGCAGCATTCAAACCCTCGTTTTTTCAGACGGGTTAGTTGAATGCTGCCTTTTTTGTTAGGCGTCTTTGGAAACTGCGGGCTGAATTGTTAAATGGAGGGGTTATTATGGCTTTTCGTAAACCGGACGAAATAGCGGAGCTTGCGGTCGAATCAGGGGTAAAAAAGGTGCATTCACCGCTTTCAGCACTGATTGTATTAGGATTTTTGGGAGGAGCGTTTATCGCACTCGGTTATTTGCTTGATATCCGTGTCATCGGCGACCTTCCGAAAGAATGGGGAAGCCTGTCGAGTTTAATCGGGGCGTCCGTGTTTCCCATCGGATTGGTGCTCGTCGTTCTTGCCGGCGCGGAGCTGATTACAGGAAATATGATGTCGGTATCCATGGCGCTGTTTTCCAGAAGAATATCCGCCGGTGCATTAGTGAAAAATTGGGTGATCGTGACGTTGATGAATCTTGTCGGCGCACTGTTTGTCGCTTACTTTTTCGGACATGTTGTCGGATTAACCGAAACAGGACCTTACTTGGAAAAAACGATTGCGGTCGCACAAGGCAAATTGGATATGCCGTTTGGAAAAGTCATTGTTTCGGCGATCGGCTGTAACTGGCTTGTCTGTTTGGCCGTCTGGCTTTCTTTCGGCGCAGAAGACGGAGCCGGAAAAATCGCGGGTATATGGTTTCCGATTATGGCGTTTGTCGCAATTGGTTTTCAGCACGTTGTAGCCAATATGTTTATCATCCCGGCTGCGATATTTGCAGGTTCTTTTTCGTGGGGTGATCTGATTGGCAATCTCATTCCGGCCTTTATCGGGAATGTCATCGGCGGGGCAGTGTTTGTCGGCCTTATTTATTTTATTGCATATTCAAAAAAAGATCAGAAAAAGCAAGGGATGAAAAGAGTTTCCTGAGGTAAGAAAGATGCCGGAAAACACGGAAAATTGAAGCGGAATGCCAGCACATTTTCCGTCCAAATCTTGAAAAAAATGTTTACAAAATGGAAGCTGATGGATATACTTACAAAGTAAGAAAAAAGCAAAGGGAGGTTGAATCACATGACGACGTTAAACGGCAATCAAAATCTACAATTGAACCGATTCAGCCTGTGGAAGAGTTCGTGTCCTTCCTTAACCTCTGCCCGTCAAGCACGTTAATTTCGGAGTATCAGGACATTCGCAGCTCCCCGCAGGGAAAGAAGCACCGTCTTCTTTTGTCTGCGGATTTAGTCTGCCCGCAGCGCATATGAACTTTGCTGCGGGTTATTTTCGCTTGTGCGGATATTGAAAGGGGGTGAGCGATAATGACCATTAATCTTTTCTTTTTAACACTGACCATTTCAAAGCGTTTTAAAAGTGCGGAAGAGTATGAACGAGAACAGCAGGTCGAAGAGTTTTATAATGAAGCGAAAGAACGCCAGCTGAAACATTTTTATATGAACTAACGGACACGAAGGGCCAAAACGGAGGAGAAGGAGGAGATCATCATGTTCAGAATTGAACTGCTGAATCATTACACAATGGAGAAGGACCAGGTTTAGCGAGGATGTTGCTGTCACGTCGCAGACGGCCTGCATACCATGGTAAAGAAAGAAAAATTGGTTAGCGGGTGATAGCATGCAGGGCGGTCAGAACAGAATTCCATCCATCGGGCACGGGTATGCGTCAATGCCCCATTCATTTAAACACGGCTACGGCAACCCGTACCGCCGGCAGAGAATGGCGGTGCTTTCCCGGCAGACAAGATATATAGCACCGTATTATTGGTACTAGAGCAGGCGGAAAACCTACGTTTTCCGTCTTTTTTTTATGAAAACAAATATAAATTTCAAATAAATCGAAACGTTCATGAAGAGAAGTGCGTCTAGTTAGTACCTCATACTAATACGAGGTAATATTATTTCTGAATAATAAATCACAGGAATGGAAAAGCGGGTGTTATACAATGTTGCAACATACATCTTCAGCATTAAAACGAATGCGCGCGAAATACTTTGCTGCATCAGAACCGGCAGAGTCAGTCATTCAGCAAATCTTGATGGACATACAGGAATACGACCGCATTTTGGAAATCGGGACCGGAAACGGCTCAATGTTTAAACAAATCATCGGACAGCTTGAAAAGGGCAGTCTTAAAAGCATAGAAACATCGAAACGTAAAATACGGAAAACACAGCGCGCAAACCGTTCGGTTATAAAAGCCGGGCTCGGAAACATTCAGCAGGGAAGGCCGGAAAGCATACCGTTCCGCGACCGCAGCTTTCATAAAGTCTTCTCTTTACATACTGCGGAAACAGTCAGCGATTACCGGACAGCATGTAAAGAAGTGTACCGCGTTCTTCAAATTGACGGGTGTTTCTATATGGTTTTGAAACCTTCGCGGATGAGTGAAAAGGATGTGATTGAGGTGCTCTATGATCAGCATTTCAGAGACATTTCAGTTGTCAGCAGAGATTCATTCCATTTTATTACTGCCATTAAATAGAATATTTCTTGGGAAATAAAAAGAGCTGCTTAAGTCACTGCAGCTCTTTTTGTGAAATTGGGCATATTTCCTTATTTTTGGTTATTTTACATCTATTTTATATAAAAAAAAGTTTTTTTCTTATACAATGGTAATCAGATGACCGTACATTTTAAATATTTTGAACAAACGGAATGAATATTCATTCCGTGTTTAGAAAGGGGGATGAAATGACAGCTTCAAACAAGGTTGAACTCATTATGAAAGCGTCGCTTACTTTGTTTACAGATAGAGGATTTGACGCAACGACGATTCCGATGATTGCCGCTCAGGCCGATGTCGGAACCGGCACAATTTACCGTTACTTTGACAGTAAAGAGACACTTGTGAACGTACTGTATCAGGAAAGTGCGCAGCGTTTTATGAAAAAAGTCAAAACGGACTTTCAGGGGATATCTGTAAGAGAAGGGTTTCATCATCTGTTTTATTGTCTGATTGATTTTACGAAGGAAAGTGAGTATGCATTGTTTTTTCTTGAAACGAATAAGGACGCCTACTTTCTGAATGAAACGAGCCGTAAGCTTCTTGATGAAATAACACAGATGCTTGACGTCTTTTTTCAGCGCGGCAAGTCTGAAGGTGTGCTCCGCAATCTGCCGTCCAATGTGCTGATGGCGCTGCTGCTCGGGGCATATCTCAAACTCTATCAGCTTGTCCGGACGGGAAGCGTCGAAATAACAAAACCGTTTCTGAAAGAATTGGAACAATGTTCTTGGGATGCCATCAGAACTCATTAATTATACGCCGAAGGAAGGAAGATCGATATGAAACAGCTAAGCGCTATACCGCAGCCGAAAACATACGGGCCTCTCAAAAATCTCCCTCACTTGGAAAAAGAAAAACTGTCACAATCGCTTTGGAAAATTGCCGAAGAATACGGCCCGATCTTTCGTTTTGAATTTCCGAGCTCTGTCGGGGTCTTCGTATCAGGCCGCGAGCTCGCCGCAGAAGTCTGTGATGAAAAGCGATTTGACAAAAATCTCAGCAAAGCTCTGCTGAAAGTCCGTGAATTTGGCGGTGACGGACTATTTACGAGCTGGACTCACGAAAAGAACTGGCAGAAAGCGCATCGGATTTTATTGCCGAGCTTCAGCCAGAAGGCGATGAAAGGCTATCATTCAATGATGCTGGATATTGCCATGCAGCTCGTGCAGAAGTGGAGCAGATTAAATCCGAATGAAGAAATTGACGTCGCCGAAGATATGACGCGCCTGACGCTGGATACAATCGGCCTGTGCGGATTTCATTACCGCTTTAACAGCTTTTACCGCGACACACAGCATTCTTTTATCACAAGTATGCTTCGTGCGCTGCAGGAGGCCATGCGCCAAGCGCAAAGACACAGCCTGCAGGACAAGCTGATGATCAAAACGAGACATCAGTTCCAGCAGGATATTGAAGAGATGAATTCGCTTGTAGACCGGATCATCGCTGAGCGGAGGGAAAATCCGGATGAAAATCTGTCTGACCTTTTAGCATTGATGCTTGAAGCGAAAGACCCTGTAACGGGGGAAAGGCTGGATGATGAAAATATCCGTTATCAAATCATTACCTTTTTGATCGCGGGGCATGAAACCACAAGCGGGTTGCTTTCTTTTGCGATATATTGCCTGCTGAAAAATAAAGATAAATTGAAAAAAGCCGTTCAGGAAGCCGAGCGGGTGCTGACGGGAGAGACACCTGAATATAAGCAGATTCAGCAGCTGACATATATCCGCATGGTGCTAAACGAGACTTTGCGGCTGTATCCGACTGCCCCGGCATTTTCTCTGTACGCGAAGGAAGATACGGTTCTCGGCGGGAAATATCCGATTGCGAAGGGACAGCCGGTGACGATTCTGACTCCGCAGCTGCACCGGGATAAAAGTGCGTGGGGAGAAGATGCCGAGTCATTCCGCCCGGAAAGGTTCAGTGATCCCGCGGCCATTCCGGCAGATGCGTATAAGCCGTTCGGAAACGGACAGCGCGCATGCATCGGGATGCAGTTTGCCCTGCAGGAAGCGACAATGGTGCTCGGCCTTGTCCTGAAACACTTTGAACTGATTGATCATACTGATTATGAGCTTACGATTAAAGAAGCTCTAACCATTAAGCCCGGTGATTTTAAAATCCGTGTGAAAAACAAGGACGTGTCCAATCAGCAGTCCGCACAAAACCATAAAGCTGAAGGCAGCGGTCACAAAGAAGAAATGAAAGAAATCCCGTCCCACGGAACGCCGCTTCTCATTCTTTACGGATCAAATTTAGGAACTGCGGAAGGAATCGCGGAAGAGCTGGCTGATATCGGAAGAAGCAAAGGATTTTCAACTGAAACCGGACCGCTCGATGATTATGCCGGGAAACTGCCTGTAAAAGGCGCGGTCGTTATTGTTACGGCTTCTTATAACGGGGCGCCGCCTGATAATGCGGCGGGTTTTGTGAAATGGATGGAAACCCTTGAAGATCAGGAATTAAAGGGTGTTTCTTACGCCGTCTTCGGCTGCGGAGACCGCAACTGGGCCGCCACTTACCAGAGGATCCCCCGCCTGATAGACAAAGTGCTTGAAGAAAAAGGGGCAAAACGGCTGACCTCTATCGGGGAGGGCGACAATGCCGATGATTTTGAGTACAGTCAGGAAGCCTGGGAAGACTCATTCTGGAAGGACATCATGAAGGCTTTTCATATAGAGGCCGCTCCAAAACAGACAAACAAATCACAGTTATCAATCGAATACGTGAGTGAAGCAGCCGAGACGCCGATTGCCAAAACGTACAAAGCATTTGAGGCGGAGGTCATCACGAACAAAGAGCTTCATACCGAAAGCAGCAAGCGCTCAGTCCGGCATATTGAGCTGCGTCTCCCCGAAACAGAAACGTATCAGGAAGGAGATCATCTCGGGGTGCTTCCGCAAAACAGCGGGGAACTGATCAGCCGTGTCATTCGCCGATTCGGTCTTGATCCGAACCAGCACTTTAAGATCAAGGGCCGGCAGCTGCCTCATCTGCCGATGGACCGGCCGGTTAATGCGCCGGAGCTTTTGGCGTCCTATGTAGAGCTGCAGGAGCCGGCAACGAGAGCCCAGCTTCGCGAACTTGCCGCACATACCGTGTGCCCGCCGCACCAAAAAGAATTGGAGCATCTTTATTCTGATGATGCGGCATATAAAGAAAACGTGCTGAAAAAACGAATGACCATGCTGGACCTGTTGGAAGATTATCCTGCATGTGAACTGCCGTTTGAGCGCTTTTTAGAACTTCTGCCATCCTTAAAGGCGCGCTATTATTCAATCTCAAGCTCACCGAAGGCAGCCAGCGGGGAGCTCAGTATCACGGTCGGCGTTGTGACGGCTCCGGCATGGAGCGGCCGTGGGGAATACCGGGGCGTGGCTTCGAACTATTTAGCCGGATTACAGAATGGCGATCCTGCCGTCTGTTTCATCCGCTCGCCGCAGTCGGGTTTCGCATTGCCTGAAAATCCGAAAACGCCTCTCATTATGGTCGGAGCAGGCACAGGAATTGCGCCGTTCAGGGGATTTATCCAGGCGCGGGCTGCCGAAAAAATGTCCGGTAACAGCCTGGGCGAAGCTCATTTATACTTCGGCTGCCGGCATCCTGAAGAAGACGATCTGTACAAAGATGAATTCGACGATGCGGAGAAAAACGGCCTTGTCACCGTGCATCGGGCGTATTCCAGATTAGATCAGGACTGTAAAGTTTACGTACAGGATGTCCTGCTTCGCGAGGCTGCACAAATTATTGCTCTCCTTGACCAAGGCGGCCATCTCTATATATGCGGCGACGGAAGCAAAATGGCTCCGGCCGTAGAAAATGTACTGCTTCAGGCGTATGAAAAGGTGCATAACACTGATTCAAAAGTTTCCTTGAATTGGCTTGAACAGCTGCAGGCGGAAGGAAGATATGCGAAAGATGTTTGGGCAGGTATGTAACAGAAGAGTGAGACAACTGAAGAATGTTTTTTAATTGAAGAAAGCCGGCACGATATTTGAAATCTACTGAATCAAAAGGAATAGTTATAGGGAGTATCGTGCCGGCCTTAACTTTAGTATCGGACAAAAGACACAAATCTTTAATGTTTTTATTGATTTACATGCAGGCGGCTATGTCCCTTTTTTCTGAATTCCGCCAGAAATAAAACCGGATAAGACACTAATAGCAAAACCGAAATAAATGAAATGATACCGATCCAATGAAAATGCGTCCAAAAGAAACCGCCGCAAGACCCTGCCACGCTTGAACCGATATAGTATGCAAGCAGATATAATGAAGAGGCTTGCGCGCGCTGATCACCGGCTGCGCGGCCGACCCAGGCGCTTGCGATCGAATGCGCGCCGAAAAAGCCGAAGGTAAAGACGGCAATCCCCGCGATTTTAAGCGCAAGCTGGGGCAAAAGTGTCACCGCTGCGCCGGCAAGCATAACAAAAATCGCAATCTTAATCATTTTTGCGCTTCCGAAAAGATCTGCTTTTTTCCCCATATAGACAGAGCTGAACGTTCCCGCGAGATAGACAATAAAAATAAAACCGATCACAGTCTGCGACAAATGATAAGGAGCCGCCATTAAATGAAAGCCGATATAATTATATAATGTCACAAAACTCCCCATTAATATAAATCCCAGAGATATTAACAAAAGCAGCCGTTTGCGGTGCAGAACCGCTCCGTATTCCTTACATGCCGCTTTTACGCCCGCATGCCGCTGAGATGAATGGCGCGGAGCCGGAAGAAAACGCCAAAACAAATAGCTTAATACAATAGAAAGAATGCCGATGATGGCAAGCGCCGGCCGCCAGCCGAATACATCGGTCAGAAGCCCCGTTAACAGCCTGCCGCTCATTCCCCCGATGCTTGTGCCGCTGATATACAAGCCCATCATTTTCCCGAGGCCCTGCGGATCAAACTCCTCGCCTACATATGTCATAGCGACAGCCGGAACGCCTGCCAGGAAAATACCGAGCAGCGCCCTCATCGCCAAAAGCGCCGGAAAAGCCGGACTGAACGCTGTTAATAGACCTAAAACAGATGTAGCTGTTAACGACAGCACCATTAATTTTTTTCTGCCGAATCCGTCAGACAACGAAGCGGCGGCCAATAATGAAAATGCCAAAACGGCTGTTGAGATGGATAAAGTTAAGCTGGCAGCCGCAGCGGAAATATGAAACTCTTCCGAAAACAAAGGCATAAGCGGCTGTGTCGTGTAAAGCGTGGCGAAGGTCACAAAGCCGCTGATAAACAGAGCCAAGCTGGCCTTTCTGTAAGCCTTTGTATGAGGCTGAATAAACGTCATGAATGTCCCTCTTTTCTCACTGTTGGTTATATATGTATCGTACGCTTTTCATTTCAATGTGTCTAATTTATAATGACTATAGAATTAATGCGTGTAGGTTATGAAGAAAGGGGAGAAGGAGAAAATGGAGCTTCATCAAATTGACAACTTCATTGCGGCGGCAACTCATCAGCATTTCACAAATGCGGCAAAAGAAAGAATGATTTCTCAGCCGGCATTAAGCCGATCGATTATCAGGCTCGAAGAAGAATTAGGCGCGCCGTTATTTTACAGAGAGACAAAAGCCGTCCGGCTGACAAGGCACGGAGAGCAGTTCTTAATAAAAGCAAAACAAGCGAGACGAGCTTTAAATGAAGGCGTTGAACAAGTGAAAAAGAATATGAGCCTGGAACACGGCGAAATATCTGTATCTTTTCTTCATACGCTCGGGCTGCGTTTAATGCCTCAGCTGATTGCCGAATTTAAAAAGCTATACCCAAACGTGACCTTCCGGCTTTATCAAGGCGCAAATGAAACGCTTCGCAAAATGGTGGAAACGGGAGATGCGGATATCTGTCTCAGCTCCCCGCCGCTTCCCAGCGAGCTTTTACAATGGACAGTGCTGGAGAAAGAGCCTCTTTATGCGGTGCTACCTGAGAACCACCCGCTTGCAGGAAATAAAAGCATTCAAATGAAAGAGATGCAGGACGAGGATTTTGTCGGATTTAAACCGGGATACGGACTGAGGTATATGTTTGATCTGATGTGCCGGGATTTGAATATACACCCGCATCTCGCATTTGAAGGAGAGGAAGTGTCAACCATATTAGGGCTGACCGCCGCGGGTCTGGGGGCTGCAGTGCTGCCGAAAACCGCGGAGCATTCATACTTTCCGGTCGTTTTTCTTCCGGTTGCAGATTACCAATGCGAACGCACCATAGCGTTAGCCCAGCTGAAAAACCATGCTCTCTCTCCCGCTGCTGAGCGTTTTAAACAGTTTGCACTTGAGTATTACAAAGCACGCAACTGAGCGGTCATTTTATTAAAATCGAAGTTGAAAATAAAGCAGATAGAAATACAGAAAACGGAGGAAAACCATGGCGAAAAAAACAGTGAAAACAAATGCTGTCCGTATCATTGAGCAGCAAAACATTCCCTATGAGCTATTAGGTTACAAAACAGAAGGGGGACAGCCCGCAGACGGTCTTTCCGTTTCACAAAAAATCGGATACGCTGCCGAATATGTTTATAAAACCTTAGTGGCATCTGCAGGAACTGATCGTTATTACGTCTTTGCCGTTCCCGTTGCAAAAGAACTGAATCTGAAAAAGGCTGCGAAGGCGGCAGGTGAGAAGAAAATAGAAATGATTGCCATGAAGGACCTTTTAGGAGTGACCGGCTATATGCGCGGCGGCTGCTCTCCGATCGGCATGAAAAAAAGGTTTCCGACTTTTATTGATAGATCCGCTGAAACACTGGAGTTTATGATCGTCAGTGCGGGGAAAATCGGAATGCAGCTGAAAGCAGCGCCTCAAGATTTAGCCGAAGCAAGCGGGGCGGTATTTACAGACATTGTATAAATGTCCGATGAATCTAATGGAATACACGTGTCAAGGGAGAATGATAATGAAAAAAAGATATGAAAACTTGAATGGCGTGAAGAATGAACATGGATTCAGGGACATGTTGAAATGGATGAAAGAACGAAGAGAGAAAAGTAAAGACTTAAGCGAGAACATTCCGAAAGCGGTCACTAGGGATGTCCGTGATGTTGCCGTCAATCGGACGGAAACCGCCATAACATGGATCGGCCATTCTTCATTTCTGATCCAAATACAGGGGCTTAACATAATGACCGACCCTGTATGGGCGCGGCGGATGGGTTTTCAAAAACGGCTGACAGAGCCGGGATATGAATTGAGCGAACTGCCCGACATTGATGCCGTGCTCATTTCACATGGGCATTATGACCATCTTGATTTTCCGAGTATAAAAAAACTGAGAGGAAACCCGGATTTTTACGTGCCTGCGGGACTGAAAAAGCTGTTCAACAAAAAAGGCCGCAAAAAGGTCCATGAAATGAATTGGTGGGATCGTTTTGAGATGCGGGGGGTGAATATATCATTTGTTCCGGCCCAGCACTGGACACGGAGAACGCTTTGGGATACCGATACCTCTCATTGGGGAGGCTGGGTCATAGAAAGCGAAAACGGCGAGTCCATTTATTTTGCAGGAGATACAGGCTATTTTGAAGGCTTTAAAGAAATCGGAGAGAGGTTTCGTATTAAGGCGGCTCTGATGCCGATCGGAGCATACGAACCGGAATGGTTTATGCAAGTGTCACATATCAATCCGGAAGACGCCGTGAAAGCGTTTTTGGAGCTGAAGGCTGACAGCTTCATTCCCATGCATTACGGGGCATTCCGGCTTGCTGATGATACAGGCCCGGAAGCATTAAGCAGACTGCACGGCGAGTGGGACCGGCTTGCATTACCTCCTGAAAACCTGAAAGCATTAGCGCTTGGCGAAACATTTTGGCTGTAACAGCAGGTTTTCGCTGCCGACACCAATCGTTTAAAAACGGTTGGTGTTTTATTGTCATGTGAATAGCTCTGTATAAAACATGATTTTTCCGGAACCTGCGGTAAAAAACAAAACTTTTTACTCTTTTGTTTCACTATAAAATGAAAACGGTTTCGTATGTGCAGTATATTTAACCTATCACAATTGCTTCAGCAGAAATGGACAGGAAGGATAGAAAAACAGATGAAATACATGAATTCAAGGCAGAAAAAGATTTTGTATCTGTTGTTATCTGAACCTGATGACTACTTAGTTGTGCAAGATTTCGCAGACAGGGTCCGCTGTTCTGAAAAAACGATCAGGAATGATTTGAAAACGATTGAAGATTTCCTGAATGAACATGCTCAAGCTCAGCTGATCCGCAAACCGGGATTAGGCATCTATTTACATATATCTGAACAGGAAAGGTCACGGTTAAGCCGGCAAATTTATAATGAGCACTTTACATGCAGGCACAAGACCGATGAAGAAAGAATACTTCACATCGCTTATGATTTATTAATGAATTCAAAGCCCGTTTCCGCAAAAGAAATTGCCGCACAGCATTTTGTAAACAGAGCTTCCATTAAAAAGGATGTAAGTGCGGTTGAAGAGTGGCTGAAGCGATTTGATCTCACGCTGGTATCTAAACAGCGGCTCGGTTTAAAGGTTGAAGGGGACGAAAAAAACAAAAGAAAAGCATTGGCGCGAATTTCAGATTTGATTGATAATGCGGAATTTACAAGCCAATTTATAAAAAGTAAGTTTTTAAGTCATGAAGCGGACTTTGTGAGAAAAGAAATCAAGTTATTACAAAAAAACCATTCTATCTATTTTACGGATGAAACATTTGAAAGTTTGCTGCTGCATACATTGCTGACGATCCGCCGTATCAAAATGAAACAGCCGGTCGCCATTTCTGCAAGACAGCTGGACGCGGTAAAAAAGAAGAAAGAATATGAATGGACACTGGCTTGTTTAAAACGGCTTGAGCCGGTATTTGCCATCCGGTTTCCTGAGGAAGAAGCCGTCTATTTAACTTTACATATTATAGGCGGGAAAGTCCGCTATCCATCGCAGCAAGAAAAGAAGCTTGATCTTGAAGATTCTGAGCTTTCCAAAGTCGTCAGGCATTTGATCAACTGTGTTTCAGAACTGCAAATGCTGGATTTTCATAAAGACCAGGAACTGATCAACGGATTGAACATTCATCTCGATCCGGTGTTGAAGCGGCTGAGCTATGATCTCTCTGTTTCAAACCCCATGCTTCACGACATCAAAAAAATGTACCCTTATTTGTTTCATCTTATCATTGACGTTTTAGAAGACATCAATCAAACATTTGATCTCTGTATTCCTGAAGAAGAGGCGGCATATTTGACGCTGCATTTTCAGGCAGCGATCGAACGGCTGCGCCGAAGCAGTCATAACCCTAAAAGGACGATCATCGTCTGCCATATGGGCATTGGCATGTCGCAATTGCTGCGGACTAAAATTGAACGCAAATTTCATCACATTACGGTAAAAGACTGTATCGCAAAAGCGGAGCTGAAAGAGTATATCAAAAAGCATAAAGATATAGATTTCGTCATTTCTACGATAGGGCTTGGAAATGTAACGATCCCTCATATTGTCGTATCACCGCTTTTGGAGTCTGCTGATGAAAAGAAGCTCAGCGCATTTATGCAACAGCTTGATACATCACATCGCCGGGAGCAAAAAACGTTTAAAATGCTGAACGACACGACTCCGTTTCTCGTTTTTTTACAGCAAGAGACAGAGCACCGTTATCAGGTCATTGAAAAGCTGGCGCAGGCTTTGTATGAAAAAGGCTATGTAGAAAAAGAGTATGGCATTCATGCAGTAATGAGAGAAAAAATGTCGGCGACAAATATCGGGGCGGGTATTGCTATCCCTCACGCGAACTCTAAATATATCAAACAATCAGCCATTGCAATCGCCACCTTAAAAGAGCCGATTGAGTGGGGGACGGAAAAGGTGTCGCTCGTTTTTATGCTTGCCGTCAAACACAAAGATCAAAACAAGGTAAAGCAATTATTCAGTGAGCTTTCCTATCTTAGTGAGCAGCCGGCATTTATTCAAAAACTGACGGAAGAAAAAAATGTAATGACGTTTTTATCGTATTTAAACTATTAAAAGCAGGGAATGGCTCCCTGCTTTTTTTCTGTTTATAGGGAAAAATGCCGTTATTTCCGGAACTTATGGTAAAAAAACGCGCTTATCACAGGCTGATTTCAGTATAAAGTTGAGACAAGATCTTGAAATTCAGACTGCAAAGGAGGATTTATATGAAACTGTTAGCGATTACATCATGTCCGAACGGCATTGCCCATACGTATATGGCTGCTGAAAATTTACAAAAAGCAGCCGGCAGATTAGGCGTTGAGATCAAAGTGGAAACCCAGGGCGGAATCGGGGTGGAAAATAGGCTGACCGAAGAGGAAATCCGGGAAGCGGACGCAATCATTATCGCGGCGGACCGTTCGGTGAACAAAGACCGATTCGCGGGAAAAAAGCTGCTGGCCGTCGGGGTTCAGGAAGGCATCCGCAAACCGGAAGAATTAATTCAAAAAGCGCTTAGCGGTGAAGTGCCGGTCTATCAATCTGCTTCAAAAGCTGAATCCGCAAGTCAGCAGGGCAAAAAACAAAACCCGATTTACCGTCATTTAATGAACGGCGTTTCTTTTATGGTTCCTTTCATTGTCGTCGGCGGATTATTGATAGCGGTTGCATTGACGCTTGGAGGAGAAAAAACACCAAAGGGCTTAGTCATTCCGGACGAGTCTTTTTGGAAAACGATTGAACAGATCGGCAGTGCTTCTTTTTCATTCATGATCCCGATTTTAGCCGGGTACATCGCGTTCAGCATCGCTGATAAGCCGGGTCTTGTCCCCGGAATGATCGGCGGATATATTGCGGCATCCGGCAGCTTTTACGACAGTGCAAGCGGCGCAGGATTTCTTGGAGGAATCATTGCGGGATTTTTGGCGGGATATGCGGCGCTTGGAATCAAAAAATGTAAAGTTCCTAAAGCAATACAGCCGATTATGCCGATCATTATTATTCCGGTGTTTGCCTCACTGATCGTCGGTTTGGCGTTTGTATTTCTGATCGGCGCCCCCGTCGCTCATATTTTCGCATCATTAACGGTTTGGCTTGCGGGAATGAAAGGTTCGAGCTCAATTCTCCTGGCATTGATTTTAGGAGCGATGATCTCCTTTGATATGGGAGGACCCGTAAACAAGGTGGCCTTTCTTTTCGGATCGGCAATGATCGGAGAAGGAAATTATGAAATTATGGGCCCGATTGCCGTTTCCATTTGTATACCGCCGATAGGGCTTGGGATTGCGACGTTTTTAGGAAAAAGAAAATTCGCCGCCGCAGAAAGAGAAATGGGAAAAGCATCATTTACGATGGGCCTTTTCGGTATCACGGAAGGAGCCATTCCATTTGCGGCCCAAGACCCCCTTCGAGTGATCCCGAGTATTATGGCGGGTTCTATGACCGGCTCGGTGATAGCAATGATCGGCCATGTGGGGGACAGAGTGGCACACGGCGGCCCCATCGTTGCTGTACTTGGAGCAGTAGATCATGTACTGATGTTTTTTATCGCTGTAACAGCAGGCTCTCTTGTCACCGCTCTGTTGGTTAATGTACTGAAGAAAGATATGGCGAAATCCCCCGCGCCCGGCGAGGTGCTGCCGTCTGCTGCACCAAATGAAGCTGCAGCGGCAAAAGAAACAAAGGAACCATCTCAGGCTGACAGCCGAAAAGCCGGGATGACCGAAATCAAAAAACTGACTGACATTATCAGTACGGACTTGATTGAACCGCATTTATCCGGCGAAACGAGGGATGACATTATCGATGAAATGATCGAGAAAATGTCCCGTCAAGGTATGCTGCTGTCTGACAGCGGATTTAAGCAGGCCATTTTGAGCCGGGAACAGCAGGGAACCACGGCGATAGGTATGAATATCGCCATTCCGCACGGAAAGTCTGAAGCCGTCAAAACGCCGGGTGTCGCATTCGGAATAAGACGTTCGGGTGTTGACTGGAACAGCCTTGATGGTTCTGATGCAAAACTGATTTTTATGATTGCCGTACCGAAGGAAAGCGGCGGAAATCAGCATCTGAAAATATTGCAGATGTTATCCCGAAAACTGATGGATGACAGCTATCGGGAAAGGCTGCTCTCCGTTCAGACAAAAGAAGAGGCGTATGAGCTTCTGGAAGAAATCGAATAAAGCGGGGGATGATCATGTCTACTGAACCGATATTTTTCAATCCGGTTTTCAAAGAAAGAATTTGGGGAGGCGCCGCCCTGCGTGATTTTCACTATAATATTCCGTCCGAGCGGACAGGGGAGTGCTGGGCCTTCGCCGCTCATCAAAATGGACAGAGCACAGTTCGAAACGGCATGTATAAAGGATGTACGCTCGGTGAATTGTGGGAGCATCACAGAGATTTATTCGGAAACCTTGAAGGAGACCGTTTTCCTCTTCTTACAAAAATTTTGGATGCGGACCAAGACCTGTCCGTTCAGGTGCATCCGAATGATGACTTTGCCAAAATGCATGAAAACGGGGAACTTGGAAAAACCGAATGCTGGTATATCATTGATTGTGCAAAAGAGGCGGAGATCATTTTCGGCCACAACGCAACTACAAAAGAAGAACTGATATCCATGATTGAGCGCGGAGAATGGGACGGGCTCCTGAACAGAGTTAAGGTAAAGCCGGGAGATTTCTTCTTTGTTCCAAGCGGCACCGTTCACGCGATTGGAAAGAGCACACTTATTTTAGAGACGCAGCAAAATTCAGATACGACTTACAGATTGTATGACTACGGAAGAAAAGATGCGGACGGCAGGATGCGCGAGCTCCATTTGGAAAAAAGTATAGAAGTGATAGACATTCCATCTGTCCGTGAACGGCCGACCGTTCAATATAAACAAACAGATGATCTGCTGGCAGCTGTTTTAATAGAATGTCCTTATTTTTCAGTCGAAAAGTGGGATGTAAAAGGTGAAGCAAATCTATTCCAGCATCATCCCTTCCTTCTTGTCAGCGTGATCGAAGGTGACGGAATAATGATTGCAGGCGGGCATGAATATCCCTTTAGAAAAGGAGATCATATTCTCCTGCCTTCCGGTTTGGGAGAATATAAACTGGCAGGCCATGCAAATTGTATTGTGTCTCATCTGTGATCCTCAAAACCCTTCTCTAGCATCAGAGAAGGGTTTTTTATTATTTTTACAAAAAGGACGGAATTTCCAGTGTATCAGTGTTTTCGTTCCTGAATTTATTCTCTCAATTTGTATATCTCCCGAGCCATTGATTCAAGTATGTACATAGCGGGGATTTGGGTGGTGACATTCGCATTTTCAACCCATTCTTCCGTCACGTAATATGAAATATTCACATCGGACATTTTGGCAATGGTTGAATGTTTATGATTTGTAATACTGATGACCCGGCTGCCTTCTTGTTTCAGCTGATTCAGATGAGTCACCGTAGAATCTCCTTCACCTGAAACCGATAATGCGATTGTGATGCTGTTATGACGGAAATGGGAATGGGCCGGAAAGTAAGGATCTTTAATATACATTGAAAGTTTCCCTAAGCACGAAAAATATCTGGCCCCGTATTCGGCGAGAATTCCTGAACTTCCCACTCCGATAAAAATGACGCTTTCTGCATCGGCCGCAAGGGCTGCTGCTTCCTTCAGCTTTTCTTCCATCCCTCCGCTCACTGTTCTTTCAAAAAACTCGGCAACGGAATGATGGGGACTCTTTAAAATCGTTTTTTTATTTGCCTCCGTATACATTTTCAGCTTCACCTTAAACTCCGAAAACCCTTCACAGTTTATTTTTTTGCAGAAACGTAAAATAGAAGCCGTAGATACATGGGTTTCATTTGCCAATTCACGGATTCGCATATAGACGACTTTCTCGCTGTTTTGGGAGATGTAGTTGTATAAAGAAGTTTCAAGCTCGTTAAATGAAGCAATCATTTCGTGTGTGAACATGCAGGGGGATTCTCCTTTTTATGAGAATGGTGAATGTACATCTAATCGTAACATATCATTTTTAAAAGAAACATAGTGTTATATTTATGTGACAAATCACTTTTTGTGTCATTCAAAACAAGACGTCAGCCAATGATTTACGGCGCAAAACAACTGCGGATATAATTCGTTCATACGCTTTATGCATGATCTCTTCAAGGGTCTCTGACAAAAGCGGCCGAAAAAAGGAGGACAATATGAGTATCAAACTGATAGCGGTTGATATGGACGGAACGTTTTTGAATAATGAAATGGCATATAACAAAGAGCGTTTTATGAATCAGTATCGTGAATTAAAATCGCGGGGGATTAAATTTGCCGTAGCAAGCGGAAACCAGTATGCGCAGCTTACATCCTTCTTTCCGGAAATCAAAAGTGAAATCGCTTTCGTTGCCGAGAATGGCGCTTTCGTCGTGAATGCCGGAGAAGAATTATTCGCGGGCAGGATGTCTGAAGACACTATAAATGCAGTGATCCGTGCTTTAGAGCAGTATGAGGTGAAAAACGTCATTGCCTGCGGAAAAAAAAGCGCGTATATTCATGAAAATGCCGGTGAAGATGAATATCTGCATGCCAGTAAGTATTATTATGTGTTAAAAAGGGTGCCGCATTTTGAAAACATCGATGATGACATTTTAAAATTTTCCATCAGCTTTCCCGCCGAACATTGTTCCGCACTTCTGAGCTATTTGAAAAACGCCATCGGGTCTTTCGTCACGCCTGTATCAAGCGGGCACGGTGACATAGATCTGATCATACCGGGGCTTCATAAAGCGAGCGGGATTAAGCTTCTCCAGAAACAATGGGGGATGGGTGATGAAGAGTGTGCGGCCTTCGGAGACAGCGGCAATGATCTGGAGATGGTGTCCGCCGTGAAATACGGGGTCGCCATGGATAATGCGCAGGAAAGCATTAAACAGGCTGCCGCGCATATCACGCAATCAAACAATGAAGAAGGGGTCTTAAATGCGATTGATTCCATCCTCAAATGTGAAAAACCCTTTGTCTGAAAAAGACGTTTTAACTGCGGAGGTGCTGAACGATGATTAAATTAGTGATTACGGATTTAGACGGTACATTTTTAAATAATCAAGGCGATTTTGACAGAACGTTATTTGAAAAGACAAAACGAGTAATGGAGGAACAGCATGTCGCTTTCGCCATCTGCACCGGGAAGCAGTGTGAAAGAGTGGAAGCTTTATTCGGAGAAGATGCGAACGATTTTTGGGTTTTAGGAGACAGTGCCACACGTATAAAAAAGAACGGCAAGTTCGTATATGAATCTTTGATCAGCAATGAAGCGGGACTGTCAATTATAGGCGCTTTAGAAAAAATCAGCTGCGGGCATAGCATTATCGCATGCACAAAAAATGGCGCGATCGTAAAAGAAAATCTGTCTGAAAGTGAGATGAAATATGTAAATGCCTCTTATGCACATGTAACGAAAATAACTGATTTTACTGAGATAAAAGACGATTTTATCAAGATTACGGTTCATGACCCCGACGCCAACTGTCCGGAAACGAGAGAAAAGCTGCATGAATTTTTTCACCAATTATATATCGTAGCATCAGAGGATACCTGGATGGACATATCAAATATCGGAATACATAAAGGAACAACAGTACAAGAACTGCAGCGATTATTAGGGGTTTCGGCTGATGAAACAATGGCGTTCGGAGACGGCCGCAATGACAAAGAATTGATGGAAGCGGCATCCTACAGCTTTGCGGTTAAGAATGCCATTGACGAAATAAAAGATGCGGCGCACTTTGTCATCAAATCAAATGAGGAAAGCAGCGTCATGCACACGATTATGAGAATATTAGCGCTGCAAAAACAATGATGGGCTAAAATCAATGCGGCATGACTTACTAGGGATAGAAAAAGCGGGCTATCCTCAGACTTTAATTCACTCCTGATTTTCCTAAAGTATGTTAAAAATGAATAAATATCTATATTTGACTCGATGGTATTGGTATAATATGTATAAAATGAATGAAGCGGTGTAATATCAAGATGAAAAAAATCACTTCATATCAGACAAAAAGTAGGAACTGCCTCGTTTTGAAATTGGGAGGTGTTTGTATTAGCCCGCTGTTGAGCCCCGCGTATATCATTCTTATTTTTCTTCCGGCAGCTTCTTTTCTGTTAGGGATTTTAGGATATTTCATCTTTAAAAAAGTATGGATGATGGTTGTTATTGTCTTCATTTTGTCCTTGATATTCATGTTTATTGTAATAGGTGCCGAACCGACATTTTTCATTTGGGTGGCTATGATGACGGGGAGCTGTTTTGTCTCCGGTTCAATCACTAAGACGATATGGACTTTTGCAAAGAGAAAATATTAGACAGAAGAATCCTGTTTGAACAGCTATCCTTTTTTTGTCGATTGAAGAAAAAGAAGTATAGAGGTATCCGTTATGTTCTTATATTTTGTCTGTTGTTGTCAGTTCGGGCTTTCTGTTAAAAATGTCTGTCTATCGTTTTGTTCTTTTTTAACTAAACGGAGCACTATAATTGAACTGCAGATATATAGAAAAACAAAAAAGGATAAGGAGGATTTTTATGTTTCAAACTTTAGACCATTTTTTGAAATCTTGGGAATTCGAAGCCGATGCGACACAAAAACTGCTGAATCATCTGACTGATGAATCACTTAAACAAGAAATCACTTCACAACATTGGACTTTAGGCCGTATTGCATGGCATACTGTCGCGGCCATTCACATCATTACCTCAAACACAGATTTAACGTTTCATGCTCCGGCTGAAGATTATCCTGTTCCTGCATCGGCGCGGTTTATTGCTGAGAGTTATCATCAAGCCAGTAATGCATTTGTACAGGCGTTAAAAACGCAATGGACTGACGATACACTTCAAGAATGTGTCAACTTTATTGGTCAGCAATTGCCAAATGGTTCACTTTTGATGTTTTTAATTCAACATCAAAACCATCATCGAGGACAAATGACTGTCCTTATGAGACAAGCAGGTTTACCTGTTCCGGGTATTTATGGTCCGGCAAAAGAGGAATGGACAACATTTGGTTTGGAAGCTCCGAAATAGGATGTTGTTGTAAGGGCTCGAACGAATAGATGATACCAATCGATGTTGGTATCTTTTTTGTTTTTTAGAGTTATTAAACCGGTATCCATGACATGCAGACGAATCAACAGTTCAAAAGATGTAAATTAAGGTCAATAAATACAGAAAGGTGATTATGGTGATAACTAAAATGACGCGATTCAATATGAAAGACTTCAATAAACCAAACGAACCTTTCGTTGTTTCAGGGAGAATCATCCCTTCATTTGAGGACAATGTTTGGACATATACAGAGGAGAAATTTGCTGAGCCTTATGTCAAAAAATATGACGATGAAGACATTGATGTCAGTTATATTGAAAAAGAGGATAAAGTTATCTTTTTTTATTACGCAGAGAACGACTGTGTAGGCCGGAGTAAGCTTCGTTCTAATTGGAATGGATACGCACTGATTGAAGACATTGCCGTTGCAGAAGATTATAGAAAAAATGGTGTCGGGACGGCTTTATTACATAAAGCGATTGAATGGGCAAAGGAGAATCATTTATGCGGTCTTATGCTTGAAACACAAGATATTAATGTTTCAGCTTGTCATTTTTATGCCAAAAATAACTTTGTCATAGGAGCGGTTGATACAATGCTTTATTCCAATTTTTCAACAGCAAATGAAATTGCGGTTTTTTGGTACTGTAAATTTTAAATATAACAGTATTTGATGTTTCGTCATTTGCGGGTGTGTGTCGCAAAGCATTCAAAACATCGGCTTGAGGATTTATAATAAGGTATATCAATCAATGCAGGGGGAGTTATGTATGAAGTGCAAAAAAATGAACAGGGTCCAATTAAAAGAGGGAAGCGTATCAATGGCCCTATAAACTGCGTCTGCCCTCATTAATGGAGGGAAATTTGTGAATACGCCTTATTCACAGTCAGCTTTACGGCACAACCAAGTGTTCATTTGGCTTTGTGTTCTGTCATTTTTCAGCGCATTAAATGAAATGGTTTTGAACGTATCATTACCTGATATTGCCAACGATTTTCATAAACTGCCAGCGAGTGCAAACTGGGTGAACACGGCCTTTATGTTAACCTTTTCCATCGGAACTGCTCTGTATGGAAAGTTATCAGATCAGCTGGGGATCAAAAAGCTGCTCCTATTTGGAATTATGGTAAATGGCTTCGGGTCGATCATTGGATTTGTCGGACACTCTGTCTTTCCTGTACTCATTCTGGCCCGATTTATTCAAGGGGCTGGTGCAGCCGCATTCCCGGCTCTTGTGATGGTTGCAGTAGTACGCTATATTCCGAAAGAAAACAGGGGTAAAGCATTTGGTCTGATCGGGTCGCTGGTGGCAATGGGGGAAGGTGCCGGACCAGCTATTGGCGGAATGATCGCTCATTATATTCACTGGTCATATTTGCTGCTTATTCCGACAGCAACAGTTATCACCGTTCCATTCCTGATGAAACTGCTGGAAAAGGAAAAAAGAATCAGCGGGCGCTTTGATATGGCGGGGATTATATTAATGTCTGCAGGCATCGTATTTTTTCTGCTGTTTACAACGTCATATAGAATGTCTTTTCTGATCATCAGTATTCTAGCTTTCCTGATATTTGTGAAACATATTAGGAAAACTCAAGATCCCTTTGTTGACCCTGCGCTGGGGAAAAATGCCTTGTTTATGATGGGCGCCCTTTGCGGAGGCCTGATATTCGGCACTGCAGCAGGATTTGTGTCTATGGTTCCTTATATGATGAAAGATGTTCACCATTTAAGTACTGCGGCAATTGGAAGCGGGATTATGTTTCCCGGAACGATGAGCGTCATCATCTTCGGTTACATTGGGGGATGGCTTGTTGATCGGAAAGGTTCTTTATATGTGCTGACCATTGGGATTGCATTGATGTCTTCCAGCTTTTTAATCGCTGCCTTTTTTATAGATGCGACACCATGGCTCATGACCGTTATCATCGTTTTTGTTTTTGGGGGGCTCTCCTTCACAAAAACGGTTATATCTACAATGGTATCTGGCAGTTTAAAACAAAAGGAAGCCGGCGCCGGAATGAGTCTGCTTAATTTTACGAGCTTTTTATCAGAGGGAACGGGTATTTCGATTGCAGGCGGTTTATTATCGATCCGCTTGCTGGATCAAAGGCTGCTGCCCGTTAACGCTGATCATTCCGCTTATTTGTATAGTAATATGCTCATTCTTTTTGCAGGAATCGTTGTTATGAGCTGGCTGGTAACCATGAATGTCTATAAACGTTCGCAAAGAAATGACTAAAAAGGGAAAAGGATCAAACTTGATAAAAGTTTTGATCCTTTTTTTGAGGAGCTTCCTTATTCCGAAACCTTTTGTCGATCAATGAAAGGGGAGTTAAAGTGAATTACATTTATAAGAAAAAGGAAAAGAAAAATGGAAATTGTATCATTTCAATCAGAGATAAATGGGAGAATGCACTTATTGAGTTTGAACAAAAAAATAATCAAATTGAGATCGTGATCAATTATCGTAACGAGAAAACAACCAAGTTTTCACTGCCAATCGAGACTTTTGAGAAAGTGTATGAGGATATTAAAATAGGCCGGAGAGAAAGTTAATCACTCTGTTTGAAAATGACCCATGATGAAAGATTAGATTGTTAATAAATGATAAATAATATGGAGTCATTAAAAATGGAGCTTTGGTGACTCTGATGGATATGGCACCAGTAGGCATTGCCTGCACCGATTATTAAGGGATTAGCGGAATGCAAAGAAGCCGGAATTTTAGACCGGCTTTAAAATGCGTAAATGAGCGGAAGGTGTCCCGCAAGTAGTCATTGTAAAAGAATAACTATGTCCTATACGAACTGTAAAATCTCCCGTTCTTGTTTATACATCCAAGTATGGGTGAGAAATTTCATGACTTCTTAAAATCGTAATTTGTCTTGAGAATTCGTAGCGGATTTTGCTAATTGACGCATCCAAATAAAGTGTCGGATCAAATAAAAAGCAGTTATAAGGGCAATCATTAATAAAATCCATATGGATGAGAAAGAAAGGATAATCAAAAAGCTGATAATAAGCATTAATGATAAACTCTTTGAAAACTTACCAGGTAGCAGTTTATATGCAGACAAAATACCGCAAATCGCATTACTAATAAAGAAAGCATTTGCTATGCCGACAATTTGTTCAACATTAATGAAGTTTATAAATAAAAGAATAAAAACGATTGTATGAATTAATGTTAATAAGCCTATGGCTCCAATTGGTATGTTTGTTTTGGAGCGGAAAGAAATCAAGGTTGTTTTTTTATTCTCTGAGGCTATTAGACGTGATACTCCGCCAGTAACCAATAAATATGTGCTCATACATAATATTGTTGTGATGAAAGCCATTGTCGGTGAAGCAAACGTTCCAAGCAATGGAATTAAAATAATCGTTAATGTGTGTGTGTGATGTAAATCAATCCATTGATAAGAAGCAGCTACAACAATACAAACCGTTGTGATGACCACTGAGCTTATTACTATTGCTTGGGGAATCGTTCTTTTTCTGTTTTTGACATCCAAACTATAATTACCTATAATTTCCCAACCAACTAGAGCCCAAAAAAGTAATAGAATACTATAACCAAAATCATCAAGATGAAATGGTGTTTTAATAAAAGCTTTATCCCTCATAAAGGGAATTGAACTAATTCCGCCACTTAACAATATTGCTGTGGCAATTGTGGAGAACATAAATGACACTTTTCCTACAGAAGAGATATTCAATAATAGAACGAATAAACAAATCATCATCAGAATGATTCCATATGTCTCTAGCGGCCAACCATTACTTTTGAACAAAGCCTTTAGATATTGACTGGCTGTCATGAGAACGGCAACTGGCCCCACACTGCCCGCAATAATAAAAAATACAGAAGTTAATTGTTTTATATGTTGTCCAAATGCAAGATCGACTGTATGCGCAACACCAGATTCATTCGGAAATAAAACACTCAATTTTCCAAACAATGAAGCAAATAGAAAACTAATGATCATCATCATAAACCATGCTAATATGGCATAATCTCCAGTCTTACCATAAATGATTGGTGGAAGCAATATAATTCCCGATCCTAAAATAGGACCAACAATTAATCCGCTTAAAAGTACGGGGCCGAGTTTTCTTTCTCTCACTTTCCATTCCATCCTTTCCTAAACGTGTTTTACGATCATATTCCAATTGTAATTTGTTTCCTTTCATCGGTAAAATAGATATATATGAACTGTTCCATCGGAATTAGTGATGTTCAAAGGGGGGAGACATGATGGAAATACGGCACTTAAAAACATTTATAACAATTGTGGAAAAGGGAGGATTTACAAAGGCAGCTGAATATTTGGGTTATGCCCAATCGACCATAACTTCACATATTAAAGATATTGAGCAAGAAATAGGAAAACCGTTATTTAATCGTTTTGGGAAGAAAATGCTGTTAACTGAAGCGGGGGAACTTTTGTTTCCTTATGCAAACGAAATGATCAGGATATCTGAAAAAGTAAAACAAATACAATCCAACGATGAACCGATGGGGACTCTCGTTATTGGTGCTCCGGAATCTTTAACGGTTTACCGTTTACCTCCAATTATTCACGAATTCAAAAAGCTCTTTCCTAAAGTGAAAATAACATTGAAATCATCGACATGCTGGGAATTAAAAAACGATCTCCGAACTGGGAAGGTGGATTTAGCGTTTCTTTTGGAGTACGAACAAGAGGAAGCTGATTTATATATAGAAAAATTGATAACTGAACCAATGATCTTGATATTCCCTAAAAAGCATAGGTTGCAAAATACTCCATTTGATGATTTTTATTTTTCACCTGATGAAGTGATTTTATATACAGAACATGGGTGCAGCTACCGTACTTACTTTGAAGAGTATATGAAACACCAAGGACCGGTTTCGGAGAATACCTTTGAATTCTGGAGTGTAGAGGCAATTAAGCAGTGTGTGATGTGCGGATTAGGAATTTCGTTATTACCGTTGATCACTGTACAAAAAGAGTTGAAAGAAAACAAATTAAGTGGATTGATTTTGAATGAAACACGTATTTTAACGCAGATGGCTTATCATAAAAAAAGATGGCATTCCTTAGCGATGGCTGAATTTATAAATATCGTAAAAAAACATGCGGAATTATGGAAAAGAACTCAGACTTTATAGTCGATGCTCATTAAAGTT
Organism: Bacillus sp. N1(2025); assembly: GCF_053470005.1. Taxonomy (NCBI): domain Bacteria; kingdom Bacillati; phylum Bacillota; class Bacilli; order Caryophanales; family Bacillaceae; genus Bacillus; species Bacillus sp. N1(2025). The sequence continues at coordinate 468,719 of NZ_JBLTJB010000001.1, forward strand.
TTCGAGTCGGTGCAAAAAGAGGAGGGGATGAGACCCCTCCCTTAAAACCTTCAATTCCTCTAATTTCATTGTAAGATATATTACTTTTTTGAAATGGGGATCCAAATTTCACTTTTAAAAGATGGCGATGTTACATCTTTATGCTCGTTCCACAGGATTTCTGGGCCTTCAATTTGTTCATAATGTGACGATGGAAACCATTCGGAATAAATCCGCCCCCATACTTCCTGCAGTGCATCCGGAAATGATCCGGCTGCTTCGAATACAGCCCATGTTGAGGCAGGGACTTCAAGCTGTGATAGGTGATTTGGGCAATATTTCGTTGTGGCTGCGCCAATATAGTGATCAAGCTCTCCGTTTTCCTCTGTCCGGCCTTCAGAAAAGTTCGTGGATGCACTAATGAGTCCTACAGGCGCTACATTAGAAAGCTCTTTTAGTTGATTGATTGCTGCTTCATCTAAACTTTCCCACATCGATGCAATGTCAGGATTCACGCCTTTAAACAAAATAGGGACTCTTTTTTTAATGCCGACGATGCGAAATGCCTCTTTCTCTTCAATGCGATAGTTCATTTCATTTCCTCCTTTGATTGATAACTGGAAGGTCATTCGCGGATAAGCTTTAAGTGAATGGCCATTATGTTTAGCTTCTGATGGTCTTATGCCATGCAGATTTTGAAATGCTCGTGCAAAAGAATCTGGTGAGTGATAACCGTATTTTATCGCAAGATCAATCACCTTTACGCGGCTGTCTTTAAGTTCAAAAGCTGCAAGAGTAAGACGTCTGCGGCGAATATATTCCGATAATGAAATACCTGTAAGGAAGGAAAACATCCTTTTAAAATGATATTCAGAGCAGAAAGCAAGCCTTGCTGCTTCTTTGAAATCAATATCGTTCGTGAGGTTTTCTTCAATATACGTTAATGCGCTGTTCATCCTTTTAAGCGAATCCATTTATTTGACCTCCTTTAACAAAAGAATAACAGGAGCGAAATGTATCTACCCGACATTTCGTGCACAGTTTTGCAGGATAACTTATATGTAATAAATTAAGTTATTCACCTGTATTTGTACAGATAAAGAAAACCACCTAATAACTGCTTGGGTTTCATAAGATGAAAGAAGTTATCATTGTTTTATCAATTACCTTTAACAAAACTTTCTCTATTGAAAAGAAAGAGGAAGTGATTCCTCTTTAAGGGAGATCACTTTTACTTATTCGACGAAAGCAACAGTTTAGCGGACGAAGGAGAAAAATCAGTTGCCTTACTTGAATACTAAATAGGTGTAAAAAAAGCGGTTATTCATACGGATTGAAAAAGAAGAACACGCAGCAGATTCACTTGCTCTTGTTTGGGGCAAGTGTTGACAACCCTATACTGGTTTAATTAAAGAAGGAGTATAAAACCTGTATCAATGGTGTTACTAGATATCTGCGACACAGGTTTTATATGTAGGTAACTAATATTCTGATATATGTAACATTGCATTTTTTTATTATGCAATAGTTCACTCTATTTCTGCTTTCAATTTTTCGAACCACTCTAAATTAACCAAGTGATGTGAACGGGAATTTTCATTCATGCGGCGAAAGTAATTGATTGTGCCGGGAATTTCTTGAGTGATGGACAGGTATTCATCAAGAAGCTCGATTCGAGTTTTAGTCTGATCGATTTGTGATTGGATCAGATCCAGTAATTTATTTTTGTCGAATTCATCGGCAAAGAGTAACGCCCCATAAAATTGCAGGTTCACATATTCCGATTTGGTGCCGTATTTGATCATTAATTTTTCGAATTCTGCCTTTCCCGAATCTGTGACTTTAAAGTTGCGGATTTCACGCCCGCTGGTTGAGGGTTTCTGCTGAATCTGTTCAATCAAACACTTTTCTTCAAGTTGCTGCAGATTGTAATAAAATGAACCTTTCGTGAAGTTAACAATGTATTTGTAATGACGTTTTTCCATTAAAGCCAGAAGTTCATAGCCGTGAGCTCCGGGGTTTTGGATGAGCAAGCCAAGGATAAGTAAGGGAATCATGGTTTCATCACCTTCGCCATCCGCGCCTCAAATTCCGCGTACGTGATTTCACCCGAAGCCAAATCCATACTATGAAGGTAAATCTGTTCTGTTTTAGAATAGTCACCATGCACTTTCAGTGATTGCTCCTCTCCCGAAATGGGTTTCAGGATATGGTGCTTTTTCGAAAAAGCCTCGAAATAGCGGTAACCGAATTTACGTTGTGAAACTGCGTCTAAATGAATGCCATCAGGATTCGCAGTCAGACCTGCCGCAGTAACAAAATAACAATTCTGTTGTTCATTAGCAAAACGCAGCAATTGTTCATTAACCTGTCGAAATTCAGTCGCGTGCTGTCCAAAACCAGTCTTCCCAAGAAAGTCACCAAGCCCTCCAATAATCAACGGTACCTCATCAAGTTTCAACTCGTTTCTTAGCGTTTCGATGATAAGAGTTAATTTCTCGTAATAAGTTTCATGCAGCGAACGATAACTGTCACTCTCACCTTGGTGCCAAAGGATTCCGCAAATTTGACTGGACTGGAGGGCGAAGCGGGCTTCGGACAAAGCATGCTGAAAAAGGATGCCTTCCGGATGCCAGTCATTCAATGAACTGCCGCCTTCCGCACAGGGGATCAAGCCAATTTCTTCATCGGGATGAGCTTTCGACCATGCATCTGCAAAAGATGCCGCCAGGCCAACGCCGGAAACCGGACGGTCGTAATTAATCGGCTCTGTCATCATCTGCCACTGTCCATTGCGCAGCATTTTTATTTTTTCATTATAGATAGGGTCTACTTCATTCAAAAATCCACGGCCCGCCATATTCGACTGCCCCAACATTAAAAAAGACTTTATCATCTAATTTTTTTCACTTCTTTACATCAATATTTTAGTCTAATTAGACTATAGTCAATTCAGCTTGTCTTGTAAAGTTTCAACTAGGTTTTATTTTTATTATTAGTATGTATGAAAAGCGCTCCTGTGAAACAGCAAGGAGTGATCATGAAAGGTTGAGGAAGTGTTAGGAAAGAGGGCTGCACAGTTTACTGCTTCTATCTTAAGCCTTTATAACAGCGAACAGATGCTGCAGAAAATAGATCCTATGAGTGTCATCTCATCTGCAATGGTGGCAGCTACACTCGACCTGCCTATACATAAAAACTTAGGGTATGCCTGGATAGGCTCAATTCCAGCTTGGATACAAAGGGTACATACAGCTTGCCTTGCGAACAGGCCAATATAAGTCCATCAATCGCATACCGATTCATGAAAGCGAATTGCAGAAGTGGAATCCGCTGACCGAGGAGATCGAGAGTGCTTTTGAAAAGCGTGAATTCAGACGTAGTGATTGGTTATCCAGCTTATTTTGAGTTGATAAATAGCTTTCGAAAAACAGTGTACTGGACAAAAGTACAAGTTGAGAAACACAAAAAGAAATTCAGTAAATCTGATGTTGGATGGAAAAATGACTGGGATGCGATGGCTCTTAAGACTGTATAAAAAGCAGGTTTGAGTAAGTGGGGAATTCTTTCTGTTGAGATGCAAAAAGCAGTTATTGAGGAAGATGAAACAAGGGAACGGATTGACATTACCAATGAAGCAGACAGTTCAGAAATTATCGATTCCGAGCCTTCAAGCAAAGAAAATACAGAAAAACCAAGCGTGCGAGAAGCCGATCGGTTAGGTGATTGGGAATAAAGGAAAAAACAAATGTAAAAGCTGCTGATGGACTTATATGTGGACCTCTAAGTCCTACAGAATTACGCTAACTAATCCGTTTACTAAATGGAGCGGATGCTGAGTACTTAAAGTAGTCGAGTCTCTGCTGACAATTTTACTCTCCGCACCGAGAATAGAAAAAGAAATTCAGCTATGGGAACAGCTTGACGGGAGGTAAAGAACAGTTGGATTGCATTAAGTTCATTGTTTATGGTGAGCCAATCGCACAGGGGCTGCCAGTGGATCAATACGAAATGGGAAGGTGCATATGCGAGATTCAGCGAAATCAAAGTATTTCAAGCAGTATGTAGCTTTGGTTGCGTCTCAGCATCGACCAGAAAAAGTTATTACTGGTCCTGTCTCAATGGATGTCAAAGTGTACAGACCAATGCCAAAATCAGTTTCAAACTCATCATAGAAGAAAGAAAAAGCTGAAAATGGTCTTTTGCGGCCTACTACAAAGCCTGATGTTGATAACTATGTAAAGGGTGTAAAAGATGCCCTGAATCATCTGATATACAAAGATGATAGCCAAGTAGTGGATCTGAAAGTTAGCAAGTTTTATAGTGAAGAGCCGAGGGTGGAAGTCATGATAAGAGAGGTTTCTGCCTAAAAATAAAAAACACCGAAGCGCTTAGCCTCAGTGTTCTTGATATGAACTGGTACTTCTACCATAACACAGGGGGCGCTTTGAGTGTACAATCCAAGAGAAATTCAAAAAAGACTTCACTATTCAGCAGAAAATTGACCCAGGAAAAGTTCAGATCATTGTTTTAGATGGGAATCAAGGAACTGCCCATGTTTTAGATGCTCCGGAGCATGGTAAAACAGTGATTCAAACGCTTTGCGCGGGTTGATCATGAGATAGGGTTTAAAATGAATGATAGTTTATTAAAAAGGCACTTAAAAGTGGTTTTGTAGTAAAATAAACAAAAACGCTGGAGGATAGTATGTTTTTAAAGGGATCAGGTGTCGCTTTCTATTTAAGGGTTTTGTCACCTTTAAATGAGTTTATTGAATATTTGGATGATGTTGAAGACAGATTTGAAAAATCAAAAATGCGGTATGAAAATGAAGCAAAAGAATTGAGCCCAGAAATTGAAGAAGATTATTGGGATTATTATATTGATGAATATCATGACTTCAATAGCACATATCCTTCAATTTTGAGAAGTAGTGTATTCACGAGTATATATAGCTTTTTAGAGTACCACCTTATAAGCAGATGTTTAGATAAAGCAATTTTAGACAAAGTTAAGTATGATAGAGGGATTTTTAAAGCCAAAAGTTATTTTAAATTAAGATATAAAAGTAATGAGAAATTTAAAGAGTCAGAAATATTCTCGAACAATGTTTGGAATAAAATAGTTGATTATTCTAAGATTAGAAATTGTTATATTCACAATTCAGGAATAATAACAATGATACCAGATGAAACAAAGCAAAAAGAATTAATTCAAATTATTGGAAAAAACAATTATATTGAAATTGATGACCGTGACAGAATACATATACTAAATAGGGAATTTTGCAAAGAATTTCACGAAGTTGTTTACAAATTTATTTGCGATTTGAATGATTTATTATTAAATTTAAAAGATTAAGTCCAAGACGGAGAGCCTGTGGACACTGAACTTATAGTATTATTTACGCTGTTTGTTTAGTGTCGTTTTTATTTAGAAAAGGAGGACTATTCATGAATCGAAAAGGCATTGAAAATCTAATCAATAGCTATCACTGGATGGTGAAAGAGGTTCATCGATTGCAAAGGGTACTTTATGGTTCAACAATTCCTATGAAAAATTAGGGTGTTGCTCAATATGGATTAGAAGCAGCTATTCCAAAAGGAAGTCCTGGGAAGAGTCAGGCTGAGTTGCGACAAATGGATATGAGAGAAGAGCGTCTTTTCAAACGTCTTAAATACTATGAGGAACGAGTATATGCAGTTGAGTTAGGCGCCGGAAAAACCAAAGGAGAGCAACACAAAGTTATTTATGATTGCATGAGGGAGGGGATGAGTTACCGTGCTATTGGCCTTCACCTTGGCATTTCAAGGGAAACTGTACGCAAAATGAAAGATGAGTTCATCATCCATTTATGCCCAGGTTGCCACTTTGAGCGTTTGTTGAATCTGAAAAAATCTGTAGCGTCAAATGGGAGGCAGGTCGGTGCGGATCGTTTAATCATTCGCGTTAGAAATAACCTTTCTCCTAACGGAGAAAGGCATGAGCGATTGCAATCATAATAGCGACTGCAAACTCTCGGGAAATTTTGATGTGGATTTCCATAACCACACCCCCCTCTAGGCGAGTAAGGATTTCGACTTGGTCGGATTAACCGTGAGAGCCGCGCCCACCTAGCTTACTAAAGCTTGAAATAATTTTAATATAAAAAAGGATCTGTGTAATGCATAATCGTTCGACAAATTCTGCAAAATGTTCTTTGTCATAATCTCTTGTCGATATTAAGGTAGGAGGTGAAAGCATGACAAGAACAATTAATGTTAATCAACAACATTTGTTAGAATAGTTAGCATGCGGATCGGTAAACCGTCAATGTACAATAGAAGCTCTTATTGAGATTCTCATCGACAAAAAGGTATTTACAGAAGAAGAATTTGTTAAATACCAAATGCACCATTTAGAACATTCAGCTGATGAGCATTCTGCGGAGCTTTTAGGTATCAGTAAGGAAGATTACATCAAGAGCAGAAAATAAAGCATCCTGTAGGGTGCTTTTTTGTCGACAAATTTTGCAAATGGTTCCATTATCATTGTTTTTCGTCGATAATAAGATGGGAGATGAGTAAAATGGAACAAATATTTGAGTCTTTTCTTGAAAGTGTACCTTATACATATTTCACTCATTTGAAGGCTTTTAAAGATTATCTGAGACATTTAAAGGTCACTGATGATACAATTATAGATTTTCTCCAAGGTGTTAGAACAGAAAGGATAATTGATTCTTTAGAATTCAATATTGAAAATCGATCACAGAGCAAGAAAAAAATTTTAAAAAAAGAAACTGCTTATATGTATAGTGTTGTTATAAAAAAATTTTTTATGTATCTCCAATCTGAACATTGTATCAAGAACCTCGACTTTGAAAGAGAGTTAAATTTATCAGCTAGCAATCATTCATCATATAGATATAAAATGAATGAATTTATCTCAAACAACTCTATATTAAAAGACAGTAGCGGTTTTAATACATTACTTGAAGAAGAGGTTAATGATCTCATTAAGCAATGTGATGAAACATTAAATTCAGATGATATATATATAAATGCCTTTGAAGAGAAAAGATATTTTAATAAATTTAGATCAGCAATAATCATTAAATTGATAATATTAACTGGGGTACGCTATGAAATAATTTGCAACTTGAAAAAAAATAATCTAGACCTTAAATATAACAATTTAAAGATAAATGATTATTCTGTGCCTTTACCTAATAATTTCAGAGATCAATTTGAAAAATATTTAAAATTAGTAAATGAACTTACTTTTAAAAAAGATAACGATTTTTTACTTATTGAATTTGAGGGAGAGCAATTAAAAAAGATTACAGCTGATACGGCTAACTTTTTAAAGAATAGTATAGATAGAAGTGATTTAAATGGTCTAATAAAATACTCCGTGGTAAATATGTTGAAACATGAAATGAATGAACACGTAATAAGAAAGTTAACCGGAATTGGAACTAAATTTTATGAGCAGTGCCTCGAAGAAGTTGTTGATCTAAATAAGGACAATAGACACTTAAACTCTATTTTTATGTCAATGGCTTCTTTTAGTACTTTATAAACTAGATACCTCAAAGGGTATCTTTTTTATACTTTTTAATACTCAGAATATGCAATTTAGTCAACGTAATGAATTGAGTTGTTTTAGAAATTACTTTTCCAAAACAACTCAATTCAAAGGAGGCAGCGGTGGATGTAGATGGCAGAAAAGAACATTCAAGCGCATAAAGACTACCTTAAAGGTATGAAATACAAGGACCTTGCCGAGAAGTACGGAGTGTCAGTGAACACCATTAAATCGTGGAAACAACTGACACACTTGAAAACAACATCGAACAAGAAGTCGCATACAGATGCGACTTCTATTAATTAGAAATTGATAGAAAGTAACCATAAGAAAAAATTTAGGAACTTGCAGCCCTATAGCCGTATAAATAAATTTAATCCCTCATAATATGTCATCAAACTTAGCATACTCAATATGGATTCCAATTTAGGAGTTTAAGAGCCATTGATGTGCTTATAAATATCTTTCACTTCTACCGGACAGCGGGCGAGTAAAATACGTCACTATGCATATGCTGTATTTTTTCCCAGTTGGCGGGATTGGTTGTATCAAAAGAGCGGTGCTCTAAAATGGCCTGATATAGGGCGGTTTTTTGTTCCAAATGGGCAATGTGCTGTTTGGCTTCTTCGAGTTGGGCGAGCGCATCTTCTTTATGCTCCATCATGAGTGTGTACCGTTGTGGAATGGTCGAATCTCCTTCAAGACAGAGATTCACGTACGTTTTAATGACTTCAATCGGCATCCCGGATTGCCTGAGGCATTTGACGCCAAACAGCCAGTTGATTGATTCTTCGTCGAACAAACGAATATTGTTTTTATTGCGCTGTACGCTCGGCACCAGGCCTTTATCCGTGTAAAAGCGCACCGCATGCTAGGTGAGTCCGGTTATCATCGCTGCTTCTTTGACTGTATACATGTGTAATCCTCCTTTGGAAATTTTTTAAAAAAGTGCTTGCCTTCGTGTTACACGAAGGTAATAAGCTTATTATAACGCAAACCAGCCGCAGCGGAATTCATTCTGCAGTGCCCGATTTTCGGGATGCGTGCCGTTTGTCGTTCTACATTTGAACAATAGGAGGAATTACAATGCAAACCGTAACATTAAACAATGGAGTGAAAATGCCAATTATCGGCTTCGGTGTATACCAAGTCCCCGATGCTCAAGAATGTGAAACGCAGTGTATGAAGCACTGATGGCTGGTTATCGCCTGATTGACACTGCTTCCGGTTACCTAAATGAGGAGGCAGTTGGACGTGCAATCAAGCGGAGCGGCGTACCACGTGAGGAGCTGTTTATTACGACCAAGCTCTGGATTCAGGATGCTGGCTATGAAAGTGCCAAGTCGGCATTTTCCAAATCTTCAAATAAGCTGCAGCTGGATTATCTTGATTTATATCTTATTCACCAACCATACGGCGATTACTACGGCGCTTGGCGCGCGATGGAGGATCTGTACCGCGAAGGAAAAATCAGGGCAATCGGAGTCAGCAACTTCTACCCCGACCGTCTTATGGATTTCATCATGCATAATGAAATCGTTCCAGCCGTCAATCAAGTCGAAACACATCCATTTTATCAGCAAAAAGACAGTGCTGCTTTTATGAAAGAGCAGGGAGTACAACATGAGTCGTGGGCACCGTTCGCTGAATGAAGGACGCAATAACATGTTCAGCAACGACGTGTTGACTTCCATTGCGGAAAAACACAATAAATCCGTCGCCCAGGTCGTGCTGCTGGCTTGTTCAGCGTGAAGTCGTTACGATTCCAAAATCGGTGCGCAAAGAACGGATTGTCGAAAACTTTGACATTTTCGATTTTGAGTTGAGCTTAGAGGATATCGAAAAAATTTCAACCCTCGATAAAGGAGAAAGTCTTTTCGGGTCGCACCAAGATCCGGAAATTGTAAAATTGATAGGCCCATGAAATTCGATCTGTAAGCTTTGTCTAATAAAACAGTTAGGTTTAATGAACTTAAAAGGTTAATCCCATGGATTACACAGAGGATATTGATACTACAACTTAGGGAATTAGAACCTTATCGGGTATGAAAATTATTCGAAAACTTCCAAGTTCGTTCATAAGGAAGGGTTAATGCTAAAAAGACTGCGTGCAACTTACATTATTAACGGAAGAACAATTTGATGAGATGGTTAAACCAGAAAATCTGAAACCTAATATTTGAATCTTTTAAGATAAAAACTAGTTACTAATCAGTAACTAGTTTTTCTTTTTTTCCACCGTTGAAAATCACCTCAGTAGGACAAACAGTTATTACGTAGTATAACCAAAGGGGTGATGCATTTAAAGAAGGTGATAATTTCGAGGGCCGCAAACTGGCAAACGCATAACGATTAATAAAACTGTATAGGAAGAAGATTCAGGATGATAGCCATTAGCTGTAAGGTTATCACCGAGGAACAAGGGCTCGAGCATCGGCAGCCAGATCGAGGTCTGCATAAAGAAAGCAGGGACTGAAGTATGCCTGTGAAGGATTTTCTGAGGAGCTTTTTAGAGCGTCCGGCGTTGAATCGTTTGAGAGAGGACGCAAGTTAAGGACTTATAAGTCAAGTCATTTGATACCAAAATGCAGTAACGAATGAGAAAAATGATTTTCATAACTGTTACATCTCTTTTTCTATATTCTGACTTTATTGAATCTGAGTCACCGGTGGATATTATGCCGGCTGAAATGATTTCCGTTTCACCTATTGAAATAAGGCTTAATGAAATGACAAATTAATAATACCTGCTGATTTGATTATTATTCCTAAACGGTTGCGCTCTGGAGAAGATGAAGAACTGTAAATGGGTGAGAATTTGATGGTTGTCTCCTTAAAAGGCGGACAATCATTTTTTATTCTCGATAAAATTTAATAATAGTAATCCTGAAAAAATAAATAATTGTAAAGACCTAATCTATGCCTTAAAATAACTATAATATTTTGAAAATTTTATCCGAGGTGGGTTATGAAAACTATTGGTCTTATTGGTGGAATGAGTTGGGAATCTTCAGCTGAGTATTATCGAATTATCAATGAAGAAATAAAAAAGAAGTTAGGAGGGCTTCACTCGGCAAAATGCCTTTTATACAGTGTTGACTTTAAGGAAATTGAACATTATCAATCCGTAGGGGCTTGGGATAAAGCTGGTGAAGCTTTAGGGGAAGTTGCAAGATCATTAGAAAAAGCAGGTGCAGATTTTATTGTAATATGTACAAATACTATGCATAAAGTTCTTGGATATATCCAAGAAATGATCACTATACCTATTTTGCATATTGCCGATGCAACTGCAGAACAAATTATTAGACAAGACATTCGCTCAGTAGGATTGCTTGGTACTAAATATACGATGGAACAAGATTTTTATAAATCACGTATTGCGTCTCATGATATTAATGTCATTGTTCCTGATGATGATGAAAGAGAATTAATAAATAATATTATTTATCAAGAACTATGTCTAGGTGAAATTAAACAGTCTTCCAAAAACATTTATAAGAAGATCATAAATAATTTGGTGGATAGAGGAGCAGAAGGAATCATTCTTGGATGCACTGAAATTGGACTATTAGTAAAGGCAGAGGATTCAAAAGTGCCATTATTTGATACGACTTTAATCCATGCTCAAAAAGCAGTAAATAAATCCCTTTCAATTTCTTCTTAGAATGATTACTTCCTATATGTTAAAACCGCTCTTTAGGAGCGGTTTTTATTATGGTTCATTCAATCAATAAATGGAGGAACGTTACAGGAATGATCTTATCATGCCCCTTTTCCTCAGAAATTGAATTTGATGATATTGAAGATGACAGCGAAGTCATAGGGACCTCTCAAACCCAAAATAGATTTTGAAAATGGCCGTATCACAAATGAATTCATCACAGGCCTTGACGCGGTTAAACAGTTTGTATATTTGTCCCTTCATACTGAGCGCTACGCATATTCTGTTTATAGTCATGATTGAAAAAGATAAAATAGAAAAAGCCGGGATGTCAGATCCGGCTTTTCGCTCACTTTCCCTTCGACTTCTTCCGCTTCTCCTTCTCCGCCCGGTAAAACTCATGAAACATCTTCATCAATGCGCGTTTTTCAATCCGCGACACGTAACTCCTTGAAATGCCGAGCTCCTTTGCGATTTCGCGCTGCGTTTTTTCTTTTTTTAGATCAAGCCCGAAGCGGCCGACGATGACTTCTTTTTCGCGGTCGTCTAAAATGTCGATATATTTTTTGACCTTTTCAAGTTCCATGTTGAGCTGAATGGTGTCGATCACATCTTCGCTTTCCGACTTGAGGACATCGATCAGGCTTATTTCATTCCCTTCTTTATCCTGGCCGATCGGATCATGAAGGGAGACGTCTTTTTTCGTTTTTTTCAATGCGCGCAGGTGCATTAAAATCTCATTTTCAATACATCGTGCGGCATATGTGGCAAGCTTCGTGCCTTTTCCGGCTGAATAGCTTTCAATTCCTTTGATCAGCCCGATTGTACCGATGGAGATCAGATCTTCTGCGTCCTCTCCCGTGTTTTCGAATTTTTTCACAATATGGGCGACTAAACGGAGATTATGTTCGATCAGCATGTTGCGGGCGTGTTCATCTCCTTCAGCCATAAGGTCTAAGTATTTTTTCTCCTCATTATTTGAGAGCGGTTGTGGAAAGGCATTATTTTTCACGTATGATACTAAAAACACAAGTTCTTTCACAATAAACCCGAGCGCTGCAAAAACACCTGTCACCGTCCTCACCTCCACAAAGTTATGTAGGCAATCGCCTATATGTAACTGTATGTGTCGGTAGGGCTGTTTGTGTCTGTACAGGGAAATTAATCAAAATCGGGTTTTATTTCTCACAGCCTCTTGATTTTTGCTGATTGAGCCTGTATATTGTTAAAAAAAGTAAGGGTAAAAACAATATAACCGAAAAGCGCTGAAGAGACGAGTAGACAGATATCATTCATGACAGAGAGCTCCGGGAGCTGTGAAGGAGTATGAATGGATGTGTTGAAACAAACCTCTTAGCTTCGCATCGGAATCATGCAACACGAGGATGATGCGGCGGATACTCCTGTTACCGAGTAAGCTTTGTACCCGGCATGGCCGGCACCAAACCGAATTGAGGTGGCATAGCGGGCTGTTTCCCGTCCTCAAGACTTTATTGTCTTGAGGGCGTTTTTTATTTCTAAGGGAGTGATAAGATGAAAAACCTGAAGTCTTGGCGGTACCCGATGTTTCTGTTAACCGGAATCGGGATAGCAAATATTGGTGAATGGATTTATTTTTTGTCTCTTAATCTTATTGTCTTAAAAGAAACGGGGTCTGCTTTTGCGGTTTCCATCCTTTATTTAATCAGGCCTGCGGCTGTTTTGATGACAAATGGGTGGGCGGGCAGCATCATCGACCGGTGCAACAAACGGAATATGATGATGTCGCTTGATTTCATCCGGGCTGCATTCATTGCCGTTCTGCCGCTGATGTTTACTGCACGGTCTTTATTTTCCGTTTATTGTATTGTATTTTTGATTCAAATGGCCAATGCGATGTTTCGTCCGTGTTCCATGGCGTATGTGACGATGCTTATCCCGGCTGAAAGGAGAAAACGATTCAATTCACTAAGGGCTTTGTCGGAATCAGGGGCTTTTCTCCTCGGTCCGGCTGCGGCCGGGCTGCTTTTTATCGCCGGCACGCCGATTTTTGCGATTTGGGTGAATGCGGCGGCTTTAGTGCTGTCCGGGTTCATCACGATGATGCTGCCGAACCTTGAAAATGAGCCTCACGTACATTCTCCCGCACAGAAGCTTTCTTTGGCAGTGTACAAAGAAGATTGGAAGCTCGTCTATCGCTTCAGCCGAACGGCGCGAAACGTCATGATCATTTATTTTTTATTCAGTCTGGTCATGACCGTTATGCCATCCGCGCTTGATTCGCTCGAAGCCGCTTTTGCAAAAGAGGTTCTTCAGCTGACTGATGCCGATTACGGTTTTCTCGTCAGTGTCTCAGGGGCAGGCATTATTGCGGGGGCGCTTGTCAATGTGTTCTTTAATAAAAAAATGCCGGCTTCTTTATTGATGGGAATAGGCTCTTTATTCACAGCGGCCGGATATATGATTTATGCTTTTTCTGACGTTTTTTGGACGGCTGCTTTCGGATTTTTCCTTCTCGCTTTTTTTCTGGCGTTTGCCAATACAGGCTTTCTGACGTTTTATCAAAAGAATGTTCCGGTGGACATCATGGGGAGAGTGGGGAGCTTTTATTCATTAGTCGAAGCTGTCTTCATTATAGTGGTAACGGCGGTTTTCGGAGCGGCTTCTGTCAGTTCGTCCGTCCGCGGCATCGTCATCGCAGGCGCTGCTGTTATGCTGGCGTTGGCTGCCGTTTTATGCTCGTTCTTATTAGCGGCCGCAAAAAGGAGGACTCCTGATGTATTTCAAGCGGATCAATGTAAACAAACATAAAGAGACGGCCGTTTCATTTCGTGAGGATTCGTTTTTCGTCAGCTTTTCAGAGCGAAGGGTGTTTCGGAATATCACCTGAGAGTTTCGGGGGCAATGAAGAGGCTCTGTCATTTTACAGAAAGAAAAACATGGAAGTGATCGGTTCAGAATGTAACAGAAAAGTTCTCAGAATGAGAGGAGCCGTACCGCCGGAATAGGGGGCGGTACGCGCTTCATTTTTTCGTTGTTTTTAAAAGGCCGGGAAACTTCTTATAAATGACCGCCATTAAGACGAGCATATACATTCCGTAAATCCCGAAAGACAGCAGTTTGTTGCTTGTAAATGAAGCGCCTGCGACGGTCACGATCACAATGTTCGGAATTTTGCCGAGCACCGACGCAGAAAAAAAGATCGGCCATCGGATATGACTCAGCCCGCAGACGGTATTCATGGCAAGCGACGGTATAATCGGAATCAGCCGTCCGAAAAGCACCGCCGTAAACGCGTGCTGATGAAATGAATCTTCATATTGGGCCGCGGCCGGGTAAGCCAGCAGCTTTTTTCTGGCCCAGTCTCTGAATCCGTACCGGACGAGAAAAAACAATGCCATTGTTCCGAGCATCGCGCCTGACAATGTAATCCACACCCCGTTTACAATCCCGAAAACCGCTCCGTTTAAGGCCGCGATAATGGCGAATGGAACAATCGGAAAAAATACGTCAGCTGCGACCAGCAGGATACTCATAAGCACGGCGTACATGCCCCCCGCGCGAATCATGCTGAGCCAGACGTCTTTTTGCATAAAGCCGATCATCACGACAGCAATGATGACGGCAAGACTGAATCCCTTTTTTATCATCTGCACGTTCACCTCTTTTCAATTAGTATACAGCACAAATCTATCTCCTTCTATTAAAATAAGCTGTCCGATAAGCATATTTGTTTATCAGCATTTGCCGTTTGATGAGAAACGGCTGCACTCGGATTTGGACAAAAACAAGCGGGAAGCGGGTGATGTGCATCATTTGATGCAGAGAATGATTTTTTATAAAAGGGGACACGTTAACAGTAGTGTTTACTGGAGGTGTAAACGTTGAGATGCTTTCATCTGATCATCATGATATGCGTCCTCACGAGTCTCACTGCCGTGTCCGCCGATGCGAAATCTTTAAAAAGAAGTGACATGGAGAAGACGGGAAACGTGTACTGGGATATAAGGTCTGAAAAAAAGAAACTATCTTTAACCTTCGATGACGGCCCCCATCCTGTCTATACGGAGGCAGTGTTAGACGTGCTGAAACAGCACAATGTGAAAGCAACCTTTTTTTGTGTCGGGAGCCGTATAGACAAATACCCCATAACGGCAAAACGCATCGTTGAAGAAGGGCATGAAATCGGCAACCATACGATGAACCATGTTTATTTTCACCGTCTGAAACGCAAAGACATTTTACAAGAGCTTCACAGCTCAGCGCATCATATCACATCGCTGCAGCCGGCAGGGGACAAGTTATTCCGCCCGCCGGGAGGGTCGCTTAATCATACGGCTTTCAAAAGCATCTTAAAAGAGGGCTATCATATCATCATGTGGTCATGGAACCAAGATCCGAGGGACTGGAAAAGGCCCGGGAAAGGAAAAATCGTCAGGCACGTTGTTTCACATGCCAGAGATGGAGATATCGTTCTTCTGCATGACGGCGGAGGAAACCGGCGCCAGACGGTTGAGGCTTTGAAAGAAATCATTCCCAAGCTGAAAAAGCAGGGCTACACGTTTGTTAAGGTTTCAGATTTGATCGGACAGGATTCCGGTCCTTTTCATATCCAGTAAAGAGAGCGCCGCGTTGAAAGCCTCCAAAGAGATGTGTACCATAGGAGGTAAGGTTTGGGGGGAGAGAAAATGAAGTTTGCTGTTCTTTTTATTACGATAATCTGTCTGTTATCAGGATGCGCCGCGGGCAAAGAGAAAAGTGTTGTCGCGTTCGGCGACAGCAATACGCGCGGTTCCAACTGGGATTATCGTGATTATCCGAAGGCGCAGCAGTGGGTAAACATTTTAAAAACAGCGGAACGCGGCCGTCTTACGGTTATAAATGCGGGAATAGGCGGCCAGACGACTGAGGATGCGCGCCTGCGCTTTCAAAGCGACGTGCTGAACCGTAAGCCCCAATATTTATTTATCATGTTCGGAACAAATGATGCGGGCATTTTGACGGGCGATCAGCCGCGGGTATCAAAGAAACGGTTTAAAGAAAACCTGACTTATTTCATAAACGAAAGCAGAAATCACGGCATAAAGCCGATTTTAATGACGTGCATCCCGGTTATAGAAGGAAACGGAACGCATCATCTCTATTACTATTCGAGATATAAAGCCTCAGCCTTTAAAGAAAAAGGCGGCGCGAGAAAATGGCATAATTCCTATAACGGCGTTACGAGGCAGGTTGCAGCTGAGTTGAAAGTGCCGCTGGTGGATAACTGGAAACACTTTATACGCGCGGACGGCGGCAAAGATACAGACCAGGCGCTGATCCAATCCGGACTGATAGATCCCTCCGGAAATCATATGACGCCAAAAGGCGCCAGAATCTTAATTGAAGGCATAAAAAATGGGCGGGTTTTGGAACGCTGACGCCGTCAGCTGCCTAAACCGTTTTGCTTCTGCTTCATAGGCTGTAGAAAAAACATCTTTTTGGAGGCGATTGCTATGAACCGCGGTTTCCCTCTGCAATATCCTGTATGCCCGCCTCCTCGGGTGAATGCGGGGTACTGGTACGCATTTTTTGTTGTGCTGCTCGTCGTCATTCTCGTCCTGGGCGGTCTGTATTGGTTCAATATATAGCAGCCATCCTCTTAAACACCTCTATTTTAGGGGTGTTTTTTGTTGAAAGTGGTAGTAATGCGCATAACCGAAGTGATATAATATCAGTCATCTGAGTAAAAAAAGGAAATTCGCCCGGGAATTTTTTTCTGTTTAAGAAGAAACGGAAATAATGTGTCCGAGCGATCTTCTTTTGATTTCGTTTTCAATTAACTCGATAAATTCACGGCTCAAATTCATTTCATTGGCTTTGAAATAAGATTCTATTAGTAATTCATCAGAAAGCTTTCTCATGCCGGGGACCCAATTAATGGGAGTGGCACCTCCTTACAATTGTAATCAATCATCAGACGCAAGCATATGATGGAAGGTTGCGTTTCAATCATGGTGAGGTTATCTTTAATCTACCATGAAATACAAATAAGAACAATCGTTCTGTTATCCACACTCGTAAGTGGATAACTTGTTAGTATCTTGTTTATAATCTGGATAAATCCGGATGTAATAAGAGTGGATAATGTGTGTAATTTTATCCACAACTGGTGAAGAAACCCAATTTTTGTCGAAATTTTTTTACTGAGTCCGACTTTGTTTTTAAATCTGACAGGTTTCGACATATAGATGATAGAAAGAAAAGGAAGGGTGCGGGTTTTGTTAAAAAAGTTTTTTTTACCTGACGAATTTGTGAAAAATATATTTCATATCACACCGGAAAAGCTCAAAGAACGCAATGTGAAAGGGATTATTACAGACCTTGACAACACGCTTGTGGAGTGGGACAGACCGAGTGCGACACCTCGATTGATCGAGTGGTTTGAAGAAATGAAGGAGCACGGCATTAAAGTCACGATCGTCTCCAATAATAATGAACGAAGAGTGAAATTATTCTCGGAGCCGCTTGGCATACCGTTTATTTATAAGGCAAGAAAACCGATGGGACGCGCCTTTAAAAGAGCCGTCAGCAGCATGGATCTGAAAAAAGAAGACTGTGTGGTCATCGGCGATCAGCTGCTTACTGATGTTCTCGGCGGAAACAGAAACGGGTATCATACGATCCTCGTCGTGCCTGTCGCTTCCTCTGATGGAGTCATGACGCGCTTTAACCGCCGGATTGAACGGAGAATATTGAGTTCTTTGAAACGTAAAGGCCATATTCAGTGGGAGGATTAGAAATGGAAAAGGTTGTTTGCATCGGCTGCGGAGTAGCGATCCAGACCGAGGATAAACAAGGTCTCGGATACGCGCCAAAGGCATCGCTCACGAAAGAGAATGTCATCTGCCAGCGCTGCTTCAGACTGAAAAATTACAATGAAATTCAAGATGTTTCATTAACGGATGATGACTTTTTAAATATCTTGCACACAATCGGCGATACTGACTCTCTTATTGTCAAAGTCGTTGATATTTTTGATTTTAACGGAAGCTGGATAAACGGGCTGAACCGCTTTGTCGGCGGTAATCCGATTATTCTTGTCGGTAATAAGGCCGATATCCTGCCAAAATCCGTAAAACGGGAACGCCTCGTTCAATGGATGAAACGCGAAGCGAAAGAATACGGCTTAAAACCCCTTGATGTCTTTTTAATCAGCGCTTCCCGCGGACAAGGGATGAAGGAAGTCATTGACGCCATTGAACATTACCGCGAAGGCCGCGATGTGTATGTGGTGGGCTGTACCAATGTCGGCAAATCCACATTTATCAACCGGATTATTAAAGAGGTTTCAGGGGAAGAGAATATTATCACCACCTCTCAATTTCCGGGCACGACGCTTGACGCGATTGAAATCCCGCTCGATGACGGATCAGCGCTTTATGATACGCCGGGAATCATTAACCATCACCAGATGGCGCATTACGTGGACAAGCGTGACTTAAAGGTGCTGACACCGAAAAAAGAACTGAAGCCGCGCACTTTTCAGCTGAATGAAAAACAAACGCTTTATTTCGGCGGGCTTGCCCGGTTTGACTATGTATCAGGCGATAAAACGGCGTTTGTCTGCTATATGCCGAATGAATTGATGATTCACAGAACAAAGCTTGAAAATGCTGATGCCTTATACGAAAAGCATGCGGGAGAACTGCTTACCCCGCCCGGAAAAGATCATTTGGATGAATTTCCGGAGCTTACGCCCCACACGTTTACGATTAAAGAAGGAAAGACGGATATCGTTTTTTCCGGTCTCGGCTGGGTCACGGTGCAGCAAGCAGATAAAAAAATAACGGCATACGCTCCGAAAGGCGTACACGTATTTGTCCGCCGTTCATTAATATAGAGAGAAGGGGAGAGGGAGCATGAAACAATTGTACGGAGTAATCGGAAATCCGATCGGGCATTCAATGTCACCCGATATTCATAACGCGGCTTTGCAAGATAAGAACATCAACGGGCAGTATTTTGCGTTTCAGGTGGAACCTCATCATCTCAAGGACGCCGTTAACGGAATTAAGGCGCTTGGCATCTGCGGAGTGAACGTCACAGTCCCGCATAAAGTCGCGATCATGGAGCATCTGGATGAAATACATGAAAGCGCGAAAGTACTCGGGGCCGTAAATACCGTCAAAAGAGAGGGAGACAGGCTCATCGGGTATAATACTGACGGAGATGGGTTTTATAAATCCTTAGTCAAAGTATTGGACAAACCGATATCAGAGCTCTCCATCCTCATGATTGGGGCGGGAGGAGCGGCAAGAGCGATTTTTACAACGATCGTCCGCAGAGAGCCGAAACAATTTGACGTTTGCAACCGCACGCCGGAAAAAGCAGAAAGTCTGATTGCGGCTGCTCCCTCTTTTCAGCAGAAACGCGCCCTTACTTTAAAAGAAGCTGAAAATCAGCTTGAACAATATGACGTCATTATTCATACAACATCTGTCGGCATGTATCCGAAAACGGATGCCGTGCCGCTCTCATTGGAACGGGCCAAAACGGGCGCCATCGTTTGTGATATCGTATACAACCCGATTCAAACGGCGTTCTTAAAAGAAGCTGAAAAAAGAGGTTTAACAACCCTTGACGGTGTCGGCATGTTTGTGGAACAGGCCGCACTGTCTTTCAAGCTGTGGACGGAACAAGAGCCTGACAGCGGCTTAATGAGAGCGATTGTTGAAGGAAAACTAGGAGGAACACAATGTTAACAGGAAAACAAAAACGGTTTTTGCGTTCAAAAGCGCATCACTTAACGCCTATTTTTCAAGTGGGAAAAGGCGGAGTCAACGAAAACATGGTGAAACAGATTGCCGAGGCTTTAGAAGCAAGAGAGCTGATTAAAGTCAGCGTGCTTCAAAACTGCGAAGACGATAAAAATGATGTCGCAGAAGCCCTTGTGAAAGGCAGCCGCTCACAATTGGTGCAGACGATCGGAAATACGATCGTACTGTATAAGGAATCAAAGGAAAATAAACAAATCGAGCTTCCGTAAGGTGGTTGACATGAAGAAAATCGGAATATTCGGGGGCACATTTGACCCACCGCACAACGGACATCTTCTGATGGCTAATGAAGTCCTTCATCAGGCGGAGCTCGATGAAATTTGGTTTATGCCCAATAAAATCCCTCCGCATAAGCAGAATGAAGACTTTACAGACAGCCGGCACCGGGTGGAGATGCTGAAGCTTGCCATCAGCTCGAATTCCGGCTTTAAGCTTGAGCTTGCGGAAATGGACCGGAAAGGCCCTTCTTATACCTATGATACCGTCCGTTTACTGAAGGAGCGGCACCCGAACGACAAGCTTTTCTTTATTATCGGGGCGGATATGATTGAATATCTGCCGAAATGGTACAAACTGGACGAACTGCTCACGCTCATTCAATTTATCGGAGTGCGGCGCCCGGGGTATCATATTGAGACCCCGTACCCGCTGCTTTTTGCCGACGTTCCGGAATTTGACGTTTCGTCAACGATGCTGAGAGAACGTCTCAAAGCAAAAAAGCCGACGCAATACTTAATGCCGGATAAAGTGAGGCAGTATATAGAGGAGAATGATTTATATGAATCGTGAGGAAGCACTTGCCTGCGTCAAAGAACAGCTGACCGAGCATCGCTACATCCACACAATCGGCGTGACAGATACGGCGGTTATTCTCGCAGGCCGGTTCGGAGCAGATCCGAAAAAAGCGGAAATGGCTGCTATTTTTCATGATTATGCGAAATTCCGGCCGAAAGAAGAAATGAAGCAGATCATCGTGCGGGAAAAAATGCCGGCTGAGCTCTTGGATTACAATGCCGAACTGTGGCATGCCCCTGTGGGAGCGTATCTGGCTGAGAAAGAAGCGGGGATCACTGATCCTGAGATCTTGGATGCAATCCGCTATCACACGTCAGGGCGTCCCGGAATGACCCTTTTAGACAAAGTCATTTACGTTGCGGATTACATTGAACCCGGCCGCCATTTTCCCGGAGTGGAAGAGGTGCGCCGTCTGGCGGAAACGGATCTGAACGAAGCGCTCATACAAGCAATGAAAAATACAATGATATTTCTGATGAAAAAAAACCAGCCGGTCTTTCCGGAGACGTTTGCAACCTATAACTGGCTGGTGTCTCAAAATTGACAGGAGGAATTTGAAGAATGAATCAAGCTTCCGTATTAAAAATCGCGGCAAAAGCATGCGACGATAAACGTGCAGAAGATATTTTAGCGCTGGACATGGAAGGAATCTCACTTATAGCGGATTACTTTTTAATCTGCCACGGGAATTCTGATAAGCAGGTTCAGGCAATTGCGCGTGAAATTAAAGATCAGGCAGAAGAAAACGGCATTGATGTCAAAAAGATGGAAGGGTTTGATGAGGCTCGCTGGATTTTAGTTGATCTCGGCGACGTCATTGTCCACGTTTTCCATAAAGATGAAAGAAGCTACTACAATCTTGAAAAGCTATGGGGCGACGCGCCGCTCGCAGAGCTTGAGCTCGGCTTGAACTCATGATTTACCAAGGCTTCGCCGGCGTATATGACGAGTTAATGTCACATGCGCCGTATGATGAATGGGCGGGCTGGATCGAAGCGTCTCTTCCGGAAAAGGGAAGGGTGCTTGATCTTGCCTGCGGAACCGGAGAAATATCCATCAGGCTTGCTGAAAAAGGCTGCGAAGTCACGGGGATTGATTTGAGTGAAGATATGCTGAGCTGTGCCCAGCAGAAAAAAACGGGAAAGCCGATTCTTTTTCTCCAGCAGGATATGAGAGAGCTTTCCGGTTTTGAAGAACAGTTTGATGCTGTAGTCATCTGCTGTGATTCCCTAAATTACTTAAAAACGAAAAATGATGTCTTAAGCACCTTCAAAAGTGTTTTTCAAGTTTTGAAGGAGGGCGGCCTGCTTCTGTTTGACGTCCATTCCCCATTTAAAATGAAGGAGCTTTTTCCGGACAGCACCCATGCGGATCAGGATGAGCAGATCAGCTATATCTGGCAAAGCTTTGCCGGCGATGAAGAGCTTTCTGTCATCCATGATATGTCCTTTTTCGTATGGAACGGACAATCTTATGACCGCTATGACGAGACGCATGAGCAAAAAACATTTTACATTGAAGAATATGAACAAATGCTTGCAGAGACCGGATTTGAACTGAAGAAGGTGACGGCTGATTTTACAGACCGGCCTCCTTCAACAGAGTCTGAACGTCTTTTCTTCACGGCAGGCAAACCAAAAACCATCGTTTAAACGGAACGATGGTTTTTAAAATGCATTTTTTGCGATTGGCGCGATAAAGCACTTTATGGCATACTCAGTTACACGTGAAATTGCTTCTTCACTAACGATATATCTTCATCGTATTTGTCATGTGTACGCTGAAAGACACGGTTGAACATATCCTGAACACCGCTTTCGAGAGCCTTCAGTCCTTCTCCGGTGACGCCGCCTTTTACGCATACTTTTTCCTGCAAGGCGGGAAGTGTGTAATGCCCTGTTTCCAGAAGCTTTCCGAGACCGACAAGCATTTCCGTCGACATAATCACTGCTTCTTCTTTGGTGATGTCCGTTTCTTCCACTGCCGCGTCAATAAAGCGCTGAACGAGATAACTCATAAAAGCGGGCCCGCAGCTGACAATGTCTGACGCCGCTCTTGTAATGCCGCTGCTGATTTCTACAGGTTTTGAGATATGAGTGAACAGCGTTTCAATATCCGCTTTTGCAGACTCGCTGCAGCTTTTGCCGAACGTAACAAGCGAGACGCCGGCCAAGGCGCGGTTCGTAATGCTCGGAATGACGCGGGCCGTCTGACACGGAACCGTATGTTCAATCTGATCCGTCTGAACGGGACTGGTAATGGAGATTAAAATGTGATCTTTCCGTAAATGCGGTGTGAGTTTCTTTAGCAAAGGATATATATCCAGCGGTTTTACACAAATGAATATTATTTCATTTTCCTGTACGAGCTTTTCCTGATCCTCGGTGACATGGATGCCTCTGAAACGTTCTTTTAGTTTTAATGCTTTTTCGATTGTTCTGTTTGTGATGGTGATATGTGAGGGATCGGCAGCGTTTGATTCGATAAACGATTCAATCAGGATCGTTCCCATGTTTCCGGTGCCGATAAAGCCTATTTTCAATGAATTCCCCTCCTTTTTCCCTTAATCCTCTAAACCTTATGCGGGGAGGCAATGCAATATGACGAAAGCGATGATGACGGAGCGGCTGCGGCGGAACCTGAAAATTCTGGGCGCTTGTCTTGCTGCAGGAGCGGTTTTTATCTGTATTTGGCTGTTTCGTTCTGAAAAGGAAGAGCCGGTCAAACAGCAGTCCGTGCTCGGCCAAACAGCCTCAGCATCCGTCGCGGACAAAAAAGACACCGCAGACGATAAGATTATGATTGATGTGAAAGGCGCGGTCCGAAATCCCGGCGTGTATGAAATGGAAGCGGGAGACAGAGTGACGCAAGCCATTGAAAAAGCCGGCGGCCTGAAGAAAAAGGCGGATGAATTGAATGTTAATTTAGCAGAGCAGCTGCAGGACGGGACGATTGTTTATATTCCGAGTGAAGGCGAAGAGGAGAATCGCCCGAAAACAACAGCGGGTGAAAAGGAGAATGCAGCTGTCAATATCAATACGGCATCTCTGGACGAACTTCAGGCGGTTTCCGGGGTGGGGCAGAAAAAAGCGGAAGCGATTATCGCCTACCGAGAAGAAAACGGACGGTTTCAGACTGCTGAAGATTTGATGAATGTATCAGGCTTTGGAGAAAAGTCATTTGAGCGGATAAAAACTTCCATTACGGTAAAGTGAATTGACGGTTTTGCTTAAATCTATGTAAACTTAGAAAAGCAACAAGACTTTTTGGAGGGAACACTTGTGGAACGAATCTCATGGAATCAATATTTTATGGCGCAAAGCCATTTGCTGGCGCTGAGAAGCACATGTCCGAGACTGTCAGTCGGGGCAACCGTAGTCAGAGACAAGCGGATGATCGCCGGCGGATACAACGGCTCAATTGCCGGAGGCGTCCATTGCGCTGATGAAGGATGCCTTTTAATAGATAATCATTGCCAGCGGACCATACATGCAGAGATGAATGCGATTCTGCAATGTTCTAAGTTCGGTGTTCCGACGGAGGGCGCCGAAATTTATGTGACGCATTATCCTTGTATTCAATGCTGTAAATCAATTATTCAGGCAGGTATCAAAACGGTTTATTATGCCGAAGATTACAAAACACAGCCTTATGCAAAAGAGCTGTTCAGCCAAGCCGGAGTCAAGGTGGAGCAGGTCGAACTTGATGAAATGATCATCGATCTGAAAAACCGCGAAAAA
Source organism: Bacillus sp. N1(2025) (assembly GCF_053470005.1). Taxonomy (NCBI): domain Bacteria; kingdom Bacillati; phylum Bacillota; class Bacilli; order Caryophanales; family Bacillaceae; genus Bacillus; species Bacillus sp. N1(2025). The sequence continues at coordinate 493,264 of NZ_JBLTJB010000001.1, forward strand.
TTGTCTTTTGTAGCAGGTCTGATTCAGCAATTATCTGATGCGGGGGTTAAGGCAGATGAACTGAAAAAAATTCATGAACAGGCCAATGAGCTGTTTACCAGTTACGTATAAATGAAATATAAATACCTTCTTCTGCCTCTGGCGGCGGTTTCTGCAACTGCGGGAATTGCCGCCGCTCATGTCTTCTGGGTTCTGCTCCTTTTTCTTCTGTATCTTCTCTTTATTATTGTAAAAACAAAGCAGCATGCTCCGGTTATTGTCTGCCTCGTTTCTTTTTGTCTTTATTTCTTTCTTTATACGGTTTGTGACGCTGCGAATGTAACGCGGTATCAGGCCGGCAGTTATACTGAACAGGTCGTCATCACTAACATTCCGAAGGTTGACGGAGCGAAAATGTCAGCCGTTATCCGTACACATGACAAGGAAAAATGGGCGGCTTCGTACAAAATCCGGTCTCTTGAGGAAAAGAGACTCATTGAACAGCTTGAACCGGGGATGCGCTGCACGTTTACAGGCTCTCTGGAGCAGCCTGCACATGCGACGGTTCCCGGAGGTTTTGATTATAAGGAATATCTTTACTCTCAGCAGATTCACTGGTTATTTTCCGTGACTTCCATTCAGCAGTGTGAAAAATCCAAACAGCCGCTGTTTAAACTGCTGAACATCAGAAAAAATTTGATTTCGATCATTCGGAATCACGTGCCTGAATCTTCCGCCGGAATTGTTGAAGCGCTGACCTTAGGTGAAAGATTTTCTATAGAGGACGATATACTGAGTGCATATCAAAATTTGGGAGTCGTTCATTTAATGGCGATTTCCGGAATGCATGTCGGTCTTATTACGGCGGGATTATTTTATGCTCTGATCAGAATCGGGCTGACAAGAGAAAAAGCGGGAATTTTGCTGCTGTTGTTTTTGCCGGTGTATACGCTGCTGAGCGGTGCCGCCCCATCCGTATTGCGCGCATCCCTCATGCTGGGATTTTATATCGCCGGAACTCTTGTTAAACGCGGCATTCATTCCTCCGCTGCATTGTCCCTGTCTTATCTGCTGCTCCTGCTGTTTAATCCTTACTTCCTTTGGCAGGCGGGCTTCCAGCTTTCCTTTGCGGTAAGCGCCTCTTTAATTCTGTCATCCTCCATTTTAAAGAAAGCAGGGAAAAGCAGACTTGCCGGGCTTGCGATGGCTTCATTCATTGCGGAGCTCAGCTCACTTCCGTTTCTTCTCTATCATTTTCAGCAAATTTCACTTGTCAGTTTTCCGATGAATATGGTGATGGTGCCATTTTATACGTTATTTGTCATTCCGGTTTCTGTCATTGGTTTCCTTCTTCTTTTACTTTCAGGGCAGATGGGAGAATGTTTGTTTGATATGTTCGACCTTGTGATGAAGCCTGTACATGATTTCATTACATATGCGGCATCCGTTGATTTATTTACTATGATTGTGTCAAAGCCTGACTTTCTTTCCCTTCTTCTGCTTGCGGTTTCCGTTTTTACTCTATTTGCGGCTTTGGAAAAGGGAGGTTTTTTAAAACTCAGGAAATCGGCTCTTTTTTTCTGCGCGGTTTTGGCTTATTTAATATGCCGTCCGTATTTCAGTCCATGGGGAGAAGCGGATATGCTTGATATCGGGCAGGGAGACTCACTGTTTATAAGCGCGCCGCACCGCAAAGGGACCGTAATGGTAGATACAGGGGGAGTGATTGCTTATCCCGGAGAATCATGGAAAGAAAAACGCCACCCGTATTCAATCGGTGAGAAGGTTTTGATTCCATTTTTAAACGGAAAAGGGGTGAAAAAGCTGGATGCACTGATTTTAACCCATGCGGATCAAGATCACATCGGAGAAGCCGGAGTGTTAATCAAAAATCATAGAGTCAAACGGTTAATTGTCCCCGTGGGATTCGTAAAAGAACCGAAAGATCAGAACATATTAAATATGGCGAAAGAAAACAACATTCCCGTTGCCGAAGCAAAGCGGGGCGACACCATTACAGCCGGTGATCTTCAGTTTCAGGTGCTGTCTCCGGAGTCGTCTGACGGAAGGAGTAAAAATGATTCGTCATTGGTGCTTTGGACGGTTTTAAGCGGAGTGAGCTGGCTTTTGACGGGAGATTTAGAATCGGACGGCGAAACGGAAGTGCTGAAAACGTATCCGAATCTGAAGGCTGATATATTGAAGGCGGGTCATCACGGCAGCAAAAGCTCAACGAGTGAAGCCTTTTTGAAACAGCTTCAGCCGGAAGCGGCGCTGATTTCAGCAGGAAAAGAGAATCGATACCATCATCCGCATGAAGAAGTGCTGGATCGTTTGAAGGCGTACTCTGTCAATGTGCTTCGCACCGATATCAGCGGAACGATTCAATACAGATTTAAAAAAGGCGCCGGAACGTTTTCCGTCTTCCCTCCATATGATATAGAAGAAACCAGGGCGCAAGAAGTAAAAAAGACTGCCGATTGACAGCAGCCCGGAATGCGGCTAAGAGCCGATAAGATGGATGGCTGTTGCCATCACGAACAAAAAGGCGAAAAATCCGAAGGACACGACAAAACCGACAGCTGAGTCAACAGCATCATTTCGTTTGCTTTGAACGTTTTTTTCAAAATCATTCAATTTCATCCCTCCTGACTTCCCTAAGTATACTGGAATTGTTTTGAAAAATCTAGAAGTGATGGTAACGTTTTCTGTTCTTGTGATTATCGCCTTTTTACAAGCAGACCCGGGAGCTTGTGAATCAGGCGTTTATTATAAATGAGGAAGCTGTCCTTAAAGCTTCCTCTTTACTATTTGCCGAACTCAATTTAGGATAGAAGGGGATCAAGAAAGAGAGGAAGTCATACGATCATGGTATTTGATGTTTGGAAAGCCCTGAAAAAAGGGGATGTCCGCTCCGTTTATTGCTTATACGGAAAAGAAACGTATCTGCTCCAAGAGACTGTCAGCCGGATCAGACAAGCTGTCGTTGATGAGGAGACAAAGGATTTTAACCTGTCTGTTTTTGATCTTGAAGAAGATCCGCTTGACCAGGCCGTAACCGATGCGGAAACGTTTCCGTTTATGGGAGAGAAGCGGCTGGTCATCGTAAAAAACCCGTCTTTTTTAACAGGGGAAAAAAAGAAAGAAAAAATAGAGCATAATACAGCCGCTCTGGAGACTTATCTGAAGGAGCCTGCACCTTACACGGTCTTTGTGATTGTGGCTCCGTATGAGAAGCTGGACGAACGGAAAAAGCTGACGAAAGCGCTGAAGCAAAAAGCCCTTATGATTGAAGCTAAGGAGCTGAATGCAAAGGAGACGACTGATTTTACGATTAATCTGGCGAAATCCGAAAATAAAATGATCGATACAGAAGCTGCCGAGCATTTGGTTCTGCTTGCAAACGGCCATCTGTCTTCCATATATCAGGAAATACAAAAACTCTCCGCCTACACCGGTAACAGACATGAGATCACACTTGAAGATGTCCGGGAGCTCGTCGCAAGAAGTTTGGAGCAGAATATTTTTGAGCTGATCAACAAAATCGTGAACCGAAAACGGACGGAAAGTCTTCAAATATTTTATGATCTTTTAAAACAAAACGAAGAACCGATCAAAATTATGGCGCTGATCGCCAACCAATTCCGTCTGATTATGCAGACGAAGTATTTTGCAGGACAAGGATACGGCCAAAAGCAAATCGCTTCCAACTTAAAGGTGCACCCCTTCCGGGTAAAGCTGGCGATGGATCAGGCGAGGCTTTTTTCTGAAGAAGAGCTGCGGCGTATTATAGAAAGACTCGCAGTGATGGATTATGAAATGAAAACGGGGAAAAAGGACAAGCAGCTCTTGCTGGAGCTCTTTCTCCTTGAGCTTCTCCGGACTGAATGAAAAAAACGATCCCCGTTAAAGGGATCGTTTTTGTATTATGCAGAAAGTCCGTTCACTTGTTTCGCAAGTCTAGATTTGTATCGAGCTGCGGCATTTTTGTGTACAAGACCTGTTTTCACTGCTTTATCAATGCGTTTCGCTGCTTCAGAAAGAGCAGTTTTCGCTTTATCCGCTTCGTTGTTAGCAACAGAAGCTTCAACTTGTTTGATTGCAGTACGCATAGCAGATTTGATTGTCGCGTTATGAGCGCGGCGTTCGTTGTTTGTTTTTGTACGTTTAATCGCTGATTTAATGTTTGGCATGTGTTTCACCTCCTAAGATACAACCTGTAGCACAGTGTCTTAAGGTTAAATCTTCTTCACAATAGAACAAATTGTATTCTATCAAACAGAACTTTAGATTGCAATATAAATGTAAAGTATTTTTCGTTGATGGGTAAATTCGCATGATTCGTTTTGTAAATGGCCACACTATGTACCACGATGATTGAAGGAGGTCTTCCCTGTGAAAAACAACGAACTGGATGTCAATCAATTTCTGATACGGACGGATTTAGCGGTAGAAACGAAACAGGCAGTAAAAGACGGACAAGCCGGTCAGAAAAAAGAAATAAACGGGTTTATTGAAAAAGAACGCGACAAGGGCGGCATTAAAGTCAGAACCGTCGATATTACCAAAGAAGGCGCCGAGCTATCGGGGAAAAAGCAGGGACGCTATGTCACGATCGAGGCTCAAGGGGTTCGGGAACACGACTCTGAGATGCAGGAAAAAGTAACGGAAGTGTTTGCCGAGGAATTTTCCGCCTATCTGTCGGCATTAAAGATTCCAAAGGATGCAAGCTGTTTGATCGTCGGTCTGGGCAACTGGAATGTGACGCCGGATGCGCTCGGCCCTCTCGTGACCGAAAACCTTCTCGTGACAAGGCATCTGTTCAGGCTTCAGCCGGAAAACGTACAGGAAGGGTACAGGCCGGTCAGCGCGCTTGCTCCCGGTGTGATGGGATTAACGGGAATTGAAACGAGCGATATTATTCAAGGCGTGATCAAAGAATCAAAGCCGGATTTTGTGATTGCGGTAGACGCTCTTGCGGCGAGAGCCGTTGAAAGGGTGAACACGACCATCCAATTTTCTGATACAGGCATTCACCCGGGATCAGGCGTCGGCAATAAGAGAAAAGAATTAAGCAAGGAAACGCTCGGCATTCCCGTCATCGCAATCGGGGTACCGACTGTCGTTGATGCGGTTACGATCGCAAGCGATACGGTGGATTATATTTTAAAACATTTCGGCAGAGAGATGAAAGATGACAGCCCGTCAAGATCTCTGGTGCCCGCCGGAATGAACTTCGGCAAAAAGAAGGTGCTGACAGACGAAGACCTTCCCGGAGAAAAAGAACGCCAATCCTTTCTCGGTATTGTCGGCACGCTGGACGAAAACGAAAAACGCCAGCTGATTCACGAAGTGCTTTCTCCGCTCGGCCATAATCTGATGGTCACGCCGAAGGAGATTGACACCTTTATTGATGATATGGCGAATGTGCTTGCAAACGGGTTAAACACCGCCCTTCATGAAAAAGTGTCACAAGATAACAAAGGTTCTTATAATCATTAAAATGGTTCTACCTCCTCTAGCTTGTTCATAGAGTAATTACTAGACAAGCGCTGGAGGGATTCAAATCATGAGAAAAAAACGCAGAAACCGTCAAATTGTCGTTGCAGTAAACGGTGGAAATGCGCTCAAGGGCATGTTTTTGTTTATGACAAGCCTTATCGTTATTTTCGTATTATCGGGTGTGCTCACATCGCTTCGCCCTGAACTGAGGCTTTCTTCGGATTCTCTTCACGGAATTGCCGGAGAACTTCCGGGTGACGCGTTTGCACACCTCCTTGGCATGGAAAATCATTATTTCGCCTCAGAGCTTCCTGAAAAAGACTCTTTTCAGCTGTCCCGGCTTTCCTTAAAACTGGCGACAAGCATTAATATGGAAGACCCGCGGAGTTTCTTGGGACGTGAGCTGCCGGGATTTGCCCAATACGATACGGAGATCCTTCTGGCGGGGCAGGGGACGGATTATACGAATATGCCGGCTGAATCTCCGCCGCCGTCAAAGGTGATGGAAAAAGAAAAAGAAGTGAACCTAGCAGAAATCGAAAACAAAACGAAAAAAGAAGAAACGGCGCCGCCGAAACATTCAACAGGCAGCAAAAAAGTCGTTTTTATTTACCACACTCATAATACCGAATCCTATCTTCCTCTGTTAAAGGGGGAAACAAATCCGGATAACGCCCGCCATTCGAAGGCTAATGTCACGCTTGTCGGAGATATGTTCGGAAAAGCGCTTGAAGCGCAAGGTGTAGGAGCGACCGTAGATAAAACCGACATTCAGGCCCGCCTGAACAAAGACGGCTTAAATTATGCGCGAAGCTACGACGAATCAAGGCCGGTCGTAAAAAGCGCGCTCGCCAAAAATAAAAACCTGCAATATACCATAGACATTCACCGGGATTCCCGCCGCAAGAAAAATACGACAGCCGACATTAAAGGAAAAAGCTATGCCAGAGTCGCCATCGTCGTTGGCAAAAAAAGCGCTAATTTTGAAGAAAACTATAAACTCGCAAGTGAACTTCATAAGGTGATGGAGAAAAAATACCCCGGCTTAAGCGTCGGTGTTTTATCAAAAGGCTCTCCGGGAGATAATGGAGTATACAACCAAGATTTAAACGACCGGTCGCTTCTGCTGGAATTCGGGGGCGTGGATAACAATCTTGAAGAACTGAGGCGCGCATCAGATGCCGTGGCCGATGTGTTCAGCGAACTGTACTGGGATGCAGAAAAGGTCAGTTCGCAATCAGGAGAGAAGAAAAAACAATAGAAATCAGGTGATTCAAATGATCCGTTTTACCGGCAAATGCCTGCTGATCGCCATTGTCATGTTTTTCGGCGTTTTGTTCGGCATGCAGCAGGCAAACAGCGGAATGCTTGATATGAAAGGATACAAAGATCCCTCCTTAAAAGGAGCATTCACGCTCGGCGGCGGAGAAGGACAGGAAAAAGAAGCTTCCATTTTGGGACAAACCGTTACGGCGAAAGATCTGGAAGAAAAACAAAAACAGCTGGAACAGGCGGAAACCTTCAACCTGTTTTCAAAAGCCGGAGAAACCCTTTCAAATACCGTGACGGACTCGGCGCAGGCGATGTATGAGTGGGTTTCGAAACTGAACCGTTAGCATTGATGAAGAGAAAAGCGGATGATTCCTTAAAGGAAGCTTTTCTCTTTCTTGTTTTAATTGAATGTTTACAATCCTATTGATATAATCTAAGCTAGTGTATTTTGCGTTTAATAGTAGGAGTGATAGATTGTGACAGATAAAGAAAAGCGTTTAGAGAGGCAGTCAAGAATCCGGAATTTCTCCATCATCGCCCACATAGACCACGGCAAATCGACCTTGGCGGATCGGATTTTAGAAAAAACATCGGCGATCACCCAGCGGGAAATGAAAGAACAATTGCTTGATTCAATGGACCTTGAACGCGAACGGGGAATTACCATCAAATTAAATTCCGTTCAGCTGAAATACAAAGCAAAAGACGGAGAAGAATATATATTCCATCTCATCGACACGCCCGGACACGTCGACTTTACATATGAAGTATCGCGAAGCCTGGCTGCCTGTGAAGGCGCGATTCTCGTTGTTGATGCGGCTCAGGGAATAGAAGCGCAGACATTGGCGAACGTCTATCTGGCGCTTGATAATGATCTTGAGATTCTTCCTGTCATTAATAAAATCGATCTTCCGAGCGCAGAGCCAGAACGTGTGCGTCAAGAGGTTGAGGACGTTATCGGCCTTGACGCTTCAGACGCCGTCCTCGCTTCAGCGAAAGCGGGCATCGGCATCGAAGACATTTTAGAGCAGATCGTAGAAAAAGTGCCGGCTCCTGCGGGAGATCCGGAAGCTCCGCTGAAAGCGCTCATCTTTGACTCGCTTTATGACGCGTACCGCGGAGTCGTCGCGTATATCAGAGTCGTAGAAGGAACGGTCAAACCGGGCCAGAAAATTAAAATGATGGCAACCGGAAAAGAGTTTGAAGTGACAGAAGTCGGTGTGTTCACGCCGAAAGCAACTCCGACAGATGAACTGACCGTCGGCGATGTCGGCTTTTTAACTGCTGCGATCAAAAATGTCGGTGACACACGCGTCGGTGACACGATAACAAGCGCGGCCAATCAGGCTGCCGAAGCATTGCCTGGATATCGTAAGCTGAACCCGATGGTGTATTGCGGTTTGTATCCGATCGATACGGCCAAATACAACGATTTAAGGGAAGCTCTTGAGAAGCTTGAACTGAATGACTCATCGCTTCAATATGAAGCAGAGACATCCCAAGCGCTCGGATTCGGTTTCCGCTGCGGATTTTTAGGTATGCTTCACATGGAAATCATTCAGGAGCGGATTGAGCGTGAGTTTAAAATCGACCTGATCACAACGGCACCGAGTGTTATCTATGATGTGTATATGACAGACGGCGAAAAGGTTGTTGTCGACAACCCGTCCAACATGCCTGACCCACAAAAGATCGAAAGAATCGAGGAGCCGTATGTAAAAGCGACAATGATGGTGCCGAACGATTATGTCGGTGCGGTGATGGAGCTTTGCCAAGGAAAACGCGGCAATTTTATCGACATGCAATATTTAGACGCAAATCGTGTCAGCATTGTCTATGACATGCCATTAGCGGAAATCGTCTATGAGTTTTTTGATCAGCTGAAATCAAGCACAAAAGGCTACGCGTCCTTTGATTACGAACTGATCGGCTACAAACCGTCTAAACTTGTCAAGATGGACATTATGCTGAACGGAGAAAAAATCGACGCGCTGTCATTTATCGTGCATCGCGATTACGCGTACGAACGCGGAAAAGTAATTGTGGAAAAACTGAAAGAGCTTATTCCGCGCCAGCACTTTGAAGTACCGATTCAAGCAGCGATCGGACAGAAAATCGTGGCCCGCTCGACCATTAAGGCCATGCGGAAAAACGTCCTTGCAAAATGTTACGGAGGAGACATCTCGCGGAAACGGAAGCTTCTTGAAAAACAAAAAGAAGGAAAACGCCGGATGAAGCAGGTCGGCTCAGTAGAAGTGCCGCAGGAAGCGTTTATGGCCGTTCTTAAAATGGATGACAGCCCGAAAAAATAACGGAAGCCGCCGCAGTCCCGCACTGCGGCTTCTTTCTGTAAAGAAGAAGGTGTTTCAAAATGAAATCAGCTTATATTCATATCCCGTTTTGTGAGCATATCTGCCACTATTGCGATTTCAATAAATATTTTATTCAGAGCCAGCCTGTCGATGAGTACTTAAACTCACTCGAAAAGGAAATGATAAATACAATAGAACGGACGGGACGCCCTGATCTCCGTACGATTTTTATCGGGGGAGGCACGCCGACATCGCTCTCACCCGTCCAGCTGGAAAAATTGATGGATTCCATTCACCGCGTGCTGAAGCCTTCTGACGGACTCATAGAATTTGCCGCGGAAGCGAATCCGGATGATTTGTCCCCGGAAAAATTAAAAATCATGAAAAATGCCGGTGTCAACCGGCTGAGCTTCGGTGTTCAAACCTTTGAAGATGAGCTTTTACAAAAAATCGGCAGAGTGCATAAACAAAAGGACGTATTCACTTCCTTTGAACGTGCGAGGGCTCTCGGCTTCGACAACATCAGTCTCGATTTGATGTTCGGCCTGCCGGGTCAGACGCTGGCCGATCTTGACAATTCCGTCAAAACGGCTTTGTCTCTTGATGCGGAGCACTATTCCGTTTACTCGCTGATCGTAGAGCCGAAAACGGTGTTTTATAATTTAATGCAAAAAGGCCGCCTGCATCTCCCGGCGCAAGAACAAGAGGCCGAGATGTATGAAACGGTCATGAGGCAGATGAGTGAAGCGGGCATCCGTCAATACGAGATCAGTAACTTTGCAAAGCCCGGATACGAATCGCAGCATAATCTGACGTATTGGAGCAATGAAGAGTATTTCGGTTTTGGCGCTGGCGCTCACGGATATATCAGCGGCACGCGCACCGTCAACGCCGGGCCTGTGAAACATTACATGCAGCTCATCGAAGAAAAGGGGCTGCCTTACCGTGACACGCACGAGGTGACACGTGAGGAGCAGATTGAAGAAGAAATGTTCCTCGGTCTCAGAAAAATGTCCGGCGTACAAAAGCAAGCTTTTCTCGATAAATTCGGACGCTCGGTCGACGAACTGTTTCCCGATGTTCTCAAAGATTTAACCGAAAAAGGCCTGATCTGTGACACGGAAGAATCGGTTGCATTAACGCATGAGGGCAAATTATTAGGAAATGAGGTTTTTGGCGCTTTTTTGGGTGAGTTATAATTGACATTTTTCTTTTGGTTTGTTACTTTTGATATAGAATTAGCACTCGCTGACCTTGAGTGCTAACAGGGGTGATGATGATGTTAACAAATCGTCAGCTGTTGATCCTGCAAGTGATTATTAATGATTTTATACAATCAGCGCAGCCTGTAGGATCAAGAACTCTTTCAAAAAAAGACGAGATTACATTCAGCTCTGCAACGATCAGAAACGAGATGGCTGACTTGGAGGAATTGGGCTTTATTGAAAAAACCCATTCATCCTCAGGACGGATTCCGTCGGAAAAAGGGTACAGGTATTATGTCGATCATTTGCTGTCACCCGTCAAGCTGACAAAAACCGATCTGGATTTAATTCACTCGATATTTAAAGAAAAAATCTTCGAGCTGGAAAAAACAGTCCAAAAATCAGCGCAAATCTTGTCCGATCTGACAAACTACACATCGATTGTCCTCGGGCCGACGCTGAGCGAGAACTATCTTAAACAGATTCAAATCGTTCCGATCCAGCCGGATAAGGCGGTCGCCATCCTCGTCACGAACACGGGGCATGTCGAAAACCGCACTATCAATTTCCCGGCTAAAGTGGATCTGGCCGATATTGAAAAACTGGTCAATATATTAAACGATCGATTAGCGGGCGTGCCGATGGACGAACTGAATGAGCGCATTTTCAAAGAGGTTGTCACATATTTAAGGCAGCATATCGCCAACTATGACAGCATACTTGAATCGCTCCGCTCCACATTCCATCCGGCGGCCCACGTTGAGAAATTATTTTTCGGCGGAAAGATCAACATGCTGAATCAGCCGGAGTTCCATGATATTGAAAGGGTCCGCTCGCTCTTATCTTTAATTGAAAAAGAGCAGGATGTTCTGAAGCTGTTTCAGTCATCAAAAGCCGGGATTTCAATCAAAATCGGCAAAGAAAATGACTACGAAGAAATGGAAAATTGCAGTTTAATCACGGCCACCTATACAGTTGATACGAAACAGATCGGATCAATCGCCATTATCGGGCCGACGCGCATGAATTATTCAAGAGTCGTCAGCCTGCTACAGCACGTGACTTCGGACTTGTCAAAAGCATTCACAAGTTTGTATGATGAATAAGGGAATTTTGGCAATCATTTTCAGTCATCTTTTTACAGCATTTGAGGGAGGTGAACACAATGTCAGAAGAAAAACAAACCGCAGAACAGGTTGAAGCAGCAGAACAAGAAGAAGTGACAGAACAGGCAGAACAAGCCGCTTCACAAGAGCAGCATGAAGAAACGGCAGGTCAGGAAGAAGCCCTTCAGCACCAAATTGATGAATTGCAGGGTTTGCTTGATGAAAAAGAAAACAAACTTTTGCGTGTTCAAGCAGACTTTGAAAACTGTAAACGACGCAGCCGCCTTGAAATGGAAGCTGCTCAGAAATACCGTTCTCAAAACGTCGTAACGGAAATCCTTCCGGCTCTCGACAACTTTGAACGGGCGTTACAGGTAGAAGCTGAAAGCGAGCAGACAAAAAGCTTGCTGCAAGGTATGGAAATGGTCCGCCGCCAGCTGATGGACGCACTTGAAAAAGAAGGCGTTGAAGCCATCGAAGCTGTCGGTCAGGAATTTGATCCGAACCTTCACCAAGCCGTCATGCAGGTGGAAGATGAAAACTTCGGCAGCAATATTGTTATCGAAGAACTGCAAAAAGGCTACAAACTGAAGGATCGCGTCATCCGTCCTTCAATGGTAAAAGTGAATCAATAACTACATAGCAGGAGGTAATTCAAAGTGAGTAAAGTAATCGGAATTGACTTGGGTACGACAAACTCATGTGTGGCAGTGCTTGAAGGCGGAGAGCCTACAGTCATCGCCAACGCTGAAGGAAACCGTACGACTCCGTCAGTCGTTGCATTTAAAAACGGCGAGCGCCAAGTAGGGGAAGTGGCGAAACGCCAATCAATCACAAATCCTAACACAATCATGTCTGTTAAACGCCATATGGGTACTGACTATAAAGTGGAAATCGAAGGAAAAGACTACACGCCTCAAGAAGTGTCAGCTATTATCCTTCAGCATCTGAAAGCATATGCTGAAAGCTACCTCGGCGAAACAGTTTCAAAAGCCGTTATCACGGTTCCTGCATACTTCAACGATGCAGAGCGCCAAGCGACAAAAGATGCCGGTAAAATCGCCGGTCTTGAAGTAGAGCGTATTATCAACGAGCCGACTGCAGCAGCGCTTGCATACGGACTTGATAAAACGGACGAAGACCAAACAATTCTTGTTTACGACCTTGGCGGCGGTACGTTTGACGTATCTGTTCTTGAACTTGGCGACGGCGTGTTTGAAGTCCGTTCAACTGCCGGTGACAACCGTCTTGGCGGGGACGACTTTGACCAAGTCATCATCGATCATCTCGTAGCAGAATTCAAAAAAGAAAACGGCATTGATCTTTCAAAAGACAAAATGGCGCTTCAGCGTTTGAAAGATGCGGCTGAGAAAGCGAAAAAAGATCTTTCCGGCGTATCATCCACACAAATTTCTTTACCGTTTATCACGGCGGGAGAAGCAGGTCCGCTTCACCTTGAGCTGACCCTGACCCGCGCTAAATTCGAAGAGCTTTCCGCTCACCTTGTTGAGCGCACAATGGCTCCTGTCCGTCAGGCTCTTCAAGATGCGGATCTTTCTGCAAGCGAAATCGACAAAGTTATCCTTGTCGGCGGATCAACACGTATTCCTGCCGTACAGGAAGCAATCAAAAAAGAAACGGGTAAAGAAGCGCATAAAGGCGTAAACCCTGATGAAGTTGTAGCGCTGGGTGCAGCGATTCAAGGCGGCGTCATCACGGGAGACGTAAAAGACGTTGTTCTTCTTGACGTTACACCGCTTTCTCTCGGTATTGAAACAATGGGCGGCGTGTTCACGAAACTGATCGACCGCAACACGACAATTCCGACGAGCAAGTCTCAAGTATTCTCAACCGCTGCCGACAACCAAACGGCTGTTGACATTCACGTGCTTCAAGGTGAGCGCCCGATGTCTGCCGACAACAAAACGCTCGGCCGCTTCCAGCTTACTGATATCCCGCCGGCACCGCGCGGCGTACCGCAAATCGAAGTTTCTTTCGATATTGACAAAAACGGTATCGTAAACGTAAGAGCGAAAGACTTAGGCACAGGAAAAGAACAAAACATTACTATCAAATCTTCTTCAGGTCTTTCTGATGATGAGATCGAACGCATGGTAAAAGAAGCGGAAGAAAACGCTGACGCTGATGCGAAGAGAAAAGAAGAAATCGAAGTCCGCAACGAAGCTGACCAGCTTGTGTTCCAAACGGAAAAAACATTAAAAGATCTGGAAGGCAAAGTGGACGAAGAGCAAGTGAAAAAAGCAAACGACGCGAAAGACGCGCTGAAAGCCGCTATCGAGAAAAACGAAATTGAAGACATCAAAGCGAAAAAAGATGAGCTTCAAACAATCGTTCAAGAGCTTTCTATGAAGCTTTATGAAGAAGCTGCAAAAGCGCAGCAGGCTGAAGGCGGAGCAAACGCTGAAGGCAAAAAAGCGGACGACAACGTTGTCGATGCGGAATACGAAGAAGTAAAAGACGACGAAACGAAAAAATAAGTTCTTTCCCGCGTGGCTATAGGCGGAAGAACACACAGCATATTCTGATTCAACAGACAGAAAGTCAAAGTCAGGCATCTCTTGGCTTTGACTTTTTTTCTTGCCCGGGATAAAAGGAATTGAAAAAACATAATTCAAAATGATACAATCTAATTTATGTGAGAAATTCGGGAGAGTGAAGCGAGATGAGTAAGCGTGATTACTATGAAGTGCTTGGGGTAAGTAAGAGCGCTTCAAAGGATGAAATCAAAAAAGCCTATCGGAAGCTTTCAAAAAAATATCATCCTGATATCAATAAAGAATCCGGAGCAGATGAAAAATTCAAAGAGGTAAAAGAAGCGTACGAAGCGCTCTCAGACGACCAAAAACGCGCTCAATATGACCAATTCGGCCATACAGACCCTAACCAGGGATTCGGCGGCGGTTTCGGAGGCGGCGGAGACTTCGGCGGCTTCGGTTTCGATGACATCTTCTCAAGCATCTTCGGAGGCGGCACGAGACGCCGTGACCCGAATGCGCCGCGGCAAGGCGCGGATCTGCAGTATACAATGACCCTGTCATTTGAAGACGCGGCTTTCGGAAAAGAAACGATCATTGAAATTCCGCGCGAAGAGAATTGCGAAACATGTAAAGGGTCTGGCGCGAAGCCGGGAACAAAGCCGGATACGTGCTCGCACTGCGGAGGTTCAGGCCAGCTGAACGTCGAACAGAACACGCCGTTTGGCAAAGTGGTTAACCGAAGAGTCTGCCACCACTGTGAAGGAACAGGAAAAATCATCAAAAACAAGTGTTCTGACTGCGGCGGCACGGGCAAAGTGAAAAAACGGAAAAAAATCAATGTCACGATTCCTGCCGGTGTGGACGACGGACAGCAGCTGCGCGTTCCGGGCCAAGGTGAACCGGGCGTAAACGGAGGGCCGGCGGGAGATCTGTTTGTCGTATTCCATGTGCGCGCCCACGAGTTCTTTGAGCGCGACGGAGACGATATTTATTGCGAAATGCCGTTAACGTTTGCCCAAGCGGCACTCGGAGACGAAGTGGAAGTGCCGACGCTTCACGGAAAAGTGAAATTGAAAATACCTGCCGGCACACAAACCGGCACGAAATTCAGATTAAGAGGCAAAGGCGTTCAGAACGTCCGGGGCTACGGACAAGGCGACCAGCACATTGTCGTCCGCGTCGTCACACCGACGAATCTGACAGATAAACAAAAAGACATCATCCGCGAATTCGCTGAAGTCAGCGGAAACCTGCCGGATGAACAAGAAATGAGTTTCTTTGACAAAGTAAAACGCGCATTTAAAGGCGAGTAATGATTGGATAGGAGTTGGTAGTTTTGAAATGGTCCGAAATCAGCATTCACACAACACATGAAGCGGTCGAACCCATCTCAAATATTTTGCATGAAGCTGGTGCGAGCGGGGTTGTCATCGAAGATCCGCTTGATTTAATGAAAGAGCGTGAGAATGTTTACGGGGAAATCTACCAGCTCGACCCCAATGATTACCCCGATGAGGGTGTCATTGTCAAAGCGTATCTGCCGATCAACAGTTTCCTCGGCGAAACGGTGGACGGCATTAAAGAGACGATTAACAATCTGCTTTTGTACGACATTGATTTGGGCAGAAACAAAATCACCATTTCTGAAGTCAATGAAGAAGAATGGGCGACCGCTTGGAAAAAGTATTATCATCCTGTGAAAATTTCTGAAAAGTTCACGATCGTTCCCACATGGGAAACGTATACACCTGTTCATACAGATGAACTGATTATCGAAATGGACCCGGGTATGGCATTCGGTACGGGAACGCATCCGACAACAGTTCTGTGCATTCAGGCGCTTGAGCGTATCGTTCAAAAAGGCGACCGTATCATTGATGTCGGCACCGGTTCAGGAATTTTAAGCATCGCGGCCGCCATGCTTGAGGCCGAATCGGTTCATGCGTATGACCTTGATCCGGTCGCTGTTGAAAGCGCGCGTCTGAATGTGAAATTGAACAAAGTGAGTGATACGGCCGAAGTGAAGCAGAACAATTTGTTAGACGGCATCACGGGCGAACATGATGTCATTGTCGCAAATATTTTGGCGGAAGTGATTCTCCGCTTTACATCACAGGCGTACGACCTGCTCAAAGACGGAGGCCATTTTATTACTTCAGGCATTATCGGCCAGAAAAAACAGGAAGTAAAAGAAGCGTTGGAAAAAGCCGGCTTTACCATCATAGAAATTCTGTCTATGGAAGATTGGGTCAGCATCATCGCGAAAAAATAACAGTTAGTAGGTGTCACAGCGTATGCAACGATATTTTATCGAGCTCACGAAGCAGGAGATGGACGAAACTCCTGATTTTCAAATCACGGGGGAAGACGTCCACCATATAGCGAACGTCATGAGAATGAGTGCGGGAGACCGGATTATCTGCTGTTCGAAAGACGGCCATGAAGCGTTATGCCTGCTTAAAGAGGTTTCTAAAGATCATATATCATGCAGCATTGCTGAGTGGACGGGTGAAAACCGTGAACTGCCTTTGAAGATCAGGATCGCAAGCGGCCTCCCGAAAGGCGATAAGCTTGAATGGATTATCCAAAAAGGGACCGAGCTGGGGGCAAGTATGTTCATCCCTTTTCAAGGCGCCAGATCCGTCGTTAAGCTTGACGACAAAAAGGCAAAGAAAAAACGGGAGAGATGGGCGAAAATCGCGAAGGAAGCGGCGGAGCAATCGTACCGCAATGAAATTCCCGAAGTGAAAACCGTTTATACGTTCCGGCAGCTGCTTGAAATGGCGGAGAATGTCGATAAATGTGTCGTTGCATACGAGGAGTCATCAAAGCAGGGAGAAACGGGCGCTTTCGCCGCGGAGCTCAAAAGCCTTCCGCAAGGTTCGTCTCTTTTAATCGTATTCGGCCCTGAAGGCGGTCTGACTGAGTCTGAAGTTCATCAGCTTTCAGAAAAAGGCGCCGTCTTATGCGGCCTCGGACCGAGAATTTTACGGACTGAAACTGCGCCTCTTTACGCGTTAAGCGCAGTTTCCTATCATACAGAGTTATTAAGAGGTGATCAGTAATGGCAACTGTTGCTTTTCATACCCTTGGCTGCAAGGTCAACCATTATGAAACAGAAGCAATCTGGCAGCTGTTTAAAGATGCGGGTTATGAACGAAAAGAATTCGAACAGACAGCAGATGTATATGTCATTAATACATGTACGGTAACAAACACGGGAGATAAAAAAAGCCGTCAAGTCATCAGACGGGCGATCCGCCAAAATCCTGACGGCGTCATCTGCGTAACAGGGTGCTATGCGCAAACCTCTCCGGCAGAAATTATGGCCATCCCGGGTGTTGACATCGTCGTCGGCACGCAGGATCGTGAAAAAATGCTCGGTTACATTGAGCAGTACAGGGAAGAGCGCCAGCCGATCAACGGCGTCGGCAATATTATGAAAGCACGCGTGTTTGAAGAGCTGGATGTTCCCGCTTTTACTGACCGCACAAGAGCGTCGTTAAAAATCCAAGAGGGCTGCAACAACTTCTGTACGTTCTGCATTATCCCTTGGGCGCGCGGCCTGCTTCGTTCCCGCGATCCGGAAGAAGTCATTAAACAGGCGCAGCAGCTGGTGGATGCCGGCTATAAAGAAATCGTCCTGACGGGGATTCATACGGGCGGCTACGGCGAAGATATGAAAGATTATAATTTCGCCAAGCTTCTCCGCGAGCTTGATACACGTGTAGAAGGACTGAAGCGGATCAGAATTTCATCTATTGAAGCAAGCCAAATCACTGATGAAGTGATTGAAGTGCTGGATGCGTCTGATAAAATCGTCCGCCACCTTCATATCCCGATTCAGTCAGGATCAAACACCGTTCTGAAACGGATGAGACGCAAATATACGATGGAATTTTTCGCGGACCGTTTAAATAAGCTGAAAGAAGCGCTGCCGGGTCTGGCCGTCACATCTGATGTCATCGTCGGTTTCCCGGGTGAAACGGAAGAAGAATTTATGGAAACATACCGGTTCATTAAAGAACATAAGTTTTCAGAGCTTCACGTATTCCCTTACAGCAAACGCACCGGAACACCTGCGGCCAGAATGGAAGACCAGGTTGACGAGAACGTGAAAAACGAACGGGTGCATAAGCTGATCGCGCTGTCTGACCAGCTTGCAAAAGAATACGCCTCCGATTATGAAGGAGAGGTTCTGGAAATCATTCCGGAAGAGGCGTTTAAAGAGTCTGATGAAGACGGCATGTTCGTCGGCTATACGGACAATTACATGAAAGTCGTCTTCAAAGGCACGGAGGATGTAATCGGCAAACTTGTCAAAGTCAAAATTCAAAAAGCGGGCTATCCGTATAACGAAGGACAATTCGTCCGTGTCGTTGAGGATGAAATGACCCGGAACATGCGCATGTCTTCATAACAGATAAAAAAACCGGTGCCTTCCCGCATCGGTTTTTTTACGGTTTCGGAGGAATCAGCCTGTCAATCAGCCGGTAAAACAAATGTGTGAACGGCAGAAACAATAGGGCGGTGACTACGTTAAATAACAGGCTGAAATGCGCAATCATCTGCGCGGGATCATCAGACAGGCGCTCCGTAAAACCTGCTGATGCGGACAGGAAGGGAAATACGAGCAGCACGCCGAGAATATTAAACACAACGTGAGCACCGGCGGTCTGTCTGGCGGCATAACCGCCTGAAACAGCAGCCATGACGGCCGTGACGCATGTCCCGATATTAGATCCCAGAACGACGCTGACCGCTTGTTCAATGCCGATCACCCCTTCGTTCATAAAACTCATCAAAATGCCGATGCAGACGGAGCTTGAATGAATGATTGCCGTCAATATCATACCGATAAAAAGAGCGGACCAGCTCGAATCATTCACATGGCGCAAAACCTCCGCCCCCGCCTTCATTTCTGTCAGCGGAACGGCGAGCCGGCTGAAGCATGTGATGCAAAAAAAGATGATGCCGAGACCGAGGAAGCTTATGCCGATCTGCCTGAACGGATATTTACGGATGAGGATAAACACAAGGCCTCCGATAAAAAGCACCCAAATGAGCACATCCATCTTTATGGCTAAAAACTCCGTCGTAAACGTGGAGCCGACATTCGTGCCGAGAATCATCGGAATGGTCCGTTTAAAAGATAAAGCGCCTGCGCTGACAAAGCCGATGACAATGACCATGAAGGCTGAGCTGCTCTGAAGAAAACCAGTGAATATGATGCTTATGAGAAAAGCTTTCAAAGGGTGGTCGGTAAATAAGAGCAGGCTCTTCTCAATTTTTGAATACGTTAATGCGATCAGCCCCTGTCTGAGCAGGCTCATTCCGAGTAAAAAAATCAGGATAAGAGCGGTAAAGAGAATCAGTATCATCAAATGAAACACCCCTTTCCATCATTATATAGACAAGCAGCCTTATTCATGACGGAAAAGTGAGCTCGCTTAGTTGACCTGACTGATGGCTTATATTATAATGTCAAAGTACATGTTTATATATGTATCTTTTTAAAGGTAGTCGATTGGTGTATTCGGAGGGAGGGAAAGAGAATGTCAAAAACGGTCGTTAGAAAAAACGAATCGCTTGAAGATGCTCTTCGTCGCTTCAAACGCAGTGTATCAAAGACAGGTACTTTGCAAGAAGCAAGAAAGCGCGAATTTTATGAAAAACCTAGCGTAAAGCGCAAGAAAAAGTCAGAAGCTGCTAGAAAACGCAAATTCTAAAAGAGGGTGGATTTATGAGTCTTCTTGAGCGACTTAACCAAGATATGAAGCTGTATATGAAAAGCCGTGAGAAAGACAAACTGACTGTCGTTCGAATGGTGAAAGCTTCACTTCAAAACGAAGCAATTAAGCTTAAGAAAGACAGTTTGACCGAGGATGAGGAACTTACTGTCCTATCTCGTGAACTTAAGCAACGTAAAGACTCCCTCCATGAATTTTCAAACGCTAATCGTTTAGATTTAGTAGATAAAGTTCAAAAAGAGCTGGACATTTTAGAAGTTTATTTACCGAAGCAGCTTTCTGAAGAAGAGCTGCAGACAATCGTAAATGAAACCATCGCTGAAGTCGGTGCGAGCTCCAAAGCGGACATGGGCAAAGTGATGAGTGCTATTATGCCTAAAGTAAAAGGTAAAGCTGACGGCAGCGTAATTAACAGACTTGTCAGCAGTCAATTATCTTAATTGACAAGAAAAAAGACATCTTTCCTAGAGAGATGTCTTTTTTTATACATAAAAAAATGAAACTAAAGTACATTTGTTACGTATATAAAGAAGAACGAAACGGGAAGGAGGGTATATTTGCCTTGTTCCGAAAAAAAACCGGAATTGCTGTTGCTCTATTGGGCTTATTTGTATTATCTTTATTAGGGGTTCAATTGAACGCGAAAGCTGATCATCCATCGGTTTATGTCATCCCGGTTGAGAAAAATGTCGAACAGGGGCTCGCCTCGTTTTTATCGCGTTCTTTCAAAGAAGCGAAGGAGTCCGGCGCGTCACACATTATTCTTGACATCAATACACCGGGAGGCGCGGTACAATCAGCCTTGGATATTGCGGATATCATCGGCCGCGCGGATGTGCCTGTTACCGCTTACGTTAATAAACGGGCGCTTTCTGCCGGAGCGTATATAGCGCTTCAGGCAGATGAAATCTATATAGCGCCGGGCGGAAAAATGGGTGCCGCAGCCATCATCGACGGAAAAGGGAACGCGGCGGACAAAAAGGCTCAATCACTGTGGCATGCAGAAATGGAGGACGCAGCGGTTAAAAACAACCGAAATCCGAAATACGCCCTGGCCATGGCAGATCCCGCCATCAATGCAAAGGAAGCGGGCGCCCCAAAGGGAAAACTGCTGACACTGACAGCTGAAAAAGCCAAGGAAGTCGGATATTCGGAGGGCACGGTTTCAGACCTTGATGCTTTATATACAAAGCTCGGTTTTGACAAAGCGGATGTTCACCATGCAGAAGAAGGTTTCGTCGGCAAACTGGGCAGATGGCTGACAAATCCGTTTGTTGTCCCCGTCTTATTAACGCTTGCTTTGCTTGGTTTGACCATTGAATTGTTCTCGCCGGGCCTCGGAATACCGGGTGCCGTCGGACTGACGGCCATGCTGCTGTTTTTCACCGGGCATATCGCTGCCGGATTTGCCGGCTATGACAGCGTATTCTTATTTTGCGCGGGCTTGGTTTTTATCCTTTTAGAGATATTTCTGCCCGGAGGCATAATCGGTCTTATCGGTATTGCAGGCGTCATCGCGAGCCTCTTTCTCGCTGCGGGCAGCTTTACCGTAATGGCGGTTTCTCTCTTGATCGCCTTTGCTGTATCTATTACAGCCTTTATCATATTAACAAGGGTGTTGGGGAAACGAATGAAATTCTTTAAAAAATTAATATTAACTGATTCAACAAGCACGGAGAGCGGTTATGTTTCAAATCAGAACCGGACGGAGCTGTTGGGAAAAGTCGGCATTACCGCTACAGCCCTCAGACCGTCAGGCACCGTCATTATTGATGATGAACGTCTGGATGTCGTCTCGGAAGGATCATTCACTGAAAAAGACAGACAGGTGAAAGTAGTGAAAGCGGAAGGCTCACGCATTGTCGTGAGAGAAATATAGATGACAACCTTGAGGAGGAATTAGATGGAACTGTCAAGTTTGGCGATTTTAGCATTAGTTGCTGCTGCCATTATTGTGTTAGCCATATTCTTCACCTTTGTACCGGTGATGCTATGGATTTCGGCGCTTGCGGCAGGAGTCAGAATCAGCATTTTTACTTTGGTCGGGATGAGGCTGCGGCGCGTCATACCAAGCCGCGTTGTCAATCCGTTAATTAAAGCGCACAAAGCCGGCCTATCCGCAACAACAAATCAGCTCGAAAGCCATTATCTGGCCGGAGGTAATGTCGACAGGGTGGTCAATGCCCTGATTGCGGCACAGCGCGCCAATATTGAGCTGACATTTGAACGCTGCGCAGCCATTGACCTGGCCGGGCGTGACGTATTGGAAGCCGTACAGATGAGCGTCAATCCGAAGGTCATTGAAACACCGTTTATCGCGGGTGTCGCCATGGACGGAATTGAAGTAAAAGCAAAAGCCAGAATCACGGTAAGAGCCAATATCGAGCGCCTTGTCGGAGGAGCGGGAGAAGAGACGGTTGTCGCCCGTGTCGGAGAAGGGATTGTCTCGACAATCGGTTCTTCTCACAATCATAAAAAAGTGCTTGAAAACCCTGATATGATTTCGCAGACCGTACTTGGCAAAGGGCTGGATTCAGGCACCGCATTTGAAATTCTTTCGATTGACATCGCCGACGTTGATATCGGCAAAAACATCGGAGCGATTCTTCAGACGGATCAGGCAGAAGCAGACAAAAACATTGCGCAGGCCAAAGCCGAAGAGCGCCGCGCCATGGCGGTCGCCCAAGAGCAGGAAATGCGCGCTCGCGTAGAAGAAATGCGTGCGAAAGTCGTGGAAGCAGAAGCCGAAGTGCCGCTTGCGATGGCAGAAGCGTTGCGTGAAGGAAACATCGGCGTCATGGACTATATGAACATAAAAAATATCGACGCGGATACGGACATGAGGGATTCTATCGGCAAGCTGACGAATGACCAGCAAGATGAAGACCAACAATAACCTCTCTATTAAGGAGGGAGCCGCTATATGCACGAGATTCTGACAAATCCGCTCGTCATTGCCGCCGTCATCGGCATTATATCGGCAATATTCGGCAAGAAAAACAAAGATGAAAAACGTCCGCCGGGTACACGTCCCGGAAATCAGGCAAAAAAGCAGGATCAAAAACAGCCGCAGAAAGAGCATAAGCCGGAAGCGGAAGAATTGCCTGCCGTTTCAAAAGAGAACCCTTTTGAGCAAAAAAGAAGGGAAGCTGAAAAGCGCCTAGCGGAGACGGAGCAGATGTTTAACGGGCTTGAACATAAGCTGACATCCGCACGCGCACGAAACGCGTCTCTGAAGAAATCAGCCCTCAAAATAAATAAAGAAACTGCGGTCCAAGGCATTATATTCAGTGAGGTTTTGGGTCCGCCCCGTGCAAAAAAACCGCACCGGACCATGCGGAACATCGGTAAAAAATAAAGTGTTAGAACCCCTTTTCAAATCATACATATGAGATGAAAGGGGGTTCTTTTTTTATGGGGCAAAGAAAGAATCGTGTAAAGGCATGGCTGACAAGAGCATTGGAAATTCCCCCGGACGTTATGATGGATCTGCCTCGTATTACGATGGTCGGCAGACTTCATATCTACATAGAGAATCACAGAGGCCTCCTGCTGTTCAGCGAAGAAGAAGTCAGGCTGATGCTCAAGCAGGGGCAATGTATCATATCAGGAAAAAACTTGGTCATTAAGGCAATCCTTCCTGAAGAAATTCTTTTGGAAGGCACGATAGATCACGTACGATATGTCGATTCATAAAGCCGGGGGGAAATAATGTGAAAAACAAATGGCTGTCATTTTTTTCGGGTAAAGTCCAAGTAGAAGTCAAAGGAAAAGGGATTGAACGGCTGCTGAATGAATGCACGAGAAACGGAATCGCCATCTTTGCGGTGAAAAAAAAGCAAGACTGTGTCCTGCTGATGATTCAGCTTCAGGATGTACATGCTTTCAGAAGAGTCATCAGAAAACATGAATGCAAAGCAAGCTTTACAAAAAGAAAGGGTCTTCCCTTTCTGCTTCTCAAATCAAAATTAAACCTGGGCTTCACTGCGGGATTTGTGATATTTTTTGTTATATTATTTCTTTTGTCCAACATGATTTGGGAAATTGATATTAAAGGGGCCAAGCCCGAAACCGAGCATCAGATGGTAAAGCACCTTGAAGAAATCGGTGTGAAAAAAGGCCGTTTGCAATTTTTAATGATGACGCCGGAGAAAATTCAAAAATCATTAACAAACGGTATCGATAATATTACGTGGGTCGGTGTGGAATTGAACGGGACAGCCCTTCATATGAAAGTGGTCGAAAAAAACGAACCGACAAAAGAAAAGTACGTGAGCCCCCGCCATATCGTTGCCAAAAAGAAGGCGGTCATCAAAAGGATGTTCGTGCAAAAGGGGCAGCCGATGGCTTTTGTGAACGATCATGTTGACAAAGGACAGCTCCTCGTCTCAGGACTGATCGGAAATGAAGACCGGAAAGTCGCCTCAAAAGCGGAAATTTACGGAGAAACATGGTACAAGTCAGAAGTAACCGTGCCTCTTGAAACATCATTTACGCTATATACGGGTAAAGTAAGGACGAAGCACAAGCTGTCTTTCGGATCATGGGGCGTGCCTTTTTGGGGCTTTGAATTTAATGAGAAGCCGCTGAAACATCCGAAAACAGAGGAAGAAAAGCATCCGTTTCAATTTCTGGGGATGAAGCTTCCGGTTTCTTACGTTCAAGAACAGACAAGAGAAAGTGAAACATCCGTGCGGACTTATACGAAAGGCGAAGCGGTTCAGGCCGGTATCAAAATGGGAAGACAAGATGTAGAAAAGCGATTAAACGGCAGCGGAGAGGTGGAAAGTGAAAAAGTTTTGCACCAATCCGTTGAGAATGGTAAAGTAAAGTTGATTATTCTCTACCAAGTTATAGAAGATATCGTTCAAACCACACCTATTGTTCAGGGAGACTAAAGAATGGCAGAACATTTACTTGCGATTAATCACAAACTGAAAAGCCCGGACGAAGCACTTTCTTTGTTCGGCAGCCAAGATGCCTTTTTACATTTAATGGAGAAGGATCTGGGCATTAGCCTCATCACACGCGGTGAAACCATTTACGTTTCCGGGAATGATGAAACATTTGAGATCGCTGACAGATTATTGGGCTCGCTCCTTACTTTAATTCGCAAGGGGATCGAGATTTCGGAACGTGATGTGCTGTATGCCGTGAAAATGGCAAAAAAAGATGAACTGGACTATTTTGAAAGCATGTATGAAGAGGAAATAACGAAAACGGCAAAAGGCAAACCGATCCGTGTCAAAACCATCGGCCAAAGAGAATATGTGGCGGCGATGAAGAAAAACGACATGGTGTTCGGCATCGGGCCCGCGGGAACCGGCAAAACTTATTTGGCGGTCGTAAAAGCGGTGCACGCTTTAAAAAACGGCCACATTAAAAAAATCATTTTAACAAGACCCGCTGTGGAAGCCGGCGAGAGCCTCGGCTTTCTGCCCGGAGATTTAAAGGAAAAAGTAGATCCTTATCTGCGCCCGCTGTATGACGCGCTCCATGATGTGCTCGGAAGCGACCATACGGAGCGTCTTATGGAAAGAGGGGTTATCGAAATCGCCCCGCTTGCCTATATGAGAGGGCGGACGCTTGACGACGCGTATGTGATTCTTGATGAAGCCCAGAATACCACTCCCGCTCAAATGAAAATGTTTTTGACGAGATTGGGTTTTGGCTCTAAAATGATCATTACGGGCGACGTAAGCCAAATTGACCTGCCGAAAGGCGTCACATCGGGACTTGCAGTAGCGAAGGACATGCTGAAGGACGTAAACGGCATCTCCGTGATTGAACTTGACCAGACAGATGTGGTCAGGCATCCGCTTGTTGCAAAAATTATTGAAGCTTATGATAAGCAAAAGTAATGCAAAAATGACCCGATCTCCCGTTATCGGGTCATTTTTATATGATGTGTTCCTGATGTTTCAGGGAGGAGGTTCTTGTTTTGAAAAAGAAGGGAAAGGGCAAAAGCGCCCGAGAACGGTTCCGCAGTTTCAGACATGCCCGCTCAGCCCATGTGCTGCTGTACCTGCTGCTTTCAGCGATCATGTTTGGTTTGCTCTTTATTCATGTAAAACCTGAATCACTTAATTTGGATTTGTTTGCAGTCAGTGATAAGACGATTTACGCGCCCGCCACAGTGGAAGATCAGCAGGCGACGGAATCGAAAAAGCAGGCGGCCGAAGATGCGGTGGAAGATCAATACACTCTGAAAAAAGGCTATACCGACAACCGGCTTGACCTGATTACTTCCATTTTTGACAGCATCGGCGAAGTGAAAAAAGATGCGGAAAAAGACAAAAAGTCACCTTCGGAAAAATCACTGGTAAAATCGGTGAAAAACAAGCTGACACAGGATGTCAATGAATCCGTCTCGGAAGATGCCATTAAATCGCTTCTCCATGCAAACAATGAAGATTTCTCATTTGTGAGGGATTCCGTCATTACCGCGGTGAATACGGTGATGAGCAGTGAAATTCCTTCTGAAAAGCTTGCCGAAGCGAAGGATAAGGTCGCAAAAGAGCTGAAAAGCGCTTCTGTGCCGTCAAAATATTTAGCGGCTGCGACTGAAATCGGAAAATACGCAGTCATCCCGAATTATGTATTTGATCCGAAAGCGACGGATGAAAAACGCCAGGAAGCGTCAGACAGCATCCAGCCGGTACAGATCAAACAAGGACAGGTTCTCGTGGAAGAGAATGATCTGATCGACCGGGAAGTATACAGGAAGCTCGAACTGACGGGGCTTTTGAATAATTCCAACCTGTTAAAACCGATCAGCGGTCTCCTTCTGATGATCGGGCTGTTTATTGCCACGCTTGTCTACTATTTTGAGAAACAGCAGCAGGAGCTTAAGCTGAAAAATAAATCTCTTTTGCTGTTTTCTATCATTACAACGCTTATTCTCGTCATTATGGAAGTCGTCAGTCTCTTTCAGAAGATTGAATACACCAATATCGGCTATCTTGTGCCGATCGCCGCCGGCGCGATTTTAATCAGGCTGCTGCTCAATGAAAGGCTCGCCATTTTAGGAAGCATTATTCTGGCGATCTGCGGCAGTATGATGTTTAATCAGGGTGTGACGGGAACATTTAATTACGTCATCGGCATTTACTATTTAATCAGTAGCATTTCAGGCATTCTGTTTTTGGGAAAACATAATGCGAGATCAAAAATATTGCAGGCGGGACTGTTCGTCTCATTTATTAATATGATTATCGTGCTGTCGCTTTTATTAATACAAAATACGGCGCTGTCACCGGTTGAAATCGGAACGCTGATGCTGATGGGGGCCGTCTCGGGACTTGCTTCATCCGTTCTGATTATCGGTCTGATGCCGTTTTTTGAGACGGGATTCGGCATTCTTTCAACGATGAGGCTGATTGAACTGTCTAATCCGAATCATCCCCTGCTTCGAAAGATTTTAACGGAAACACCCGGTACATATCATCACAGCGTCATGGTGGCAAATCTGTCGGAAGCGGCTTGTGAAGCCGTAGGGGCAAACGGTCTTTTAGCACGGGTCGGAGCGTATTATCACGATCTCGGCAAAACGAAACGTCCGCAATATTTTATTGAAAATCAGATGAATATGGATAATCCGCATGACAAGCTGTCTCCGCAGCTCAGCAAAAATATCATTATCGCACATACGACAGACGGTGCGAATATGCTCAGAAGCTATAAGTTTCCGAAAGAGCTTGTGGATATCGCGGAGCAGCATCACGGAACGTCCCTTTTGAAATTCTTTTATTATAAAGCGAAAGAAAAGGGCGACCAGATTACAGAGAAAGAGTTCCGCTACCCGGGGCCGAAGCCGCAATCGAAAGAAGCGGCTATTATCTCAGTGGCCGACAGCGTTGAAGCCGCCGTCCGTTCCATGCATAATCCCAATCCCGAGCGGATCGAAAAACTGGTGCGGGGAATTATATCCGATAAGCTTCAGGACGGACAATTCTCAGAATGTGATCTCACGTTCCGAGAACTGGATACGATCGCAAAAACACTATGTGCGACTTTAAAAGGAATTTTCCACTCCCGGATTGAATATCCGGAGGCTACGAAGAAGGTGAAATAAATGGGTTTACTCATAGATATTGTTGATGAAACGAACAGCGTCTCAGCTGATGCGCTCCAAGAAGTGGAGAAGCTGCTCCAATTCGCGGCGGAAAAAGAAGGCGTTCAGGATCAGGCTGAAGTATCGGTCACGATTGTGACAAATGAAGAAATCAGAGAAATCAACAGAGACTACCGGGGAAAAGACACTCCGACTGACGTCATTTCGTTTGCGCTTGAAGAAGAAGGCGAAGACGAGGTTGAAATCGTAGGCGCCGACATGCCGCCTGTTTTAGGAGATATTATCATCAGCGCAGACAGAACGGAAGAGCAGGCGGAAGAGTACGGCCATTCGTTTATGAGAGAGCTCGGTTTTCTGGCCGTGCACGGCTTTTTGCATTTGCTTGGCTATGATCACATGACAAAAGAAGAAGAGGAAGAAATGTTTTCAAAGCAAAAGGATTTGCTGGATGAGTATGGACTCACGAGATCATAAAAACGAGTGGAGCAGGTTCCTGAAGAGCTTTGTCCATGCATGGAGGGGAATCTGGAAAACGGCGCGGTCAGAGCGGAATTTTCAATTTCATATTACCGCGGCCTGCGCCGTTATCGTTTGCGGTTTTCTCACCGGGCTGAGCACAGCCGAATGGGCCGTTGTTTTGGTGCTGATCGGAGGGATGCTTGCTTTGGAGCTTTTAAATACGGCGATAGAGCATGTTGTGGATTTAGTTACCGATCAGTATCACCCGCTCGCAAAAGCGGCAAAGGACGCGGCCGCCGGAGCCGTTTGCGTCTTTGCCGTGATATCGTGTATCATTGGTTTACTCATCTTCTTGCCGAAGATATGTTAGCAGAAGATTCTTACAATTATTTTACATTGCCAAAAATGGGCGTGAAAAACCAATCATAATTATGTAAAATAAAAGTGACAGCGGTATCATACAGGATAAAGGTAAGAGAGGAATTAAGTACACATGAACAGACAAGAATTGATTGCAGAAGCATTAAAAGCGCGGGACACAGCGTATGTGCCGTATTCAAATTTCAGAGTGGGAGCCGCTCTTCTTACCAAAGACGGAAAAGTGTACAGAGGCTGCAACATTGAAAATGCGGCTTACAGCATGTGCAACTGTGCTGAACGCACGGCGATATTCAAAGCTGTTTCCGAGCGGGATACGGAATTTACGATGCTCGCCGTGGCTGCGGATACTCCGGGACCGGTTTCGCCGTGCGGAGCCTGCAGACAAGTAATTTCCGAGCTGTGCTCAAAGGATATGCTTGTTATTCTGACCAACTTACAAGGACAAATAAAAGAAATGACTGCGGAAGAATTATTGCCGGGCGCATTTTCATCGGAGGATTTACATGACGAACGAAAGCTTTAAATCAGGATTTGTATCTATCATCGGAAGGCCGAACGTAGGAAAGTCTACCTTTTTAAACAGGGTTATCGGTCAAAAGATCGCCATCATGAGCGACAAACCCCAGACGACAAGAAATAAAGTCCAAGGGGTGCTGACAACCGGCACGTCGCAGACCATTTTTATTGATACACCGGGCATTCACAAACCAAAGCACAAGCTTGGCGACTTTATGATGAAAGTGGCGCAGAATACGCTGAAAGAAGTTGACTTGGTGTTATTTATGATTAACGCCGAAGAAGGGTACGGAAAAGGCGACGAGTTTATCATTGAAAAGCTCGGACAGACGTCCACGCCGGTCTTTCTGATCGTAAACAAAATTGATAAGATCCACCCCGACCAGCTGCTTCTTTTAATTGATGAGTACCGTACGCGCTATCCGTTTAAGGAAATCGTGCCGATCTCAGCTTTGGAAGGGAACAACGTTGAAACCCTTCTCGCGCAGATTGAAGCGTATTTACCGGAAGGGCCTCAGTTCTATCCGAGCGATCAGGTGACTGACCATCCCGAGCGGTTCATTATTTCTGAACTGGTCAGGGAAAAGGTGCTCCATCTGACAAGGGAAGAAGTGCCGCACAGCATCGCTGTCGCTATCGAGTCCATTAAAGGGCAGGAAAACGGCTCCGTCCATGTCGCCGCCACCATTGTGGTCGAGCGGGATTCTCAAAAAGGCATCGTCATCGGCAAAAAAGGAGCGCTTCTGAAAGAAGTCGGCAAAAGAGCGCGGGCTGATATTGAAGCTCTTTTGGGCTCACGAGTTTACCTGGAATTATGGGTGAAGGTGCAGAAGGACTGGCGGAATAAAATGTCTCAGCTGCGTGATTTCGGCTTTAAAGAGGATGAATATTAATTCATCTAAGGCGCATGCCTGAGGTGTGAGATTACCTCACAGAAGCAGGGATTCGTTAGCAAAATTTGTTTAACATGAAAAGGAGGACATCAGGTCAAGATAAGGGTAAGAATTTGGATTGCAAAGCTAGTTTAATGATGAAAGGTGGGTTTTTTGTGTTGAATTTTACCTGGAACGTATTTTCTCAAACAGGAAGTGTTGATACGTACCTTCTTTTTAAAGAACTGGAAAAAGAGAACCTGGAAAGACCCGAAGAACCGGAAGATGAGCTAGCCCGAATTGATTTTCCAATTTTGTAAACCTCTTGGCCCCTCCCGTTGTTGGAAGGTGCGGAAATGCTGACTAAATGTGAAGGAATCGTGCTCCGTACGAATGACTACGGGGAGACGAATAAAATCGTGACATTGCTGACGAGGGAACACGGCAAAATCGGCGTCATGGCAAGGGGCGCCAGGAAGTCAGTCAGCCGGCTGTCAGCAGTCAGCCAGCCGTTTTTGTACGGGTCATTTTTAATGCAAAGAACATCCGGACTCGGCACGCTCCAGCAGGGTGAAATGATTCTCAGCATGAGAACGATCAGAGAAGATTTATTTTTGACGGCGTATGCCGCTTTTATCGCTGAACTCACTGACAAAGGAACGGAAGAGAAGAAACCGAACCCCTATTTATTCGAATTGATTCTCGAATCCTTTAAGAGGCTGAATGACGGGACTGACCCGGACGTGATCACCTTCATCGTGCAGATGAAAATGCTCGGCGTCATGGGGCTGTATCCGGAGCTGAATCATTGTGTCCACTGCAAAAGCGGGGAAGGGACGTTTCATTTTTCGATAAGAGATAACGGGTTTATCTGCCACCGCTGCTTTGAAAAGGATCCGTACAGAGTTCCGATTTCGCCGCAAACGGCAAGGCTGCTAAGGCTTTTTTATTACTTTGATATCGGAAGGCTCGGCAGCGTCTCGTTAAAACAGGAAACCAAAAACGAAATTAAACGGGTCATTGATCTGTATTACGAGGAATACTCAGGACTTTATTTAAAGTCAAAACGGTTTTTAGACCAGATGGAAAGCATGAAGAACCTTTTGGATGAAAACAAAAGTTGACATTCTGCCCATCTTTTTATATGATCATTTATTATAAAATATGTTGCAGTGACAGAAAGAAGTACTTGCGTCCAACTCATACAAGCGACCTTAGGGCAGTGTAAGCTAAGGATGAGCGCGCAACGAAAGGCATTCTCGAGCAACCCTTTAAAAAGAGGCTGAGTGATTCACATCCTCAGCAACTAGGGTGGAACCGCGGGAGAACTCTCGTCCCTATGTTTGCGGCCGGCAAGCATAGAGACGGGAGTTTTTTGGTTGCCGCTGCACTTGTAAAAGAATGGAGAAAGTGGAGGTGCTTGAAATGAACATTCAAGATATGATTTTAACCTTGCAGAAGCACTGGTCGAATGAAGGCTGTGTGCTCATGCAGTCGTATGATGTGGAGAAAGGCGCAGGTACAATGAGCCCGTATACATTTTTACGAAGCATCGGGCCGGAACCGTGGAGAGTGGCTTACGTTGAGCCGTCCAGACGGCCTGCGGACGGACGGTACGGTGAAAACCCGAACAGGCTCTATCAGCATCACCAATTCCAAGTCATTATCAAGCCGTCGCCTGATAACATTCAAGAGCTTTACCTTGATTCATTGCGTGCGCTCGGCATTGACCCGCTTGAACATGATATCCGTTTCGTAGAAGACAACTGGGAAAACCCGTCTTTAGGCTGTGCAGGTCTCGGATGGGAAGTATGGCTTGACGGGATGGAAATTACTCAGTTTACATACTTCCAGCAGGTGGGCGGAATTGAATGTAAACCGGTATCCGTTGAGATCACATATGGTATTGAACGTCTCGCGTCATATATTCAGGATAAAGAAAACGTCTTTGATCTTGAATGGACGTCAGGATTTACTGTGAAAGATTTATTTATGATGGCTGAATATGAGCATTCCGTTTATACTTTTGAAACATCTGACGTGGATATGCTTTTCCATTTGTTCAGCACCTATGAAAAAGAAGCGATCAGACAAATGGATAACGGGCTCGTGCATCCGGCCTATGATTATGTGCTGAAATGCTCTCACACATTTAATCTGCTCGATGCAAAAGGCGCGATCTCGGTGACAGAGCGGACGGGTTATATCGGCCGTGTCCGCAACTTAGCGAGAAAAGTGGCAAAAACGTATTATGAAGAACGGGAAAAATTAGGGTTCCCAATGCTTAAAGAGGAGGGCTCTTCCCATGAGTAAACAAGACTTGCTTTTAGAGATCGGACTCGAGGAAATGCCGGCGCGGTTTTTACATGACAGCATGGTGCAGCTCGGTGAAAAGCTGACCGGCTGGCTGGCTGAAAAAAATATCGCCCATGGCGAAGTGAAACTTTTTAATACGCCGAGACGTCTGGCAGTATATATAAAAGACGTAGCAGAAAAACAGGCTGATATTCAGGAAGAAGCAAAAGGCCCTGCGAAAAAAATCGCTCTGGATGCTGACGGAAACTGGACAAAAGCCGCTATCGGATTTTCAAAAGGCCAAGGCGCCGGAGTGGATGACCTGTATATAAAAGATGTAAACGGCACGGAATATGTCTTCGTTCAAAAATTCCAGGCGGGACAAGAGACGAAGACACTTTTACCGCAGCTGGAAAATTTGATTGCCGGAATGCATTTTCCGAAAAACATGCGCTGGGGCACGCAGGATCTGCGCTATATCCGTCCGATCAAATGGATTGCCGCCCTCTTTGGAAAAGACGTCATTCCGTTTGAAATCACAAATGTCGAGACGGGCCGGAACACGCAGGGACACCGCTTTCTCGGCCAAGAAGTATCTGTTGATACGCCGGCATCATACGAAAAACTGCTGAAAGAACAAAGCGTCATTGCTGACCCGAAAGAACGCAAACAAATGATCCAAAGCCAGCTGGACGCGCTTGCGGCCGAGAAGAAATGGAACATTCCGATCGATGAGGACCTGCTGAACGAAGTCAACCATCTGGTGGAATACCCGACGGCGCTTTACGGATCTTTTGAATCCGAGTTTCTTTCAATCCCTGAAGAAGTGCTTGTGACAACAATGAAAGAGCATCAGCGCTACTTCCCGGTAAAAGATGAAAACGGGAATCTGCTGCCTCATTTTATTACGGTAAGAAACGGGAACAGCCATGCAATTGAAAATGTTGCCCGCGGAAACGAGAAAGTGCTGAGAGCAAGGCTTTCGGATGCTGCGTTCTTCTACAAAGAAGACCAAAAGCTGAACATTGATGAAAACGTGAAGAAACTGGAAAATATCGTTTTCCATGAAGAGCTCGGCTCCCTTGGAGATAAAGTAAGAAGAGTGGCCGCCATTGCGGGCAAACTTGCCGTCCGCCTGAAAGCGGATGAACAGACGCAAAAACTTGTGAAGCGCGCCGCAGAGATTTCTAAATTTGACTTGGTTACACATATGATCTATGAGTTCCCTGAGCTTCAAGGCGTAATGGGAGAAAAATATGCGCGCATGCTCGGTGAAGATGATGCCGTCGCTGCCGCTGTCAATGAGCACTATATGCCGAGAGCGGCCGGGGGAGAAGTGCCTTCAACCTTTACCGGCGCGGTCGTGGCGTTAGCTGATAAACTGGATACGATTGCTTCCTTCTTCAGCATTGACGTAATTCCGACAGGTTCTCAGGATCCGTACGGATTGCGCCGTCAGGCAAGCGGCATCGTTTCCATTCTGATCGACCGCAATTGGGGCATTTCGTTTAAAGAGCTTCTGTCATTGACAGAAACGGAAAAAGAAAATGAGCTCCTCGATTTCTTTACACAGCGTCTGAAATACGTCTTAAACGCTGAAGACATCCGTCATGACGTTATTGAAGCCGTTCTGGACAGCACAGAGCTTGAGCCGTATGCAGCCGTTCATAAGGCAAGAGTGCTTGAGAAGCACCTTGGCACACCCGGCTTTAAAGAAACGGCTGAATCACTCGGCCGGGTTATCTCTATCAGCAAAAAAGGCGAGAGCCGGGATATCAAGCCGGATCTGTTTGAAAATGAACAGGAGAAAAAGCTGTTTGACGCTTATCAAAAAACAAAAGACAGTGTCGCGGAAAGCTTTGCCTCCAAAAACTATGAACAGGCGCTTGATGTGCTCAGCGGATTAAAGGAGCCGATTGAAGACTACTTTAATCACACGATGGTAAATGCGGACGATGAAGCATTAAAAACCAACCGTTTAGCGCAAATGACCGCTCTTGCAGATGTGATCAAGTCTTTTGCTAATATGAATCATCTTATTGTAAAATAAAGAAAAAGACGGTTGCTGTGTGATCGGCAATCGTCTTTTCCCCTTTTACATAAACATCACAGAATGAAAACATAGATAAAGAAACCCTTCCATAAAGGTGGTGAGTACGATCGAATTAAATAAACGGCAAGAACAAATTTTACAGATTGTAAAGGAAAACGGCCCGATTACCGGCGAGCATATCGCAGAACAGCTCAATTTAACGAGGGCCACGCTGCGGCCGGACTTGGCCATACTCACCATGTCAGGCTTCTTAGAGGCCCGTCCGCGGGTCGGTTATTTTTATACGGGGAAAACGGGAAATCAGCTGCTTGCGGATAAACTGAAAAAGCTGCAAGTGAAAGATTTTCAATCGATCCCTGTTGTCATCAATGAAAATGTCTCGGTATACGATGCCATCTGCACCATGTTTTTAGAAGATGTCGGCACGTTATTTGTCGTAGATCGTGATGCTGTCTTAGTCGGTGTGCTGTCACGCAAAGATTTGCTGCGGGCGAGCATCGGCCAGCAGGAACTTGCCTCAATACCGGTTCATATTATCATGACAAGAATGCCGAATATCGCCGTCTGCCGGCGTGACGATTATGTGATGGACATCGCCAAGTATTTAATTGAAAAACAGATCGATGCCCTGCCCGTTATTAAAGATACGGATAAAGGCTTTGAGGTCATCGGCCGGTTTACCAAAACGAATATGACTAAGATACTTGTCAGTTTATCAGAAAATGAAATCATATAAGCTTGAAAACTAACGGGGGGATAACATGGACAATCGCATCATTTATGTAGTATCAGACTCAGTCGGAGAAACCGCCGAACTCGTTGTAAAAGCCTCGCTCAGCCAGTTTAACGGCTCAGCCGATGATACGCATATCAGAAGAATACCTTATGTGGAAGATATCGGCACCATTAATGAAGTCGTGTCTCTCGCCAAAGCGGACGGCGGCATTATTTGTTTTACGCTCGTTGTTCCTGAAATACGCAAATACCTGGTTGAACAAGCGGAAAAAGCGAATGTGCTGTATTACGATATTATCGGTCCGCTCATCGATAAAATGGAATCGGCTTACGGTCTGACCGCCAAATATGAACCGGGCCGCGTCCGCCAGCTTGATGAAGATTATTTCAAAAAGGTCGAGGCGATCGAGTTTGCCGTCAAATATGACGATGGCAGAGATCCAAGAGGCATTTTAAAAGCCGATATCATCCTGCTCGGAGTATCCAGAACGTCTAAAACCCCATTATCACAATATCTTGCCCATAAGCGTCTGAAAGTGGCCAATGTGCCGATCGTTCCTGAGGTCGATCCGCCGGAAGAACTGTTCAGCGTTGATCCGAAAAAATGCATCGGCTTAAAAATCAGCCCTGATAAACTGAACCATATACGAAAAGAACGGTTAAAATCTCTCGGCTTAAATGACAAAGCCATTTATGCCAATATCAACAGAATTAAAGAAGAGCTGGAGTATTTTGAGAAAATCGTGGACCGGATCGGCTGCCAAGTCGTTGATGTTTCGAATAAAGCGGTCGAGGAAACAGCGAACATCATTCATCATCTCAAAACAAAGGGCCGATAACTCAGGACGCTTTATCCTGGGTTTTTGGGTATGCAAATAGGGAATAAACAAAAAGGATGGCATCTTCGCGAAGTTTGTATTATAATAAAAAATTGTGATAAAATGTTTATTTTTAGGTTTAAGCTTCGTGTGATACGAATAAACTATTATGGGTAAGATGTCAAGAATAACTCCCGGAAATTTTTCGACAAAGCTCAAAATAGATCCGCAGTCATGGAGCATATGCGATTTCGCTTGTTTTTATGCAGGAGATTGATGGAGGGATGGAGAATTAGTCTTCTAAATGAAAAAGAAAAGACGATTTTTGTCGATGCAGACGCATGCCCCGTAAAAGAGGAAATAATGCTCATTGCATCGCAATTCAGCGTTCGGGTTATTTTCGTCGCATCATTTGAACACTACCAGCTTTCCAGAAGCAAAGACGAGAACTGGGTATACGTTGATCCTCATAAAGAAGCGGCGGATTTATATATCGCAAACCATGTGAGATCGGGAGACGTCGTAGTCACGCAGGATATCGGTTTAGCCTCTCTTTTGCTGAACAGAAATATTGCCGTCTTATCGGAAAGGGGCCGTTCTTATACTGAAGACACGATTGACTTCGCTCTGATGAGCCGTCATATGTCAGGCAAAATGAGAAGAAGCGGCATTCATTCCAAAGGACCTAAAAAATTAAATAAAGAAGATCGGAATCGATTTGTTACCCTGCTTAAAAAAATCCTGTCGAATGATGAAGGGATTTCAAATCAAAACATCGAATAATGTACGACGGAGTGTTATAAGATGGGAAACCGCATACCAGATGAAGTAGTTAATCAGGTGCAGCAGTCAGCAGACATTGTTGAAGTCATAGGTGATTATGTCCAATTGAAAAAGCAAGGCCGCAACTACTTTGGGCTCTGTCCGTTTCACGGGGAAAACACGCCCTCGTTTTCCGTCTCCAGCGATAAGCAGATCTTTCATTGCTTCGGATGCGGTGCGGGCGGGAACGTTTTCTCTTTCTTACGGCAGATGGAAGGCTATTCATTTACGGAAGCTGTTTCTCACCTTGCGGATAAATATCAGATTGATTTCCCTGATGATATAACGATTCACTCTGCATCCAGGCCGGAATCTTCCGGAGAGCAGAAGATGGCGGAAGCCCACGAGCTTCTGAAGAAATTTTACCATCATTTGCTAATAAATACAAAGGAAGGCCAGGAAGCGTTAGATTACCTTTTATCAAGGGGTTTTACGAAAGAGCTCATAGATGAGTTTGAAATCGGCTACGCGCTGGATTCCTGGGATTTCATGACGAAATTCTTGAAAAAGCGCGGTTTTGAGGAAGAACTGATGGAAAAAGCGGGTCTGCTGATCAGAAGGGAAGACGGCAGCGGGTATTTTGACCGTTTCAGAAACAGAATTATGTTTCCCATTCATGATCACCACGGAGCCGTGGCGGCTTTTTCAGGAAGGGCGCTCGGAAGCCAGCAGCCGAAATATATGAACAGCCCGGAAACGCCGCTGTTTCATAAATCTAAGCTGCTGTATAACTTTCATAAGGCGCGCCTGCCGATCAGGAAAGAGGAGAGAGCCGTTCTGTTTGAAGGCTTCGCTGACGTCATATCCGCCGTCAGCTCAGGCGTAAAAGAAAGTATCGCCACAATGGGGACGTCGCTCACCGAAGAACATGTGAAAATCCTCAGGAGAAATGTTCAGGAGGTCATTCTCTGCTACGATTCGGATAAAGCCGGGTACGAAGCTACGCTGAAAGCGGCCGGCCTGCTCCAGAAAGCCGATTGTAAGGTAAGAGTAAGCATGCTGCCTGACGGGCTTGATCCTGATGATTATATCAGAACCCGGGGCGGAGAAAAATTCCGGACCGATATCATTGATGCAAGCGTTACGGTCATGGCTTTTAAAATGCAATATTTCCGCAAAGGGAAAAACTTATCTGACGAAGGAGACCGGCTCGCTTACATGAAAGAAGTGCTGAAAGAAATCAGCGCTCTTTCCGGGTCGCTTGAGCAGGAAATGTATGTGAAGCAGCTCGCCTCGGAATTTTCTCTTTCGGTAGAATCTTTGACGGAACAGCTTTCCATCTACGCCAGACAAAACGCCCCCGGCGACAAAAACGCTGAACCGCAGACAAGACGGGCCCGGGTGACGACAAAAGCGAAACGGCGCCGTCTCCGTCCCGCCTATGAGAACGCGGAAAGACTTCTGCTCGCTCATATGCTGAGAGACCGAAACGTCATAAAGAAAGTGATTGAGCGTGTCGGCTTTGAATT
This sequence comes from Bacillus sp. N1(2025), assembly GCF_053470005.1. NCBI lineage: Bacteria > Bacillati > Bacillota > Bacilli > Caryophanales > Bacillaceae > Bacillus > Bacillus sp. N1(2025). The sequence continues at coordinate 531,382 of NZ_JBLTJB010000001.1, forward strand.
TAACATTGACGGACATCGTGCGCTGGCAGCATACCTGTACGCTGTTTATGAAGAGGGTGCTGACATGACGCCGCAGCATCTTATGGCGAGAATGCAGGATGAGGAAATCAGCCAGCTGCTTTCAGATATAGGGATGCTCCAAGTAAACGAGGAGCTCTCAGAGGCCGAGTTATCCGATTACGTAAAAAAAGTGTTGGATCACCGAAAATGGTCAATGATAAAGGAAAAAGAAGCAGAAAGAGCGGATGCGGAGAGGCAGAAAGACTTCGTGAAAGCTGCGTCTCTGGCTCAAGAAATTGTTGCATTGAACCGATCATTAAAGTAACACCAAAAAGAGGCTTGCGTTCTGATTGGCAATGATTCCTTGCGGAGGAGCAAATAGATCGCTTAACCTCATCATGAATTGTCATTTATTATCCGCAGCCCTGCATGCTGAAAAAGAGAGAAGGCTTCCGGGTCGGATAAGAAACATACCGCTTTTAGAATTCGTTGCAAGCTTTGGAAGGAGGGATCCATAATGGCTGATAAACAAACCCACGAAACAGAAACAGAACTTACATTAGACCAGGTAAAAGAACAGCTTACTGAAACTGGAAAAAAACGTGGCGTTTTAACATATGAAGAAATTGCTGAACGCATGTCCAGCTTTGAAATTGAATCAGACCAAATGGATGAGTATTATGAATTTTTAGGAGAACAAGGTGTTGAATTAATTAGTGAAAATGAAGAAACGGAAGATCCTAATATTCAACAGCTTGCCAAAGCCGAAGAAGAATTTGACCTTAATGACCTCAGCGTACCGCCTGGCGTAAAGATCAATGATCCAGTCCGCATGTACCTTAAGGAAATCGGACGGGTAAATCTTCTTTCTGCTAAAGAAGAAATCACCTACGCTCAAAAAATTGAAGAGGGTGACGAGGAATCTAAACGCAGACTGGCTGAAGCAAACCTTCGTTTAGTTGTCAGCATTGCTAAACGGTATGTCGGCCGCGGCATGCTTTTCTTAGACTTGATCCAAGAAGGAAACATGGGTCTCATGAAAGCCGTCGAGAAGTTTGACTACCGTAAAGGATATAAATTCAGTACGTATGCGACTTGGTGGATCAGACAGGCGATTACACGCGCCATCGCTGACCAGGCGAGAACAATCCGTATCCCGGTTCACATGGTGGAAACCATCAACAAATTAATCCGGGTGCAGCGTCAGCTTCTTCAGGATCTTGGCAGAGAGCCGACACCGGAAGAGATTGCTGAAGACATGGATCTTACGCCTGAAAAAGTCCGTGAAATATTAAAAATTGCTCAAGAGCCTGTTTCTTTAGAAACGCCGATCGGTGAAGAAGACGACTCACATCTCGGTGACTTCATCGAAGACCAGGAAGCGACATCTCCGTCGGATCATGCGGCATATGAGCTTTTAAAAGAACAGCTGGAAGATGTGCTGGATACGTTGACAGATCGTGAAGAAAACGTGCTGCGTCTCCGTTTCGGTCTGGATGACGGACGCACAAGAACTTTGGAAGAAGTCGGCAAAGTGTTTGGAGTAACGAGAGAGCGTATTCGCCAAATTGAAGCAAAAGCGCTTCGCAAATTGAGACATCCGAGCAGAAGCAAACGTCTGAAGGATTTTCTCGAATAGAATGGAACGGGTCTTTTTGATCCGTTCTTTTTTATGTATAAGATATATGGATAATATACCTTTATTTTACTGGATAAGCATATGTTTTGCAAATGAGTTCGGAAAAAATGCGGCATGTCCTGAAAGGGGGAAAATGAGATAAGTTTATTTATATTCTTTATTGTAAGCGTATACAATTCATTATACAATAGAATAAAGATAATTTTGTGATAAACAAAACAGTTATTTTTGCTTTTTGTATAAATTGTGAAATCAATGAAATTGCTGAGCAAGACCATTTACTTTTTGTAAAAATAAGTTAGAATTAGAAGTGTTTACATAGGGGGGAGAATGAAAAAGGGGGATGGAGATATGAAGTGGAATCCGCTGATTCCTTTTTTGCTCATTGCAGTGCTGGGAATAGGGCTGACTTTCTTTTTAGCTGTAAAAGGCAACGGAGATGCGCATCAGATCGCAAGCGGCGGTGAAAGCAAAAATGCCGAGAAGGAAACTGCAAACGCTTCACCTGAAGAGATTTATAAAGCGAACTGCATCACCTGTCACGGGGAAAACTATGAAGGTGTGTCAGGGCCGAACTTAAAAGGCGTCGGCAAAAGAAAAGATGTCGCTGAGATTAAAACAAAAATTGAAAAAGGCGGCAACGGGATGCCCGCGGGCCTTGTGCCGGCCGAAAAGCTGGATGACATGGCAAAATGGGTTTCTGACATTAAATAAAGCTTTACCGGTCCCTATATAAAAGACATATGAAAAACTCTATCCGCCGCTTGGATTCCGGGCGGTTTTTTTATATGATAGTAAAGGAAAAAGAACCTGAGAAAAGTTGTGATATTGTGAATGAAATGAAGTTATCTAAAAGATTGCAGTCTGTGGCGGAATATATCCCTCCGGGTGCCCTGGTTGCTGATATCGGGTCGGACCACGCGTATCTTCCTTGCTATGCCGTTTTGAATCATTTGGCAAGCCGGGCAATCGCCGGTGAAATTACAGACGGGCCGTATCTATCCGCCAAACAGCAGGTGGAAAAACTGGACTTAAGCACTCTTATCTCCGTAAGGAAAGGTGACGGGCTGAGCGTCCTTGAAAAAGGAGAAGCCGGCGCCATTACAATCGCCGGCATGGGCGGAGCACTGATCGCTCATATTTTGGAATCGGGGAAAACGAAATTGACGGGGCGTGAACGGCTGATTCTGCAGCCGAATATTCATGCCGTTCATATAAGAGAGTGGCTGTATCAGGAAGGCTATGAACTGCTTGATGAAGTGATTCTCGAAGAAGACGGAAAGTGTTATGAAATCCTCGTTGCGGAAACTGGCGACCGTGATGCGCCTTACCGGGACGTGCCGATGGCTGCCGGAATGCTTGCGGGTCCGTTTTTATTAAAAGAGAGGAATGAAGTGTTTCTTCGGAAATGGAGCCAGGAACTTAAGCATACTGAACAAATTTATGAACAGATCAGCCGCAGCGCAAAGCATGAAAATCATGAAAAATTAGCTGAATTGAAAGAGCGGATCTCTCTGCTGAAGGAGGTAATCGGACATGCCTAAACATGTGAACGGACAGGAAATCATCCAGCTGTTTGAACAATTTTCACCGAAGGCTTTTGCGGTGGAAGGAGACAAAATCGGCCTGCAGATCGGTACATTGAATAAGCCGGTGAAAAATGTCATGGTGACACTGGATGTTCTGGAACAAACGGTAGATGAAGCCATTGAGAAAAAAGTTGACTTAATTATCGCCCACCATCCGCCGATTTTTCGGCCGCTTAAACAGATCACCACTGATCAGCCTGGCGGAAGACTGATTGAGAAATGTATAAAGCATGATATTGCCGTATATGCGGCTCATACGAATCTTGATGTAGCGGACGGCGGTGTTAATGACCTGCTTGCCGAAGCTCTCGGTCTGACAGACACAGAAGTGCTCGTCCCGACATATTCGGACCCGCTGAAAAAGCTTGCCGTATATGTTCCGAAAGACTATGAAGAAGCTGTAAGAACCGCACTCGGCAACGCCGGAGCGGGACATATCGGCAATTACAGCCATTGCGCGTTCTCCTCTGAGGGAATCGGCAGCTTTAAGCCGTTGGACGGGGCAGAACCGTTTATCGGGCAGACGGGAGAACTGGAGCTCGTCCATGAAGTGAGACTTGAGACCGTTTTTCCGGCAAGTATGGAGAAAACCGTCGTAAAAGCGCTGAAAAAAAGCCATCCGTATGAAGAAGTGGCATATGATATTTATCCGGTGGAGCAGTCTCCGCTTGAAAAAGGGCTCGGCCGCATCGGAAAACTTCAGCAAGACATGACGCTTGAAGAGTTTGCTCTGTTTGTGAAAGAAAAGTTTGACGTTAACGGAGTCCGGATGGTCGGAGAGCGAAACAGCAAGGTGAAAAAAGTCGCGGTTCTTGGCGGTGACGGAAATAAATATATTTATCAGGCAAAGCGGAAGGGTGCAGATGTTTACGTGACGGGCGATCTTTATTTCCATGTAGCGCATGATGCGATGATGATGGGATTAAACGTTGTGGACCCTGGGCATTATGCTGAAAAGATCATGAGAAAAGGCACGGCCGAGAAGCTTACGGCAATGGCCGGAGAGAAAAACTATGACGTGCGCATTTTCGCTTCCGAAACAGATACAAACCCATTTACCTTCTTATAAAAAAACTGAGGCCCCGGGCCTCAGTTTTTTATTTTTACTTTCGGAAGGATTTTTTTAAGCGGCACACTGTGTTCAAGCTGCCATGTCGATTCATCGTTGTGGTCAAACTGCTCTAAAAAGCGGATGACTTCCTTTGTAATCGGTGTCGGTGTTGATGCGCCTGCAGTAATGGCGACGGTATTGACGTCTTTCAGCCATTCGAGCTTCAGTTCACTGATGTCTCCGATTCGGTAGGCTTTTGTTCCGGCGATTTCTTCTGACACTTGCGCCAGTCTGTTGGAGTTATTGCTTTTCGGATCACCGACAACAATGGTTAAGTCCGCTTTTTTTGCCTGCTCTGATACAGCTTCTTGACGAACCTGTGTGGCCAGGCAGATTTCCTGATGGTATTCCACATACGGGTACTTTTCTTTGACTGATTCCATAATATCGTGGACGTCCCACTGGGACATTGTCGTTTGGTTTGTAACGATTAATTTCTCAGCCTGAATATCGAGATTTCTCACGTCTTCCTCTGTTTCAACGAGATGAACGATTTCAGGAGCGACGCCGACGGCTCCTTCAGGCTCGGGGTGGCCTTTTTTGCCGATGTATATGACGTGATAGCCTTCAGCTTTTACTTTCCGGATTAGGTCATGTGTTTTCGTGACGTCCGGGCATGTGGCGTCAATCGTAACGAGCCCTTTTTCCTCAGCGACTTTTCTTACTTCCGGAGATACCCCGTGAGCCGTGAAAATAACGGTTCCTTTTTCCACCTGCTTTAAAATCTCCAGACGGTTTGTGCCGTCAAGCGTGTAAATGCCGTCTTCCTCAAACGCATCTGTGACATGCTTATTATGAACAATCATTCCGAGTATATATATAGGTCTTGGCAGTGTTTTATCGAGTGACGCGTTTTTGGCTATGACCATGGCATCAACAACGCCGTAACAGTAGCCGCGCGGCGATATTTTGATAACGTTCAATGTAGATGTCCTCCTATCAAAAGTGAGTGTAGAGGCAATATAAAAAGCCGTAGTTAAACGGCTCAAATCTTGCATTCTTCTGATCTCATTATAGCTAATCTTTCGTGAGATATCAAAGAATGTTAAATATATAATTTCGGCTTTGATCTGCCCGATGTTCTTTTTGGACGCGGCTGTTCCGCTGAGTCTGCCTGTGCGGCGTCTTTTTCTTTTGAAGCGGATGCTTTTTCAGACGTCTTCTTTGATGTTTTGGATGAGGCGTCTGATTTGTTTTCATCTTCTGTTTCATCTGTTTTTTCAGCTTCATCCTTTTTGTCCTGTTCGTCTGTTTCTTTCGTCTCGTCAGATTCATTCTCGTCATCACTGCTGCTTAATTGGCTGTAAAGCTTCATCATGGCGGGCAGACTCCGTACTAAAGGACCGTACTGCTGGATCATCGGCGTAACCTGCTGCGCCACGCCGAGCACCTTCTGAACGTTGCCGAGCATGCTCGACAGGGATGCCGGACTTGCCAGGTTCTGTATTCCCTGCAATCCTGCACCTGCTCCTCCGCTGGCCGCCGCCGGTGCCGACGCGGCAGCGCTTCCTCCTCCTGAACCGGGTAAAAAACGGGAAAGCATCCCTTTTAAGCCCCCTCCGCCGCCCGTGCCTGCGTTTCTCAGGCCCGCTCCGGCAATCTGCTGCTGAGGGAAAAGCTGCCGGCCCTGCTGCATCAGCTGCCGGCCCGGCAATGACGGTCTTCCTCCCATCATCATACGCGGATTCATAAACGGCCGGCCCTGCTGCGCCATATTTCTCATCGGCTGCTGTGGAAACATACTTGTACCTCCTTTCTGTCTCTCTGCTATTACAATATGCATCGGAGGGGGCATTTGCTTTTCTGTCTCGAAAACAGGATTCCCCCGAGACATGGTGTTTTTAAGTAAAATCGGTTATAATGTGATGATGGACACAGAATGTGCCGCTTTAAGGAGCTGGGAAAAATGAAAGAAACTAAATTTGATGGATACAACTTAAAACCGTTTATTATAGATGCAGTTCACCGCCTTGGTTTTTATGAACCGACAGATATTCAAAAGCGTCTGATACCTGCCGTACTGAAAAACGAAAGCGTGATCGGGCAGTCCCAGACGGGGACGGGGAAAACCCACGCCTATTTATTGCCAATTTTGAATCGGATTGATCCGGGTTCTGATACGGTACAGGCTGTTATCACGGCGCCGACGAGAGAGCTTGCCAATCAGATTCATCAGGAAGCGCTCAAAATCACACAGGGTGCGGAAGATGAGCCGATCCGGACAAAATGCTTCATCGGCGGGACGGACAAGCAAAAATCAATTGATAAGCTGAAAACACAGCCTCATCTCGTCGTCGGAACGCCGGGCCGGATCGCGGATCTGATTAAGGCGCAGGCATTGAACGTCTATAAAGCGCAGTCTCTCGTCATTGACGAAGCTGATCTGATGCTTGACATGGGCTTTTTAGAAGACGTTGATTTCATCGGATCGCGTATGCCGGAAGAACTTCAGATGCTAGTGTTCTCAGCTACGATTCCGGAAAAGCTGAAGCCGTTTTTGAAAAAGTATATGGAAAATCCGAAGTACGCGCATGTTGAGCCGAAAAGAATCACAGCCGAAAAGATTGAACATGTTTTGGTTCCTTCTAAACAGCGTGATAAAGACAAACTGCTTTTTGATATGATGTCTCATCTGAACCCTTATCTGGGCATTGTGTTTGCAAATACGAAAAACACGGCTGACCATATTGCGAAATATCTGACTGAAAAGGGCATGAGGATCGGTCTTCTGCACGGGGGATTAACGCCGCGTGAGCGTAAGAAGGTAATGAAGCAGATTAATGATCTGGAATTCACTTATGTCATTGCGACAGACCTTGCGGCAAGAGGAATTGACATTAAAGGCGTAAGCCACGTCATCAACTATGAGCTTCCGGACGATCTGGATTTTTATGTTCACCGCGTCGGTAGAACTGCACGCGCCGGTTCATCAGGTCAAGCACTGACCATTTATGAGCTTTCTGACGAAGATGCGCTCGTAAGACTCGAAAAGATGGGTATTGTGTTTGACTATGCGGAGCTTGTAAACGGCGAATGGAAGAAAGGCGATGACCGCCACCGCCGCAAAAAACGCAAAAAATCGGAGAATGAGGCCGACCAAATGGCGAAGCGCCTCGTGAAAAAACCGAAAAAAGTGAAGCCGGGCTATAAAAAGAAAATGAGCTACGAAATGGAAAAGATAAAAAGAAAGCAGAGAAGAAACAAATCTAACAAAGGAAAGTAGGGGAATCGGGTTGCTGAAAATAGGTTCACACGTCTCAATGAGCGGAAAACATATGCTCCTTGCCGCAAGCAAGGAAGCTGTTTCGTACGGGGCGAATACATTTATGATCTATACGGGCGCTCCCCAAAACACGCGCCGCAAAAAAATTGAAGACTTGAATATTGAAGCGGGCCGCGCCCATATGAAGGAAAACGGCATCGACGAGATTGTCGTGCATGCGCCGTACATCATTAACATCGGAAATACGACAAATCCGGCAACGTTTGAGCTGGGCGTTGATTTTCTGCGTTCTGAAATTGAAAGAACGGCAGCGATCGGCGCGAAACAAATCGTGCTTCATCCAGGAGCGCATGTCGGAGCCGGGGCTGAGACGGGCATCAAAAAAATCATTGAAGGTTTAAACGAAGTGATTGTTCCCGGTCAAAACGTGCAGATTGCGCTGGAAACAATGGCGGGCAAAGGATCAGAATGCGGAAGAAGCTTTGAAGAGCTGGCCGAGATCATTGCGGGAGTCACGCATAATGAACATCTATCCGTCTGCTTTGACACTTGCCACACCCATGACGCCGGGTATGATGTCGCTAATGATTTTGACGGTGTTCTTAACGAGTTTGATAAAATCGTCGGCATCGATCGGATAAAAGTCCTTCATGTTAACGACAGTAAAAATATCAAAGGCGCCCGGAAAGACCGCCATGAAAATATCGGGTTCGGAGAGATCGGTTTTGACGCTCTGCAGTACATCGTTCATCACGAGCAGCTTGCCGATATTCCGAAAATCCTCGAAACACCGTATGTAGGCGAAGACAAGAAAAATAAGAAGCCGCCGTACCGTTTTGAAATCGAAATGCTGAAAGAAAAGCAGTTTGATAAGGAGCTTCTTGAAAAAATATCAGCTCAATAAGAAAGAAAGGAGGGGCGGGTGTCCCTCCTTTCTTACCCTGAGAATTGATTGAAAAGTTCGTCAACTTTCCGCGCCGTTTCTTTTGAGGTTATCGTTTCCACTTTTTTCAGCAGGCGCAGCCGCTCCTGATCATCAAAAATATTGATGTTTTTTCCGTGCATCAGAGCCGCTACCTCAGCCGCTTGACTCCTCGTAATGCTGATTCCGTATTGCTTGGAATACTTCAGCAGATCGTCCGCAGTGACTTGATTGAGCCGCTGCAAAATAATTCTTTGTATTAAAATCATCGATACTTTCACCTCTTTAGACATAATGTATTGAGCAGATCATTAAAATGTTACAGCTTTTAATGGTAAAATAAAGTTGCTTACTGTTTAAAATAGTTATTATAGGAAAGGAGATTTTATGACCCCAAATAAACAGCATAAAAGAGAATCATTTTTACACTTTATCTTCAGGGTCATTATGATTCTGATCGGGGCGGGTTCAGCCGCCGTAAGTATTGAATTGTTTCTGGTCCCTAATAATTTTATCGACGGAGGCATTATCGGTGTTTCATTAATTTTAGACCACCTCTTTATGTCCAATCCCCTCCTCAATTTTGCCTTATTCGTTGTGTTACTCAACATTCCATTTATGATTTTCGGATATAAATATATCGGAAAAACATTTCTCATCTCTACTGTTATCGGAATCGTCGGTTTAGCGCTGATTGAATCCTCATTGCACCATGTGGAGGCCATTACGACCCAGCCTATTTTGGCGACGGTATTCGGGGGGCTTTTGCTCGGTTTCGGGGTAGGCCTTGTCATCCGAAACGGAGGCTCGATGGACGGTACTGAAATCCTCGGTATCCTTCTCACGAAAAAGCTGCCCTTTTCAGTCGGGGAATTCGTTATGCTCATCAATGTGTTTATTTTCATTTGGGCCGGTTTTGTGTTCGGTCCGGAGCAGGCAATGTATTCTTTCATGACTTATTATATTGCCATGAAAACGATTGACGCCGTCATCCAGGGGCTTGATGAAACAAAAGCGGTCATTATTGTTGCAGAGCAATATGCTGAGATCTCAGATGCTATATTGCACCGGCTTGGACGGGGAACTACCAAGCTTCAGGGAAAAGGCGGATATACGGATGAAACCAAAGAAGTCATTTACGCGGTCGTGACAAGGCTTGAAGTGACTAAATTGAAATCCATTGTGTTTGAAATTGATAAAAACGCCTTTATTACGATCATGAATACCCATGAAACGAGGGGCGGTAAGTTCAAAACCGCGATTCACTAGGCTTTCATTTACTTTTCATCATTTTATAGGTATAATTTGATACATCATAAGAAAATGGCCTGCTGTTCAGACAGCTGCCATTTTCTTTTTGGAGCGATACCGTGTTGTAAAGGGGAGGTCCTCATGAACGTACAAGAAGCGTTGAACCTGCTGAAAGAAAAAGGGTATAAATATACGAGTAAGCGAGAAGACATGCTGCAGCTTTTTGCTGATTCTGATAAATATCTGACCGCCAAAAACGTGCTTGCCGCATTAAATGACGACTATCCGGGTCTGAGCTTTGATACCATATACAGAAATCTTTCGTTATATGAAGAACTCGGCATTTTGGAAACGACGGAGCTTTCCGGAGAAAAACTGTTCCGTTTTACATGCTCTTATACCCATCATCATCACCATTTTATCTGTTTAACCTGCGGGAAAACGAAGGAAATTGAGTCCTGTCCGATGGATAAGCTGCACGATGATTTGGAAGGGTATGAAATCAGCGGCCATAAGTTTGAAATTTACGGCACCTGTCCGGCGTGCCGATAAAAAACCTCCTGCTTATACAGGAGGTTTTTTATCAGCTTTTCACATGCTGAAAGCTATGTTTGTTTTTATTAATCCAGGCGACGGCTTCAAGCCAATTCTGCACCCTGATAATATTGGAATCGATGGGGAGCTGATTATATGGGGAGTTAAAAAGGATAACCGGAATGCCTGCTTCTTTTGCGATCATTGTCGCATTGCCGTGGTGATCTTCGAAAAATAAATCAATGCCGTGTTTTTTGACCGCTTCCACTTTGTGATGGCCTCCGACAAGCTCAATGTGATCGTAATGAATGTCCCGGTTTGCAAACCAGTCCAGCGTAACATCTTCTAAGTGGCCGCGTCTTGCCGTAATGTAGATCAGACGGTGCTCTTCTTTCAGTCCGTCCAGTGCCTGCTTGGCAAATTCCGCGAGCTTCGCTTCTTTATATATGGCTGCTTCATGAACGTTCATCCATTCCCAAAATTCCTCGTCTGTAATGTTCAAAAGCTTCGTCAGATCATAATCAGTCATATCATCCAAGGTAATGGAAAGATGAAATGAGCGGTTTAAATAAGGGACAAATGTATCCTGTGCCGTAACTGTGCCGTCAATATCTATACCTAACCGTAACATGTCCACACTCCTTAAATTCATCCCTTCAAGTGTAACATAAACAATTAACAATACCAGAAAAGTTTAGCAAACATGAATCCGTAAAAAACGCGGAAACTAAAAAAGCTCCTTTCATAAAAGAAAAAGGGGGAATTGAAGGTGGCATACGATTACGAAAATCGAAAAGGCAACGAATACTATGTGGATCATGGATCGGAAGGAACCGATATCACGCGTGATGTTTATTCAGAAGAAACAGCGGCTGAAATTTCAGAGCCATATCGTGCTTCTGACCGGGCAGCAGACCGTGATGATAACCGGGACGGAGTAAGTGAAGGCCGGGGGATAGGGTATGCAGCATTGGCTATTTCTATCATTTCCCTGTTTGTGCTCCCTGTTTTATTAGGGGCATGCGGCATTATCGTCGGCTATATCGCCAGAAGAAGAGGAGCAGGCGCTTTAGGCGGATGGGCGATGGGAATCGGTATTGTTTCCCTTGTGCTTGGCATCTTCATTACACCGTTTTTTTAACACAACGCAAAAAAAAGCTTGGCGGAATATCCGTCAAGCTTTTTGTGTTTCTTGTTCTGCTTTTGCTTTTTCCGCTTCAAGCTTTGCGTAGTGTTCTTCTGCCAGCTTGTCGATTTCTTTTTTCAGCTCTTCGACCATGGTTTCTTCAGGAACTTTGCGGACGATTTGGCCTTTGCGGAAAAGAAGTCCTTCGCCGCGCGCGCCGGCAATCCCGATATCGGCTTCTCTTGCTTCGCCCGGTCCGTTAACGGCACATCCGAGAACCGCTACTTTAATCGGCGCTTTAACTTTAGAAATATATTCTTCCACTTCATTGGCGATGCTGATAAGATCAATTTCGATCCGTCCGCATGTCGGGCATGAAATAAGCGTAGCCGCGTTTGAAGCAAGACCGAATGATTTCAGCAGTTCTCTGGCTACTTTTACTTCTTCAACCGGGTCGGCGCTCAGAGAGATCCGGAGCGTGTTTCCGATTCCTTTGCTTAAAATCGCTCCGAGTCCGGCCGCGCTTTTTACCGTTCCGGCAAACAGCGTGCCCGATTCTGTAATTCCGAGGTGGAGCGGATAATCAAATGCTTTTGACGCTTTTTCGTATGCTTCTATGGCTAGATTGACGTCAGACGCTTTCATGCTGACGATGATGTCATGAAAGTCAAGGTCTTCCAGGATTTTGATATGATGAAGCGCACTCTCAACCATTCCGTCAGCAGTCGGATAGCCGTATTTTTCTAAAATGCGTTTTTCCAAAGAACCCGCGTTTACGCCGATCCGGATCGGAATTCCTTTTTCTTTCGCCGCTTTTACGACGGCTTCCACTTTTTCGCGGCGGCCGATGTTACCCGGGTTGATTCTGATTTTGTCGGCGCCGCCCTCAATTGCTTTTAATGCAAGCTTGTAGTCAAAATGAATATCGACAACGAGAGGGATGGAAATTTGTTTTTTGATGTCGGCAATCGCGTTAGCGGCGCGTTCGTCCGGACATGCCACCCGGACAATTTGGCAGCCGGCTTCGGCTAAACGGTTGATTTCCGCAACTGTTGCTTCTACGTCGTGTGTTTTGGTCGTCGTCATACTCTGAATGACGACTTCGTTATTTCCGCCTATTGTTAAAGGTCCCACTTTGACGGGACGCGTTTTTGTACGATGTGTGATTTCACTCACTTGTCAATCGCTCCTTAATTGTAGTTACCGCTTTTGCAGGCTGAGCCTTTTACATGTCAGGCAACTTCTATTTACATGTTATATTGTAACAGTGTATTTGCCAAACTGACAAGAAATTAACGTTTAATTGCGGTAGACGGGGAATTTATAAGCGGTGCCTGCCTGAATGGCGTTTGCTTTTACATTCGGATTCAGCGCTTCAAAATCTTGTGCAATATCATCTGGCGCTTTATGTGCGCCGACTATCGACATCACCGTATCGCCTTTTTTGACCGTAACCGTTCTGTATGAAGCTTCCTGTTGGGCTGGCTGCGCCGCCGCTGCGTATGCTGGAAGGTCTTGAGAAGGGATCGTGCCGATTTTAAGATCGTAAAAGATAATGAATATCACAAATAAACTGCCGAATACAAAAGTAAGCCGCTTCATTCCAACCGCCTCCCGCATACATTTTTACTTCATTGTATGCTTGTCCCATTTTGTTCATGACAAAAAAGAAGACCGCCGGGGGCAGTCTTTGTTACACAGCTGTTTTTCTTGGCGGTATCTCTTTTAAGACGAGGAAAAGGATGATAAAGTTTACAAACCAATTCACTAAAAATTCACTCGGCACCGTAATGACAAGCGCGCGCATGATCGTAAAGAATATGGTCGAAAGTGTAATGGAATAAGCCGAAAGCTTCCAGAGCTGCTGGTAATTCAATGTCTTTCTTTGCGCATTTTTCAATATCAGGCCGATGACGGCGAGAAATGATACTTCAATGAATTTTCCGGCCGCTGTCATGATGAACAGCAGAACGGACAGGACGGTGACGATCATCGTTTTATTTTGGTTTAATGCTGATATGATTTCTTTTTTTGTGATATCAGCAGGCATCAGCGAATAATTCATTTCTGTCGCCTGTCCGTCTACAGCAAGCACCATTTTATTTTTCAAAATGCCGATCGCGTTTTGTTTCGCCGCTATTTGTTTAGCGCCGTAAGCATCCGTCGGATCAAACACGATGACGAACCCGTTCGCTTCCGTTTCCTTAGAGGCGGACGCTTTCGTCTGCAATTCTCCGTTTGAAATGCTGAAATCAGGGAAATCTTTCTTTAACACGGTTTTGAAACCGTTCATTGAGTTTACGGTGCCGGAGCAAAGGTAATAAGCGCTTGGCAGCGTAAAAAGGACAGACAGCAAAAAGACATAAAGGATCGCTTTTCCTATCCCCTGAAACCGTGTTTTTGCAATATCTGCCGGAGAGTATGTACTTTTCAATAAAGCCGTAAATATGTTCAACATCTTCACTTCCTAGCCTAAACTGGTATATGTTGCTTATTGTATCGTTCACAGGGGATGAACACAAGTGAGAGTATTTAAAGCGGTGATAAGGAATCATACATAATAAGATAAAGCGGGAAGCGGTGATCGCCCGCAAAACAAAGGAGGGTGTTTTTGTCATGAGTGTTTTGTATTGGCTGATGATCATTGCGGTCTTCGTCATTGCTTTTATCGGGCTTGTATATCCGGTGATTCCAAGCGTTATTTTTATTGTGGCCGGTTTTCTTCTCTACGGATTTTTGTTTTCCTTCAGTCCTTATTCTTACCTGTTTTGGCTCATTGAGGCGGTATTTGCGGCCGTTTTATTCGCAGCTGACTATGTGTCAAATTTACTTGGCGTTAAAAGGTACGGAGGAAGCAGGGCGGCAATCTGGGGAAGCACGATCGGATTATTGATCGGGCCCTTCGTTATTCCCGTGGCAGGCATTATATTAGGCCCATTTATCGGTGCTGTCTGCGCTGAGGTGTTTGTTCATCAAAAGGATATCAAGTCCGCGGCAAAAGTGGGGCTCGGCTCGTTAATCGGCTTTTTAACAAGCGTGGCGGCAAAAGGCGTCATTCAGCTCTTTATGATCGGGTATTTCTTATGGACGGTGCTTTAGAAAGGTTTAATTTCGGCCGTGAACGGATAAAGTGTAATATGTCTGCTGGAATCGCCGGATTGTGAGCTTTTTCATTGATTACCACGCTTTCTTTTGTTACATTGAGATTAGAAAAGTTCGCGTTAAGCGGCATTTCAGTACATATATTTAAAGGAGGAAAAAATTATGGCTTACAAACTTCCAGAATTGCCTTACGCTTATGATGCTTTAGAACCGCATATCGATAAGGAAACGATGACGATTCACCATACGAAGCACCATAACACATACGTGACAAACCTCAACAAAGCGATCGAAGGATCAGCGCTTGCAGAGAAATCTGTAGATGAGCTTGTTGCTGATTTGAACGCAGTGCCGGAGGACATCCGCACGGCAGTCCGCAACAATGGCGGCGGACATGCAAACCACTCTTTATTCTGGACTCTTTTATCTCCGAACGGCGGAGGCGAACCGACTGGTGAGCTTGCTGAAGAGATCAAAAGCACGTTCGGAAGCTTCGATCAATTTAAAGAAAAATTCGCCGCAGCAGCTGCAGGCCGTTTCGGTTCAGGCTGGGCTTGGCTCGTTGTAAATAACGGCAAACTTGAAATTACAAGCACGCCAAATCAAGATTCACCGCTTTCAGAGGGTAAAACACCTGTTCTCGGTCTTGATGTTTGGGAGCACGCGTACTACCTGAACTACCAAAACCGCCGTCCTGATTACATTTCAGCTTTCTGGAATGTTGTGAACTGGGATGAAGTTGCCCGTCTTTACAGCGAAGCAAAATAATTGAGTTGAATGATCACAAGGTCTCCCGCGGGAGACCTTGTTTTTTTATTGACTTTGATTCCTTTTACATATCTCAGTTTGAGTGAGACAAACTAATGTGTAGTAAAGGGGAGTCAATGATGAGCAAAATAAAAAAAATTATCGGCGACATCGAAATAAATAAAGGGCTGCTGCTGTTATTGACGATTGGCGGCCTTTACTCATTGGGCATCGCGCTGTCAAATACATTTGTCAACGTGTATTTGTGGAAGCAGTCGGGAAAATTTATTGATTTGGCCATATACAATTTGTCGGTCGTGACGATGCAGCCGGTTACCTTTCTGCTGGCGGGCCGGCTGGCTAAAAAAATTGACAGAGTGTTTATTCTCAGGTTCGGCGTTATCTTTTTGGCCGCTTTTTATTTAAGTGTGCTGCTTGCCGGAGAAACTGCGGCTTCCCGTCTTGTTTTGATAGGGGCCGTGCTCGGAGTTGGATACGGCTTTTACTGGCTGGCTTTTAATGTGTTGACTTTCGAAATCACGGAACCGGAAACGAGAGATTTTTTTAACGGGTTTTTAGGCATTTTGTCTTCATCGGCGGGCATGATCGGTCCGATTGTGGCCGGATATGTCATTTCAAGACTTGAAAACAATACGGGTTATACAATCATTTTCAGCCTGTCGCTCGGCTTATTTGCCCTTGCCGTGGTCATGAGCTTTTTTCTGAAGCGGAGGGAGTCGAAAGGCCGGTTTATGCTGAAAAAAGTTTTTGATGAGCGCCACACGAATCTGAATTGGCGCCGGATTACCAACGCGCACTTTTTTCAAGGCTTGAGAGAAGGGATTTTTGTTTTTTTAATCAGCGTATTTGTATTCATTGCGACAAACAGTGAGCTGGCGCTCGGAACATTCGGCCTCGTCAATTCCGCGGTTTCTTTTTTTGCCTATTATTTTGCATCAAGGCTCATCAAAAAAAGAGCGCGGAAAAAGGCGATTCTTATCGGCGGATTGATCTTGTACGGCGCTCTGTTTCTCATTATTTTTAAAATGAGCTTCACGACGCTCCTTTTGTACGGAGTGTTTATTGCGATCGGCTATCCAGTTCTGCTCGTGCCGTATGTCTCGCTTACATATGATGTGATAGGCCGGGCGCGGCTTGCCAGAAAAGCCAGAATTGAATACATTGTGCTCAGGGAGTTATTTTTAAATGCGGGCCGGATCGTTTCCATCCTTTGTTTCCTTGTAATCGTTACATTGTTCAAGGAAAAAGTGGGGATACCGGCGGCGCTCGTGCTGCTCGGAGCCGGGCATCCGCTGATTTATTACTTTATAAAAGACATCAAACTGGATACGGAAACTTCTGATGAAACAGTAGAAGAAGACCGACAAAAACAGGCGGCGGAACCGAATTTTATAAAAGGAGAAAGATAAAAGGGTTATCTGTAGAAAAATATCGAAAAAACCTTTAGAATGAAAAATGGCACCTGAACAGAAGGTGTCATTTCTTTCTGTAAATAAGAAAAGGTGATGTCATGAGGAGAAATAAAAAGAAAATAGCTGTAAACAAAGAAAAGAAAAAATCACTGCCGATCCGGCTTAATTTTTTGTTTTTGGTTGCGTTTCTTATTTTCACTTGGATTATCGTCGAGCTTGGCATCAAGCAGATCGTTCAGGGTGATGATTATAAAAACGCCGCTAATAAGCAAGAGGAGTCTGATGTCAGCACGGCGGTTCCGAGAGGGAAAATATACGACCGGAACCTAAATCCCATCGTAACGAATAAAGCATTAAATGCGATTACATATACACGTTCAGCCTCAACCACCCAGGCGCAGCGTTTAAAAATCGCAAAAAAACTGTCGGGTATGATTAAGGTAAGCACCAAAAAGGTGACTGAGCGGGATAAAAAAGACTATTGGATGTTAACAAGGCCTGATGAAGCGAAAAAACTGATTACGGCCGAAGAAAACCAAAAAGCTGAAGACAAAAAACTGTCTGACGATGATTTATATCAGCTTCAGCTGAAACGCATCACAGACAAACAGCTGAATGAGCTCACTTCAAAAGACATGCAGATCCTTGCGATCAAAAGACAGATGGATTCAGGATACTCCCTGACGCCTCAATACATCAAAAATGAAGGCGTGTCGGCAAAAGAAATGGCCGTCGTCAGCGAACATTTAGATGAACTGCCGGGGGTTGACGTGACGTCTGACTGGGAACGGTCTTATCCTTATAAAAGCCTGATCCGGACATTGCTCGGCAGTGTATCCAGTTCGAACGAAGGTCTTCCGTCCAACCTGCTGGATCACTATCTGTCACTCGGCTACAGCCGGAATGACAGGGTCGGAAAAAGCTATTTAGAATATCAATATGAAAGCCTGCTGCAGGGTCAAAAAGAGAAAGTGCAGAACTTAACCGACTCATCCGGAAATGTCACGGGCAGCAAAGTGATTTCAAAAGGGCAGGCCGGCAAAGACCTTGTGTTATCCATTGATATGGACCTGCAGAAATCCGTTGAAAAAATCATTGAGAAAAATTTAAGATCGGCAAAAGCGAGACCGAGCACGAAGCTTCTTGATCGGGCCTTCGTCGTCATGATGAACCCGAAAAACGGAGAAGTGCTGACGATGGCCGGCAAACAGATTACGAATGATCATGGAAAGTACAAAATTAATGATTATGCCCTCGGCGCAATGACTTCCTCCTACGCAATGGGATCGGCGGTCAAAGGAGCGACGGTGTTGACCGGACTGCAGACGGGCGCGATTAATTTGAACACCGTTTTTCAGGATGAACCTATGTATTTCAAGGGAAGTAAAAACCCGAAAAAATCATGGACGAATTTAGGTCCCGTAGATATCCAAAAAGCGCTTCAGGAATCATCAAACGTGTTCATGTTCAAAACGGCGATTGCCGTCGGTAAAGGGGAGTACAAAAAAGGCCAGTCCCTGCCGCTTGATATGAAGGCATTCGATACTTTCAGATACTACTTCAATCAGTTCGGACTCGGAGTTAAGACGGGGATTGATCTTCCGAATGAAGCGACCGGGTACCAAGGGTCACAGCGAATTTCCGGTCTTCTGTTAGACTTTGCCATCGGACAGTATGATACGTTTACACCGCTGCAAATGGCGCAGTATGTATCTACAATCGCCAATGGAGGCTATCGTTTGAAACCTCAGCTTGTAAAAGAGGTCAGGCAGCCTGATTCGAAAAAAGGAATCGGAGCCGTTGTAGAGTCTGTTCAGCCCCAAGTACTGAATAAGATTGATATGAATAATGCAGACATTAAAGAAGTGCAGGCAGGTTTCAGACGCGTCATGACAAAAGGGACAGCCGCAACTGATTTTGCGACTGCGACATACAGTCCTGCCGGTAAAACGGGTACCGCGCAATCTTTCTATGACGGTCCTGACAAATCAGAGACGGGTGAAGCAACATATAACACGACTCTTGTCGCGTATGCACCTGCTGATAATCCGGAAGTAGCTATTTCTGTAGTCGTTCCTTGGGCCTATATTAATTACAGCGATCGATATTCGATTACGGATGATATAGGAAGAGCAGCTCTGGACAAATACTTTGAGCTGAAAAAGAAACAAGAAGATAATAATACGAAGCAGAAAAACGAAGATAAAATTCAGGAAGACGCTGAAAACGGCAATACAAACAACTAACAGAAAAACGCTCACAACTTGTGAGCGTTTTTTTTATACAAAAAAACATCCGGATTTACAAAACCTTAACACTTGATTTATACGCATTTTACAAGAACCCTTTACTCTATACGTGTAGGACAAATTACACATTAAATGCAGGGGGAATTCAGGAAATGAAAAAAAACAAATGGATGCTTATGCTTCTGATGGCTGCTGTTATGATTGTTGCTGCAGCATGCGGAAATGCAAAGGAAAGCGGCAAGACAGACAGTCAATCTGCAAGTGAGGATAAAAAAGCATCAGGTTCTTTAACCATTTCTGGTTCATCGGCCATGCAGCCGTTAGTACTGGCAGCGGCGGAAAAGTTTATGGAAAAACATCCGGATGCTGATGTGCAGGTGCAAGCGGGGGGTTCAGGAACAGGTCTTTCGCAAGTGTCTGAAGGGGCAGTGCAAATCGGCAACTCAGATGTCTTTGCTGAAGAAAAAGAAGGCATTGATGCGAAAGCCCTAAAAGACCACCGAGTAGCGGTAGTGGCGATGGCGGCTGCGGTCAACCCCGGTGCGGGCGTAAAGGATATAACCAAAAAACAGCTGACAGACGTCTTTACAGGAAAAATTAAAAACTGGAAAGAGCTTGGCGGTAAAGATCAAAAAATTACACTCGTGAACCGTCCTGATTCATCAGGAACACGCGCTACGTTCGTCAAATACGCGCTTGACGGAGCAGATCCTGCTGAGGGCATTACAGAGGATTCCTCCAATACAGTTAAAAAAATCATTGCGGAAACGCCGGGAGCAATCGGTTATCTGGCATTCTCTTATATAAACGATGACAAAGTAACGCCTTTATCGATCGGAGGCATCAAACCGGAAGAGAAAAACGTCGTCACAGGCGAGTATCCGATTTGGGCTTACGAGCACTCTTATACGAAAGGAGAAGCGTCAGGCCTTACAAAAACGTTTCTTGACTATATGAACAGCGATGAAGTACAGAAAAGTATCGTAAAAGATCAAGGCTACATTCCGATCTCTGATATGAAAGTCACACGTGACGCAAACGGCAAGCAAAGCTGAGGGGAGGGCGGGCTCCCCGCCTCTTCTTCTTTATAGGAGTGTAAACAAATGATAAATCACAGAGAAAAAGAGTCTGTAAGCGAACGCTTAATAAGCTCAAAACAAAACAGGCAATTGGATGAAGTCCGCGGAAGGGTGATTGTGTCTGTGTGTGCCGCGATTATCATTGCGGCATCAGCGGCGATCACAATTTTTCTCGGCATAAAGGGGCTGCAATCTTTTTTTGTAAATGGTGTAAGCCCGATTGAGTTCTTAACAAGTCTGAATTGGAATCCAACCCAGGCAAAACCTGAGTTCGGCGCGCTGCCTTTTATTTTCGGATCATTTGCGGTCACCGTTCTGTCCGCTCTGATCGCAGCGCCCCTCGGTATTGCGGGTGCCGTGTTTATGACGGAAATTGCGCCGACTTGGGGAAAAAAGGTGCTGCAGCCGGTAATTGAGCTGCTTGTCGGCATTCCGTCCGTCGTTTATGGATTCATAGGTCTTACAGTATTGGTTCCGTTTATCGGCTCTTTTAAATCAAGCGGAACGGGTCACAGCCTTCTGGCGGGGACGATCGTGCTCTCGGTAATGATTCTGCCGACTGTTACATCGATTTCCGCTGATGCGCTTGCGTCACTTCCGAAACACCTTCGCGACGGTTCATATGCGCTTGGTGCGACGAGGTGGCAGACAATCAGAAAGGTGCTTATCCCGGCGGCGTTTCCGACATTGCTGACCGCTGTCGTGCTCGGGATGGCAAGAGCGTTCGGAGAAGCACTCGCCGTACAGATGGTTATCGGAAATACAAAGCTTCTGCCGGAAAGCCTGCTTGATACGGCGGGAACATTAACGACGATTATTACGTTAAACATGGGCCATACCACATACGGCAGTATTGAAAATAATACGTTATGGTCTATGGGGCTCGTTCTTCTCATCATGTCGTTTCTGTTTATATTGCTCATACGCTACTTGTCATCTAGGAGGAAAGTGTAATGAACCGGAAAATAACGGATAAATTGGCCACCGGTGTATTCGGGTTATGCGCCGCTGTAATCGCGGCGATTTTGGCAGGATTGTTTTTGTACATTCTTATTCACGGCGTCTCTGAAATCTCCTTGCATTTTCTTACGTCAAAATCGAGCGCCATTGCGTCAGGCGGCGGAATACGGGATCAGCTTTTTAACTCCTTTTACATTCTGTTTATCACCATGCTGATCACGATACCGCTTGGTGTGGGGGGCGGCGTTTTTATGGCTGAATATGCGCCCCAAAATAAAATCACTGATTTTATCAGAACGTGTATTGAGGTGCTGTCTTCGCTTCCGTCCATTGTCATCGGGATGTTCGGCATGCTGATGTTTGTCAACCTGACCGGATGGGGCTACACGATTATCGGAGGCGCGCTCGCATTAACCGTCTTTAACCTTCCCGTTATGGTCCGGGTGACAGAAGGCGCGCTCACTGCAGTTCCTAAGGAGCTGAAAGAAGCTTCTCTCGCTTTAGGCGTATCGAGATGGCATACCGTCAAAACGGTGCTGATTCCGAGTGCGATTCCTTCGATTTTAACCGGAGCCATTCTCGCATCAGGAAGAGTATTCGGAGAAGCAGCCGCATTGTTATTTACAGCAGGACTGACAACGCCGCGGCTGAACTTTACGGATTTGAACCCGTTTTCTGAATCATCTCCTTTCAACATTTTCAGGCCGGCTGAGACGCTGGCGGTTCATATATGGAGTGTCAATACGCAGGGAATCATCCCTGACGCCGAAGCGATTGCAAACGGCGGCTCGGCGGTGCTGGTGATTTCGGTGCTCTTGTTTAACCTTTGTGCAAGATGGCTCGGATCTGTCATTTATAAAAAGCTTACGGCAAATTAATCGGAAAGAGGCGAAAACATGATTGATCACATCATCAGGGAACATGCGGAACAGACAAAGCGTTCGCCGGAGTCTTCAATTTTGGAAGTGAAGCATTTATCAATTTATTACGGTGACAAACAAGCGGTTAAAGATGTAAACATGGATATTGAAAAACATGCGGTGACGGCTCTGATCGGTCCGTCCGGCTGCGGGAAATCAACATTTTTGAGACAGATTAACAGAATGAACGATGCCATTCCTTCGGCAAGAAGCGAGGGAGAGATCCTATATGAAGGGCTGAATA
The DNA here is from genome assembly GCF_053470005.1 of Bacillus sp. N1(2025). NCBI lineage: Bacteria > Bacillati > Bacillota > Bacilli > Caryophanales > Bacillaceae > Bacillus > Bacillus sp. N1(2025). Next base: position 553,511 of record NZ_JBLTJB010000001.1, read on the forward strand.
TTTTGGGGGAAGCGATTAATGTCGTGTCTCTCAGACGGGAGATCGGTATGGTGTTTCAAAAACCGAATCCATTCCCGAAATCCATTTACAATAACATCACACATGCGCTGAAGTATGCGGGTGAACGCAGGAAAGCCGTTTTGGATGATGCGGTCGAGGAAAGCTTAACGAAGGCTGCGCTTTGGGATGAAGTCAAAGACCGGCTTCATTCATCGGCTCTTTCGTTATCAGGCGGCCAGCAGCAGCGCCTTTGCATCGCCCGTACGCTTGCGATGAAACCTGCCGTGCTTCTTTTAGATGAACCGGCTTCAGCTCTGGACCCTATTTCAAACGCCAGAATCGAGACGCTTTTGACAGAACTGAAAAAAGATTATTCGATTATTATCGTTACGCATAACATGCAGCAGGCGCTGAGGGTGTCTGACCGAACGGCTTTCTTTTTAAACGGGGAAGTGGTGGAATACGGGCAGACAGAACAAATTTTTACGAGTCCTAAAGCGCAAAAGACAGATGACTACATTAACGGAAAGTTCGGATAGGGGGAAGGACTGTGAGCCTTGTGAAGGAAGCGGTGCACACACAGAATTTATTTGATATTCACGGCATGAACGTATGGTACGGAGCCCATCAGGCTTTAAAAGACATTACGATCGGTTTTGAGGAGCGGAAGGTAACTGCGATCATCGGTCCGTCCGGCTGCGGGAAATCCACTTTTATTAAAACATTAAACTTAATGCTGCAAATGGCTCCGAATGTCAAAGTGACAGGCGACATGATCTATAACGGGCGCAATCTGCTGAAAGAAAAGACGGATGCGGCAGAATTAAGAAAACAAATCGGTATGGTGTTTCAAAAAGGAAATCCGTTTCCGCAGTCAATATTTGAGAATGTCGTGTACGGTCCGAGAATTCACGGCGAAAAAAATAAAAAGAAACTGCTTGAAATCGCCGAGGAATCTTTAAAGGCAGCTGCGCTCTGGGATGAAGTGAAAGATCGCCTTCACCACCAGGCGCTTTCACTGTCAGGCGGTCAGCAGCAGCGGCTGTGCATCGCAAGGGCGCTCGCCACCAAACCGGACGTCCTTCTGATGGATGAACCGACGTCCGCTCTCGACCCCGTATCCACACGGAAAATAGAAGAGCTGATTTTGACATTGAAAGAAAAGTATACAATCGTCATTGTGACGCACAACATGCAGCAGGCTGCGAGGGTCTCTGATCAAACCGCGTTTTTCTATATGGGCGAACTGGTAGAGTGGGGGGATACGGACAAAATATTTTCTCAGCCGGATCATCAAAAAACACATGATTATATCACCGGAAAATTCGGATGAAAAAAACGGGCCCGGCCATTGACCGGGTCCGTTTTATATTGCTTATTAAAAAAGCCTGCCGGCCGTATCCATCTGAATGGACGATGCCTGCAAGCTTTTTTAGCGGGTTAATGTTTTGACGATTTTTTTAAAGCTCATATCTGAGTCGACTTTGAAATGGCCGGCGCGGATTTCTTTATGGTAGCCTGCGTCAATGACGTAATCATTAAAGTCCTTCGCTGAAGGAATAATCCCTTCTTTTTCAAGAATGGATGACACATCAGCAGTGCTCATTCCGTTTTTAATCGTCAGTTTGTATGTTACTTTTTTCTTTTTGTCGTCTGTGTTTTGGTCGTTGTTTAACGATTTTTCTTTAGAATCAAGAAGTTTTTGATAGTCATCCCGGTTGACGGAGACTTTTTGCTGATCGTCGAGGTAGCTGTTTACTTCTTTTTCTGTCAATGCTGTTTTTTCGGTTTTAACGGCGGCTGCCTGGTCATGGTCAGTCAAATAGAAGACAGCGGCGAGAACGGCCGTCGCTAAAATCATGCCTGCTGCAAAAGCCTGAATGCCCCGTTTTGTCATACGAGCACCTTCTCATTATCTTTAATAATGGTATTGACGTCCTCGACAGACACGTGCTCCGCTTTTGCGATGGCTTCCGCAGACATTCCGTTGTTATATTTTGAAATGATTTGTTTGGCGATTTTTTGGTTAATGCCGCTGCTTTTGGCTTTGCGGATCACGAGGTTGGTTTCCAGCAATTCTTCTTCAAGCACCGTCATTTTCTTTTTCAACTTGTAAATTTCCTGCATGGCGGAAAGCTGAAGCGTTTCAAGCTCCTGTTCCACGTCTTTCATCGGATCTCTTTGAGAATATGAGAATGCAATAAGCGCTATACTGACGATAAACAACGCAATAATAGCAATTTCCACGTTTCATCACCTTCTATTATTAATTTGCCCTTCTTTTTTATACCATAAAACGCCGCCATTCTAAAGGAAATAGAGAAAAAAACGGAATTTTGTCGGGAAATCTTTTTTATTCGGGGAGCAAACGGTTATTTCTCTATAGATTTCGTATCAGAAAGTCCTTTTTTGTCCTGTTTCGTCATATTTTCCCTTCATCTGACGCAGGCTCATTCAGAGGATCAGAAGCGTAAACTGATGTTTTCTGCACTTAAACAACATTTCATGTAAATCACTCTAGCATTCCGTCCATTATAGTGGTATTATATATAAGTCTGAATAAGTAAATGATATTTAGTTTGGAGGGAAAATAATGCGCGTTAATATTACTTTGGCTTGCACTGAATGTGGTGAGCGTAACTATATTTCTAAAAAGAACAAACGCAACAATCCGGACCGCGTTGAATTTAAAAAATATTGCCCACGTGATAAAAAATCTACGTTACACCGTGAAACAAAATAAGCTGTTTAAAACAGCGGAAAAAGCTGGAGCTTTCAATAAAGTTCTGGCTTTTTTGTCTTTCAGGGAGGTTTGACAAACGTGAAAGCACAAATCAGAACCGATATAAAAGCAAAGCTTTCTGACATGACAGAAAGTGAATGGGAGAAAAAATGCCGCAGCATGCGTGAAACGCTGTTTTCTTTAAAAGAATGGAAACAGGCCCGCGTGATCGCCGTTACCATCTCGACACGCCTGGAAATTCCGACACGGCCGATTATTGAACAGGCCTGGAAAGAGAAAAAACAAGTCTGTATCCCAAAATGCTTTCCGCAGACGGGAGCGATGGAGTTCCGTACATTTTCTGCGTATGATCAGCTGGAAACCGTATATGCGGGCCTCAGTGAACCGATCGAGAGCCTGACGGAAAAAGCCGCCCAAAAAGACATTGACCTTGTGATTGTGCCCGGCGTGGCTTTTGACCGGGAAGGCTTCAGAATCGGATACGGCGGAGGATATTATGATCGGTACCTCTCCGGTTATAAAGGCCGTACCGTGTCGCTTCTCTTTGACTGCCAGCTGACAGACCGCATTCCCCGCATGCCCCACGATATTCCGGTCGATATGATCGTGACTGAATCTGAAACCATCGCTTAATCGCATAAAAAACTTCTTGCACCGGAATAATTCTCGCTGTTTGACAAACGATAGGGGCAGGAGGGATAAGATGAAAAAAATGTTGATCTACTCATTATGCGCCGTATCTGTTTTAGCCGTTTACCAAAACCGCTACCGTCTGATGAACAGCGTGCTCAGCCAGCCGGGGATCAGACGGTCATTCATTCATTTCTTTTTAAAAATACCGTTTATCAGAAACAAATTCATTCAGCAGGCATTTTAAACAAATCCCGTTTTTCAGCGGGATTTTTTGCATAAGAAAACCTGCCGGTAAAAAACGGCAGGTTTTCTCGTATTGTCAGCTTTTTTTCAGGAAACCGAGCAGAATTGAGATCATAGGAGAAATGTACAGGAAAAAGGTAAACGGCAGGTAGTCGATGACGGAAACCCCTAATGCGCTTGCCATAAAAGCGCCGCTTACTCCCCAGGGAATCAGCGGGTTGATCAATGTTCCGCCGTCCTCAAGCGACCGCGCAAGGTGAATCCGCTTAATGCTGAGCTTGTCATATAAAGGTTTATAAGATTGGCCCGGAATTAAGATCGACAAATACTGCTCACCTGTCGCAAGGTTTACGCCTATACTTGAGAAGACGGTCGCCATGACAAGACGTCCTTTCGTATGCACGCCTTTTATCAATCCTTGAAGCAGCGCCGCGATCAGGCCCGTTTTTTCCATCAGGCCGCCGAGCGCAAAGGCGATCATGATCAGAGAGACTGATCCCATCATCGATTGGAGCCCGCCCCTGTTGATAATGCTGGCCACAGCCTGGTCGCCGGTTTTAAACGCCGTCCCGCTTTGCAGGGCGGATATAAATCCTTGAATGCTGCTGTCAGGAATAAAAACAGCAGTCAGAAGCCCTGCGGAAATAATACCGGCGGTAAGCACCGGAATCACGGAAACCCGTCTCACAGCTAAAATGATCACCAACAGAGGTGAAAGAAGCGACCAAGGCGTAACGTGCACGGCCTCTTTTATTCCGGAAATGACCGCCTCAATATTTTGCGTTGAAGCGGCATTTATTGAAACCGATGAACCGAGAATATAAAAAAGAACAATCGTGATCAGCAGTGCCGGAACGGTAGTGCCCATCATATGGCGAATATGCTTAAAAATCGGAATTTCGCCGATTCCGGCGGCAAAATTCGTCGTGTCGGACATCGGTGACATTTTATCACCGAAACAAGCCCCGCAAATGACTGCTCCCGCCGTCCATTCGAGCGGAACTCCCGCCGCGCTTGCTACCCCTAACAGCGCGACGCCGATTGTACTGACAGTTGTCAGACTTGAGCCGACAAGCGTGCTGATAATCATGCAGGAAAATAATGCGGTCAAAAGCAGCTGACTCGGCTGTATAATTGACAAAGCGTAAACGGTGACGGTGGGAATGGCGCCGCTGTACATCCAGGCGCCGATCAGCACACCGATCAAAGCCAGCACGATAATCGGCTGCACACCGTTTTTCAATCCGCTGACAATTCCTTTTTCAAGACTGTCCCACGAGAAACCGAGCCACAAACCTGCCAGAGACAGAATAATGACGCAAAAGAACAGCGGCATATGCGGCTCTGTATGAAAGAAAAACAGGCAGGAAATAATGACTGCTAACATCAAGACAAATAAACTGATGGCTGAGATGAACGTCAGCCTTTTTTCTTGTTTCAAAACAACACCCCATCAAACTTTAATCCTTTTGTGCTTTTGGGCACGAAAGTATTGTAACAGAAAAACGCATAAATGAGTGTTTTTTTACAATTTTGAATATATAATTTATGAAAATAATACAAGGATATTTTCTCCAATCGTTTTTTGCTTGACGCCCGGATCAGTGATGAAATACGCTTATACTAAGAAGAGTAGAAATGGTGAAGAAGATGAATTCATTTTATGACGTGCAGCAGCTGTTTAAGTCATTCGGACATATCGTTTATTTCGGTGACAGACAAGCCGAAATAGACTTTATGAAAGATGAATTAAAGGAAATGTACTTGTCAAACGTGATTGAAAGAGAATTATGGCAAAAAGCCGCCGGTGTTCTTCAGAGAGAATCGGAGCGGATCAAAGGCAGATAACAAAGCAGGATTTTAATAAGAAAAGGAGATTATTATGGAAGATACATGGTTTGCGGGGATTGATCTTGGCGGGACAACCATCAAGCTGGCCTTCATCAACATGTACGGTGAAATTCAGCATAAATGGGAAGTTCCGACCGATAAATCAGGAAACACAATTACGGTCACGATCGCCAAAGCGCTTGACCAGAAGCTGGAAGAACTGAACAAGCCGAAACGGATCGTAAAATGGATCGGAATGGGAGCGCCCGGACCCGTGGAAATGGCGACGGGGATGGTCTATGAGACGACAAATATGGGGTGGAAAAACTATCCGCTGAAAGACCATCTTGAGGCGGAAACGGGTATTTCGGCCGTCATTGAAAACGATGCCAATATCGCGGCGCTCGGAGAAATGTGGAAGGGTGCAGGTGACGGGGCCAAAGATGTCATTTTAGTGACGCTCGGAACCGGAGTCGGCGGAGGCATCATCGTCAACGGAGAAATCGTTCACGGTAAAAACGGGGCCGGCGGAGAAATCGGTCATATTTGCAGTATTCCGGAAGGAGGAGCTCCGTGCAACTGCGGAAAATCCGGCTGCATCGAAACGATTGCGTCCGCAACCGGCATCGTCCGCATCGCGAAAGAAAAGCTTGCGGCGGTTTCCGACTCTTCGCTCTTACAAGTGGATGATCTGACGGCACGTGACGTGTTCGAAGCGGCTAAACAGCAGGATAAGACAGCGCTTGAAGTCGTCGATTATGTCGCAAAACATTTAGGCCTCGTGCTCGGAAATCTGGCAAGCGCCATGAATCCGACGAAAATCGTGCTCGGCGGAGGCGTGTCTAAAGCGGGTGAAATCCTGCGGTCAAAAGTGGAAGAGACTTTCAAAATCACCGCATTCCCGCGTTCTGCGGAAGCGGCCGATATTTCGATTGCGGCACTTGGAAATGACGCCGGAGTCATCGGCGGGGCGTGGATTGCCAAAAATGAATGGCTCAAACATCAAAACTGCTGAAGAAAGTCTGCCTGCCCATATCGCGGGCGGCTTTCTTTTTTTATCTCCCCTGTCATATAGTTTTTAAAAAAGGGGGATGAACATGGCGGGAATTCGTGTCAAACCTGAATTGAAACAGCATATGAAAGATATTGCAAAGGTGCTTTCAATTGATGAAAAACTGTTGAAAGCCGCTGATAAAACGGCGGAAAACGATGAATTATTTTGTCCCGGCTTTGCCGTGAGCGGGCAGTCAGAGGGTCCGCCGCTTGAGACGCTGAGCGGGCTTTCGCGATACATCCGGCACTGTGAAAGGACTCTTTCCGCTGATCAATGGGTGAAGGAAGAAAAGGTGTACGGGTCCCAATCGGTTTATGAAGAAATTGAGAAAATAACGGATGTCTTTCCGTTTGTCACGTGCCGTAAAATCGGCAGTTCCGTATTGGGAAAGCCGCTTTATGAGCTGAAAATAGGTGCGGATATGGCTGAAAGAAAAGTCCATGTAAACGCCTCATTTCATGCCAATGAATGGATCACCACCTCGGTTGCGCTTAAATGGTGTAAAGAATATTGCGCGGCATTATGCGAAAATAAAACCGTTTTCGGGCACTCTGCGCTTGATATATTCAGCCTGACATCATTGTCATTCGTTCCGCTCGTAAATCCCGACGGTGTTGATCTCGTACTTTACGGATGTGAAAATTTATCAGAAAAAAATGAATTTCTTAATCAATTAAATGAGCACCGCCCGGATTTCCGCGAATGGAAGGCGAATATAAACGGTGTGGATTTAAATAAACATTTCCCATCCAATTGGGATATTGAACAGAGGCGCAAACCGAAAGCCCCTTCATACCGTGATTTTCCGGGGACGGCGCCGCTCACTGAACCGGAGGCGCAGGCGATGCACCGGCTGATAACGGAGCAGCCGCCTGACAGGCTGATCGCGCTTCATACGCAGGGAGAAGAGATTTATTGGGGATACGAAGGATGTGAACCGGAGCAATCATCCCGGATGATTCGGGAGTTTGAAGCGATAAGCGGAAACCGCTATCAAGGCGTTAAAACCATTGACAGCCATGCGGGTTTTAGGGATTGGTTTATACAGCAGTATGGAAAAGAGGGCTATACCATTGAGCTCGGAAAGGGAAAAAACCCTTTGCCTTTTCATCAGTTTGCTGATATTTATCAAGCGACGGAAGGTATTTTGTGGAGGTCGCTTGTTTTTTGAGACATCTGTGAAATTTCTCATTTGTTTACATAAACAAATATGGGACAATAGAAAAGAATGGAGGGAAGGCTGGTGAGATACTTGGTTTGTGTTCTGCTGTCCGCATTCGTTCTGTGTTTAGCGGCCTGTGAACCATCTCATCAGCAGCAAGACACAGGCGTTTCGGCAAAATCGGCAGAACAGAAAATCGTTCCGCTCAGTAAAAAGGAAGCGGAGAAAACGGAAGGATGGCTGGATAACAGAACGATCCTGTATACAGCACATCATCAGCTGATGAAATATGATCTTTTCAGCGGAAAATCCGAACGGCTCTATGAAACAAAGGGCAATATTGTCAATGTAAAGATCAGCCAGAAAAAACAGCTGATTCTCGTACAGGTGACAAGCAGCGGTCAGACTGAGCTTGTGCTTATGAACAAGCAGGGGAAAAGACTTTATCACAAAGCCTTTAACTCTTATGAGCTGGAGACGGCTTGGAATCCGTATGACCCGTATCAAATGATGATTACCGTTTTTACTGAAACATGGGACTTCACAGCCTATACGGCCGATATGAACAACGGCATTTTAAAAAAGAGTCCTGTTCAGGCCCCTTTTGTCCATTGGACCTCCACTGATGAATTCCAATATATCAAAAAAGGAAAAACGGAGGAAGAGGGTCCTTTATATTCTTATGACTTGCAGACAAAAAAAGAAAAAAGAGTGTTTCATCACGTCATCTGGGCCGATTCCCGCCCGGGCATGACGATTGCCGTCAGACAAACGGATCAATCGGACGGAGACGGCGAGTTCCTTTTCCAAAAGCCGGCATCCGTGACGCACCGCTTTCCTCTCCAAAAAAAGTATCAGAGCTTTGCGCCGATGGAATATGATTACGATCAGACACACAAGCGGTTTTACATATTTAAGCCTGAAGGCCGCTCTTACAATCTGATCAGCTTTGACTTAGGAGACGAACGGGAGCGGACGGTGCTCAAAAACACGGAAATGGAGCCGATTCAGATCTCTCCGAACGGGGAATACGCTTTATACGGCTTTACGTATGACCGTCTGATTTCACTGAAAACAGGCATGACAGAACCAATCATAACAAATGAAAAAGGAGTTTGAACCAAATGGCAATTGCAGATGTGACAATCATTCCGATCGGAACAAAAACACCGAGCGTCAGTGAGTATGTAGCGGATGTGCAAAACATTTTGGAGGGTTACAAAGCTGCCGGCAAGATCAAATTTCAGCTCACGCCGATGAACACTTTGATTGAAGGTGAGCTGAGCGACTTATTCGCAGTCATTCAGGACATTCACGAAGCCCCGTTCCAAAAAGGGCTGCACAGAGTGGCGACAAATATCCGCATTGATGACAGACGTGATAAAGAAACGACACTGGAGAGCAAAATCAAAAGTGTCAGCAAACATTTGCAGCAATAAAAAATAAGCCTGTATCCATTGGATACAGGCTTTTAATGTGCAGTCGGATAGCCGCTGGTTACAACGGTCATTACGGTAAACCAGCCAAACACGCCCAGCGTGGCGGCGGCTAACAAAAATCCCAGGATATTTCTCTGTCTGACAGCCCGCAGGACTCCTAATACAGCTAATAATGCGACAAGGCCGAAGATTACAACAAGTAACATCATGCTCCTCCTTTGTCATTGGAACCTGAAAATCTTTCCATTTCATTTTAACCGTTTTCATTTTGTTTGTCGATAGCGTTTTCCCGGCCGCATTCATTGAATCTTCCGCAGAAAACCTTCATAATAAGGGCATATACATAAAGAGGTGATGAAAGTGAAATGGAGACGAATGCCGGCCGGTCCGATTCAGGCAAACGCGTATTTTCTTGTCAGTGAGGATCAGTCCTGTCTTATTTTTGATCCGGGCGGAGAAGCGGACAAAATCAACAATTACATAAAAGAAAACAATCTGAAGCCGCTGGCCATCTTACTGACGCACGCCCATTTTGACCATATCGGCGCGCTTGACGAAGTAAGAGACAGATGGGATGTTCCCGTATATCTTCACAAAAATGAAGAAAAGTGGCTGGAGGACTCTTCCTTAAACGGATCAGGCATATTGCGGGGCATCGCCGTAACGGCACGGCCCGCCGAACGGCTGATTGAAGGCGACGGCATATTGGACATCGGGCCTTTCCATTTGGAGACATTGTTTACGCCGGGACATTCACCGGGAAGCGTTTCTTATTATGTGAAGGACGCGGATCTGGTGATTTCAGGTGATGTGCTCTTTCAGGGAGGCATCGGCCGCACTGATTTACACGGCGGAAGTCAGGACGTATTGCTTGATTCCATTCATCAAAAACTGCTCACGCTTCCCGGATATACACTTGTGTTAAGCGGGCACGGGCCGGAAACGGATATTCAGACAGAGCAGGAGCGAAACCCGTTTATCAATGGTTTTTCACTGTAAATGAAAAAAGACAGACCATAATCGGTCTGTCTTTTTCTGTCAGTGGGTTCCGCCGCCCGGTGTCATAATAAAAATAGAGTAATATGTAAATCCGGCGAAAAATACGGTTAAGTAAGCTCCGAAAATATAAATATACATCCGCTCAGTCAGATTCAAATAAGAAAGAAATACGAAAAAGATCGTCTGTCCAAAAAACAAAAGTGAAGCGTCTTTCATGCCCCCTAAAAAAAACATGACTGCAAATATCCCCGTCCAAAATCCTAACACCCGGAACATGCGATTCATTCCTTATCCCCTCCCGAGAGTCTATCTGAAGTTTATTATAATAGATCGGCACTCGAAATGTAAACATTTTCATGATTATATTTATTGTGGAATTTATGTCTTTCCCTGTGTTTTATATCTTATGCCGCCCTCTGAAAAAGATCCGAAAAATCTTTTTGAAATATGTTTAATGAAAAAAAGTTCAGGGTACTTATGTTAACAAAGAGACGGATTATCCGAGGGAGGAATTTTTAAAAATGAAAGAACTTATTTTTTATTCATACCCGAGCTGCACATCATGCCGAAAAACGAAACATTGGTTAAAAGCCCACAATGTTGACTTTCAAGAGCGCCATCTATTCAGGGAGACACCGACAATTGATGAATTGAAGCAGATCTTATCATTAACGACTGAAGGAATTGATGAAATATTGGCGACGAGAAGTCAAACATTTAAAAATCTCAACCTGAACATTGAAGAAATGACTGTAAATGAAGTGCTGAAGCTTTTGACTGAGAAGCCGAAACTGCTGCGGCGTCCGATTCTGATCGATCGAAATAAGCTCGTTATCGGATACAATCCAGGAGAACTGATGAAGCTGACGAAGAAAAAAACGGTACATCAATCTGTATCATAAGAGAAAAACGAAGATCCGCTGATCAAAATTTATCAGCTAATCTTCGTTTTTTGCGGTTGCGGGACTGGGCTAGCTGGATTCGAACCAACGATCACGGAGTCAAAGTCCATTGCCTTACCGCTTGGCTATAGCCCATCGGATGTAATTACAGTATGTGCGTCCGGCGCCGATTTATACATACAAAGGAATTTGAATGGAGGAGACCCGTGAAACATTTGAGTGAAACATTATCTCGAACCTTAATTGAAGAATCAGGTGAAATCACACGCCAGTGGCTGCTCATACCAAAATCGGGGCGGCCTACAGATGATCAGAAAGCGGAAATGCAGCACCGTCTGTTAATTGAAATCGTTGCCGGCATTTTATCGGAAAAAGACGGCGGGGAAGAGGAGCTGACAAAATGGGCGCTTCAGTTCGCAAGGGACCGGGCCGTCCATGAAGTACCGGTCTATGAAAGCGTCACGAGCTTTAAAGAATTCCGGAGATTGGTCTGGAACCGCATACAGACGTGCTGTGAAACAATGTCTGAGAAGCCTGGGGCGAATGCGGTATTCCATTGGGGAGAGAAGCTGAACAAAGCAATTGACCATATGATTGAAGTATTTACAGAGGAATATTATAAAGTGACGGTTACACAATTAAACGCCCAAAAAGAAATGATTAACGAACTAAGTGCGCCGATTATGCCGATTGCCGACGGTATTGGAATTTTGCCGCTCGTCGGCGAAATTGACACCTACCGGGCAAAAATGATTTTGGAATCGGTGCTTGACCAATGTTCTTCACTCCGTCTTTCTTATTTATTTTTAGATATATCAGGTGTGCCGATTGTGGATACGATGGTCGCTTATCAGATTTTTAAAGTGATTGACAGCACAAAACTTCTTGGCATAGAAACGACAATCTCAGGCATCAGGCCGGAAATCGCGCAGACCGTCGTGAAGCTCGGCATCGATTTTTCTCAGGTGAAAACGGAGCAGAGTCTGGCGAAAGCGCTGGCAAAAAACGGATTTATCGTAAAAGAATCATTAAGATGATAAAAAGCTGAATGGCCGGGAGGGATTTCTCCCTCAGCTATTCAGCTTTGTCAGCTTCAATCGTAATGATATGATGGCTGTCGATTTCTTTTACCGTAAATGTGTAGCCTTCAAAATCAATGGTGCTTCCGGGCTTCGCGTCAATATGCTGAGTAAGAAACCAGCCTCCGAGTGTATCGACTTGATCAGCCGTAATCTCTGTTCCGAGTAAATCATTGACGTCACTGATCAGCAATTTGGCGTTCAGGAGATAGCGGTTCTTCCCAAGCTTTTGAACGGAAGGTGTTTCGTCCGTATCAAATTCGTCGCGGATTTCGCCGACGATCTCTTCAATGATATCTTCCGCCGTTACTAATCCCGCGGTTCCGCCGTACTCATCAATGAGAATGGCCATATGGGCGTGTTCCCGCTGCATTTTAACGAATAATTGATAAATCGGAATCGTCTCAATCACATGGATCGCCGGCTGGATGTAAGGGCTGAGTTCGTGTTTTGTAAACGCCGCTCCTTCTGACAGGAATCTGAATAAAACTTCTTTAATATTGATGATGCCGACTACATGATCTTTATCTCCTTTTACTACGGGATACCGGGTATATTTATTTGTTTTGATAATGTCCCGGAGCATATGTCCCGATCCGCTGTCTAACGGCAGGCTCACCATTTCATTCCGGGGCACCATAATTTCTTTGGCAGTGCGCTTATCAAATGTAAAAATGTTATTTACGTAATGCAGCTCGCTTTTTTTGATCATGCCGCTTCGATAGCTTTCGGCAAGGAGCACCCGCAATTCCTCTTCCGTATAAGCCATTTCATGTTCGGAAGCAGGCTTCAAGCCGAACATGGCTGTAATCAGGCGTGCGGAATGATTGAGCAGCCAGATGAACGGAAACATTAACTTATAAAACAAAATCATCGGTCTGGCAGATAAAAGTGTAATCCGCTCGGCTTTTTGGATAGCAAAACTTTTCGGGGCGAGTTCGCCGATGACGACATTCACATATGTAACCAGCAGAAAGGCGATGATTAATGACAGGACTTGGGCAACCGCTTCGTGAACTCCGGTTTTTAAAAATAACGGCTGAAGCATTGCTTTGACTGTCGGTTCACCCAGCCAGCCGATCCCCAAAGCGGTGACGGTGATGCCCAATTGGCACGCCGATAAATATTCATCGAGGTGTGTAATGACATGCTTGGCTGCTTTTGCTCCTTTTACATTTTCCTCAATGAGCTGATTAATGCGGGAGCGCCTTGCTTTAACGATTGAAAACTCTATGGCGACAAAACACGCCGTTAATAAAATAAATAGTACGATGGCAGATAGTTTGATGATATACAATGTAACGCCTTCCGCGAAGGAAGGCTTGCACCTCCCTTTTTTCGGAATAATACCACTGTAGAAAGCTGCTCAAACATCGAGCCTGGTTTAGCCCGCCTCATTTACGGTAATAAAACAAGAAAGCGATACTGGAGGATGACAAGAGATGAAGGTACATTCGGGAGCGGACTGGCTGTGGTACCAGCTCGGTCCGCATGAAAAAACGGAAGCGAAAAAAATGATCCATCACAATCACTGGCCGCAATGCGAAAAGTGGTTTGAACATGAAAATCATATAAACTTTCTGCGCTCAGATACAAATGATCAGAATAATGAAGCGGTTTTCGGTTCTTTAATCTATCATCAAGGATTAGATGATGAAAAAAACCATACCGTATTTCACTTTTATATTACGAGAGACTTCTTTTTTACGATTAATTTTGATTTTTCGCTGCTGCGCGGTGTAAAAGAAAAGCATGCCACACAGCAGATTCAAACCTGTGAAAATCCGATTGAAGGCTTTTTTGTTCTGCTGGGAGAGCTGATGAATTCCTATCTGATCGGACTGGATGAATTTGAAGTCAAGCAGCGGACGCTGAAATGGCAGATTCATGATGACAACAGCAAAGGAATCTTGGAAAATGTGCATAAATTGCGCCATGAGCTGTTCATTTGGAAAGGCCTTACACTGGGGGCTCAAAAAGTGGAAATGGCTTTAAAAGAAGCTTTTCTCCCGAAAAATGACAGGCAGAAAGATTACCTCAGAGCTCATCAAAAGATGGAAAGAGGAATTACATATATCAATGAGTTTGATCAGGAACTGAGCAATCTGCTGCACGCCGAGGAAGTCATTACCTCCCAAAGAGGAAATGAAATTGTGAAAGCCTTGACGATCTTTACAACTCTCTTTACACCGATGACGGCGCTTGGAGCTCTCTGGGGGATGAACTTTGATAACATGCCGGAGCTTCATTGGAAATATGCGTATATTTGTTCCATCGTGCTCATTATTGTATCAACCCTGCTGATTTATATTTATCTGCGGCAGAAAGGCTGGACAGGGGACATTTTGAGGGAGCATCAAAAAAAATATTTGCGGAAAGAAAAGAAACGCTAAGAAGAGCAGGCATACGCCTGCTTTTTTTGATGGCTGAAAATGGCCGAATGGTTCCGGATTTCATTCGGTAAATCAATGTCAGGGGGCTTATTTTTATTTTTTTACGTTTTACACACTGTAAAACGCATAATCTCTCCTTTGCCGGCTTTTGTGTATCTGATTTACAATACGTGCGGAAGGAGGGAAGTCTTGTGAAAAATATAGAAACATACAGCAGGAACATCATAAACGAGGCCTATACGGCAAGGGCTTCAGATATACACATTGTGCCGAGAGAAAGGGATGCTTTCATTCATTTTCGCATCGGCCATGCTCTTGTGAAAAAAAGAGTCTTAAAAAAAGAGGAATGCGTAAGGCTAATTTCTCATTTTAAGTTTTTATCGGCCATGGATATAGGAGAAAGACGTAAGCCGCAAAACGGGTCATTGTCTCTGCCGCTTCCGACGGAAACCGTTCATTTGAGAATGTCAACCCTGCCGACAATGAATGATGAAAGTCTTGTCATCAGGCTTTTGCCTAAGCGGCAGATTCCCCCTCTGGATAAACTGTCCTTATTTCGGGGGGCGGGCGCCGCACTATTGTCCTTTCTGAAGCATTCGCACGGCCTGCTTCTGTTTACCGGCCCCACCGGATCTGGAAAAACGACCACTCTTTACTCGCTTGTCAACTATGCAAAAAGGCATTTCAACCGGCGTATTGTCACGCTTGAAGACCCCGTAGAAACAAGAGATGAGGATGTGTTGCAAGTTCAGGTGAATGAAAAAGCCGGAGTCACATATTCCGCCGGTTTAAAAGCGATTTTAAGACATGATCCCGATATGATCATCTTAGGGGAAATCAGGGATGCCGAGACGGCTGAAATCGCAGTCCGCGCGGCCATGACGGGACACCTCGTTCTTTCAAGCCTGCATACAAGAGATGCTAAGGGCGCCATATACAGGCTGCTGGAGTTCGGCGTGAACATGACAGAAATTGAACAAACCGTCATTGCCATTGCCGCTCAGCGTCTGGTTGATTTAACATGTCCGTTCTGCAAAGAGGAAAACTGTTCCGTGTACTGCCGGATGTACAGGCAGACACGCCGTGCGGGCATTTATGAACTGCTCTACGGGAAAAACCTCACCCAATGCTTTCAGGAAGCAAAGGGAGAGCACGCCAATTTTCAATATCAGACGCTCCGCAGGCTGATCAGAAAAGGAATCGCGCTCGGCTATGTCACGACCGACAATTACGATCGGTGGGTGTATCATGAAGCGGATTAAACGAACCTGGCCGTTGAAGGATCAAGCGGCTTTTTTGAAAAGGCTCGGTGAAATGACGGAAAAAGGATACAGTCTGATTGAAGGGCTCAGACTGCTGCAACTCCAGCTGCATAAACGTCAGCTTGCAGAGCTGACGGACGGAATCCGCCGGCTGAGGGAAGGTGATGCGTTTTACCAAGTGCTTGAGGCACTGTCTTTTCATAAAGAAGCCGTCTCTATCTGCTATTTCGCGGAGAAACACGGGGAATTGCCGGGGGCGATGAAACAAAGCGGCGAATTATTACAGAGAAAGCTCATGCAGACGAATCAAATCAAAAAAATGCTCCGGTATCCGATGTTTTTAATATCTTCCGTCTGTGTCATGTTTTATATTCTGCAAAGTTTAATTATTCCGCAGTTTGCTGGGATTTATCAATCAATGAATATGAATACATCCGGTACGACTGCTTTCATCTTTGCGTTTTTTCGGCATTTTCATGAAGCCTGCGCACTGGCGCTGTCCGCCGCTTTCTGCTTGTTTTTGTACGTTTGGTTCTTATGTAAAAAAAAATCCCCGCAAGATAAAATGCTGATTGTTGTGAAAATACCCCTCTTAGGAAAAGCGGCCGTTCTTTTTAACAGCTACTTTTTCTCTTTACAGCTCAGCAGTCTTCTGAAATCCGGCCTTTCTATCTATGACAGCTTAACAGCTTTTAAAGAACAATCTTTTCTGCCTTTTTATCGTGAAGAAGCAGAGATGCTCATTACACGTCTGAAAGCCGGAGAAACCATAGAATCCGCTCTTTCCGGGCATCCGTGTTATGAAAAAGACCTTGCGGCTGCAGTCAGCCACGGACAGGCAAACGGCCTGCTTCACCGCGAACTTTATACGTACAGCCAGTTTATGATGGAGCGTCTTGAACAAAACGCGACGAAGTATACCGGCATTCTCCAGCCTGTCATTTACGGTGTTGTGGCCGGTATGATTTTAATTGTCTACATGTCAATGCTGATGCCGATGTACCAGATGATGAACCAAATGTAAGGGAGTGCTTCGTCTGAAAAATCAAGATGGATTTACTTTAATTGAAATGCTGATCGTTTTATTTATCGTTTCCATTCTGCTTTTAATCACCATTCCTAACGTTACAAAACATAATCAAAGCATTCAGCATAAAGGCTGTGAAGGACTGCAGAATATGGTGAAAGCCCAAGTGACGGCGTACGAAATCGATCATGAAGGTAAAATGCCGGATATGAACGATTTACAATCAGAGGGGTATATCAAAAAGAATACAGCCTGCCCGAATGGTAAACAGATCTTAATTAGTGGCGGAGAAGTTACAGTTGAACAATAACAGGCGGACAGAAAATGGGTTTACCCTTCTTGAAAGCCTGATTGTGTTAAGCCTGGCGTCCGTCCTGCTGACGGTTTTGTTCACGACGGTTCCGCCGGCCTACACCCACCTTGCCGTGCGGCAAAAAACAGAACAGCTCCAAAAAGATATTCAGCTTGCTCAGGAAACGGCTATCGCAGAACATAAAAGAACAAAAATCACTTTTCTTCCAAAAGAGCATAAATACAAACTGCAGTCAGGCGGTAGGATTGTCGAGCGTTCTTTTGATTCGCTTCACATTACACTTGTGACTTTACCTGAGAGTCTTGAATTTAACGAAAAAGGCCATCCGAATTCGGGAGGAAAGATTCAATTGAAGAGCGCCGGGTTCACCTATGAGATCACAGTTTACTTAGGGAGCGGAAATGTCCATGCTAAACGGAAATAAGGGGTTCTCTACTATTGAAACACTATCAGCAATGGCCATTTGGCTGTTCCTTATGACGTCTATCATTCCGGTCTGGACGGGCATGCTGACAGATGGTCTGAAAATAGAAGATCGCCAGGAAGCGTACCAGCTTCTTCAGAAACATATCAGCACTTATATGATGACCGGAAAAAAGCCGCCGTCTCCCGGTGTGAAGTGGAAGGAGGATGGTGAGTATTACAAAGTGTGTACGGCTGACTTCGGCGAAAAAGAAATGTGCCTCAGCATTCTCAAAACAGAATGGTTTTACGCTTCTTAATGTTTTGTTCTCCTTGGCAGTCTGTCTTTTCCTATCAGGCACCTTGGGCCCGATTTTACATCTGTTTTTATCAAACCGGACCGATAACGGCGGATTAGACAGCCGGGAGCATCAAATTGCCGTTCAGCAGATCATGAACGAATGTAAACAGGCTGAGACTGTGAAGCCGGCGGACGGCGGACGGGCGTTAGCATGCCGGAAAACAGGAGGCGAAGAAGTGCGTTTTGAAATTTATCATAAGATGATAAGGAAAAGAGTAAACGGAAAAGGCCACGTGCCGATCCTGCAAAACGCGGCATCATTAACGGCTGATGTGAAAAACGGCCTGCTCTTATTAGAGATCTCAAGCGTTGCAGGTAAAAAGAATCAGGCGGTCATTCCGGTTTACAGCTTTTTTAAAGGTGATTAAATGTACAAATCTGACGGTTTTATATATCCCGCGGTTCTGTTTGTTTCTGCCGCAGTTTTACTTGTCATCAGCTATACTTCATCTGATTTCATCACCCGAAAAACATTTGCAAAAGAGGCCGGGGAGTACTGGATCGGAGAGAACCTGCTCCAAAACGGCGCGCTGCTGTCAAGCCGCCATATGACACAGGGACAAAAGGTCCAAACTGGTACACAGCGTTTTCCGTATGGCACCGTTTCTTTTCACATCACGGGGAGTGATCGGCGGGAAACGGTTCAGGTTACAATTCAGGCGGAAACCACGACAGGAACGAGACGGGAGGCTCACCTTTTGTTCGATCAGAAGAAGAAACAGCTGATTCAATGGACGGAAGTATAAAAAAGAGGCGGCGGGACAACACTTCATAGTAAAGACAGCACTATGAGGTGAGAGCCGTGAAAACAAATGATTATGTAAAATATATGACTGAGCAATTCGTTAAATATTTCGATACGCCGAAACAGGAACGGAGAGAGCGAAAAGAAGTGCGGAAAGAAAAGAAAGTGCCGGCTTCTCAGCACTGGTTCGGAATATTGCCGTATAGTTTTAAGCTGTGGATGCAGCGGAAAAAATAAAGTGAATCACACGAAAGGTCCTCCTGATACAGGAGGGCCTTATTGGTATTCCTCAATGACGGCAATTTTATTTACCTTTTGGCTGTAGGGATTAAAAGAAATCGTAACAAACACGCCAAATTCTTTTTCGCCATCCCGCAATGTCAAGTGGTATTGCTTGACTGCTTCGTCCGTTCTTTTCCGATCCCACACCTTTTG
Organism: Bacillus sp. N1(2025); assembly: GCF_053470005.1. Classification (NCBI taxonomy): domain Bacteria; kingdom Bacillati; phylum Bacillota; class Bacilli; order Caryophanales; family Bacillaceae; genus Bacillus; species Bacillus sp. N1(2025). Next base: position 572,533 of record NZ_JBLTJB010000001.1, read on the forward strand.
AATAAATAACGTTTGGGCGAGCGGATATCTTTTTTTAGCTTCCTTTTCTGCTAACTTTTCCCATTTTGATTTATGGTGAACAGCATAATAAGGCACCGTTTCCGCCTGAGCTGTTCCTGAAACCCCGAAAACAAGAAGAGAAAGGCAAATCAGACTTTGTTTGATCATCATTCTTCGTCCTTTCGCTGTATATACTTTCCATTTTGTTCTAGGCACCTCGTTATTTTCTCACGTTTTATTAGAAAAAATTCCAAAAAGGTGTGTAATTTGAAGCAAAACGCTGTTTTTAAAAGATACCATTCTCAAAAACGAACAATTTGACCGATTTTGACATTTTTCAAGACGATAATCCTTGATTATACTTTGTTCATACAGTTCTTTAAAGAGAACGGTTGTCATATTTATTAACAGTTTTACAGGGGGTAAGGCATGTTCCGATTGTTGCGAATGGAAAAAAAGGGCAAGGTGAGATGGCGGATGATGCTATTTTTACGGCTTTCGTTCATTTTTTGCCTGTCCGTGACGATATGTGCTCAGTTCACAGGTGATACAAGTTCCTCCTTCAATGATGTGAAAAGCTTCAGTCTCCAGGTTCAAACGTGCGGAGATTTTCAATATACGGATGACGATTGCCGTTATGACGAACGCTGGGATCAAAGTGATTTACATATAACAAATCAAACTGATACGTCAGGCACCGTGTGTGCGCCGCTTCAGCTCTATGCCGAGCTGGAGAATAAGGGAAAAGAGCGGACTGTTTCTGACTGGAAATGGGAGCTCCATAAAATCGCTTCTCAACAGCAGCCTTTACGAAACGGCAATGTTGTGGATAAAGGGCTTATTACTGATAAAAAAAGCAAAACGATTTATAAAATTGAGTCAAAGCGGTCTTTGAAGCCGGGCATATACGCATTCAAGGTTTACAAGCCTGAAGGGTATCCGGCGGACGAAGAAAAATTTGAGTGGTCAAAACCGATGAAACTCGTCAAATGCCGGGAACAGGCGACCGTTTCCGATCTAAAGAAAACGGAGAAAGAGCCGGCTGAGCCGGTAAAAGAAAGCGGGGAAGAACATGAAAAAAACGCTGAAACTGATCAGTAATATTTTGTATGCCGTCATCTTCAGCTTGATTATTGTGCTGACGTTAACGGTGATTTCGACCCGGGCTTCCGGGGGTGAGCCGGCCATCTTCGGCTATACGCTGAAATCCGTGCTGTCGGGTTCAATGGACCCGGAATTTAAGACGGGTTCGCTCATAGCGGTAAAGAAAATTTCTGACGTGAATGACTTAGAAAAAGGGGATGTGATCACCTTTACGCAAGATGACGGAACAGCCGTCACACACAGAATAATCGGTATCACAAAAAAGGACGGGAACCTGCTGTTTGAGACAAAAGGGGACCATAATGCCGCCCCGGATGCCGCACCCGTTCAAGCTGAAAAAGTGGCGGCCCAGTATACGGGATATCAGCTTCCGTATGCCGGATATGTCATCCATTTGGCCAGCCAGCCGATCGGAACGGCGATTCTGTTAATCGTTCCCGGCGTCATGCTTTTGATTTACTCAATAACAGTCATTGTCAGCGCCCTCCGCGATATTGAGCGGAAAACGAAAGCGCTGGAAGAACATGCGAAAAAGGGAACCATCTCTACATGAATACGGTTGCAACCTGGCGACAGGATTTGATAACAAAAATAAAAAGTAAGGGGAGAGTACAGACATGGGTATGAAAAAGAAATTAAGCTTGGGCGTTGCCTCAGCCGCACTCGGTTTAGCATTAGTAGGAGGAGGCACATGGGCCGCATTTAATGATGTGAAGTCGACAGACGCTACATTTGCGTCAGGAACACTTGATTTATCGGCTAAAGAACAATCAGCCAATGTCAATTTGTCAAACTTAAAACCAGGTGATAAATTGACGAAAGATTTTGAATTCAGAAACAACGGTTCACTTGCCATTAAAGAAGTGCTGATGGCTTTGAATTTTACTGACTTTAAAGGAGCAAAGAAAGGAAATGAATCTGCGGAGGATTTCCTCAGTCAGTTTGAAATTACGGTTCTGACAGTCGGTAAAGAAGGGGGCAACGGCTATCCTAAAAATATCATTTTGAAGGCGGCCAGCCTGAAAGACTTATACTTAATGTCAACAAAACAGGATAAAGCAGCTGCCGAAGCGATCAGCAAGCACATTGATCCGAAATTCCTGAGTGAGAGCGGAAAAGTCAATGTAGCAACCATTAACGGCAAAACAGCTCCTGAGTACGACGGAGTTCCGAAAACGCCTGCTGATTATGACCAGGTGAGAATGGAAATCCAATTTAAAAATGACACCGCAAAAACTGCGGACGGATTAAGTGTGCAAAACAAGTTCCAAGGCAATGCGATTTCTCTTCAATTCTCTTTTGAAGCAACGCAATGGAACGGCTTGACCATTACGAAAGATCATACGGATAAAGACGGTTACGTCAAGGAAAATGAAAAGGCTCACAGTGAGGATAAAAACTAATCCGAAAGTCGGACAGTTAAAAGAGGAGTTGTGCACATATGGCGGCACTACTCCTCTTTTTGCGCTTTTCTCCATTTTTGATAATCTAAAAATTCACGAAATTGTTTTTTTGATACCCCGGATGTCATCGCATCGCGAACTAATTTCTCCCATTCACTATCTAATTGACCATCGTATTCGGTTTCATGTTTTTCATCAAGTAAAGTATGAACCGAGACGTCCAGAACAGCGGAGACTTTTTCGAGAAATTGAATGGAGGGGTTCGTCTGTAAATTTCGTTCTATTGAGCTTAAATAAGACTTCGCTACCCCAGCTTTTTCAGCTAGTTCTGATAGTGAGTAGCCTTTTTCTTTTCGGTATTGTTTAATACGCTGGCCAATCAATGTCATCACCTTCCTTGTGATATTATAGCACATTCAGAAAGGATTTACGGTATGACTTCTGGCTGCCTGGATATGTTGAGAAGACTTTTTATGCGAAAGCAGGTATTTGCGTATTTCTTCTAGGCTGATATTTGCTTTTTGGGCTTCTAATATCAGCTCAACCCATTCCTTATCTAATTGCGAAAATTCCATTTTTGCATTTTTCATGCATTTTCTCCTCCTAAAATACTTGTTTATGTATTTCAGCCAATCCGCCCATGACCTTATCTTTACATGTCTGGAAGTGATTCATCGCATGCGAAACGCCAGAAATTTTTTCTATATACTTTTATTATAATATAGAATTTCCAGAAAAAACGGGAAAGGTGTCGAATGGATAACGCTTATCCAGAAAAATTACTTTGCAGGAAAAATAAACCGCCGTTTTCAATCTGAATGTGAATGTTCGGCTGATATAAGGCTTTCAGCGCTTGTTTTTCCAAATGGTATTCCTCAGGTTTTTCCTCTGTCTGCTCATAAAACTGATCGAGCAGCCTGAGGTCCTTTTTCCATCTGGCGATCGCGCTGTCAGCCCAGTCTGACGGCTCTTTGGCGGCAGCGTCTTTTAAGTAATGCTCCATTCTTTTAATTCCGCTTTCCGGCTTAATCATCGGCGATATGGTAAAGCAATAGTCTGATATTTGCGAGGTCAGCGGAAGCGGTGCAAGCTTCTGCTGAAACCCTTCTATAATTGTTCCAGATACAAGATGCAGGCCTAAAGACAAAAGTCTGTCTTTTTTCATGTCGGATTGGTATGAAATCACTACATTTAATCCAAGCCAGGGCTGAAGCGGCACTCTGGCTCCGGCTGATACAATTTTCTCATATATTCTTGTAAATCTCCCATTTTGTTTAACTGCTTGAAAGATTTGAAAGAGGCGCGGGGCTCCAAAGTAAATAAATTCGCCGTCCATATCCTCCGGAGCCGTTTCTTTATCAGTGATGAACGTGATCTTCATCGGGTTCGGTTCGCCGCCCGTTTTTTCACGCCAATGCCAATAAAACGGGCGGTTCATAATTTGTTTGTCCATCTCGACCGTCAACTGAACCGTCATAAAACCCGGCCCGTGTTCTGTAATCGGACAGTGGTTCGCTTCAAAAAAGCGCAGTAAAAATTCGTGAACCTCCTGCTGTCTCATGTCGCGCTTCCTCCTTTTAGATTAAGATCCTTTTTTTCTGGCGGGCTTTTCCGTACCGTACGACAGAAAAGAGGTGAGATTGTCCATTTTGATTCTCATTTCTTCCTCTGTCAGCGAATGGCATAAAATATCATGCAAATGGTCTTCAAAATTGCTCACTTTGATTTTTGTTAAGATGTCATCTAATTCTCCGACGACATTTTCAAATAAATGAATTTTGTCATACAGAAGTTTTAAGATATGCTCTTCCACCGTATGTTTTGTCGCCATATTGTAGATATGGACATCTCTTTCCTGACCGAGTCTGTGAATCCTTCCGATTCTTTGTTCAAGCCGCATCGGGTTCCACGGGAGGTCATAATTGATAATATGGTTGCAGAATTGCAGGTTGATCCCTTCGCCTCCGGCTTCTGTAGCGATCAGCACCTGCACTTTGCCGCGGAAGAGATCCTTCATCCAGTCTTTTTTTCCGCGTTTAAATCCGCCTCTGAACGGAACGGAGCTTATGCCGTTCTGCTGAAGGAACCATTGCAGGTAAATCTGTGTCGCCCTGTATTCAGTAAAAATAATGACTTTATCATTAATCTTTTGGATCAAGTCAACAACTTGAATCGCTTTTGAGTTTTGCGTGACTTGATTGATGCGGTCCATTAAATTAGCGATCGTCTGATCATCGAATGCGGGCGCTTGTTTGTCTTTTTGGTCAAGCATTTTTTTGAGCGTCATATACACGGCTTCCCTGCTTGAACAGCATTCTCTTTGCAGCGTCATAATGGAAAATGCGCTTGCGGGCTTTTCCGTGCCGTTTTTCAGTGCGACGATGTCATCGTAAAGCGCCTGTTCCGTCGGTGAAAAGGTGATCGGCACTGTTTCCACGTGGCGCTTCGTCCATGTAAGGCCGGTGTCGCTCCGCGTGTTGCGGATCATCACCTTATTGACGAGTTCTTTCAAATGCTCATGAGCGTCAATCCCGTCCTTCTGATTGAAGGTTTCTTGAAATCCGCTTTCGTTTCCTAAATGGCCGGGCTTTAACAGTGACACTAAATTGAAGATTTCTTCGATCCGGTTTTGAATCGGCGTTGCCGTCAAAAGCAGGCAGTATTTCTTCACAAGACTTCTCGCAAATTCATAATTTTTCGTTTTGCTGTTTTTGAGCTTGTGCGCCTCGTCAATAATGACGAGATCATACGGAATAGAAAGGACAATGTCTTTGTGAGGCGAGCGTTTGGCCGTATCAATAGAAGAAACGACGATATCGCACTGTTCCCACACATAGCTTTTCTTCTGTTCAACAGCGGGTATTAAAAACTTCTCCTGAAGCTCTTTCACCCACTGGGAAACGAGTGATGCCGGCACAAGAATCAGGATTTTTTTGGCCAGCCCGCGAATCATATATTCTTTTAAAATCAGGCCCGCTTCCACCGTTTTTCCGAGCCCCACTTCATCAGCCAAAATCGCCTTGCCGTTCATTTTTTCAACGACTTTCTGCGCGACCTCAAGCTGATGGGGAAGCGGAGTGAAATCGGGCAGGTATAAAGGAGCCCTCAATCCTTCAAATTCAGGAATGGCAAGGGTCTGCTGGACTTCAGCCGACAGTTTGTACATCTCCCAATTTGACCAGGGACCGTCCGTTTTCAGCCGCTCAGAAAACTCTCCCGGCCAGTTTGCATCAAATATGATCTCTGCTGTCATATGTAACAAAACCGCCTTTCTTTTAAAAAACTGATTTATCATAATTTTTGTTGCCGGACGTAAATGAGGGTGGTAGGATATAAGTAATGATTTCACTAAAAGATATTGCTTTAGTATGTCCATAAAATTGGTAAATATGAGCGAATGACAGCAAGGGGAGAGACTCGGACGAAAGATGGGCGTCCGGGCGCCGAAGGAGCAAACTGCGGAGTGAATCTCTCAGGCAAAAGAACTCTTGCTCGACGCAACTCTGGAGAGTGTCTGCACTTAGAAGAAGCAGGCCACCAAAGGGGACGTCTTTATGATATGTTCATAAAGTAAACTTTCAGGTGCCGGGACAGAGAAACCTTCATTTTCATGAGGTGTTTCTCTGTCCTTTTTTATATGTTTTTACAATGCGCCAATGACTGAAGGGGGAAGATGATGCTGAAACGAACACCGCTTTATGACGTGTATAAAGAATACGGCGGAAAAACGATTGATTTTGGAGGATGGGAGCTGCCGGTTCAATTTTCTTCTATTAAAGAGGAGCATGAAGCCGTCCGCACAAAAGCGGGCCTGTTTGATGTGTCCCATATGGGGGAAGTTGAAGTATCCGGTAAAGACGCCCTGTCTTTTCTCCAAAAAATGATGACAAATGACGTTGCCGATTTAAAGCCGGGAAACGCGCTTTATACCGCCATGTGTTATCCTGACGGCGGTACGGTGGATGACTTGCTGATCTATCAGAAAAGCGAGAGCTGCTATCTGCTCGTGATTAACGCGTCTAATATTGAAAAGGACATCGCTTGGCTGACGGAACATACGGAAGGCGATGTCACGCTGACGAATCAGTCTGACGGGATTTCACTGCTTGCCGTTCAGGGGCCGAATGCTCAGTCGGTTCTTACGAAGCTGACTGAATGTGATTTGTCCTCCTTAAAGCCGTTTACGTTTATTGACGAGGCGGACGTTGCCGGACGACAAGTCCTGCTTTCAAGAACAGGCTATACCGGTGAAGACGGATTTGAGTTATATTGCCGCAATGAAGATGCGGTTCATCTATTTAAGGAGATACTTGCAGCGGGAGAGCATGAAGGCCTCGTTCCGTGCGGCCTCGGCGCCCGTGATACGCTGAGATTTGAAGCGAAGCTTGCTTTATACGGTCAGGAATTGACGAAAGATATTACACCGATTGAAGCCGGAATCGGATTTGCCGTGAAACACAAGAAAGATTCCGATTTTTTCGGGAAGTCTGTATTGCGCGAACAGAAAGAAAAAGGAGCCCCGCGAAAGCTGGTCGGACTTGAGATGATTGAAAAAGGGATTCCGAGACACGGGTACGCCGTGAAAAAAGACGGTGTTCCGATCGGTGAAATCACGACAGGCACGCAATCTCCGACTTTAAAGAAAAATATCGGCCTTGCCTTAATCAAAACGGAATTCAGTGAAGTCGGAACGGAAGTAGAAGTGGAAATCCGTAAAAAAACGGTAAAAGCGAAGATTGTCCGCACACCGTTTTATAAACGTCCAAAACAGAGCTGAAAAAGGAGAGTCATATGAAGCATCGATATTTGCCCGCGACAGAACAGGATAAAAAAGAAATGCTGAAAGCCATCGGCGCAGAAACAATTGATGAACTGTTTGCCGATATTCCGGAAAATGTACGGTTTCAAAAAGACTACCGCATTAAACAAGCAAAGTCAGAAACTGAGCTGACGAGAGAGCTGACGAAGCTTGCGGCGAAAAATAAAGACGCTGTTACATATGCATCTTTTCTAGGCGCAGGAGTGTACGATCACTACCAGCCGGTTATCGTCGATCATGTGATATCCCGATCAGAGTTTTACACGGCATATACGCCTTACCAGCCTGAAATCTCACAAGGAGAGCTGCAGGCGATTTTTGAATTTCAAACGATGATCTGTGAATTAACGGGAATGGATATCGCAAACTCCTCTATGTACGACGGGGGAACGGCGCTGGCGGAAGCGGCGATGCTTGCGTCGGGCCATACGAAAAAGAAAAAAATCGTCATTTCCGCAGCCGTTCATCCGGAATCACGGGATGTTTTGAAAACATACGCAAAGGGCCAATATATTGAGGTTGTAGAGGTGCCCGCGAAAAACGGCGTCACAGATCTTGAAGCATTGGAACATGCCGTTTGTGATGAAACGGCAGCCGTGATCGTCCAGTATCCGAACTTCTTCGGACAAATCGAGCCGTTAAAGGACATTGAGCCGCTCGCACATAAAGGAAACAGCCAGCTGATTGTTTCTTCAAACCCGCTCGCGCTCGGTATTTTGACACCGCCCGGGGCATACGGAGCTGATATCGTCGTCGGGGACGCGCAGCCTTTCGGCATACCTGCGGCGTTCGGCGGCCCGCACTGCGGCTATTTTGCAGTAACGAAAAAACTGATGAGAAAGGTGCCGGGCCGGCTTGTCGGCCAAACGGAAGATGAAAACGGGCGAAGAGGCTTTGTTCTCACTCTTCAGGCGCGCGAGCAGCATATCAGAAGAGACAAAGCCACGTCTAACATTTGCTCAAATCAGGCGCTGAATGCTTTAGCGGCTTCAGTCGCGATGACGGCGCTCGGAAAAAACGGCGTCAAAGACATGGCCCGCCAAAATATATTGAAAGCTGATTACGCGAGACGCCAAGCGGAAAAAGCCGGCTTGCACGTAGCATTTGACGGCCCGATATTTAATGAATTTGCCGTCAGGCTGAATCTTCCCGTCAAGGAAGCAAACCGGCGGCTCCTGCAAGACGGCATAATCGGCGGATATGACTTAGGCCTTGCGTATCCGGAACTGAATCAGCATATGCTCATTGCCGTCACAGAGCTGAGAACAAAAGAAGAGATCGATTCGCTTATTGCGGGATTGGGGGATCAACATGAATAATCAAGATCAGGCGCTTATTTTTGAAATGTCCCGCGAAGGGCGTATCGGTTACAGCCTTCCGGAGCTTGATGTGCCGGAAACAGAGCTTGAAAGTCTTCTTCCCGGTGACTATATCCGCGATGAAGACGCAAAGCTGCCGGAAGTATCAGAGCTCGATATTATGCGGCATTATACCGCTCTTTCTAAGAGGAACCACGGAGTTGATTCAGGCTTTTACCCGCTCGGCTCTTGTACGATGAAATACAATCCGAAATTAAATGAAAAAATTGCCCGGATCGCAGGTTTTTCCGCTATTCATCCGCTTCAGGACGAGGACACGGTTCAGGGGGCGCTTGAGCTTTTATACGATTTAAGCGGACACTTGGAGGAGATTACGGGCATGGACGAGGTGACGCTGCAGCCTGCGGCGGGCGCTCACGGCGAATGGACCGGTCTGATGATGATCCGCGCCTATCACGAAGCGCGGGGAGACTTCGGACGGACGAAGGTGATTGTCCCTGATTCAGCCCACGGCACGAATCCGGCATCCGCCACGGTCGCCGGTTTTGAAACGATTACCGTCAAGTCAAATGAGCACGGGCTGGTTGACATTGAAGATTTGAAAAGAGCGGTAAATGAAGAAACAGCGGCGCTGATGCTGACGAATCCGAACACCCTCGGGTTATTTGAGGAAAACATTACGGAAATGGCTGAAATCGTCCATCAGGCCGGCGGAAAGCTTTATTATGACGGAGCGAATTTAAATGCCGTTTTAAGTAAAGCAAGACCGGGAGATATGGGATTTGACGTCGTTCACCTTAATCTGCATAAAACATTTACCGGGCCGCACGGCGGGGGAGGACCTGGCTCAGGGCCGGTCGGCGTAAAAAAAGAATTCATTCCGTATCTGCCAAAACCCGTTCTCACGAAAAAAGAGGGCCGTTTGACGTTTGACTATGACCGGCCGCAGTCGATCGGGCGCGTAAAACCTTATTACGGCAACTTCGGCATTAATGTCAGAGCCTACACGTATATCCGGTCCATGGGGCCTGACGGCTTAAAAGCTGTGACCGAAAACGCGGTTTTAAATGCAAATTATATGATGAGAAGACTCGCGCCTTATTATGATCTCCCGTATGACCGTCATTGCAAGCATGAATTTGTGTTATCGGGAAGAAGGCAGAAAAAGCTTGGCGTACGAACGCTTGATATTGCCAAACGGCTTTTGGATTTCGGCTATCATCCGCCGACTGTGTATTTTCCTCTCAATGTTGAAGAAAGCATCATGATCGAACCGACGGAAACGGAATCAAAGGAAACGCTTGATGCGTTTATAGATGCCATGATTCAAATTGCGCGGGAAGCGGAGGAATCGCCTGAAATCGTTCAGGAGGCGCCGCATACAACAGTTGTCAAAAGAATGGATGAAACCAAGGCGGCAAGAAAGCCGGTTTTAAAGTACGAACATACACCTGACGTCAGCCGCTGACACGGTGTAAAAAAAGAGCTTCCGTATAAAACGGACAGCTCTTTTTTCATGATTAGTTTTTTGCTTTAATTTTTCCGCCCCATTTTTTAAATCCGCCTTTCAGGTTGTAAATATCTTTACAGCCGTGTTTGCGGAGCGTCTGTGCCGCGCGTCCGCTGCGGACATTGTTTTGGCAGTACAGATAAACGGGTTTATCAGGACGGATTTCACTTTTGCGCTGTTTCAGCTGTGACAGCGGAATGTTGCGCGCGCCGAGAATATGGCCGCCTTCAAATTCATTCGGCTCACGGACGTCAATCAGCTGCGCTTTTCTGTAGCCCGCGCGGAATTCCTCTTCCGTAAGTGTTTTCATTAAACGCTGCTGGTAAAAATACGACACGATCATATAAACGATAAACGCCGCAACAATAATTAAAGCAATCATATTAGACAATGCGATTCTACTCCTTTAGCTTATAAAATAAAACCCTGCTTCCTGAAAACAAGGCTTACCGGACGTTTTGGGACAAATACTATTATAGTAAAGCATGAAGCGATTGTCATCCTTAATGAAACGAAATATTTTTCATTTTCGCGGCAGTTTGTTAAACTAATTTTATTAAAACGATAAAGAAGGGTTCAAGGTGTATGGAAAAAGAAACATGGCGGTTTATTGACTCAGGGAATGAAAGCCCGGCATTTAACATGGCGCTGGATGAAGCGCTTTTATATTGGCACAGCCAAAAAAAAATTCCTCCGGTGATCCGTTTTTACGGCTGGAATCCGGCAACTTTGTCTGTCGGGTATTTTCAAAATATTAAGAAGGAAATTAACTTTGACGCAGTACATAAACACGGCCTCGGGTTTGTCAGAAGACCGACAGGCGGACGGGGTGTTCTGCATGATAAAGAATTGACATACAGCGTAATCGTTTCAGAGGATCACCCGGAAATGCCGGCCACGGTGACAGAGGCGTACCGGGTGATTTCAGAAGGTATTCTGCAGGGATTCAGAAACCTTGGACTTGATGCCTGCTTTGCGATTCCGCGAACGGAGAAAGAAAAAGAAAGCTTGAAAAATCCGCGCTCGTCCGTCTGCTTTGATGCGCCTTCGTGGTATGAACTGGTCGTCGAAGGACGGAAAGTTGCCGGAAGCGCACAGACACGCCAAAAAGGCGTCATTCTTCAGCACGGTTCCATCCTGCTTGACATTGATGAGGATAAGCTGTTTGATCTGTTTTTATATCCGAGCGACAGAGTCCGTGAGCGCATGCAGCGGAATTTCAAAAACAAGGCGGTAGCCATCAACGCCTTAGCGCCGAAACGGGTAACGATGGATGAGGCCAGAATCGCTTTTAAAGCCGGTTTTGAGGAAGGGCTGAACATTCATCTTGAGCCTTACACACTCACGTCTGAAGAGCTTGCATTTGTCAATGAGCTGGCTGAGACGAAATACGCGTCTGATGAATGGAATTATAAGCGCTGATAAGGCTTGACAGACCGGAAGCATCCTTGTTTTTTCATGACCGTTAGTGTAAACTTGTAATGGTTTATAAAGTTAAGGTGCTTTTTGGGAGGGTTACTTATGACAACACCAAGTATGGAAGATTATATTGAACAGATTTATATGCTGATAGAAGAAAAAGGATATGCACGGGTTTCTGATATCGCGGAAGCTTTGGCAGTCCACCCCTCCTCTGTAACGAAAATGGTTCAAAAACTAGATAAAGACGAGTATTTGATTTATGAAAAATATCGCGGGCTCGTATTGACGTCAAAAGGCAAAAAGATCGGCAAACGGCTTGTATACAGACACGAATTGCTTGAGCAGTTTTTAAGAATCATTGGTGTTGATGAAGAGAAGATTTACAATGATGTTGAAGGAATCGAACATCATCTGAGCTGGAACAGCATTGACCGCATCGGCGACCTCGTTCAGTATTTTGAAGATGACGAAAGCCGGAAAAAAGAATTGAAATCCGTACAGAAAAAAACCGAAAATCCCGGTGAATAAAGGGCAGCCCGAAATGGGGCGCCCTTTTTTTAATGTCTTCATTCTTTGGTCTATTTCGCCCAGCCGTTTCTTAAAATAATAATACACCTTGAGATGGAAGGGAGAGGGCGCGCTATGCAGATTGACGGCGTATTTTCGGGCGGGGGGATAAAAGGGGTGGCGCTTGCCGGCGCTTATGAAGCGCTGGAAGAAAAGGGCTTTCGCTTTGAAAGGCTCGCCGGAACAAGCGCCGGCGCAATTATTGCCGCATTTATCGCTGCGGGCTATACGAGCAGAGAGGTTCATTCCATCATAGATGAGGTGGACGGAAGGCAATTGCTTGATCAGAGATACTCATTCCTCCCGCTGAAAATCCTGCGGTGGGTGTCGATATATTGGCGCCTCGGACTATACAGAGGCGATATGCTGGAAAAATGGATTGCGGATAAATTAAAAGCGAAGGGCATCATCGCGTTCGGCGATTTGAAAAAAGGCTCGCTCCGTCTCATCGCTTCAGATCTGACGAACGGAACGATGATCGTGCTTCCTGACGATCTTCCCCGCTACGGATTAAATCCGGAGATGTTCCCGGTTGCCAGAGCCGTCAGAATGAGCTGCAGCATTCCTTATTTTTTTGAACCGATAAAACTGAAGACAGAAAAAGGCACCTCAACGGTCGTTGACGGCGGCGTGTTAAGCAATTTCCCGATTTGGCTGTATTCAAAAGAGCGGAAGCGACCGGTCATCGGAATTTCGCTTTCGCCAAACGAAAAAGAGCGCCCGAAAAAATCAATCCGCAACGCTTTTGAGCTGTTCGGGGCTTTGTTTGAAACGATGAAAGACGCTCATGATGCCAGGCATATCGCGACAAAGTACGAACAGAATATTATTTTTATTCCGGTGGAACATGTGATGGCGACGGAGTTTCATCTCACACCGCAAAAAAAACTAGCTCTCATTGAGCTAGGAAAAAGCAGAACAGAGCAATTTTTGAAGCAATGGAGCTATTAAAAAAGCGCTCTGTTTTTCTTTTTATTCTTTTTGCCTTCTATGACGGTAAGCTGGGTCTGGCTTTTTTTCTTAAGAATCATCGGCTTCGGTCTGCTGCTGCTCGGCACGCTCCGCAAATGGCTGACCCGGCCTCTGTGTCCGGCGCGGTGCTTCGCTTTTTGCTCCTTCATTCGGAGCCGCGATTGTCTGGCCGCTTTTCTGAAAGCGGTTCCGTCACGGCCGGTGCGGCGGTTCAGGACCGTCCTCACGATAAAATAAATTATGACGCCTGCGATAATAACGGTGATCGCTCTTGAAATCATCTGCCCGGGGTTGGTTACCGCCGCATAAATGAAACCGAATGCGCCAAGCGCTATCAATACAGCAAAAAAAGGTTGTACACGATGATTCATAACTGCCCACCTCCAAAATAATAACGGTAACGGTTCAGATTACGTTGTGAGACGGTTTTTCGCTCTGTTCTGAAATGTCTTCCAGTCTGAGAAGCTCGTTAAAGCTTTCTATGGCAACCTCGACCTGGTCATCCGCCGGTTCCTTTGTCGTTAAAAGCTGCAGCCACAGGCCGGGATAACCGAGCACTTTCAAAACGGGGATATTCCGCACTCTGTTCGTCAGCTGGAGCACTTCAAAGGAGATGCCGAGAACGACCGGTATAAGCGCAATCCTGTCTAAAATCCGCACCCAAAGCGGATCTGTCGGAACGAGTAAATAGATGAACATGCCGACAATGATCGTAAATAAAATAAAGCTTGAACCGCAACGGTAATGAAGCCGTGACTGTTTCTGAACATTTTCTATTGTAATTGGCAAATTCTGTTCATAACAGTTTATGACCTTATGTTCGGCTCCATGATATTGAAACACTCTTTTAATTAACGGCGTCATTGATAAAAAATAAATGTAGCCGAGAAGCAGAATAAGCTTAAACAGACTTTCGATTCCGATCTGCGCGGCGTCTGAGGAAAATACGGGCCTTACAAGCTCCGCTAAGAAGACCGGGACGAGCGTAAAAACGAATTTGCTGAACAAAAACGACAGAACGCCGATCACCGCCAGGCTGAAAAACATCGATAAGCCCGAACCTTTCTTATCTTCCTGCTCCAGCTTTGCGTCATCTTGAGGATCAAGCCCGTAACGTTCGCTGGAAAAGTTTAAATGCTTTGTGCCGTTGGCGCTCGCCTCAATGATGGCGACGATTCCCCGCAAAAAAGGAATCTTTTTTAAAGCCGAAAGCTTGGCGTTCGGCACTCTCGGAAGCTTGAAAAAATCAATGCTTCCGTCATTCCTGCGGATGGCGGTAACATAATTTTTTCTGCCGCCGAACATGACCCCTTCAACGACAGCCTGCCCGCCGTAAGCAGGGGGCGTTTTTTGTTTGGACATTGTTTATCAACCTGCCTGTTTTTTTAGGATTTACTAACCATTTCCTTTCACTCTATTGTACAGGAAACCGCGGTAAACCTCTAGTTAGACAGCCGGAAAATCAATGCTTTTTCTACATGCAGTATACCCCGTTTCTTTAGATTTTACTCATTGAATGAAAATATGGCGCAGTTTTTTATGACTTTTCAATTTTGGGGCAGTCTATGACTGGAGGTGCCATGATGACAAGCGAAAAACATTCAGAACAGGAAGAAAAAAAGAAGCAGGATGATGATCAGCAGCCTGTTTCATTTACCGGCAGAATTTGCGGTATCGGATTTGCCGGCGGTGTATTTTGGAGTTTGATCGGCTATCTCGGGTATGTCTTTCATTTTTCAGAGATCAGCCCCAACATGATTCTTCAGCCGTTTATGATCGGAGAATGGAAAAAACAATGGCTCGGCACGATGGTCAGCATCGTTGTCATCGGATTCATTTCAATTGCCGGGGCGTTTATTTATTTCGTCTGCCTGAAGCGTTTTAAAACCATGTGGCCGGGGATGGTGTACGGCGTCATTTTATGGTGTGCGGTTTTTTTCTTATTCAATCCGATTTTCGAAGATGTGAAATCAGTCACTGAATTGAAATCAGATACAATCGTGACGACGCTTTGCCTTTACATTCTGTACGGTTTGTTTGTCGGCTACTCAATTTCCTTCAACTACAATGAACTTACGTCAGACAAGCTTGCAAGGGCGCTTGGCAACAAGTGAATAAGTGTATAATCCCTGTCCGGTATGGTAAAATGTTCACGAGAAGTGAACATTTTTTATGCTGAAAACCGGGCGGGGATGCTCCCGCGTTGTCAGGCGGCAGTCAAGAATCGGCGAGGAGGAGAAAGGGAATGAAACTTGAGAAATTGCGAAATCTTTTCGGTCAGCTGGATATAGACGGAATGTTGGTGACAAGCTCCGCCAATCTGCAGTATATGACGGGATTTACGGGTTCGTCAGGCCTTGCGGTCATATCGAAAGAACGTGCGGCATTTATCACGGATTTCCGTTACACCGAGCAGGCGAAGACGCAAGTGAAGGGTTTTGACATTATCGAGCACGGCGGAAGCTTAATCCAAACGGCTGCGGATACGATTCTTGAGTACGGCATTAAAAAACTCGGCTTCGAGCAAAACAGCATGACGTACGGAACATATGCATCCTACCAAGCGGTGCTGCAGGAAGCGGAGATGGTTCCCGTCGCGGATTCCGTTGAAAAGTTGCGCTTGATTAAGTCAAGTGAAGAGATTAAGATATTAGAGGAAGCTGCGAAGATTGCGGATGATGCGTTTGAACATATTCTGACGTTTATCAAACCGGGCATCTCAGAGATTTCAGTTGCAAACGAGCTTGAATTTTATATGAGACGTCAAGGAGCAGACGGCTCTTCCTTTGATATGATCGTCGCCTCGGGAGTCAGATCCAGCCTTCCCCACGGAGTGGCAAGCGGCAAATTGATTGAAAAGGGAGACTTGGTCACGCTCGATTTCGGCGCTTATTATAAAGGCTATTGTTCTGATATCACACGCACCGTCGCGGTCGGAGAGCCAAGTGATAAACTGAAAGAGATTTATCAGGTCGTATACGATGCCCAAGCGCTTGGTGTCCTGCATATTAAACCCGGCATGACGGGAAAAGAAGCGGACGCCCTGACGAGGGATCACATCACTGCAAAAGGCTACGGACAGTATTTCGGCCATTCGACAGGACACGGGTTCGGAATGGAAGTCCATGAATCACCGGGGCTGTCTTTCAGGTCATCGGCCGTTCTTGAGCCGGGCATGGCGGTAACGGTTGAGCCGGGCATATACATACCGGAAGTTGGGGGCGCAAGAATCGAAGATGATATCATCATCACTGACGACGGCAACCGGACAATTACGCATTCCCCTAAAGAATTAATTATTTTGTGATCGGAATATAGGAGGACATCAAACATGATTTCAGTTAACGATTTTCGTACAGGACTAACGATTGAAGTAGACGGCGGCATTTGGCGCGTCGTTGACTTCCAGCACGTAAAGCCGGGAAAAGGAGCGGCATTTGTCCGTTCTAAATTGCGTAACCTCCGCACGGGCGCTATTCAGGAGAAAACATTCCGTGCAGGTGAAAAAGTCGCGAAAGCTCAAATCGAAACAAAAACGATGCAGTATCTTTATGCCAACGGCGATCAGCACGTGTTCATGGATACAAGCTCATATGAACAGCTTGAATTGAACGAAAACCAAATCGAAGAAGAATTGAAATATCTTCTGGAAAATATGTCTGTGCACATCATGATGTATCAGTCTGAAACGCTCGGTATTGAACTGCCGAACACAGTTGAACTGAAAGTTGTTGAAACAGAGCCGGGAATTAAAGGCGACACGGCGTCAGGCGGCACAAAACCTGCCAAAACGGAAACAGGTCTTGTCGTAAACGTACCGTTTTTCGTGAACGAAGGCGATACGCTGGTTGTAAATACATCAGACGGCTCTTACGTGTCAAGAGCGTAGTCAAAGAAATTCGGAGTCTGCTCCTTTTACGGGGCAGGCTTTTTTTGCGTTCTGCCTGAATCTTTCTTCTATATGAAAATAGTGAGACTACTTCCGTCAGCTAGAGCATATAGTGTAACAAAATGCTTGAAGTTGGGGGATTGCAATGAAATTTTTGTTTGGTTCAATCAATTCTACTGTTTTAACGATGGCCGGTTTACGAGTTTTGTCCTCGCTCATTGAATTATCGGCCGCTATTATCATGCTTTTGACAAACGACATCAGAAAAGCGGTTGTGGTGAATAGTATTTTGGCAATTGTCGGCCCGCTGATCTTTATCATCACAATGACGATCGGCATTTATCAGATTGCCGGACAGCTCTCATATGCAAAATTAATATTGATTTTTGCGGGGGTGGTGCTGATTTTGGCCGGTGTGCATAAATAGAGGGCCGGGGTGTCATAAAGTCTGTCCCGGATCATACATTTTAAAGAAGCCAATCGGTAAAAAAGGAGGAGACTCTATTGAATGAGATTACAGAGGTTCTCCCTGAATTATTGAGAGATGCCATCTCCGCCGTGCCCGAAGAAGCGAGGCGGGATACAGAAGAAATCAGAATCCGCGTCGACAGGCCGGTTGAACTGATCCAAAAAGGACAACCTTTGTATTTGTCATATGTCTGTACGGCCGGCGACGCACAGCTGATCCTCAGCCGGCTCAGCAATTACAGTATGTACACGCTGGAAGAAGAGCTGAAAAAAGGATATATCACAATCAGAGGAGGCCACCGTGTGGGGCTGGCCGGAAGAGTCATCGTCGAAAACGGAGCCGTCAAAGGACTCCGGGATATTACTTCTTTTAATATCCGAATCGCCCGGGAGAAGCTGGGAATCGCAGAACCGCTCATTCCTTTCTTATGGAAAGAAAACTGGCTGAATACGCTGATCATCGGTCCTCCGCAAACGGGGAAAACGACCTTGCTTCGTGATTTGGCCCGGCTTTCCAGCACCGGATCAAAACGCATTCCCGCAAAAAAGACAGGTATCGTAGATGAACGTTCGGAAATTGCCGGCTGCCTGCGGGGCATTCCCCAGCACAGTTTCGGCCGCAGAATCGATGTCCTTGATGCCTGTCCGAAGGCGGAAGGGCTGATGATGATGATTCGCTCTATGAGTCCTGATGTCATAATTGTGGATGAAATCGGGAGAATGGAAGACTCACAAGCGCTGCTGGAGGCGCTCCATGCGGGCGTATCCGTTATCGTATCTGCGCACGGGTGGAATATGAAAGACTTGGTAAAGAGGCCGTCGCTGAAAATGCTTTGGGAGGAAAACGTGTTTGACCGGTATGTTGAACTGTCAAGGCGCCGCGGTCCGGGAACGATCAGCAGGATGTACGGAAAGGACGGGGAACCTGTTCCGCATGCTGAAAGCGTGATGACATGCTGAAGCTTTTGGGTGCCGTGTTTATTCTGACAGCGACGACTTGGACCGGATTTGAGATCGCCAAAATGTATATAGAAAGGCCGAGGCAGATCCGTCAGCTGCGCGCGGCGCTCCAATCGCTTGAAGCGGAAATCATGTTCGGGCATACACCGCTGCATACCGCCTCGGGACAAATTGCCGCACAGCTTTCCAAACCTGTATCGTTATTGTTTCAAGCTTTCAGCAGAAGGCTTGAGCAGGGAAGCGATTCCGCCAAAACGGCTTGGGAACAGAGCTTGAAACATAATTGGTCGTCCATGGCGATGAAAAAAAGCGAATATGATGTGCTGAAGCAATTCGGAGAGACGCTCGGGCTCCATGACCGTGTTTCTCAGCAGAAACATATCAAGCTTGCGCTTACACATTTGGAAGCGGCGGAAGCGGATGCCGGACGGGCGCAGGCGAAAAATGAAAAAATGGTGAAAAGCTTAGGATTTTTAGCCGGACTGTTACTCATTCTTCTATTGATGTAAACATGAGGGGAGCAAACATAAAATGGGAGTCGACGTAAATGTCATTTTTCAAATCGCCGGAGTCGGTATCGTGGTTGCGTTTCTGCACACCATACTTGACCAAATGGGAAAAAAAGAATACGCCCAGTGGGTGACGCTGCTTGGCTTTATCTATATTTTATTTATGGTGGCGACGATTGTCGATGACCTGTTCAAAAAGATCAAAGCTGTGTTTCTATTCCAAGGATAGGGGGGCTTACAGATTGAGATTGTTCAAATTGTAGGTTTAGGCCTGATCGCCACATTTCTCTCCCTGATCGTAAAAGAACAGAAACCGACTTTCGCGTTTATGATTGTCGTCTTCAGCGGCTGCGTGATCTTTCTTTATCTCATCGACCAGATTTACGACATTATCAGAATGATAGAAAAAATAGCCGTCAATGCAAATGTCAATATGGTCTATGTGGAAACCATTTTAAAAATTATCGGCATCGCCTACATTGCTGAATTCGGAGCGCAGCTTACAAAGGATGCGGGCCAGGGAGCGATTGCTTCGAAAATAGAGCTGGCCGGAAAAATTTTGATACTGGTAATGGCCGTGCCGATACTCACCGTCATTATTGAAACGATTCTCGGACTTATTCCTTCTTGATCATAAATAAAATGGAAAGGGGGGCACGAAAAATGAAGCGCTTTCGGTGGGCGGGAGCTTTTTTGTTCATCCTCTTATTTTTTCAGACTGAATGTGTACAAGCTGCCGGAACAGACGGTGCGTCGCAGGAAACCGCAGTTCACCAAGAGTCCGCTGATGAAGTGGCGAAAAAGCAGGCCGAAGCGCTGAAAACAGAAGGCATCGGAAAGTTTTGGGACGACATCATGACAGAATACGGCGGTCTTCTGCCTGAAAGCCAAAAGGGAAGCATCATCGACTTTATTAACGGAGAAAAAACGTTCTCACCGGAGGCATGGCTGAAGGCTTTATTTTCATACTTGTTTCATGAAGTGCTCGCAAACGGAAAGCTTCTGGGAACTTTGATTCTTCTCACCATTTTTTGTGTCATTCTGCAGCTCCTGCAAAATGCGTTCCAGCAGAGCACCGTCAGCAAAGTGGCTTATGCAATCGTCTACATGGTGCTGATTATTCTCGCTTTAAACAGCTTTCATGTTGCCGTCAATTATGCCAGTGAAGCGATCCAGACGATGACAAGCTTCATTCTCGCGCTCATCCCGCTTTTACTCGCGCTTTTGGCGTCTTCCGGGGGAGCCGTCTCCGCAGCTTTTTTTCACCCCGTTATTTTATTTCTGATGAATACGAGCGGCCTTCTCATTCAAAACATCGTCATGCCGCTTATCTTCCTGTCAGCGATTTTAAGCATCGTCAGCACGATGACGGATCAATATAAAGTCACGCAGCTTGCCAATCTGCTCAGAAATATCGCGATCGGCGCGCTTGCCGTATTCCTCACCGTGTTTCTCGGCGTCATCTCCGTACAGGGGGCTTCGGCTGCCGTGACGGACGGGATTACGCTCAGGACTGCAAAATTTATAACAGGCAATTTTATTCCCGTACTCGGCCGGATGTTTACGGATGCGACGGATACGGTCATCAGCGCCTCGCTCCTATTAAAAAACACCGTGGGAATCCTCGGAGTCGGAATTTTGATCTGCATCTCCGCGTTTCCGGCGATCAAAGTGCTCTCGCTCGCTTTTATTTATAAGCTCGCGGCCGCTATTCTGCAGCCGCTCGGAGGCGGGCCCGTCATTACGTGCCTCGGCGTCATCAGCAGAAGCGTACTGTATATTTTCGCGGCGCTCGCCATCGTCTCTCTCATGTTTTTCCTCAGCATCACAGTCATTATTACAGCAGGCAACCTCACCATGATGATGAAATAAAGGAGGCCCATTGGATATGAGCTTTTTAACAGAATGGCTGACAAGCATTATTTTATTTATCTTATTCGCCATCGTTATCGACATGCTGCTGCCCAGCTCCAGTATGCAAAAATACGCAAAGATGGTTGTCAGCCTGCTGTTAATCATTGTCATGCTCAACCCGATATTCAAACTTTTCAAAACAGACCCGGAAATCATCTTCGATTATTTGACAAAACAAGAGCAATCTCAATCCGCTGATATAAAAAATCAAATCAAATCAGAAAAAAAAGAAATACAAGCATCAAACCGCGCATATGTTTTAGAAGAAATGGCTGTCCAACTAAAAAAGAAAGCGGAGGAGATGTTCAGTCATGACGAATACAAAATAGACGACATCCGCCTTACAGCGGAAGAACAGGTTCGTTCAGAAGAAGATGTAAAAACGATCAGCGTGTATATGGCCCCATCTTCTGAAAAAACCGTGCAAACCGTCGCACCGATCGACATCCGCACAGACCGCAAATACGAACCGGAAGGCGCAGCCGACAAAAAAGAGGCCGCAGACATCAAAGAAAAACTTGCGGATATATGGGAAATCGGCAGTGAGAAAATTACGGTTTATATGGAAGGCGGGGAGAAAAACGGCCATGAATAAAAACGGACTATGGACCATACTCAAAAAACAGCTGATGATCGGACAGGCGAAAGACGGAGAAAAACCAAAACTGACAAAATATCATTACTTTCTGTTCGTGTTTGTGCTCGGGGTATCTTTTATGCTGGTCAGCCAGCTGTTCTCTTCACCGGAGAAAACCGGGAAGGACCAAACGGCGCAGACCGTCATGTCCGGCCGAACGGAAGACAAAAGCGGGCAAAAAAGCGCACCCGTTTTTAAGGCATCGAAAGACAGCAGCGCCAAAACCACGATCGATGATTACGAAAGAGACTATGAAAACCAGCTGAAAGAAATCCTTGAAACGATTATCGGCGTGGAGGATGTCTCAATTGTCGTAAACGTAGACGCAACATCTTTGAAAGTGTTTGAGAAAAATAAAACGAAAAAAGACACCACCACTGAAGAAACCGATAAAGAAGGCGGCAAAAGAAGCGTAACCGATCAAACCTCTGAAGAACAAATTGTCATGATTCGAAACGGGGACCAGGAAACCCCGGTCGTCGTCCAGACGAAAAAGCCCGATATCCGCGGTGTACTCGTTGTCGCTCAGGGAGTGGACAACGTTCAAATAAAAAAAACCATCATTGATGCCGTCACAAGGGTGCTCGATGTTCCGAGCTATCGTGTAGCGGTTGCCCCTAAAAAAATCAAGGAGGATTCATAAATCATGCTGAAAAAACAAACGGTTTGGCTTTTAACAATGCTCAGTCTCGTCGTGGTATTAAGTGTTTATTATATTATGTCGCCGGAAAGCAAAAATGCCGTGCAGATGAAAAGCGAAAAAAGCAGCGGAGAAGTCGCCACTGAAAAAACGCCGGCTCCTGAAACGAAAGATAAGAGCGGAAGCGGCACGGATAAAGAAGACGGCACAAAAGGAACGAAAGATTCTAAAGGCACAAAAGAGGATAAAGAAACATCAGCCGAAGCATCGGACAAAGACGGATCGGTTGCCACAGAAACAGCTGATGAAAACTTATTTACCGCATACCGCATGGAGCTTGAAGACGCGAGAAGCAAAGAAAGGGAACAGTTAAACAGCATTGTTTCAAGCGATGATGCGACCGCAAAGGAAAAAAGCGAAGCCTACGATAAAATGACGGCGCTGAGCAATGCTGAAGGGACGGAAAAACAGCTGGAAACGCTGATTAAAACACAAGGCTACAAAGATGCGCTCGTGGATGCTGAAGGAGACAAAATCAACATTACCGTCATGTCTGACAAACATTCAAACGCAAAAGCTTCCGCTATCATTGACCTGGTAAAAAAAGAAATCAAGACGATGAAAGACGTCGCCGTCACGTTTGAACCGACAAAGTAAGAGACCTGAACCGCCCGCACCCGCTGCGGGCTTTTCTGATGTCATTTTAGATCAGTGTTGAATTTACACAAGCGCTCCTGTAAGATAAACATAGTATGTACTTTTAGTAGCAACCCATAAATTTCTATTTTTTATACATAGGAGTGGAACTGATGTTAAAAATCAACGAAATTCATGAACTGATAAAAAGAATCGATGAATCTTCCATCGACGAATTTGTTTACGAAATTGAAGGCGTAAGCCTGAAACTGAAAAAAAATGAAGCGCCGGCAGTGAATGTAACGGGACAAGCCCAAGCCGTTCCCGCCGCTTACGCACCTGCTCCGCAGGCTGCAAAACCGGAAGCGCGTGAAGCCGCTCCTGCTCAGGAAGCGCCGAAACAAGACGAAAACCTGCACAAAATTACGTCTCCGATGGTCGGAACGTTTTATGCTTCTTCATCGCCGGAAGCCGGCCCTTACGTAAACCAAGGTTCAAAAGTGAGCGAAAATACAGTTGTTTGTATCGTAGAAGCAATGAAACTCTTTAACGAGATTGAAGCCGAAGTAAAAGGAGAAATCGTTGAAGTGTTAGTTGAAAACGGCCAGCTGGTCGAATACGGACAACCTCTATTTCTTGTAAAAGCTGAGTAAGGAGACCTGCTATTATGATTAAAAAGCTATTGATCGCCAACCGAGGAGAAATCGCCGTCAGAATCATCCGGGCCTGCAAAGAGCTGGGCATTGAAACTGTAGCCGTTTATTCTGAGGCAGATAAAGACGCCCTGCATGTCCAAATGGCCGATGAGGCTTTTTGTATCGGGCCGAAAACATCAAAAGAAAGCTATTTAAATGTAACGAACATCGTCAGCGTCGCAAAGCTGACCGGCACGGATGCGATTCATCCGGGATACGGGTTTTTAGCTGAAAACGCCGACTTTGCCGAGCTGTGCGAGGAATTAAACGTAACGTTTGTCGGCCCTACGGCTGACGCCATTTCAAAAATGGGAACAAAAGATATCGCGCGCGACACGATGCAGCTGGCGGGCGTGCCGATTGTGCCCGGTTCAAAAGGAATCATAAAAAATACGGAAGAAGCGGTTTCGCTTGCAGGTGAAATTGGGTATCCTGTCATTATAAAAGCCACTGCGGGCGGAGGCGGAAAAGGCATCCGGGTCGCACGCACAGAAGAAGAACTGATCAAAGGCATTGAGATTACCCAGCAGGAAGCCGCTACGGCATTCGGAAATCCGGGTGTGTACATCGAGAAGTACATCGAAGATTTCCGCCATGTTGAAATTCAGGTGCTTGCGGATAATTACGGAAACACGATCCATCTCGGAGAGCGTGACTGTTCTATCCAAAGACGTCTGCAAAAACTTCTTGAAGAGTCACCGTCACCTGCGCTTGATTCTGAAATCAGGGAGCAGATGGGCGAAGCAGCGGTAAAAGCAGCTAAGGCCGTCGGTTACACGGGAGCCGGCACAGTAGAATTCATCTATGACTACAGAGAACAGCGCTACTACTTCATGGAAATGAACACGCGTATTCAAGTAGAGCACCCTGTCACAGAAATGGTGACGGGAACGGATCTGATCAAAGAACAGATCAAAGTGGCATCCGGACAGGAGCTTTCGCTCAGACAGGAAGACGTTGAATTTAACGGCTGGGCGATTGAATGCCGCATCAACGCTGAAAATCCTGCGAAAAACTTCATGCCTTCACCCGGTAAAATTAACATGTACCTGCCGCCGGGCGGACTTGGCGTACGCGTGGATTCAGCCGCATATCCCGGCTATTCGATCCCGCCGTACTATGACAGTATGATTGCTAAAGTCATCACATACGGAACAACGCGTGATGAGGCAGTCGCACGGATGAAACGCGCGCTGAGCGAATTCGTGATTGAAGGTATTGAAACGACGATTCCGTTCCATTTGAAACTGCTTGAACACGAAACATTTGTCAGCGGAGAGTTTAATACAAAGTTTTTAGAAACATATGATGTAATGGGCTCATAATTTTTGCGGGAGGTGAATTGAATGGAAGACAACAGTGTGCTTAAAATGGATCATGATGAGGCTCATTTAGGCAAGGTTGAAATTGCTCCTGAGGTCATTGAAGTCATTGCCGGCATCGCCGCTTCCGAAGTTGAAGGAGTTGCTGAAATGCGCGGCAATTTCGCCACGGGCGTCGTAGAACGCTTCGGCAAAATCAATCACGGCAAAGGCGTAAAGGTCGATTTAGCCGATGACGGGATTACCATCGACGTCTATTGTGTCGTTCAATTCGGGATCTCGATCCCGAAAGTGGCGGCAAGCGTTCAGGAAAATATCCGCCAAACCTTATTAAACATGACGTCTCTGACCATTAATGAAATCAATATTCATATCGTCGGCATTCAATTTGACACGAAAGCCCAAGAAGTCGAAATCGACGAAGAAATGTAATGAGCGTATAAAAACCAAGGGGATGGGCAGCCCTTTGGTTTTTTATACGTTTCCCGTCATTTCAGGCATGAAGAAAGCCGGCTTACAAACGGCAGCCGAGTTTCTTCATGCTGTGAAATCCGAATGAAATTAATACGGTTTGTGAAAATATTCGGCATTAGGGTGAAAAACCTAAATTTCGACATGCGATTGAGAAAAAAATATGTTATGATCTCTTTAAGCTTAACGACAAGCGGATAAAGCGGATCTGAAGGAGAAAGAAAATGAAAAGAAGAACAGCTAGAGAAAAAGCTTTGCAGGCACTTTTTCAGATTGATGTCAGCGATATTGCACCGAACGATGCCATTGAGCACGCGCTCGATGGTGAAAAAACAGATGCCTTCTTTGAACAGCTGGTGTACGGAGTGATCGAACATCAGGTTCAGCTTGATGAAATGATTTCCGGCCATCTCGTCAATTGGAAGCTTGACCGGATTGCAAACGTAGACCGCGCGATCCTGCGTCTGGCGGTGTATGAAATGGTTTATTCTGACGACATTCCTGCTAACGTGTCATTAAACGAAGCAATCGAGCTGGCAAAACGGTTCGGCGACGATAAAGCTGCAAAATTCGTAAACGGGGTTCTTTCTAACATTAAAACTGATATCGAATCATAGGAGGAAAGAAAATGACTGCAACAATCATCGACGGAAAAGAAACGGCTAAAGAAAAACGCGAACAATTGGCAAAAGAAGTAGAAGAGCTGAAAGCACAAGGCGTAGTGCCTGGCTTGGCGGTCATTTTAATCGGAGACGATCCCGCTTCTGTTTCATATGTGACAGGCAAGAAAAAAGCCGCTGAAACAATGGGAATGAAATTTAAGCTTGACCGCTTTGACTCAAGCTTAACCGAGGCGGAGCTTTTAACAGTGATTGATCAGTATAATCAAAATCCGGAATTCCACGGCATTCTCGTCCAGCTGCCGCTCCCGGATCATATTTCTGAAAAAGCCGTAATCGAGCGGATCTCCCCTGATAAGGATGTTGACGGTTTCCACCCTCTCAACGTCGGGAAAATGCTGCTTGGCGAAGATACATTTCTTCCATGCACGCCGCACGGAATTGTCGAGTTACTGAAAAAGACGAACGTAGATCTTTCCGGCAAAGAAGTTGTTGTAGTCGGACGAAGCAATATTGTCGGTAAACCGGTCGGCCAGCTGCTGCTGAACGAAAACGCGACCGTCACATATTGCCATTCCCGCACGAAAAATATGTCTGAGCATACGAAAAAAGCAGATATTCTTGTGGTAGCGGTCGGTAAAGCGAACTTCATCAAAGCCGATCAAATCAAAGAGGGCGCCATTGTCATTGATGTCGGCGTCAACCGTCTCGAAAGCGGAAAACTCTGCGGAGACGTTCAGTTTGATGAAGCGAAAGAAAAAGCATCTTTCATTACGCCGGTGCCGGGCGGAGTAGGTCCGATGACCATCACAATGCTTGCGCATAATACTGTTAAATCTGCCAGACGTACGTTATCATAGATAACCGGAGACAGTCACAAAAAGTGTGACAATGAGCACGATACCCGCTTCTTAAGGCTCCTTTCAGCCAGAGCGGGTTTTCTTAGTTTAGGGCAAAAAGCCTTTATGAAAGGAGTGCAGGATGTGAGTGAAGCGGCATATGTCACGGTTTCCGCGCTGACCAAATACATTAAACGAAAATTCGATGTGGACCCTCATCTTGAGGACATTTGGATTAAGGGTGAGCTCTCCAATGTTAAAATCCATACGAGAGGCCACATTTATTTTACATTAAAAGATGAGCATGCCCGCATGCAGGCCGTCATGTTTCAGAGGCAAAGTTCGAGGCTTCCGTTTAAGCCCGAGGACGGAATGAAGGTCATCGTAAGAGGCGGTATCTCCGTCTATGAACCGAGCGGAAGCTATCAGCTGTACGCGAAAGAAATGCAGCCGGACGGTGTGGGGGCGCTCTACTTAGCATATGAAGAATTAAAGAAAAAACTTGCCGGCGAAGGGTTGTTTGATGACCGGCATAAGCAGGCCATCCCCGCTTTTCCGGCTACGATCGGGGTCGTCACGTCACCGACGGGAGCAGCCGTCAGAGACGTCATTACCACACTCAAAAGAAGATATCCCCTTGTGAAAGTCATTGTGCTTCCCGCGCTCGTTCAAGGTGAAAATGCCAGCAGATCGATTGTGAAGCGCATTGAAGAAGCCAATGCACAAAAAATGTGTGACGTCCTGATCGTCGGAAGGGGAGGGGGCTCGATCGAAGAATTGTGGGCATTTAACGAAGAAATCGTGGCCCGGGCGATTTTTGCTTCCGCCATTCCGATTATATCAGCCGTCGGACATGAAACAGATTTTACAATCAGTGATTTCGTCGCGGATATCCGGGCGGCAACGCCGACAGGAGCGGCAGAAATCGCCGTTCCCCACACGACGGACTTAATGGAACGGACAAAAACGGCGGAAGTCCGCCTGACAAGAGCGATGCAGCAGCATATCAGCAAGAAAAAAGAACGGGTCCAATCGCTCCAGTCATCCTACGCGTTCCGTTTTCCGAAACGATTGTATACCCAAAAAGAACAGCAGTTTGACCTTTTGTATCAGCAGTTCCAATCACAGCTCACAGGGCTTACGGACAGGAAACAAAGGCAGCTGGAGCGGAATACGTACAGATTAACGGCGCTCCACCCTGAAACCCAGCTGAAACAGGCGAAAAAACGGTACGAGGAGCGCTCAAATCAGCTCGCCCGAAGCATGAATGTCCAGCTGAAGCAGCTTCATTCGCAGTTTCAGACGGTTCTTGGTAAACTGAATGCATTAAGTCCCCTTCAGGTGATGGAGAGAGGATACAGTCTGGCCTATAAAGACAAAGAGCTGATCAAAAGCGTTGACCAAGTGGAACAAAATGATACGCTTGAAGTAAAGATGACAGACGGCGTTCTGACGTGTGAAGTATTGCAAAAGAGAGGCGAACGATAATGACAGAAACCAAAAAAAGTGAAGAGCTGACATTTGAAGAGGCGATGAAAGGCCTTGAAGGCATTGTGGCAAAGCTTGAAGAAGGAGACGTGCCGCTGGAGCAGGCGATTAACTATTTTCAGGAAGGGATGGCCCTTTCAAAAATGTGCCATGAAAAGCTTCAGCATGTCGAAAAGCAAATGGACTTTATTTTAAAAGATAACGGCGAACTTGCACCTTTCAGCGTTCAGGAGGAAGACGAAGGTGACAAATAAACTGGACGCATTTTTAGCATCGCGCAAACAACTGATTGAACAGCAGCTTTCTTTGTATACAGAACGGCTTGCGATGCCGGAAACCCTCAAAAAATCTATGCTGTATTCTTTGGAAGCGGGCGGAAAGAGGCTGCGCCCCCTCGTCGTCTTAGCCGTTCTGAATGCTTACGGAAAAGATGAAAAAGACGGGATTCCGGTCGGGTGCGCTGTCGAAATGATTCATACGTATTCTTTAATCCATGATGATCTGCCTTGCATGGACGATGATGATCTGCGCCGGGGGAAGCCCACAAACCATAAAGTCTTCGGAGAAGCGGCGGCCGTATTGGCCGGAGACGGGCTTCTGACAGAAAGCTTTAAATTGATCACATCTCACGTGTCTGAGGCGGTTTCAGCAGAAAAACGGCTCCGTCTCGTCGAAGAGCTGATCAGCGCGGCGGGAACGGAAGGAATGGTCGGCGGGCAGGCTGCCGACATGGAAGCGGAACAAAAGCGGATAACGCTTGAGGAGCTGGAATCCATCCACGAGCGGAAAACGGCCAAGCTCCTCGGTTTTTCCGTGACGGCGGGCGCCATTTTGGCAGATGCACCGGAGGATGAAGTCGAAAAGCTCCGTTTGTTCAGCAGCCATATTGGCATCGGATTTCAAATCAGAGACGACATCCTTGATATTGAAGGGCATGAGGAGAGGATCGGCAAACCGGTCGGCTCAGACACGTCGAACGAAAAATCAACGTATCCGTCGCTTTTAACGCTTGAAGGCGCGAAAGAAAAGCTTGCGTATCATATCAGCGAGGCGAAACAGATCATCAGCGGCCTTTCTCTTCAGAAAGAATTGCTGCATGACCTCTGTGATTTAATCGCGGCGAGAGATCATTAAAAACGGTCCTGATTTGAAGGGGCTGCCGCTCCTATGGTAAAATGTAAGCAGTTTCGATGAAAATACAAAGGGAGTCTTTTTCTTTTTTCAAAAAGACACTGTTTAATTTCCAGAAATTCATGCTGAAAGTGAGTTGATCCGCTTTGGATCTTTTATCAATACAGGACCCGTCATTTCTTAAAAAGATGTCAATTGAACAGCTGGAAGAGCTGAGTGAGGAGATCCGCAATTTCCTCATCACATCGCTATCTGCCTCTGGCGGCCATATCGGGCCGAACCTCGGGGTTGTCGAGCTGACAATTGCGCTTCACAAAGAATTTGACAGTCCGAAAGATAAATTTTTATGGGATGTCGGACATCAGTCCTATGTTCATAAACTGTTAACCGGACGCGGCAAGGAGTTTGAAACCTTGCGCCAATATAAAGGGCTTTGCGGTTTCCCGAAACGCAGCGAAAGCGAACATGACGTATGGGAAACAGGCCACAGTTCAACCTCGCTCTCAGGCGCGATGGGAATGGCTGCCGCCCGTGATATTAAAGGATCGAAAGAATATATCATCCCGATTATCGGAGACGGCGCTTTAACCGGAGGAATGGCGCTTGAAGCGCTGAACCATATCGGTGATGAGAAAAAAGATATGATCGTCATCCTGAATGATAATGAGATGAGCATTGCGCCGAATGTCGGGGCGATTCATTCTATGCTTGGACGGCTTCGCACGGCCGGCAAATATCAATGGGTAAAAGACGAGCTTGAATATTTATTTAAGCGCATCCCGGCCGTCGGCGGAAAATTGGCCGCCACAGCGGAACGGATAAAAGACAGTTTGAAATATATGCTTGTGTCAGGCATGTTTTTTGAAGAGCTGGGCTTTACGTATTTAGGCCCGGTTGACGGTCATTCCTACCACGAACTGTTTGAAAACCTGCAATACGCCAAAAAAACGAAAGGCCCTGTCCTGTTACATGTCATTACGAAAAAGGGCAAAGGCTATAAACCGGCTGAGACCGACACAATCGGCACATGGCACGGAACGGGTCCGTATAAAATCAATACGGGTGATTTCGTCAAGCCGAAAGCCGCGGCGCCTTCATGGAGCGGACTTGTCAGCGGCACCGTGCAGGAGCTGGCGCGTGAGGATGACAGAATTGTCGCGATTACACCGGCCATGCCGGTCGGCTCTAAACTGGAAGGGTTTGCGAAAGAATTTCCTGAACGCATGTTTGATGTCGGAATCGCAGAACAGCATGCGGCGACGATGGCGGCTGGAATGGCGCTCCAAGGCATGAAGCCGTTTCTTGCGATTTATTCGACCTTTTTGCAGCGGGCGTACGATCAGGTCGTCCATGACATCTGCCGTCAAAACGCGAATGTATTTATCGGCATTGACCGCGCCGGTTTGGTCGGCGCTGACGGGGAGACACATCAAGGCGTCTTTGACATCGCCTTTTTGCGGCATATACCAAACCTCGTTTTAATGATGCCGAAGGATGAAAATGAAGGCCGCCATATGGTCAATACAGCTCTTAATTATGAGGAAGGTCCGATCGCGATGCGCTTCCCGCGCGGAAACGGGCTCGGCGTAAAGATGGATAAAGAGCTGAAAACCATTCCGATCGGAACATGGGAAGTGCTCCGTCCCGGAAAAGACGCGGTCATTTTAACATTCGGTACGACCATTGAAATGGCGCTGGAAGCGGCTGAAGAACTGCAAAAAGAAGGCCTGTCCGTGCGTGTCGTGAATGCGCGGTTCATAAAACCGATTGATAAACAAATGATGAAGGCCATTCTTAATGAAGGTCTGCCGATTTTAACGATAGAAGAAGCCGTGCTTGAAGGCGGATTCGGCAGCACGATTCTTGAATTCGCTCATGACCTCGGCATGTATCATACACCGATTGACAGAATGGGCATCCCAGATCGGTTTATTGAACACGGCAGCGTAACCGCCCTGCTTGAAGAAATCGGTCTCACGAAGGCTGAGGTTATGAACCGGATAAAACTGCTGATGCCGCCGAAGACACATAAAGGAATTGGATCATGACAGCAAAAAAAGAACGATTAGATGTACTTCTTGTAGAAAAAGGCCTTGCGGAAACGCGGGAAAAAGCGAAACGCGCCATTATGGCGGGCATCGTGTACTCAAATGAAAACCGATTGGACAAACCGGGTGAAAAAATCGCCCGGGATCTTCCGTTAACGGTAAAAGGAAACCCTCTTAAATACGTCAGCAGAGGCGGATTAAAGCTTGAAAAAGCCTTGGAAGTGTTTCCCGTCTCGGTAAAAGGCAAAACGATGATTGACATCGGCTCGTCTACAGGGGGATTCACGGATTGCGCCCTCCAAAACGGAGCCGAGCGGTCCTACGCTGTGGATGTCGGCTATAATCAGCTTGCTTGGAAGCTCAGACAGGACGAGAGGGTCGTCGTCATGGAACGGACGAATTTCCGCTATTCCGAGCCTTCCGATTTCACAGAGGGTTTGCCGGAATTTGCGACAATCGATGTTTCTTTCATCTCACTCCGCCTCATTCTGCCGGTTTTAAAAACGCTGCTTGTACCGGGGAGCGATTGTATCGCACTGGTGAAGCCGCAATTTGAAGCCGGACGGGAATCCGTCGGAAAAAAAGGCATTGTCAGAGATCCAGACGTTCATACTGACGTTCTCCGCCGCATGAATCAATTTGCCGCTTCTGAAGGATATACAGTGAAAGGACTGTCCTTCTCACCGATTACAGGGGGAGACGGCAATATTGAGTTTCTGCTTCATTTGGAATGGGGCGGAGAAGACGGAAACGGCGCTGAACTGCCGGAAGAAGACATTCTCCGTACAGTCCGCGAAGCACATGAAACATTAAAAGCCAAAAAGACAGATGTACCGGAATAATAGGGGGCTATTATTCCTTTTTTCTGCCATCATGTACTTTTTATCAAGAAGCGGTTAACATAATGACAAGAACAGCTTGAAAACAGAGGTGCTTACATGACAAAAGGCCAAAGGCATATAAAAATCAGAGAACTTATTACAAGCCATGAGATTGAAACACAGGATGACTTAGTTGACATGCTGAGAGAAGAAGGATATAAGGTAACCCAGGCGACTGTTTCCAGAGACATTAAAGAGCTGCATCTCGTAAAGGTGCCGACGAACAACGGCTCCTACAAATACAGCCTGCCGGCGGATCAGCGGTTCAATCCGCTGTCAAAACTGAAGCGTTCATTAATGGATGCGTTCGTAAAAATTGACTCAGCAAGCCATATGATCGTATTAAAAACGATGCCGGGGAATGCTCAGGCAATCGGCGCTCTGATGGATAATCTCGAATGGGAAGAAATCATGGGCACGATCTGCGGAGATGACACAATTTTAATCATCTGCAGGACGCCTGAAGATACAGAAGGCGTACAAAGCCGTCTTTTGGAGCTGCTGTAGCGTAATTATCAGATAAAAGGTGGAATGCTGTTTGTTAGCTGAACTATCAATAAAAAACTTTGCCATTATAGAGGAACTGACGATTTCGTTTGAGCGGGGGCTCACCGTCCTGACGGGAGAAACAGGGGCCGGCAAGTCAATTATTATAGACGCCGTTTCCCTATTAGTCGGCGGCCGCGGCTCGTCTGAATTTGTCCGTTACGGTGAAACAAAGGCCGAGCTTGAAGGACTGTTTCTATTGGACAGCGGTCATCCCGTGTTTGAAGTATGCCGTGAGCAGGGAATAGACGCATCTGACGACATGATTGTCATGAGAAGGGACATCAATGCCGGAGGAAAAAGCGTCTGCCGTGTCAACGGAAAATTAGTGACGATTGCGGCTTTAAGGGAGATCGGCAGACTTTTATTAGATATTCACGGACAGCATGATAACCAGCTGTTAATGGAGGACGATAAACACTTAGAGCTGTTGGACAGGTTTGCGGGCGCTGAGGCCGAATCCGCGCTTCAGGCTTACCATGAAGGCTATGAGCGTTATATGAAGCTGCTCAAAAAAGTGAAGAAGCTGTCAGAAAGCGAGCAGGAAATGGCGCATCGGTTAGACCTGATTCAATTTCAGCTTGAAGAAATCGAGTCGGCGAAGCTTGAATTGAATGAAGACGAGCTTCTTCAGGAAGAGCGGAAGCAGATATCCAACTTTGAAAAAATTTATGAATCATTGCAAAACGCCTATAATGCGCTCCGCAGCGAGCAGGGGGGGCTTGACTGGGTCGGAATGGCCTCTGCCCAGCTTGAAGATATTTCGGATATCAATGAACCGCTGCAAAAGCTGTCAGAAAGCGTGTCAAGTTCCTATTACCTGCTGGAGGATGCCACCTTTCAGATGCGCAATCTGTTAGATGATCTGGAATATGACCCGGAACGGCTGAATTTTATTGAAACCCGTTTAAACGAGATTAAACAGCTGAAGCGCAAATACGGAGCGACGGTAGAAGACATTTTGGAATACGGCTCCAAAATAGAAGAGGAAATCGATCAAATCGAGAACCGCGACAGCCACCTTGAAGCGCTGAAGAAGGAACTGGAGTCGGTCGGCAAAGATGTGGCCGTAGAAGCCGCCAATTTATCAAAAATCAGAAAAGCTTGGGCTAAGAAACTGGCGGAAGCGATTCATCAGGAATTAAAAAGTCTGTATATGGGCAAATCAACGTTTGATACGGAATTTCTCGTGAAAACCGATCCGTCAGCCAGTGAAGCACCGGTTGTCAACGGGCAGCCCGTGCAGCTTACCCAAAAGGGGATTGACCTTGTGAAGTTTTTAATTTCAACAAACACCGGTGAGCCTTTAAAACCGCTGTCAAAGGTCGCTTCCGGAGGCGAGCTTTCACGGGTGATGCTGGCGATGAAGAGTATTTTTTCTTCCCAGCAGGATGTCACCTCCATCATCTTTGACGAAGTGGACACCGGTGTAAGCGGGCGGGTTGCCCAAGCCATCGCGGAAAAAATCCATAAAGTATCGACCGGTTCACAGGTGCTCTGCATTACACACCTGCCGCAGGTTGCCGCCATGGCGGATACGCACCTTCTGATCGCAAAAGAATTCAAAGACGGCCGGACGACAACGCATGTCACGCCGCTTTCCAAACAGGACAAGGTAGCGGAAATCGGCCGCATGATTGCGGGCGTTGAAGTGACCGATCTGACAAAACGGCATGCACAAGAGCTTTTAAAACAGGCCGGACAGGTAAAAACGACAGGATAAGCTGCTGATACAGGCAGCTTATTTTTTTGTTCCATTTCTCTAACAGTGTATCCAATGTTTTTCTTCGTATGCCGGTTATAAATCAAGCGCAGGAAGGCAAAAGTATAGATGTAGCAGAAAAAGAAAGTGGTGTGGGATAGGAGCGAGGAGAGTGAAGGAATGAATGCACGATAACATGAGGAAAGCAATAGGTGTAATTCTCCTTGTTTCTTTACTAAGTGTAGGCTTTTTTAAGCCGTTTAAAGAATATTTACTGATACCGTCAGAAATGAGCGTCTTTGAAAACCAGACACAGGCCGTTCCGGTCAATGCATCAATAAGCGCTGAAAAGGGCGAATTATCAGAAGCCTTTACGCTGAAAGAAGAGCACGGCCATGCAAACATAACAGGGCAAACACAAGGCCGGTCAGAAGTAGTATATGATCTTGCCGGGTTTCCCATTAAAAAAACAAAAGTGCGTGTCCTTCCAGAATTGAAGGTCATTCCGGGCGGACAGTCCATCGGTGTAAAACTGCATTCAGTCGGTGTTTTGGTGGTCGGTTTTCACCAGGTGATGACAAAGGATGGGAAAAAGTCTCCGGGAGAACAAGCGGGAATTGAATCTGGCGACATCATTATTAAAATGAACGGACATAAAATTGAAAAAATGAGCGACATCGCCCCGTTTATTCAAAAAGCGGGCAAAACCGGTGAATCTTTGGATTTATTGGTGAAACGCGATAAGCAAAAAATCAAAACAAAGCTGATTCCGACAAAGGACGAAGCCGAGGGGAAATATCGAATCGGCCTTTATATCCGCGATTCGGCAGCCGGCATCGGCACCATGACATTTTTTGAACCGAAAACAAAAAAATACGGCGCATTGGGCCACGTCATCTCTGATATGGATACAAAAAAACCGATTGTTGTAGAAGACGGAGAAATCGTTCGTTCAACTGTAACATCGATTGAAAAAGGAAAAGGCGGCAATCCCGGCGAAAAACTGGCAAGGTTTTCGTCAGAACGGAAAACGATCGGCGATATTAACCGCAACAGCCCGTTCGGCATTTTCGGGACATTGCATCAGCCGATTAAAAACAACATTTCCGACAAAGCGCTTCCGATTGCTTTGTCAAATGAAGTAAAAAAAGGACCTGCGCAAATGCTGACGGTTATTGAAAACGATAAAGTAGAGAAATTTGATATTGAAATCGTCAGCACCACGCCGCAAAAATTCCCGGCGACAAAGGGAATGGTGTTGAAAGTGACAGATCCGAAACTGCTGAAAAGAACAGGCGGAATCGTTCAGGGGATGAGCGGAAGCCCGATCATCCAGAACGGAAAGGTCGTCGGAGCCGTAACCCACGTATTTGTCAATGATCCGACAAGCGGCTACGGCGTTCATATCGAATGGATGCTGTCTGAAGCGGGTGTTGATGTTTACGGGAAAGACAAAGCAAGCTGACTGCCGGATGATCCGGCAGTTTTTTTATGTGATGCGTTCTTCACTTCTTTCCTGGATTCATGTAAAATAAGACATGAAGATTTTTCGACAAATTCACGTTTCCTGATTTGTCAAACTTAATTTTTAGTCGAAAAACCTAGAAAATGCTAGAAAAACAAAGATATACCACTATTATTGGTAAATATGGATTTTTTAAAAGGGGAAGTAGTGGTTTTGTCGAATGTAACATGTAGCAGTCAAATGGGTTGCGTCCTGTTAATACATTGGGGGAGGAAGAAACGTGGAGAAAATTAAAGTTTGTGTTGCTGATGATAATCGAGAGCTTGTAAGCCTGTTGAGTGAATATATAGAGGGACAGGATGATATGGAAGTGATCGGCGTTGCTTATAACGGACAGGAATGTCTTTCTTTGTTTAAAGATAAGAATCCTGATGTACTCGTTTTAGACATTATCATGCCGCATCTGGACGGACTTGCGGTTTTGGAGCGTCTGCGGGAATCAGAGCTCGAGAAGCAGCCGAACGTCATCATGCTGACGGCATTCGGTCAGGAAGACGTTACGAAAAAAGCCGTCGATTTAGGCGCGTCCTATTTCATCCTGAAGCCGTTTGATATGGAAAACCTTGTCGGCCATATCCGCCAGGTAAGCGGAAATGTCAGCAGTGTCACACACCGTGCGCCGTCCGCGCAAAGCAGCATTATCCGGAGCCAGCCGGAGCCGAAGCGGAAAAATCTCGATGCCAGCATTACAAGCATTATCCATGAGATCGGTGTGCCTGCCCATATCAAAGGCTATCTTTATTTGCGTGAAGCCATTTCCATGGTGTATAACGATATTGAACTCCTCGGCAGCATCACAAAAGTCCTTTATCCCGACATCGCCAAAAAATTCAACACGACCGCAAGCCGTGTAGAACGGGCCATCCGCCACGCCATTGAAGTCGCATGGAGCAGGGGAAATATTGATTCCATTTCTTCACTGTTCGGATATACGGTAAGCATGACAAAAGCAAAACCAACCAATTCAGAATTCATCGCGATGGTTGCTGACAAGCTGAGATTGGAGCATAAAGCTTCGTAACAAAGCTTTTGGCTAAATGTCTTTTTCGCGCCTTCTTTTCCGTGCATGAACGCGGAAGAGAAGGCGTTTTGAAATTTTGCTGACGAAAACAATAGGAATCACCCACGCCGGTACTTGTTTTATACATAAATGCGGGGTCTATGACGTCTACACATATAATACCGGAGCTGATATTTTAATGATTTTGCCGTCTCTGAAATAAAAGCGGGGGACGCGGCGGCTTAACACAGATAAGACTTCGTAGCTGATCGTACCGAGCATTTCGGCAATTTCATCAACGGAAATCTCGGCTCCTTGTTGTTTACCGTAGATGACGACTTCTTCTCCTTGTTTGCCCTCATTCTCACCTAAACTGACCATGATCATATCCATTGTCACTCTCCCCGCCACCGGCACCCGTCTGCCGCGGTGAAGAATAAACCCGCGGTTGGACAGGGCGCGGGAGTAACCGTCAGCATAGCCGATCGGAATCGTCGCGATGATTTCACCCGGTTCGGCGATATATGTGGCGCCATAACTGACGGTTCGGGGATCTGTCACCATGGCTTTCACATAAGCGATACGCGCCTTTAAACTTAGTGCGGGTGTGAGATCCACGAGGTTCAGTTCCTTTATCGAGGCGGACGGATATAAACCATATAACCCAATGCCTAAACGGATCATGTCGGCGCTGAATTCCGGGAATGCGATAGCGGCGGCTGTATTGCACATATGCACGGTAGGCAGCGTAATGTCCTGATTTTTTAAAAAGCGGAGAAAGCTGATAAACTTTTCATGCTGCAGCATCGTCAGCTCAGTGTCCGGTTCATCCGCTGTTGAAAAATGTGTAAAGATGCCATCCCATGACAGGTATGTACTCGACTTGAGCGCTTTCACCACTGCTAAAAGTTCTTCTTCCGTACGCACACCCAGCCTGCCCATTCCGGTATCCACATTGATATGAATGGACAGCCGTTTCGAATCTGCTTCTTTTTCCAATATCCGATTCGCTTTTTTGATCCAGCTGACCTGAAACGCTGATAATGTTATGTTCCAAACGGCAGATTTTTTCACACAGCTGAGAGCTGTGAAGCCGAGCACAAGAATAGGTGCCGTAATTCCCGCTCTCCGTAACACAATTCCCTCTTCGACGCTGGCGACAGCGAGCTCGCTCGCCCCGCTTTCCAGTGCCTGCCGCGCTATTTCCACAGACCCGTGGCCATAAGCGTTCGCTTTTACGACGGCCATAATTTTAGACGTATTCGGAATATGGCGGCGGATCGCCCGTACGTTCTTTTTTATCGCATCAAGGTCAACTTCAATCCAAACTTCCCGGCAAAGTTTTTTCATCACGATTCCTTCTTTCCTTAATGAGTTTCAGTACTCATGCTTTCAATCTGCATTCTATTCATCTTGAACTGAAATCATTCAAAACAAGGGAAGGTGATCGCCGATGTTTAAAAATCAAGGTTTCAGGAAATCAGTGCGCCTGCTTTATTTATGCTGAAAGG
This sequence comes from Bacillus sp. N1(2025), assembly GCF_053470005.1. Lineage (NCBI taxonomy): Bacteria > Bacillati > Bacillota > Bacilli > Caryophanales > Bacillaceae > Bacillus > Bacillus sp. N1(2025). The sequence goes on from NZ_JBLTJB010000001.1 coordinate 611,081, forward strand.
GCTGCATGGCAGCCCTTAAATTGACTTTACAATATTTTGATCTGAAAATTGATGTTCAAACATTTTGGTGTGGCTCACAGCATTGTTTTGAATGACAATGCCGATATTTCCCCCTCCGGCACCGAAAACGGTTTTTGATGCAGTCAGCGGACTGATGGATATGGCGCCGCCAACATTGACAACTCCGTTTCCTGATACGTTGTTTATCGTAATCGGGCAACCGCTCATTCTATTTTTTCTCCTTTCTCTCACAGTCTACTAACTATATGTACGCTGTGATATGGAAGAAGATTAAACAAAACGGCAAAAAGAATCCGGCTGCTGCCAGCCGGAAAGGGAGGGAAATGGGGATGTCATAGTGTTTTCGTTACATTTTGATCAGAGTATTGAGAGCTTGAAGATTGAGATGTACTGGATTGATTCATTTGCAGGACCAACCCTGTATTTCCCCCTCCTGAGCCGTAGACGGTTTTTGATACGGTTAAAGGACTTATCGAAAACGCACCGCCGACATTGACAACCCCGTTTCCGGAAAGACTGTTAATCGTAATAGGAAAACCAGCCATCATATACGGTCTCCTTTCTATTAATCTATTTACTATATGTACGCTGTGTGTTAGAAATAGGAGTAAACAAAGCGGTAAAAACTTGTGAATCAAAAAAACTGCCGGACATCCGGCAGTTTTTTTAGTCTACTTTTCAAACGGCACCCAGCCGCCTGTATTCTGAATCATTTCCCATAACGGTTCAGGAAGTCGGTATTTCTCAATTTCAGATGCTTGAATGGCTTTTTCGATTTCCTGTTCGCGGCCTTCTTTGACCAGTACCGCCCATTCGGGGTTAATCAAAATGACACGTCCCAGAGCCACCAGCGGAATTCCGCTTTCTAATACGGCAAGCGCTTCGTCCGCGGTATAGATGGAACCGACGGCCATCAGCGGCACTTTATGGCCGACGCGTTCGTTTAATAAATCCATCCGGGTCCGTGAAGTATCCGCCCCGCGGCGGGCTTTGGAATTGACATCCATCAGTGAAATATGCAGATAATCCAAGTTCTCTTCCGCAAGCGCGTCGGCGAGCATGAATGTTTCTTTCATTGTAAGCCCCGGTGTTTCCGGCTCTTCCGGTGACAGGCGGTAGCCGAGAACGAATGGATTTTCAGCGTGTGTATCAATTGCCTGTTTGACAGCGTCAACGACTGCAAGCGGGAACGCAAGGCGCTTTTCATCGCTTCCGCCCCAGCGGTCTGTGCGCCGGTTTGTTTTCGGTGAATAAAATTGGTGAATCAGGTACCCGTTTGCCCCGTGAATTTCAACACCGTCAAAGCCGGCTTCAATCGCTCTGCGTGTCGCTTCGCCGAATGCTTTCACGATGTGCTCAATTTCTTGTTCGGTGAGAGCCCGGGACGTTTGTCTCCCGTCTTCTTCTGAGCCGCTCGGACTGACGACGTCGTTGTTTGGCACGAGTTCAGGAGGGCATTCCAATCCTCCGTGGTGAATCTGCACAACAGCTTTCGCTCCTTGAGACTGGATCGCCTGAGCGAGTTTTTTCAAGCCGGGAATGTGAGAATCATCATAGATGCCGGGCTGGCCTGGAAACGCTTTGCCGTCCGGCGTTACGTTTGCACATGCCGTAATGACCATGCCCATTTCTTTTGAACGGGGAGTAATGTAGCTTAATTCACGGTCGGAAATCGTTCCGTCATCATTTGATGAATAGTGTGTCATGGGTGCGACTGAAATACGGTTTGGTATGGTGACGCCGCTTTCGAACGTAAAAGGTTCAAACAGCGGTTTATAAGTTTGCTTCATCATTTCGCCTTCTTCCTTAGGAGTTTAACTCGTCCGTATTCTAGCTTATGTTTTAATTGTGTGCAATTATTTTGCTTGTTCTTCTTCCTGAGGTTATGACCGGCTGAACCATTTAAACGAATGAAACGGTTTTCTCCGTTCTTTTTCAGGATCTTTATATCCTCCTGAAATTTGATGGCCGATCGAGCTGAATATGACAGCGGCGGCGAAGAGGAGAATGATTTTTTTCATATGCATATCTTCTTTCTTATCTTTTACAAGGTTATTTATAAGCATACGCTTGTGCGAAAAAACCGTCAATTTGTTTATTCTTTTTTCCACTTTCCTGCGGCGAATATCGTTCCGATCTGAATCACAACACTTAACAGAGCGCACACTGCCACAACTGTGTTGCTGTCCATAGAAGACACCCTCCTTTTTGTTAGGTTGATGTATCATATGACAGCTGTCTCTGTTTTGACAAAACCGTAATGCGGTGTTTCATATTTTTCAACACAAAAAGGGCGCTTTTTTAAGCGCCTTTACTTTTTTTTCAGCCGGTTCAAAGCGATTTGAACGGCGATGGCGTCATCCAGGTAGCCGATCGGAAACATGTAATCCGGAATGACGTCGGTCGCTAAAATATAATACAGCAGCGCGCTCCCGAGAATCGCGCGGTCTTCAGCCGGTGTTGATTCATCCATATACTGATGATGCATGTTTTTCAAATGATCAATAAAAGGGCCGACGCTTTCTTCATTGTCCATTTTCTTTTGAAACTCATCGCAAATCAGGCGATGGCCTTGCTGGGTTTTGGCATATTGTTCATATCTGGTCAGTTCGCGTTCAATTTGCTCCCGGGAAAAAGGCTGATCAAACATCTCGGCCATATTCAGCATATCCTGAATCGCGTGCATCGGGTCTTGCGGCGCAGCTTCTTTTTCATGGCCGATGTCTATGCCTGACGCCTCAAGCAATTCCTCCAGCGGGGTGCGGAGATGTTTTGAAAATTCCTGAAGATGCTTTAAATTGGCCTTCTGTTTTCCGTTTATAATCCGGGAGATGGTGGCCGTATCAATGTTTGTTAAGGCGCCGAGTTTTCTCATGGAGAGCGAGTGCTTATCAAGCAGTGATTTTAAAAGGGGCCCCAGTGTCTTATTTTTATTTTCTGTCAAGGGTGTCACCTCGTTTCCGCCGGAATGATGATCATTAATCAATAATTTTTGCAGAAAAGGTACCTTTTCTGTGCTGCTGAATAGGATAGTGTAGATTCAACGGCACAACATGTTGAAAAGACATCAAAGAATGGAGAGAAACGAACATGGCTTGGTTATTGATTTTAGGTTTGGCAGTGTCCTCGAGCATTGATAATTTAGGAGTGGGGATGTCATACGGCATCAGAAAAATCAAAATATCGCATGCGTCGAATATGATGATCGCTTTTATCTGTTTTGTATTCAGTTATATCGGAATTTATTTCGGCAAATGGATTTCAGCCGTTTTACCGGGCTTTCTTCCTGTATTGCTGGCGGCGTTTATTTTATCTGTCATCGGTATCCGCATCATTCTCCTGGCTGTGCCGAGAAAAACAGCGCGTGTTGGCGCGTCAGGAAAAAAAGGCCGTTTTGCCGGTCTGCTGCAAAATCCGGAGGCAGCGGATGCCGACGGTTCGGGAGAAATCGGTATATTGGAATCCATGGTTCTCGGGGTGGCCGTATCCGCAAATGCGCTGACCAACGGATTAAGCGCGGGGTTGATCGGACTTTCTCCCGCTGCCATTTCCATCACTGCGGCGGTCGGAAGCTTTTTGACCATTTGGGTCGGCTGCTCGCTTGGAAAAAAAGCCGCATCATTGCGCATCGGTTCTTTTCACGTCGGACAGTTCAGCACGGTGCTGAGCGGAGTGATTATTCTCATCATTGCCGCCAATACGCTGCTCTTTTAAGTTGTCCCGTTCATTTTATGAAAAGCTCAAAATAAATATGAATGTTTCTATTCGGGAGAGCGCATGACGCGGCTCTCTTTTTTTTGCCGATCTGATATTTTTTCAAAATGAACAGAAAGTCGTCCGTTTCCGTTAAATTCTGCATATTCGGCCTTCAGACAGAACCTTTTTCATAGACTGATCAGCTTGTTTTCTTTCTAAGTTCAGGTAAACAGCAGGTCAGATAGCCTTCATTCCAAATATGGAAAAGCGCTGGAGGAATGAAGGCTCCCTTTACAAATCGGCCATTCTGTTCAAAGATAAAGCCGAATGAGAAAACGTGAGGTGATCTGTGTGAAGTCTGTCATACTTCTGATCTTCACCGCATGGCTGTTATCAGGCTGCGAGTATACCGCGGAGGCTGATGCGGCGCCGTCATTTACACAGGAAGGAACATTTATAAAAGCGGCCGGAAACGATACAATCGCGGTCGAAATTGACGGAGAAAGGCAAGAGGTGAAGGTGCCTTTCGCCAAGCGGTTTGAATGTCAGTCTCTGCCTGAACATACGGCGGTGCAAATCACCTATAAAAAAGAGAGCAACGGACAATTACGGCTTGAGGAACTGAAAAAAGAAACAGATATGTGAAAACGGGGAGGAAAAAAACGTGGGTTTACTGACAAAAAGCGCTGCTGCCTTCGGTGCCGCTCTGCTTCTGCTTGCGCCGTCTGCTTATGCAGCTGAACCTTTGCAAGGGAAAACCATTTATATCGATGCCGGACATGGCGGAGAAGACAGCGGGGCTGGCGGAAATGGACTGCTTGAGAAAAACATCAATTTAGCGGTGTCAAACAAGGTGATCGCCAAATTGGAGACAGAAGGCGCAAAACCTGTAGCTTCAAGGACTGACGATACTTTTTTACGTTTGGACGAGCGGGTGGCGAAAGCAAGCGCCAGCCAATCCGATTTATTCGTCAGCCTCCATACGAATTCAGCCGTATCAACGGCAACGGGCACGGAAACGTATTTTAATTCGACATATGAAGGCGCAGACAGCGAAAGGCTTGCTTCCGACATCCAGCAGCAGCTTGTCACGTCTTTAGGGATGAGGGACAGAGGCGTAAAAGAAGCTCCTTTTTATGTCATTACATATTCAAAGATGCCGAGTGTGCTGGCTGAATTAGGTTTTATCACAAATCCTCAAGATGCGGACAAGCTGAAAAGCGATAACGGACAAGAGCACGCCGCGGACGCCGTTGTAAACGGAATCGAAACCTATTACAGCGGCCGGTAATTATAAAATATGTGTAAATAGCGCCCTCCTGATGTGCATAACGATTATAATAGAGAAAACCGATGACAAACACCTGAGGTGACACATATGACGAATATTTTTGCCCACCGGGGGGCGTCGGGCGACTGCCCGGAAAATACGATGCCCGCGTTCAAAAAAGCGATTGAGGACGGGGCTGACGGAATTGAACTTGATGTACAGATGACAAAAGACGGCCGCATCGTGGTCATTCACGATGAAACCCTCGACCGCACGACGTCTTTGAAAGGATTTGTGAAAGATACGGCGTATGACAAAATCAGAACCGCCGATGCCGCCGGAAAATGGAAAGATGCTTTTAAAGGTGTCAGAATTCCGCTTTTGTCAGATGTGCTGCGTTTTGCGGAACGTGCTGATTTTCTGATAAACATTGAGCTGAAAAACAGTGTATTCCGTTACGAAGGAATGGAAGAAGAAGTGATTAAAAAAGTCAGATATTACGGACTGGAAAAGCGCGTTATTTTTTCTTCATTTAATCATGAGAGTCTCGCGGTTTGCCACGCCCTGGCGCCTGAAATTGAACGGGCGGTGCTGACAATGGATGTGCTGTACCGGCCTGAACGGTATCTTGCAGCCATTCCCGCTTCGGGTTATCATCCGAAGCTCGGTACGCCGGCGGTGAGCGCTGAAGTGATCAAACATCTTGCAAAACACCAAGCGGCGCTCCGTCCGTTCACCGTCAATCGTCCTGAGGATATGAAGCAGCTGATGAAAGCGGGAGCAGACGCGATTTTTACCGATTATCCAAAGCTGGCTGTTTCTATAAAAGAAGAATGCCGCAGCTGAGAAGACTGTTCAGGCAGTCTTCTTTTTTTTATGGGCGGGAAAAAGGCGGTGCAATCATAACTCGGTCAGCCGGTTCATATATTGTAACAGGGCGTTTTGTGTAAGCGTTATCTTTTATCTTATTGAAAGTGAGGCAAAATTGTGGGAAAAACGGTTATCGTCAGTGCGGCAAGAACGCCGTTCGGAAAATTCGGCGGCGCATTAAAAGAGGTAAAGGCAGCCGAGCTTGGCGGCATTGCCATAAAAGAAGCAATCAAGCGCGCCGCTATCAGTGAAAGCGAAGCGGAAGGAGCGGTGATGGGAATGGTCGTCCAGGCGGGTGCCGGGCAGATTCCGGCACGGCAGGCTGCAAGATATGCCGGGCTTCCATGGTCCGTTCCGGCTGAAACCATTAATAAGGTCTGTGCATCAGGGCTCAGGGCCGTTACCATCTGTGATCAAATGATCCGGGCGAAAGATGCGGACGTGCTGATTGCAGGCGGAATGGAAAGCATGAGCAACATTCCGTACGCCATTCCGGCCGGCCGCTGGGGTGTGAGGATGGGGGACGGGGTGTTTCAGGATTTAATGGTTCATGACGGGCTGACCTGTGCGTTCGACCGGGTGCATATGGCTGTCCACGGAAGCACTGCGGCCAAAAAGTACGGCATTTCCCGGGATGAACAGGATCATTACGCTCTTTTGAGCCAGAAACGCGCGGCTGAGGCGGCCGAGGCGGGCAAATTGCGTGAAGAAATTGTCCCCGTCACCTGGACCGGCAAAAAGGGCAAACAGCATACCGTTGAAGCGGATGAGGGGCTGCGCCCTGATACGAGCCTTGAGCAGCTCGCAGCGCTCAAGCCTATTTTTACAGCCGACGGAACGGTTACAGCCGGAAACGCTCCAGGTGTAAATGACGGGGCCGGAGCATTTGTGCTGATGTCAGAGGAAAAAGCCGCGAAGCAGCATGTCAGGCCGCTCGCAGCGATACTTGGCTTTGCGTCAGTCGGACTGGAAGCGTCCGAGCTGGCAAGCGCCCCGGGAGAGGCCATCAGCCGGCTCTTGACAAAAACCGGACTGTCCGTTGACGATATTGATTTGTTTGAAGTAAATGAAGCATTTGCGTCCGTCGTGCTCGTGAGTGAAAAAATAGCCGGGTTCAGCCGGGAGAAAGTGAATGTAAACGGAGGGGCAATCGCGTTCGGCCACCCGATCGGCGCAAGCGGAGCGAGAATCATCATGAGTTTAATATACGAATTAAAGCGTCGCGGAGGAGGTTTAGGCATAGCGGCTATATGCAGCGGAGCGGCTCAAGGAGATGCCGTCCTGCTGGAGGTGTACTGATCAAAGGAGGGAGCGCCGGATGAAGATGAAAACAATCATGGTCGCAGGTGCCGGTCAGATGGGAGCAGGCATCGCTCAGACGGCTGCAGAAGCCGGGTTTGCCGTCAAGTTATACGATTGGGAGCCGGAAACGGTAACAAAAGGTCTTCACCGCATAAAGACAAACCTGGAGAAAGAGCAGGCAAAAGGACGGAAGTCACAGCAGGAGACAGATGCCGTTTTCAGCCGTATTTCCCCGGCAGAACTCACAGAAGCGGGAGATGCTGATTTTATAATTGAAGCCATTGCCGAAAACAAAAAAGCAAAAGCAGAATTGTTTGACACACTAGATAAAATCTGTCCCCCGCATGCCGTATTGGCAAGCAATACGTCTTCTCTTCCCATTACGGAGCTTGCCGCGGCCACAAAAAGGCCTGAAAAAGTAATCGGCATGCATTTTATGAATCCGGTTCCTGTCATGGAGCTTGTCGAAGTCATCAGTGGACTCGCCACATCGGAAGAAACGGCGGAAACAGTAAAGGAGCTTGCCGTCCGGATGAATAAAACCCCTGTCGAAGTCAATGACTTCCCGGGCTTTATATCTAATCGCATATTAATGCCGATGATTAACGAAGCCGTTTATTGCCTTTACGAAGGAGCAGCTTCAAAGGAAGCGATTGATGAGGTGATGAAGCTCGGCATGCGGCATCCGATGGGTCCTTTAACATTAGCTGACTTCATCGGTCTGGATACGTGCCTTTCCATTATGGAGGTTCTCTATGCGGGGCTCGGAGATCCGAAATACCGCCCATGCCCTCTGCTCAGAAAATATGTCAGCGCCGGCTGGCTCGGCAAAAAAAGCGGGCGCGGTTTTTATGAGTACGGCAGATGACGTAAAGATCATGAGGGGAGACGGCAGCCATGCATTTTACAGAAGAGCACATCATGATGAGAAAAATGGTGCGTGATTTTGCCCGCAAGGAAATCGCGCCGGTGGTTGAGCTCATGGAATCAACAGATGAATTTCCGGAGCGGCTGATTAAAAAAATGGGCGAAGCGGGATTGATGGGCATTCCCGTCCCGGAAGCTTACGGCGGGGCGGGTGCTGATACAACATCTTACATTTTAGCGATTCATGAAATATCAAAAGTCAGCGCGGCCGTCGGCGTCATTTTATCCGTCCACACATCGGTAGGGACAATCCCGATTTTGCATTTCGGGACAGAAGCCCAAAAACAAACGTATATTCCGAAGCTGGCAGCGGGCGAATATATTGGGGCGTTTGCGCTTACTGAGCCTCAATCCGGATCTGATGCGGGAAGCCTGAAAACAACGGCCGTGCGAAAAGGCGGTTCATATATTCTGAACGGTTCAAAAATCTTTATTACAAACGGCGGAGCGGCAGATCTGTATCTGACATTCGCCATAACCGATCCGGGTAAAGGGAGAAAGGGAATTTCCGCGTTTATCATTGAGAAAAACACACCCGGTTTTTCTATCGGAAAAAAAGAAAAAAAGCTCGGACTGTTAGGTTCCAATACTGTCGAATTGCAGTTTGACCAAGCGGAAATTCCGATTGAAAACCGGCTCGGCGAAGAGGGCGAGGGCTTTTCAATCGCCATGAAAAACCTTGACGTCGGACGGATCGGCATAGCGGCTCAGGCGCTCGGGATTATCGAAGCGGCGCTCGGCTGCTCGGTGGAGTACGCCAAAACCCGCAGCCAGTTCGGCAGACCCATCGCTTCGAATCAGGCCGTTTCATTTAAATTATCTGACATGGCGACGAATGCGGAAGCTGCCAAATTATTGGTCTATCATGCTGCTGATCTGTATCAGCGAGGGCTTCCGTGCGGAAAAGAAGCATCTATGGCGAAGCAATTCGCGTCCGATGCGGCGATGAAAGCGGCGGTGGAGGCTGTGCAGATTCACGGCGGCTACGGCTATATGAAAGAATATCCCGCGGAGCGTTTATTTCGGGATGCGAAAGTCACGCAAATCTATGAAGGAACCAATGAGATTCAAAGGCTGATTATTTCTAAGTATCTTCTTCAATAAAAAGTGCGAAAAGGAGCGAAACCATGGAATCTTATTCCCCCGGTTTAGATGGCGTCATTGCGGTGGAAACGGGGATTTCTTTCCTGGATACACAGCAGGGCAGTATTTTAATCAAAGGCCACGATCTGATTGAGCTTTCTAAAACGGCCGGCTATATGGACATTGTTCATCTCTTATTGGAAGACAGACTTCCTGATGCGAAAGAGAAGGCGGCGCTTGAAGAAGACGTTCGGCGCGGCGGACATCTTCCCGAGGAAATCTTGCACATATGCCGTCTGCTGCCCGAACATACTCACCCGATGGACGGACTGAGGACGGGTTTGTCCGCCCTTGGAGGCTTTGACAAGGACATCGATGACCGTTCATCTTCCGTAAATCAGCACCGCGTACGCGGACTGATAGGCAAAATGCCGAATCTGACGGTCAACAGCTATCGAGTCATCAACGGGCTGGAGCCTTTGGCGCCGGTCGGAACCTTATCATACAGCGCAAACTTTTTATATATGATTACCGGAAAAACGCCGTCATCTTTGGAAGAAGAAATCTTCGACCGGTCGCTTCTTTTATACAGTGAGCATGAATTGCCGAACTCAACGTTTACGGCCCGTGTCATTGCTTCGACGCAATCGGATATTTACGGCGCGCTGACCGGAGCCGTCGCCTCGCTTAAAGGAAACCTTCACGGCGGCGCGAACGAAGCGGTTATGTACATGCTTGAAGAAGCGAAGGATACAGACGGGTTTACACAATTATTAACTCAAAAACTCGCAAACAAAGAAAAAATCATGGGCTTCGGCCACCGTGTCTACATGAAAAAAATGGACCCGAGGGCGCTCATGATGAAAGAAGCGTTAAAAAAGCTGTCTGATCTTTCAGGTGATTTCCGTCTTTATAATATGTGTGAAGCCGGCGAAACCGTCATGAGGGAGAAAAAAGGCCTTTATCCGAATTTAGATTACTACGCAGCGCCGGTCTATTACATGCTCGGCATCCCGATCCCGCTGTACACGCCTATATTCTTCAGTGCACGGACGGTCGGACTGTGCGCCCACGTTATTGAACAGCACAGCCGAAACCGGCTTTTCCGCCCGCGTGTCCGCTATACCGGAGCGCGCCTGTAAACAGATGAGAAAGGAAGATGAAAACATGACAGAACCCCGCCGAATGGACGCTGTAATCGAAGAGATTTCTGACTACGTGCTTCATCAGGAGATTGACAGTTCAGAAGCTTTCGCTACGGCAGGATATGTGCTTCTTGATACGATAGGCTGCGGAATTTTGGCGCTCAGCTATCCCGAATGTACAAAGCTGCTCGGCCCGATTGTCCCGGGAACCTCCGTGCCCAACGGCAGCAGAGTCCCGGGCACGCCTTTTGTTTTAGACCCGGTCACGGCTGCTTTTAATATCGGCTGTATCAACAGGTGGCTCGATTATAATGATACGTGGCTTGCTGCGGAATGGGGTCATCCGTCTGACAATCTCGGAGGCATATTGGCTTGTGCGGATTATATATCCAGAGTGCGGATTTCAGAAGGGAAAGAACCGCTTACCGTGCGCGATGTGCTTTGCGCAATGATCAAAGCGCACGAAATTCAAGGGATTCTCGCTTTGGAAAACAGCTTAAACAGAGTGGGGCTTGACCATGTGCTGTTTGTGAAAGTGGCGACTGCGGCTGTTTGCGCGCAAATGCTGGGCGGATCAAGAGAGGAAATCAATAACGCCGTATCTCACGCTTGGATTGATAATTCAAGCCTCAGAACGTATCGTCATGCGCCGAACACCGGATCACGCAAATCATGGGCGGCCGGCGACGCGACGAGCAGAGGCGTATATTTGGCCCTTATGGCGCAAAAAGGTGAAATGGGGTACCCGACGGCCCTGACTGCATCTGGGTGGGGATTTCAAGACGTACTGTTTAACCGGCAGGAAATGAAGCTTGCCCGCCCGCTTGGGTCCTATGTGATGGAGAATGTTTTATTTAAAGTATCCTACCCGGCTGAATTTCACGCCCAGACAGCGGCGGAATGCGCGGTCCGGCTTCATCCGGAGGTGAAAGACCGCATTGAAGACATTGATAGGATCACGATTATGACCCATGAGTCGGCAATCCGGATTATCGATAAAAAAGGGCCGCTTCACAATCCGGCTGACCGGGATCACTGCCTCCAGTATATTACGGCAATCGGGCTGCTTTTCGGAGATATCACGGCGGATCATTATGAAGAGGAAACGGCGTCTGACCCGCGAATTGATACATTGCGGAGCAAAATGGAGGTGACGGAACACAAAGCGTACTCAAAAGATTACTTAGACCCGAATAAGCGATCCATATCAAATGCCGTACAGGTGCATTTTACAGACGGCACGGCTACGGGACGGATTGAATGTGAATACCCGCTCGGACACCGGTTTCGCAGAAAAGAAGCCGTTCCGAAGATTCTTGCCAAGTTTTCAGCAAACATCAGCACTCATTTTTCATTGAAGCAGCAGCGAAAAATCGAAGAGGCCTGCGAACATAGCGGCCGAATGCAGAAGCTCAGCGTTAGTGAATTTATGGACTTATTTCTCGTATAAAATAGGAGGGTGACAAACATGACGTGGATCGTCAGCGAGCAGTCGTCTCAAGAGGAGCTTGCAGAGCGGTTCCGTACGCTGATGGCAGCGCCGGATCTATTGCAGATCCCCGGCGCTCACGATGCGATGGCCGCTCTTATCGCCAAGAAAACGGGGTTTTCGGCTCTTTATTTATCAGGCGCGGCTTACACGGCGAGCAGAGGGCTGCCCGATTTAGGGATCATCACGTCGGCGGAAATGGCTGAACGGGTTAAAGATCTGGTCCGCTCGTCTGATCTGCCCGTCCTTGTCGATATTGACACGGGTTTCGGAGGAGTGCTGAATGCCGCCCGGACGGCGAAAGAAATGTATGAAGCGCGCGCGGCCGCCGTCCAGATGGAGGATCAGCGCCTGCCGAAAAAATGCGGACATCTGAATGGGAAGCAGCTCGTGCCGATTGAAGAAATGGCGCAAAAAATCCAAGCGGTCAAGCGGGCCGCGCCGACCCTTCTTGTTGTTGCGAGAACAGACGCCAGACAGCAGGAAGGGCTGGAGGGGGCATTAACAAGGGCGTCCGCTTATATAAAAGCGGGTGCTGACGCTGTTTTTCCGGAAGCGCTCCAATCCGAAAGTGAATTCAGAGCGTTTTCCAAACAAATCAGTGTGCCGATTCTCGCAAACATGACTGAATTCGGAAAAACGCCGTATTACAGTGCTGATGAATTTTCCGATATGGGCTGTCAGATGGTCATTTACCCGGTCACGTCACTCAGAACGGCGGCCAAGGCTTTTGAGCGTATTTTCCGCCTTCTGAAAGAAGAAGGCTCGCAAAAAGAGGGGCTTTCAGATATGCAGACGAGAAAAGAATTATATGAAACGATCGCTTACGATGACTATGAAGAACTGGATCAATCCATTGCCAAAACGATACTGCCGGACGACTGAAAAAGCCCTTTTTTTGCAAGGGCTTTTTTTACAGCTTTTTTTTCCTGAACCGCGGGCTGACTTGATTGCGTTTCCGATCTCTGTACAGAATAAACCCGGCCAGAACATAAAGGCCGAACAAAAAAAACGCCAATCCGGCCGCCCCCTGAAGAAAAAGGGACGGAAACGGGGAAAACACATGCCCGAATAATGCATCTCTCATCAGCTTAATGCCGAGCGCCGCGACAGCGCCGGGGAGGACCAGAATCAAAAGCGCAACAAGCCGGCTCATATTCAGAAAACCCCTTTACGATATGTTTTCCTTTATTGTCCAATCGAAAAAATATTTTGTCAAGAGATCAAAACGTGGTAACATAGGGGTTGTGCAAATTATTGCAACGGAAAATACAGGTGTGCAAATTTTTTCATATAAAGGGGTATCGGGATGCAGAAGGTGCTGATTATAGGTGCTGGTAAAGGAGGCACGGCGCTCCTACAGATTTTGATGAAAACAAAGCTGATCCGGATTATTGCGGTGGTTGATCAAGATCCGGAGGCGCAAGGGCTGCAAGAAGCCCGGAAATATGGAATTGCAACCTCATCAGATTGGAAACCTTACATAACCGAAGATATAGATATTATCATCCATACAACAGGCGATAAAGCGGTCATGGATGAGCTGCTCCATGAGAAAAAAGAACAAACCATCGTCATGCCGGGAAAATTGGCGTACATGGTGTTTCAGCTGATGGAGGAAAAACAGCAGCTTATCCAAATGCTCAAGTCGCAGACGTATAAGCATGACCGGATTTTTAATTCAACGCACGACGGCATGATTTTTATAGACGTCAACGAAACGATCATTTTATTTAATCAGATGGCAGAAAAAATGGTCGGCCAAAAACGGGAGGATGTCATCGGCCGCCAAATTAAAGACGTAGTGCCGAACACAAAGCTGCCGCGGATTCTGGAAACGAGAGAGCCGGAATATAACCAGAAGCAGCTTCTCGGAAAGCACCTGCAGATTGTCACGACAAGACTGCCGATCATTGATGAAGGCGGAAAACTTCTCGGCGCGTTATGCGTGTTTAAAGACATTACCGATGCAGTTGAACTGGCGGAAGAGGTCACGAACTTAAAACAAATCCGCACCATGCTTGAAGCGATTATTCAATCCTCAGACGAGGCCATTTCCGTCGTTGATGAAAACGGCATCGGAATGTTAATCAACAAAGCGTATACAAAAATGACCGGGCTGTCAGAAAGCGAAGTCATCGGAAAACCCGCTTCCACCGATATCTCAGAAGGGGAAAGCATGCACCTGAAAGTATTGGGGACAAGGCGGCCCGTGCGGGGTGTGAGGATGAAGGTCGGCCCCAATAAAAAGGATGTTATCGTAAATGTTGCCCCCGTTATTGTGGACGGTATTTTAAAAGGCAGCGTCGGCGTCATTCACGATGTGTCAGAAATTAAAACGCTGACTGCTGAGCTGAATCGGGCGCGCCAGATCATCCGCACGCTTGAAGCGAAATACACGTTTGACGACATTATCGGCACGAGTGAACAAATGCTGGTCGCCCTTGAACAGGCGAAGCTCGGGGCGAAAACGCCGGCGACGATTCTGCTGCGGGGAGAATCCGGCACAGGAAAAGAACTTTTCGCCCACGCCATCCATAATGAAAGCGACCGAAAATACAATAAATTCATCCGGGTCAATTGTGCGGCCCTTTCTGAATCCCTGCTAGAATCCGAGCTTTTCGGCTATGAGGAAGGCGCGTTTACGGGCGCGAGGCGCGGGGGCAAAAAAGGACTTTTTGAGGAAGCGAATAACGGCAGCATTTTCTTAGATGAAATCGGAGAGCTGACCCAAAGCACCCAGGCAAAGCTGCTCAGAGTTCTGCAGGAAAAAGAAATTATCAGAGTCGGCGGCGCTAAAGCGATTTCTGTCAATGTCAGAATTATCGCAGCGACAAACGTCAACATCGAAAAGGCCATGGCCGAAGGCGCGTTCCGTGAAGACCTGTATTACCGGATTAACCGCTATCCGATCTCAATCCCGCCGCTTCGGCAGCGCAAAGAAGATATTGAAGCGCTGAGCATTCGGCTCATTGAAAAAATCAATCAGGATTACGGCCGCAATGTAAAGGGGCTCACACCGAACGCGCTGCGAGCTTTATCAGCCTACAGCTGGCCGGGAAACGTCCGGGAGCTTGAAAATGTTCTCGGACGGGCAATGATATTTTTAGAGCCGCACATGGAACGGATCGAACAGCAGCATCTGCCTGTTTTTGAATCAGAGCTGAATGAAAAAAACGGCACCCAAAGTGATTTTCCGGATGTGGAAGGGGAAAAGCTGTCTCAGGCTGTTGAAAAATTTGAAGCGCACGTCATTCAAAAAACGCTTGAAAAGCATAAATTCAACCGAACCAAAACGGCAAAAGCGCTTGGTGTCAGCATTCGGAATCTGTACTACAAAATGGACAAGTACGGCCTTGCAAATGACGGCATGCAATAAATTGCAGAGAAAGCGCAAACAGCTGCATGTTTTCTTGAAAAAAGCCGGAATAAACCCTCCCGCATATTTGGCACGGAACTTGCATTGTTAAAAGCGGATTCGCACAAGGAAGGTGGTACAAAATGAAGCTGAGAGACCTAGTTGAAAAAGCCGCGGCAAAAAACGCAAAAACCATTGCAGTGGCCCACGCAGCAGATAAAGAAGTGATCCAGGCCGTCAAAATGGCGGCAGAACACTTGTCGGCACGATTTTTACTGACGGGTGACAGCGGAAAGCTGAAAGAGCTTCTGGCAAATGAGCCGAAGTTCAATGCTGAAATCATCCACGCCGATTCACCCGAAGAATCTGCGGCAAAAGCAGTGCGCGCAGTGCGTGAACAAGAGGCGGACATTTTAATGAAAGGGAATCTGCCGAGCTCAACTCTTCTGAAATCGGTTTTAAACCGCCATGAAGGGCTTCGTTCAAAAAGGGTGTTATCACATGTAGCCGTTTTTGAGGTGCCGGACTATGACCGGCTGATGTATGTGACTGATTCAGCGCTGAACATTGCCCCGTCTCTTGAAGAGCTCGGGCATATTCTGCAAAATACGGTTCATGTCGCACATTCAGTAGGGAACCCTATGCCGAAAGCCGCAGTCCTTGCCGCTATTGAAACGGTTAATCCGAAAATGGAGGCGACCCTGAACGCGGCTGCGATCGTCCAGATGTGCAACAGAGGACAGATTACCGGCTGCATTGCGGACGGACCGCTTGCTTTGGATAATGCCGTATCCCGAGCGGCTGCGCTGCAAAAAGGGATTTCCGGAAGCGTAGCGGGCCAGGCGGATATTCTCTTGGTTCCTTCAATCGAGGCCGGAAATATGCTTTATAAGTCATTGATTTATTTTGCGAAAGCAAATGTTGCTGCCGTCATCGCCGGTGCAAAAGCGCCGATCGCATTAACGAGCAGAGCGGATACCGCAGAAAATAAACTGTATTCAATTGCGCTTGCGATTTGCGCATCACAAGAACAGTAGGAGGAACGAACCTATGGAAATTTTTAAATATATGGAGACTTATGATTACGAACAATTGGTATTCTGCCAAGATGAACAATCCGGATTAAAAGCGATCATCGCGATTCATGATACGACGCTCGGCCCTGCACTCGGCGGAACAAGAATGTGGACATATGACAGTGAAGAAGCGGCGATTGAAGATGCACTAAGACTCGCAAAAGGCATGACTTATAAAAATGCGGCTGCCGGTTTAAACTTAGGCGGCGGGAAAACCGTTATTATCGGAGACCCGCGCAAAGATAAAAATGAAGAAATGTTCCGCGCGTTCGGCCGGTACATCCAAGGCTTAAACGGAAGGTATATTACGGCGGAAGACGTCGGCACCACCGTGGAAGATATGGACATCATTCATGATGAAACAGACTATGTAACCGGAATTTCTCCGGCATTCGGTTCATCAGGAAATCCGTCCCCGGTTACGGCGTACGGCGTCTACAAAGGGATGAAAGCCGCAGCGAAAGCGGCGTTTGGCACTGATTCACTGGAAGGTAAAACAATTGCCGTGCAAGGCGTGGGAAATGTGGCTTACAATCTATGCCGCCACCTTCACGAAGAAGGCGCTTCTTTAATCGTAACGGATATCAATAAAGAATCTGTTAAACGTGCTGTTGAGGACTTCGGCGCCCGCGCAGTTGATCCCGACGACATTTACTCACAGGCGTGCGATATTTATGCCCCATGTGCTCTCGGCGCCGTCATTAACGATGACACGATTAAACAGCTGAAGGCGAAAGTCATTGCGGGAGCGGCCAATAACCAGCTGAAAGAAACACGTCACGGCGATACCATTCATGAAATGGGAATCGTGTACGCTCCGGATTATGTCATCAATGCAGGCGGCGTCATCAATGTAGCCGATGAGCTTTACGGCTACAATGCTGAGCGGGCTTTGAAAAAGGTTGAGGGCATCTATGCAAACATTGAGCGGGTGCTCGATATTTCCGCGCGTGACGGCATTCCGACATACTTAGCGGCTGACCGTTTGGCTGAGGAACGAATTGAGCGCATGCGCCGTTCAAGAAGCCAGTTTCTGCAAAACGGCCAAAGTATATTAAGCAGACGATAGGAATTTGATCTGGAGGTATGAAAATGTTCGAAAAGGAAAAACGCATTCTCATTCTGAATCCAGGCTCAACATCAACGAAAATCGGTGTCTTTCACAATGAACGCTGTATCTTTGAAAAGACGCTGCGGCATCCCGAAGAAGAGCTGAAAACATTTAACAGCATTATCGACCAATACGAATTTCGAAAAATAAGCATTCTTGAGTCTTTACACGAACAGGGCATCAACATTTCAAAGTTCGATGCCGTTTGTGCCAGAGGCGGCCTGCTCAGACCGATTGAGGGCGGCACATATGAAGTGAATGACGCCATGATCACTGATTTGAAAAACGGCTACAACGGCCAGCATGCTTCTAATCTGGGCGGAATTATTGCCAGGGAAATAGCTGACGGATTAAATATTCCCGCGTATATCGTCGATCCGGTCGTGGTGGATGAGATGACTCCGCTCGCTAAAGTATCGGGAATGCCTGAAATCAAGCGGAAAAGCATTTTCCATGCTTTGAACCAAAAAGCTGTTGCCCGTCAGGCGGCGGCGTCCCTCGGCAAACGGTATGAACAGATGAAGATGATCGTCACTCATATGGGCGGCGGCACCACAGTCGGTGTCCATGATTGCGGACGGGTGACGGATGTCAACAACGGGCTTCACGGAGAAGGACCCTTCAGCCCGGAGCGCGCGGGAACCGTTCCGGCGGGTGATTTGGTGGAGATGTGTTTTTCCGGCAAGTATTCAAAAGCCGATATGATGAAAAAACTTGTCGGCACGGGCGGACTCTCCGGCTACCTGGGGACAACGGACGCTGTCAAAGTGGAAAAACGCATTCAGGCCGGAGATGAAAACGCGCGGCTCATTTATGACGCCATGGCTTATCAAGTAGCAAAAGAAATCGGGGCGGCAAGCGCCGTTTTAAAAGGAAAAGTAGACATTATCGTCCTGACGGGCGGATTGGCGTACGGGAAAAGTTTCGTATCCGCTATCAGATCGTACATAGATTGGATTTCGGATGTACTGGTGTACCCGGGAGAAAATGAACTGCAATCTCTCACGCAAGGCGCGCTTCGGGTTTTAGCCGGTGAGGAGCAGTCAAAGCAATATCAGATCGGCGAAGGAGTGAAAACAAATGGCGACTGAGTATGATGTGGTCATTCTGGGCGGCGGCACGGGCGGTTATGTAGCCGCCATCAGAGCGGCCCAGCTCGGCTTAAAAACGGCCGTTGTAGAAAAAGAAAAGCTCGGCGGAACATGCCTGCATAAAGGATGTATCCCGAGTAAAGCGCTGTTAAGAAGCGCGGAAGTGTACCGAACCGCAAAGGAAGCGGCAGCATTCGGCATTGAAACGGAAGGTGTCTCCCTCCGCTTTGACAGCGTGCAAAAACGAAAGCAGGGAATCGTTGACCGGCTGGCCGGCGGTGTCGCCCACTTGATGAAAAAGGGGAAGATTGATGTATTCAACGGGTACGGACGTATGCTCGGCCCTTCCATCTTCTCACCTCTTCCCGGTACGGTTTCCGTCGAATACGCAAATGGTGAAGAAAACGACATGCTGATACCGAAACAATTGATTATCGCAACCGGTTCAAGACCGAAAATGCTGCCGGGTTTAGAAGCAGACGGTACATATATTCTGACATCAGATGAAGCGTTAGAGCTTGAACGTCTGCCCCAATCCATGATGATCGTCGGCGGCGGTGTCATCGGAATTGAATGGGCATCCATGCTGAACGATTTCGGCGTCAATATCACTGTGATTGAATATGCGGACCGCATTTTGCCGACTGAAGACCGTGATATTTCAAGCGAGATGGAAAAACTGTTAACGAAAAAAGGAATTAAGATCGTGACGGGTGCGAAAGTGCTTCCGGATACATTGGAAAAAGCGGACGGCGTTTCAATTGCCGCTGAAAAGAATGGAAAAAAAGAAACGTATCACGCGGAACAAATGCTTGTTTCCATCGGCCGCCAGCCGAACATTGAAGGGATCGGCCTTGAAAACACGGACATTGAAGCGGAAAACGGTTCTATCATCGTGAACGAAGCCGGGCAGACGAAGGAATCGCACATTTATGCGATCGGTGATGTTGTCGGCGGGCTGCAGCTTGCGCATGTGGCCTCCCGTGAAGGCATCATTGCCGTTGAGCATATGGCGGGTCTTAATCCGGCTCCGCTTGATGCCGCTCTTGTGCCGAAATGCATTTATTCAAATCCGGAAGCGGCGAGCGTCGGTCTGACAGAAGAAGAAGCCGCCCGAAAAGGGCATGAACTGAAAATCGGGAAGTTTCCGTTCATGGCGATCGGAAAGGCTCTTGTATACGGAGAAAGCGACGGCTTTGTCAAAATCGTCGCCGATCGGAATACAGATGATATTCTCGGTGTTCATATGATCGGCCCGCACGTCACCGATATGATCTCTGAAGCGGGGCTTGCCAAGGTGCTCGATGCGACGCCTTGGGAAATCGGCCAGTCCATACATCCGCATCCGTCGCTGTCAGAAGCGATTGGAGAAGCTGCGTTAGCCGCAGACGGAAACGCGATTCATTTTTAAAAGGAAAGAAGGAGGGGTTTGAATGACTACAAACCGCCATCAAGCATTAGGGCTCTCTGACGAAGAAGCCGTTGAAATGTATAGAACCATGCTGTTAGCCAGAAAAATCGACGAAAGAATGTGGCTCTTAAACCGCTCGGGCAAAATTCCGTTCGTTGTTTCATGTCAAGGACAGGAAGCGGCACAAGTAGGCGCGGCCTATGCCTTAAACCGTGATACCGACTATGTGCTTCCGTACTACAGAGATATAGGGGTTGTGCTTGCATTCGGTATGACTGCAAAGGATTTGATGATGTCGGGTTTTGCGAAAGCGGCTGACCCGAACTCAGGCGGAAGGCAGATGCCGGGCCACTTCGGGCAAAAGGAAAACAGAATCGTAACGGGCTCATCCCCTGTTACGACGCAGGTTCCTCATGCAGTCGGAATCGCGCTTGCGGGACGCATGGATAAAAAGGATATCGTCTCTTTTGTTACCTTTGGAGAAGGATCTTCCAACCAGGGGGATTTTCACGAAGGGGCAAACTTTGCCGCCGTGTATAAACTGCCGGTCATTTTCATGTGTGAAAACAATAAGTATGCCATTTCTGTCCCGTATGACAAACAGGTGGCGTGCGAGAAAATATCCGACCGGGCGGCAGGCTACGGCATGCCGGGAGTCACTGTTGACGGAAACGACCTGCTGGAAGTTTACCGGGCCGTAAAAGAAGCGCGCGAACGGGCGTCTAAAGGCGAAGGCCCTACATTAATAGAAACGGTTTCCTACCGTTTGACGCCGCATTCCAGTGATGACGATGACAGCAGCTACAGAGAACGCGAAGAAGTAGAAGAAGCGAAGAAACAAGATCCGCTTCTTTTATACAAAGCATACTTGCAAGAAGCCGGGCTTCTAGGTGAAGAAGAAGAAAAGACCATGCTGGATGACATCATGGCTATCGTAAACGAAGCGACAGACGAAGCGGAGAAAGCGCCATACGCATCTCCTGAATCAACGCTTGATCACGTTTATGCGAAGTAGGGAGGAATACTTATGTCTGTAATGTCTTATATTGACAGTATTAATGCAGCAATGAAAGAAGAAATGGAAAGAGATCCGCGCGTTTTTGTTCTCGGGGAAGACGTCGGGAGAAAAGGTGGCGTGTTTAAAGCAACGGCGGGTCTCTATGAACAGTTCGGAGAAGAGCGGGTGATGGATACGCCGCTTGCTGAATCAGCGATTGCCGGTGTCGGAATCGGCGCCGCGATGTACGGCATGCGCCCGATTGCCGAGATGCAGTTTGCCGATTTCATTCTGCCTGCGGTCAACCAAATCATTTCAGAAGCGGCAAAAATACGCTACCGTTCAAACAATGATTGGAGCTGTCCGATGGTCATCAGAGCGCCTTACGGCGGCGGCGTGCACGGCGCGTTGTATCATTCCCAATCTGTGGAGGCCATTTTTGCCAACCAGCCGGGCCTTAAAATTGTCATGCCTTCAACTCCTTATGACGCAAAAGGGCTGTTGAAAGCTGCAGTCCGTGACGAAGATCCGGTGCTGTTTTTCGAACATAAGAGGGCGTACCGCCTGATTAAAGGCGAAGTCCCTGCGGATGATTACGTCCTTCCGATCGGAAAGGCGGATGTAAAACGCGAAGGCAGCGACATTACTGTCATTACGTACGGATTATGCGTCCATTTTGCTCTGCAGGCTGCCGAGCGTCTTGAAAAAGACGGAATTTCCACGCACGTATTAGACTTGCGTACGGTTTATCCGTTAGATAAAGAAGCCATCATTGAAGCTGCTTCTAAAACGGGAAAAGTATTGCTGATCACGGAAGATACGAAAGAAGGCGGTATTATGAGCGAGGTCGCCGCCATTATTTCTGAAAACTGCTTATTTGATTTAGACGCGCCGATCAAGCGGCTTGCAGGTCCTGACGTTCCGGCAATGCCTTATGCGCCGACAATGGAAAAATACTTCATGATGAATCCTGACAAAGCAGAAGCCGCGATGAGAGAATTAGCGGAGTTTTAAAGACGTAAGGAGGTTTTTGACATGGCGATTGAACAAATGGCTATGCCTCAGCTCGGAGAGAGCGTGACGGAAGGGACGATCAGCAAGTGGCTGGTATCCCCCGGTGATCAAGTGAATAAATATGACCCCATCGCGGAGGTCATGACGGATAAAGTGAATGCGGAGGTGCCGTCTTCTTTTACCGGTACGATTACAGAACTTGTAGGAGAAGAAGGCCAGACTCTTGCAGTCGGCGAGATCATCTGCAAAATTGATACAGAAGAAACGGAAACCGAAGAGGCGCCGAAGCGGGAAGAAGAGCAGAATACCCCTTCAGACACCGGTGCAAACCGCCAAGGTAAAGATCAGTCAAATAAAGCGCGTTATTCGCCGGCCGTGCTCAGATTAGCGGGAGAACACGGCATTCAGCTTGAAGAAGTTGAAGGAACGGGTGCAGGCGGAAGAATTACGCGAAAAGACATTCAAAAGATCATTGATTCGGGAATGAAGCAGAAATCGGAAACACCGGCGCCGGCTGCTGTTCAAACAACGCAACAAGCGCCGAAACAACAGCAAAAACAAGCACCGGCACCCGCTCTGTCAGCCGGTGATATTGAAATTCCGGTTACAGGCGTCAGAAAAGCCATCGCCGCCAATATGCATAAAAGCAAAACAGAAATTCCGCATGCCTGGACGATGATGGAAGTCGACGTCACGAACATGACGGCGTACAGAAACAGCATTAAAGACTCATTTAAACAAAAAGAAGGCTTCAATTTAACGTTTTTCGCTTTCTTTGTAAAAGCGGCGGCGCAGGCTCTCAAAGAGTTCCCGCAGATGAACAGTATGTGGGCGGGAGACAAAATCGTCCAAAAGAAAGACATCAACATCTCCATTGCCGTTGCCACGGAAGATTCGCTGTTTGTTCCGGTTATTAAGCATGCTGATGAAAAAACGATTAAAGGCATAGCCAGAGAAATAACGGACCTTGCGAAAAAAGTGAGAAACGGAAAACTTACCGCGGAAGATATGCAGGGCGGCACATTTACCGTCAATAACACGGGATCTTTCGGCTCAGTTCAATCTATGGGCATTATCAACCATCCGCAGGCGGCGATTCTTCAGGTAGAATCTATCGTCAAACGACCGGTTGTCATGAATAACGGGATGATCGCCGTTCGTGATATGGTTAATCTTTGCCTGTCTTTAGATCACAGAGTGCTCGACGGGCTCGTGTGCGGCCGATTCCTCGGACGCGTCAAAGAGATCTTAGAAAACATTGATGAACATACGTCAGTATATTAAAAAAACTCCTTTTGCCCGGGCGGCAAAAGGAGTTTTTTATTTTCATTGTGAATCCTCGGGAACAAGCATAGTGAGATGATGTTTTTTCACTTCGATCGTACAAGGTGTTGTTCCGTATACCTCGCCATCTGTATCCGCGTCCATCTCACGTCCGGTTTCGATTTCAATCCTGGAGGCCTGAATATAGGACAGCTCTCCTTTGAAATCATCAAATGAACCCTGCTCCATCGTCATCAGTTCCCGCAACGCGGCAAGGCTTGTGTTGCGGCAGATTAACACATCGGCTAAGCCGTCCCGGAGGCTGGCATCAGGCAGGGGAACTCTGTTTGTCCCGATATAATGCCCGTTCATGACAAGCACCATTACGGCTTCGTCTTCTTTCACCTCGCCGTCAATCGTCAATTTGACAGGAAACGGGTTCGCGCTTGTCATCGTCCGCAAGGCGCTCGTGAAATAGCTGATTTTACCAAGCCATGCTTTTTCAGTTTCATTGATATGGCTTGATGCTTCGGTGATCAATCCGATGCCCCAGAAGTTCAGAAAATAGCCGTCATCCGTTTTACAGACGTCAATCATCTGTTTATGTCCGGCCGCGAGCGCTTCAGCGGCCTTTTGAAGGTTTTGCGGGATGCCGAGCGCCCGGGAGAAATCGTTGCACGTTCCTCCCGGCAAAATGCCGACAGCGGGTCTGTGATCAAGCTTGCTGATGCTGTTGATGCATTGATGCACAGTGCCGTCCCCGCCTAAAATATATAAATGGTCAACTGAACTGTCGAGATTTTCACAATACTGACGGGCATCATCCTGATGTTTGGTCGGTTTAATCAAAAGTTCGTCAGCTGACTGGGCCAAAATGGGGACGACCGTGCCGAGGGTTTTATCAATCTGTTTTTGACCGGCGTTTCCGTTATAAATTAATACTGCTTTCCGTTGGCTCATACGACTGCTCCTTTATTTCAGACAATCTTCTTAACAAGTTTCCCGTTTTTAAAAGGTCATAAACTTACATAGGGAACATAAAAGGGTCAAAAAACAATTGGTTATGAGCGGTGTTATTTGCCGATAGGGAGGTTCCTTGCTATCATAAGAAGAGATGATCAAAAAGGAGAGGTCCCAGTTGAATATGGATTTTAATTTATTTATGAATGATGTCGTGCGTCAAGCCCGCCAGGAAATCACGGCTGCCGGGTATACAGAGCTGAAAACCGCTGAGGAAGTGGACGATGCGCTTTCGAAAAAAGGAACGACACTCGTTATGGTCAACTCTGTGTGCGGATGCGCAGGCGGTATTGCACGGCCTGCCGCGTACCATTCCGTACATTACGATAAACGCCCGGATCAGCTTGTGACGGTATTTGCCGGACAGGATAAAGAAGCGACAGCCAAAGCGAGAGAATACTTTGAAGGCTATCCGCCGTCCTCTCCGTCATTTGCCATTTTAAAAGACGGGAAAATCATGAAAATGGTGGAACGCCATGAAATTGAAGGCCATGAGCCGATGGCCGTCGTCACAAAACTGCAGGAAGCATTTGAAGAATATTGTGAAGAAGTATAAGTGAAAGAAAAACCCCGGAGCCGAGCGCTTGCGGGGGTTTTTTATATGGAATCTGTATAAATATAAATATTTATACATCGGCGTTCAGCTGTCACTAATCTGAAAAACAATGACTATAATAAACACAGAAAGGAAAATATATTTTTCAAAAATAGTATTGCATCACACTTAAAAAGTGTTTAAAATACAAGTTAACGAATAAATATTCAATTTTAAGAGATCAGTAGATATGGGGGAAATGAATCATGAAGAAATGGCTGTTGGTATTAGCTGCCGCATGTATCACCTTTGCGCTGTCCGCCTGCGGATCAGGCAATTCAGGATCAGAGGGCGGAAAGAACAAGCTGATTATGGGTACATCGGCTGACTATAAACCATTTGAATATAAAGACGGCGATCAGATCACCGGGTTTGACGTTGATCTGGCGAAAGCTCTGGGCAAAAAGACCGGCTATGACGTTGAGGTGCAGGACATGGACTTCAACAGCCTGATTACAGCCTTGAAGTCCAAGCAGGTAGATATGATTTTATCTGGAATGACACCTACGCCGGAACGGAAAAAGCAAGTTGATTTTTCTGATATTTATTATACTGCTAACAATATGATTGTTACGAAAAAGGGAAGCAGCATTAAATCCCTGAATGATCTGAAAGGCAAAACCGTCGGTGTGCAGCTTGGCTCCATTCAAGAGGAAAAAGGCAAGAAGCTCGCTTCGAAATACGGTTTTCAGCTCGAAGACCGCAACCGGATCTCAGATTTAACCGAAGAGATCAAATCCGGGCGTTTTGATGCCGCGATTATCGAAGACATCGTAGCACAAGGCTATTTCAATTCAAATCAAGATCTGCAGGGCTTTGCGTCAGCAGATGCGAAATCAGACGAATCGGGCTCCGCGATTGCGTTCCGCAAAGACAGTGATCTGACAGCGAAGTTTAACAAAGCGCTGAAAGAAATGGAGAAAAACGGAGAAATCGAAAAACTGAAGAAAAAATGGTTCACCAACGAGAAATAAAAGAAAGCTCAACTTTTCGTTGAGCTTTTTATCTTGAATAAAGACAAAGGAGATCACACGTATGAATTTGGATTTCTCAGCGACAATCCCCCAAATTCCTTTTATATTGGAAGGCCTTGCGGTCACATTGAAAATTGTGCTCGTTTCAGCGGTCATCGGTCTTGTTTTAGGAATCGTGCTCAGCTTATTTAAAATCAGCACGATCAGTCCGCTGAAATGGATTGCGGATTTTTATACTTCGATATTCCGCGGCACGCCGCTCGTGCTGCAGCTGATGATCATCTATTTCGGTATGCCGCAGCTCCTCGGCTTTCAGATCGATCAATTTTGGGCGGCGGTCACCGCATTATCGCTCAATTCGGCCGCTTACGTCTCTGAAATTATCAGAGCGGGAATCAACGCAATTGACAAAGGACAAAAAGAGGCTGCCGTCGCTCTCGGCGTGCCGTACGGAAAAATGATGAAAGATCTGCTGCTGCCGCAGGCGTTTAAAAACATTTCTCCGGCTATTATTAACGAATTAATCACCTTAACGAAAGAATCGGCGATCGTCACAGTTATCGGTCTCGGCGACATTATGAGACGGGCCTACCAGTCCGGCGCCGCAACATACAACTATTTAGAACCTCTTATTGTGGCGGGCTTAATCTATTACGTGCTCGTTTTGATCTTAGCATTCATCGGAAAAGGCGTAGAAAGGAAGCTGAAAGCCAATGATTAAGGTCGACAACCTGTCAAAATCATTCGGGAAACATGAAGTACTGAAAAACATTTCAACACAGATCGAAGAAGGGGAAGTCGTCGCTGTCATCGGCCCTTCCGGTTCCGGCAAATCAACGTTTCTGCGCTGCTTAAATCTGCTGGAAACCCCGAGCGGCGGAACGATTGCCATTAAAGAAAACGAAATCACCGCAGCTAAAACGAATAAACTGAAAGTGCGGGAAAATATCGGCATGGTATTTCAGCATTTTCATTTGTTTCCTCATAAAACGGTGCTTGAAAATATCACATACGCGCCGGTCAGCGTAAAGAAAGAGTCTAAAAAGGAGGCGGAGGAAAAGGCGTGCGCTCTCCTTGAAAAAGTCGGACTGCTTGACAAACGGAACGACTATCCGAACCGTTTGTCAGGCGGACAGAAGCAGCGGGTCGCCATCGCGCGGGCGCTTGCCATGAATCCTGACATCATGCTGTTTGATGAACCGACCTCGGCTCTTGACCCGGAAATGGTCAAAGAAGTTCTTGAGGTGATGAAAGAGCTCGCGCAGACGGGCATGACAATGGTGATCGTAACGCACGAAATGGGATTTGCCAAAGAAGTCGCAGACCGCGTATTATTTATGGATGAAGGGACGATCGTGGAAGACGGGCAGCCGGAAGAATTTTTTCTTTCTCCGAAGTCAAAAAGAGCACAGGACTTTTTAGAAAAAATATTATAAAATATAACTGGAAGAAAAGAAGAAGAATGCTCTTCTTCTTTTTTTGAGAAAGAAACAAACAGAATGGAGCAAGCAATGTTTAAAATCGGTTACCGCACACTAAAGACCGCACTTGGAACGGCGCTGGCCATTTATTTAGCCCAGCTGTTGCATCTGCAAAACTTCGCATCCGCAGGAATCATCACCATATTGTGCATCCAGATTACGCAAAAGCGGTCGCTTCAGGCCTCGTGGGCCCGATTTGCCGCCTGTTTATTGGCAATCGTCTTCTCATATGTCTTTTTCGGGCTGATCGGCTATTACCCGTTTGCGATCGGAATATTGCTGGTGCTCTTCATTCCGACTACAGTCGTTTTAAAAATAAACGAAGGGATCGTCACCAGCTCAGTAATCATTCTTCATTTATATATGTCCGGCGGCATTACGATGGCGTTTATCTGGAATGAGTTCCAGCTGATCACCGTAGGTATCGGCGTCGCACTGTTAATGAATCTGTATATGCCGAGCCTTGACAGAAAACTCGCGGCGTACCGGAAAAAAATCGAGGACAACTTTTCTGTCATTTTCGCCGAAATCGAACGGTATTTGTTAACTGGTGAGCAAGATTGGTCGGGGAAGGAAATACCGGAGACGCACCAGATGATTCAAGAGGCGAAAAACCTCGCCTATCGGGACGTGCAGAATCATATTTTGCGCCATGAAAATCTTTACTATCATTATTTTAAAATGAGACAGAAACAATTTGAAATCATTGAACGGCTGCTGCCGAAAATTACCTCTATTTCAATAACGGTGGAGCAGGGCAAAATAATCGCCCATTTCATCCATGAATTAAGGGAAGCCATTCATCCCGGCAATACCGCTCATAAATTTTTAAAAAGACTTGCAGAAATGAGAACGGAATTTGAAGAAATGCCGCTCCCGGCAACGCGGGAGGAGTTTGAAGCTCGGGCTGCTTTGTTCCACCTCCTCGGTGAGATGGAACAATATCTCGTGATTAAAAGTTATTTCAAAGGCATCAAGCTGTAAAAAACATATGGATCAATCGCATGAGTCCTCCTTTCATTGGTCATTCTAATGAAAAAAGGAGGGGAGCCCATGCGATTTTTTTTATTGTCAGCCGCCCTGCTGCTGTCTCCGCTTTGGCCGCTTGGCGCAAACCCTTTGCCGGGTGACCCTTATATTATCGTCAATAAAGCCACAAATGCGCTTGCTGTTGTGAAGGATAACCGAATAGAAGGCATTTATCAGGTGGCGACGGGAAAAACGGATGATTTGACGCCTGAAGGAGAATTTACGGTAACGGTCAAAGCCGTCAATCCGTATTACCGGAAGAAAAATGTAAAGGGAGGCGCGCCGGAAAACCCGCTCGGCGTCCGCTGGATTGGTTTTGACGCGAAAGGAACCGACGGCAGGATATACGGCATTCACGGAACAAACAGAGAAGAGCTGATCGGGGGGTTTGTATCAAACGGCTGCATCCGTATGAAAAACCGGGATGTCATCCGTATTTTCCGGATTATCCCTCCCGGAACGAAAGTATTGATTACAAAAGAAAACCGCTCATTCGAGGACATTGCAATAGAGCGGAAAGCCCTCATAAAAAAGCAGGAAACCCCCTTGCAATGAGGCGCCTGCTTTTTTACCGCAAATACATCATAATGCCTGAGAGGAGGGTTGAAAGTATAAATACGCCCAAAATGACGATGACGGCGCTTTTCATAAATTTTTGAGACATTGTTTCACTCCTTAAGATTACTGTCTATCATTTTAACGTGTTTTGCTTGTATGAACAAGCCATATCCTATGGCGGAAAGCAGGTGGCCGCGCTATGAAAAAACTTGATCATGTCGGCATTGCCGTCAGCTCTATTGATGCCGCGAGAGGATTTTACGAACGGATGCTCGGGCTTACGTATATGGGAGACGAGCTGGTAAGCGGCCAAAATGTGAGAGTTGCTTTTTTAGAAGCGGGAGGCACAAAGCTTGAGCTGATTGAGCCGCTGTCGGACGCGTCTCCCGTCAGCTCTTTTTTACAGAAAAGAGGTGAAGGACTGCATCATTTGGCATTCCGCTGCGCCGATATGAAGGAAACGATCAAGGAGCTTGAATCATGCCGCATGACTTTGATCCATCATGAACCGCAAAACGGCGCGGGCGGGAAGAAGATCGCATTTCTCTCTCCAAAAGAGGCGAACGGGGTCCTGATTGAGCTTTGTGAAACAATTGAAAAAGGAGAAACTCAAGATGAGCATGAGTGATCATATCAGACACTTAAACGAAAGACGTTCCTTTTTAACAAACGGCGGCGGAGCGGAAAAAAATGAAAAACAGCACAAAAAAGGCAAGCTGACGGCAAGAGAAAGAATTGACTATTTATTGGACGAAGACAGTTTTTCAGAGCTGCAGCCGTTTGCCAAAAGCCGCATGCCCGGGTCCCGGAATGCTCCGGGAGACGGCGTTGTTACCGGATACGGCACAATTGACGGACGGCCCGTGTATTTGTTTGCCCATGACTTTACCGTACTCGGCGGGACGCTCGGCGAGACACATGCGGAAAAAATCGCGGCGGTGATGGATCTGGCGGCGAAAAACAAAACCCCGATCATCGGGCTGAACGACTCAGGTGGTGCGAGAATTCAAGAGGGTGTGGTATCATTAAATGGATACGGTCATATCTTTAGGCGCAACGTCCTTTACTCGGGAGTGATTCCGCAAATTTCTGTCATCCTCGGGCCGTGTGCCGGCGGTGCTGTTTATTCACCCGCATTGACGGATTTTGTGATTATGGCGGAACATACGTCGCACATGTTTATTACAGGCCCGAAAGTCATTGAACAGGTTACGGGTGAACAGATTGACGCGGAAAGTTTAGGCGGTGCGGGAATACATAATGTGATAAGCGGAAATGCCCACTATTCCGCACGAACGGAAAAAGAGGCTCTTTCCGCTGTTAAAACCCTGCTTTCTTATCTCCCGCACGGCGGACAGACGGCATCACCCGTTAAAAAGGAAGACGCCAGACCGTTATTAAACACCCTCGTTCCCGCGGACAGTTCGAAACCTTACGATGTGTTACAGGTAATAAAAGAGCTGGCGGATGACGGAACGTTTTTTGACATTCAGCCGTATTTTGCCAAAAACATTGTTGTCGGTTTTCTGAAACTCGGACGGCGTACAGTCGGTGTTGTCGCAAACCAGCCGAAACACTTGGCGGGGAGCCTCACGATTGATGCCGCTGACAAAGCGTCGAGATTCATCCGTTTTTGCAACGCGTTTCATATTCCATTATTGACGATCGCTGATGTTCCGGGATTTCTCCCAGGCCTTCAGCAGGAACATGCGGGAATCATCCGTCACGGAGCAAAATTGCTGTATGCTTTTGCCGAAGCGACGGTGCCGAAAGTGACGCTCATCATCAGAAAAGCTTACGGAGGCGCCTATGTCGCCATGAATTCGAAAGGGCTCGGGGCAGATCTTGTATTCGCCTGGCCCAATGCGGAAATCGCCGTGATGGGAGCGGAAGGCGCGGCGTCGATTTTATACAGCAGAGACATACAGGCTTCTGACGACCCGGAGAAAACGAAGCGCGAAAAAAAAGCCATTTACGAAAAGGAAAACGCCGGTCCGTATAAAGCGGCGGCCTGCGGAATGGTGGATGATATCATCCGGCCGGAAGACTCGAGGAAAAAATTGATTCAGGCATTTGACATGCTTGCGCATAAGGAAGAGGAAAGACCGAAAAAAAAGCACGGTAATATACCGCTTTAAACGGAGGGAACTGAAAATGGTAAACGAAAAACGTCTGCTTGAAGAATTTCTTGAACTCGTTCAAATTGATTCAGAGACAAAACATGAAGCGGAAATCAGCAAGGTGCTCAAACAAAAATTCACTGATTTAGGATTGAGCGTAAAAGAAGATGATACAAAAGAAGTGACGGGGCATGGCGCCGGCAACTTAATCTGTACGTTAAAGGGCACAAAAGATGCGGATACGATTTATTTCACATCGCACATGGACACGGTTGTCCCGGGCAAAGGCGTTAAGCCGATTGTGGAAGACGGCTATGTAAAATCCGACGGCACGACGATTCTAGGCGCTGATGATAAGACGGGACTTGCCGCAATGTTTGAAGCCATTAAAGTGCTGAAAGAACAAAACATCGAGCACGGCACCATTGAATTCATTATCACGGCCGGAGAAGAATCGGGATTAGTCGGGGCAAAAGCAATGGATCGTTCAGACATTACCGCGAAATACGGTTTTGCGCTTGATTCAGACGGAAAAGTCGGCAACATTATTGTAGCCGCGCCGACACAAGCGAAAGTGAGAGCAACCATTTTCGGGAAAACGGCTCATGCGGGAGTAGAACCGGAAAAAGGCATCTCCGCGATTACAATCGCGTCAAAAGCGATCTCTAAAATGCCGCTCGGCCGTATTGATAAAGAAACAACGGCTAATATCGGACGTTTCGAAGGCGGCACGCAAACCAATATCGTCTGCGACCAGGTTGATATTCTGGCTGAAGCGCGTTCATTAGTGCCTGAAAAAATGGAAGCGCAAGTGCAGAAAATGAAAGAAGCTTTCGAATCTGCTGCAGCTGAGATGGGAGGCCGCGCGGAAGTGGACATCGCGGTCATGTATCCGGGTTTCAAATATCAGGACGGCGATCAGGTTGTGGAAGTCGCGAAAAAAGCGGCGGCAAAAATCGGCCGGCCGAGCGAACTTCAGACAAGCGGCGGCGGAAGTGACGCAAACGTCATTGCCGGCCATGGCATTCCGACAGTCAACCTGTCAGTAGGCTATGAACAAATCCATACGAAAAATGAAAAAATGCCGATTGAAGAGCTCGTCAAAACGGCGGAAATGGTCGTTGCCATTATCGAAACAGCGGCCAACTAAAAACGAAGCACCCAGTTGATTGGGTGCTTTTTTCATTCTTCATAATAATTGGCTTAAAGCATTGCAGATACAAGAAAAAAACCCTGCCGGATAGGTTCCGGCAGGGTTTCAGTATTATGATTTGGCGGGCTCCGCCTGAGCCGCAGCTTGTTTCTTTTTATGATGCGTCTGCTGTAAAAGTACATTCTGCACTGTCAAAAACAGTCCGCTTGTAAACCAGTAAAGCGGCAGCGCAGCCGGTACGTTAAGTGAAAAAACGGTCATCATGACAGGGAAAATAAAGACCATGATTTTTGCTGACTGCATCGCGGCCGGATTTTGAGCAGCCGGTGAATATTTCTCGTTTAATTTTTGGGAAATATAAGCCTGTAAGAAATACATGGCCCCCGCGCACAGTGATACAAGAATATCTGAATGCCCTAAGCTGAACCACAGAAATGAGTGTGAAGCGATTTCCGGCGTTGAGCGGATGGCGTAATAAAAACCGATCAAAATCGGGAATTGCACCAGCATCGGAAGACATCCCATTGCCATCGGATTCAGATTGTGCTCACGGTAAAGCTTCATCATTTCCATTTGCAGTTCTTTTTGTTTTTCCGCATCTTTCGTTTGTTTCATTTTAGCCTGAATGCTGTCGACCTGCGGTTTGATCACAGCCATTTTTTCCTGGAACACCCGCTGTTTCTTAAATTGGTTCACAAACAAAGGCAATACAACGATCCGGACGATAATCGTCACCAGAATAATCGACAGTCCGTACTCACCGTGGAACAGGCCCGCCACACCTTTTAAAAGTGCCGAAAACGGCTCGATCAGGTAATCGTGGAAAAAACCGATATTCCCGAGGCCTCCCGTCTGAGTCTGAGATGTCGCCGCAAAAGCCGAGCGGCCTGTGCACAGTACGATAAAAAATAATCCGAATGCGATCCATTTTTGATATGTTTTAGACAATTATGTCTCCTCCTTTTTATCTTCACTTGCCGTTATAAAAGGAGGGAGCTGACATCTTCATCATCATTCGCCGGTGAATTCATGCGGATGACTTTACGTATCCAAGTTGTAATGCGATGATATATAATAATAAGAAAGTCTGTTCGGTTCAGCTGAACGACTGCTTGATGTTCATCTATTCGTTTCGTTCTCCAATGCTCGCCTGCGCGGCGCTCACGCAAAAGAAAAGCGATGCCGATCGCGGTCAGAGCGGGAAGAATAATTGTGAAAAAATCGACTAAAAATAAAAAGTCATTCATTGACTCAAGAATCATTTTATCACATCCATTCAGCTCTTATTTTACTACATATATATAAGGTTGTCTATGAAAGGAAAGGAGGCGCCGGGAGTGGCCGGAAAAGGGAGAATTATATTTCATATCGATATGAATAGTTTTTATGCCTCCGTAGAAATGGCGTATGATCCGTCTTTAAGAGGAAAACCTATCGCCGTTGCCGGAAACGTGAAGGAACGGAAAGGAATCATCGTCACCTGCAGCTACGAAGCGAGAGCGCGGGGCGTAAAGACCACCATGCCGGTGTGGCGGGCAAAACGCCTCTGTCCGGAACTCATCGTCGTGCCTCCGAATTTTGACCGCTACCGGAGTTCGTCAAAAGAAATGTTCAGCATTCTGAGGGAGTATACGGATTTAGTCGAGCCTGTTTCTATTGATGAAGGATACATGGATATTACGGACACACCGCACAGACACAGGGCGTATGAGACAGCCGAAGACATTCAGGCGAGACTGCAAAAAGAGCTTTTGCTTCCGTCAAGCATCGGCATCGCCCCGAATAAATTTCTCGCCAAAATGGCGTCTGACATGAAAAAACCGCTCGGCATCACCATTTTAAGAAAAAGAGAGCTGCCGGACGTCTTATGGCCTCTTCCGATTGAAGAGATGCACGGTATAGGAACGAAAACTGCGGAAAAAATAAAAACGCTCGGCATCAAAACGATCGGTGATTTGGCAAAAGGAGATGAACATGCGCTGAAAACGCTTCTCGGCATAAACGGCCCGAGGCTGAAGGATAAAGCGAACGGCATCCATCCTGCAGAAGTCAATCCCGAGCGGATTTATGAATTTAAAAGCGTCGGCAACTCATCCACCCTGTCGCATGATTCGGCTGACTGGGATGAATTAACGGGCGTGTTTGACCGGCTCGCGCTGTCTGTGAGCGAACGGCTCCAGCGTAAGGAGGTCATGGCCTGCCGGCTGTTCATCATGATTCGGTATGCGGATTGGAAAACGGTCACAAGAAGCATGACCCTCAGCAATCCGGCTGATCAGAAAAAAGACATCATGGAAGCGGCGATGGAACTGTTTGACAAGCACTGGAACCAAAATCCGGTAAGGCTTCTCGGCATCACCGGGACGGAACTGGTTGAAAAACAGCAGGCGTATAAACAGCTTGATCTGTTTTCATTCAAGGAGGACGCAAAGGATGAGCCGATTTTTCAGATGATGAACGAGCTGAATGAAAAGTACGGCCAAAACCTGATCAGAAAAGGCGCCGTTATAAAAAAAGAAGAAAGCAAAACAAGGGGAACGAGCTTTAACAGAGACTTTTTTCAGGATGAAAAGAAAAGATGAATAACTTGAAAAAAGGGGTTATGTATGATAATTTCTTTAGTATAAATATCATTTTATTTTAATTTAAATTTTAAAATGGTTAAACGTTTGAAGAAGGGACGTTAGAATATGTCAAAACAACAAATCGGAGTTATCGGTCTTGCGGTAATGGGTAAAAATCTGGCTCTTAACATCGAAAGCCGGGGATTTTCTGTGTCTGTATACAACAGATCAAGCAGCAAAACGGAAGAGTTTTTAGAAGAGGCAAAAGGCAAAAATGTTGTCGGTACATACAGCATTGAGGAGTTTGTCCAGTCTCTTGAAACACCCCGTAAAATTTTATTAATGGTTAAAGCGGGAACTGCAACGGATGCGACGATTCAATCTCTTCTTCCTCATCTGGAAAAAGACGATATTTTGATTGACGGCGGAAATACATACTATAAAGATACACAGCGCCGGAACAAAGAGCTTGCCGAAAGCGGCATTCACTTTATCGGAACGGGTGTATCAGGCGGTGAAGAGGGAGCGCTGAAAGGGCCTTCTATTATGCCGGGCGGCCAAAAGGAAGCGCACGAACTCGTGAAACCGATTCTAGAAGCCATTTCTGCTAAAGTGGACGGAGAAGCTTGTACGACATACATCGGCCCGGACGGAGCGGGGCACTATGTAAAAATGGTGCACAACGGTATCGAATACGGTGACATGCAGCTGATCTCTGAGTCATATTTCATTCTGAAACAGGTGCTCGGACTGTCTGCCGAAGAGCTTCACGAAGTATTCGCTGAGTGGAACAAAGGAGAGCTTGACAGCTATCTGATCGAAATCACGGCTGACATTTTCACTAAAAAAGATGAAGAAACGGGCAAACCGCTTGTTGACGTCATCCTTGATAAAGCAGGCCAAAAAGGAACGGGTAAATGGACAAGCCAAAGCGCTCTTGACTTAGGCGTTCCGCTTCCGATTATCACTGAATCTGTTTTTGCGCGTTTCATTTCCGCAATGAAAGAAGAGCGTGTGAAAGCAAGCGGCCTTCTGTCCGGACCAGACGTTAAGCCGGTCACTGAAAATAAAGAAGAGCTGATTGAAGCGGTCAGAAAAGCGCTCTTCATGAGTAAAATCTGTTCTTACGCACAAGGCTTCGCCCAAATGAAAGCCGCGTCTGAAGAGTATAACTGGGATCTGAAATACGGTGAAATCGCGATGATTTTCCGCGGCGGCTGTATCATCCGCGCGGCGTTCCTGCAAAAGATCAAAGACGCGTATGACCGTGAACCGGAGCTTGACAACCTGCTGTTAGACAGCTACTTCAAAAACATTGCAGAAAGCTACCAAGGCGCCCTTCGCCAAGTGATTTCACTTGCCGTAGCCCAAGGCGTGCCGGTACCTTCGTTCTCAAGCGCACTTGCGTATTACGACAGCTACCGTACGGCAGTGCTTCCTGCAAACTTGATTCAAGCGCAGCGTGATTACTTCGGCGCGCATACGTATGAACGCACAGATAAAGAAGGCATTTTCCATACTGAATGGATGAAGTAATGAAGAAGCCCCCGCAGTTATTGCGGGGGCTTTTCTGATATTAAAAACCGCGGGCCGTCATGAACGGCGCCGCGGTTTTTGATGTTTTCTTATATATTCCACCAGTGGAGACCGTCTTTTTCAAGAAGATCGTCCGAAGCTTTCGGTCCCATTGACCCGGCTTCATAATTCGGAGAAAGGGTTTTGTCGGCTGCCCACGTTTCGGAAATCGCATCGACGAAATTCCAGGAAAGCGCCACTTCGTCCCAATGGGCAAAGTTTGTCGCATCACCGAGCAGACAGTCATGGATTAATTTTTCATAGGCTTCCGGTGTGTTCATTTCATCACTGCAGTTGCTGCAGTAATCCAGCTTAATCGGCTGAGCATGAGCGGCTCCGCCTAATTTTTTAGCGTTCAGATATAGTGTAATGCCTTCATCCGGCTGAATATGGATGACAAGCAGGTTCGGATTTACATTCGTTTCATTGCCGTAATAAAGGTTCATCGGAATGTCTTTAAATTGAACGACGATTTTCGTTGATTTTTCTTTCATCCGTTTCCCTGTGCGGATATAAAACGGAACGCCGGCCCAGCGGAAGTTATCGATTAACAGCTTTCCGGACACGAATGTTTCCGTATTGGAATCCGGTGCTACATTTTGTTCATCTGTATAGCTCGGTACAGCGTTTCCGTCAATCGTTCCCGCTTGGTATTGTCCGCGGACGAAGAAGTCACTCACTTCGTTTGGAGCGACAGGGCGGAGAGCTCTCAGCACCTTCACTTTTTCGCTGCGGATTTCTTCTGTGTTCAGTTTAATCGGCGGTTCCATTGCCAAGAGAGCGACCATTTGTAAAATATGGTTTTGAACCATGTCACGGAGTGCGCCTGATTTCTCGTAATATCTCGCACGATCCTCAACGCCGAGATCCTCACTTGACGTAATCTGGATGTTTGAGATGTAGCGGTTATTCCACAGCGGCTCAAACAGCGCATTCGCAAACCGGATGACTTCGATATTTTGAACCATTTGTTTGCCTAAGTAATGGTCGATCCGGTAAATTTGATCTTCCGTGAAAGCTTCGCGTATTTCTTTGTTAAGCTCTTTCGCACTCGGCAGGTCATGGCCGAACGGTTTTTCAATGACGAGACGGGACCAGCCATTTGTCGCTGTGACACCTTCGTTTTTAAGTGATTTTGCGATAGTGCCGAAAAACTCAGGAGCCATCGCCAAGTAAAACATTCTGTTGTTCGGGATTTCATATGTATGTTCAAGCTGATCAAGCAGGACATTCAGCTCCTGATAGGAACCCGGATTCGTTACATCAAACGGATGGTAATAAAAATGAGATGTGAAATCGTCTATGTCTTTTTGCCCGGCAGAAGAAACAGACGTTTTAACGGTTTCCCGGAGGTCCTCGTTTGACCAAGGTCTTCTTCCAACACCTACAACTGCAAACTCTTCACCAATTTGACCATTTTTATATAAACGGTGAATGGATGGGTAAAGTTTTCGTTTTGCCAAATCCCCTGTGGCACCAAATATTACAATTACTGCTTTTGGTTTGTCGTTTGTTTTCACTTAGAGTACCTCACTTTATCTGAAGCATGGTTTAAAACCCCGCATATTTCCTTCATTTTAAATCTAAAATTCGTTGAAAGCAAACATTTCAGCCTGTTTTTTGCGGTTTGCGGAAAAAAATTAATCAGGCCGGAGAAGGCCCGGGTGAATTCACATTTTCAGCCTGATCCTGTATCCTTAGTAGTACAAAGATCTAGGAGGAAGCATTGTGGAATTATTATTTTTAGGGACGGGGGCCGGCATGCCGGCAAAGACGAGAAACGTAACGTCCGTCGCGCTGAAGCTTCTTGAAGAAAGGCGTTCCGTATGGCTGTTTGATTGCGGAGAAGCCACTCAGCATCAGATATTACATACAACAATCAAACCGAGGAAAATTGAGAAGATTTTCATCACCCACCTTCACGGCGACCATGTTTACGGTCTTCCGGGTCTGTTGGGGAGCCGTTCATTTCAGGGCGGTGAAGAAGAGCTGACGATTTACGGGCCAAAAGGCATTAAAGCCTTTATCGAAACAAGCCTGCACGTGACGGCGACTCATCTGACGTATCCTCTTACCGTACATGAAATCGAAGAGGGGACGGTTTTTGAAGATGAGCAATTCATTGTTACCGCAGCATCCGTCATTCACGGCGTGGAAGCGTTCGGCTACCGGGTTCAGGAAAAGGATATTCCCGGCGCGTTGCAGGCCGGCAGATTGAAAGAAATGAATATCCCGCCCGGACCCGTCTATCAGAAAATCAAAAAAGGCGAAACGGTCACACTTGACGATGGCAGAATCATTAACGGGCGGGATTTTTTGGAACCGCCGAAAAAAGGGAGAATCGTCGCTTTTTCCGGGGATACGAGGGCATCAGAGCGGGTAACGGAGCTGGCGCGCAATGCGGATGTGCTTGTTCATGAAGCGACGTTTGCCAAGGAAGATGCAAAGCTCGCACATAATTATTATCACGCAACGACAGAACAGGCTGCGCAAACGGCAAAAAAAGCAGGCGCCAAACAGCTGATTTTAACTCATATCAGCGCAAGGTATCAGGGTGAATCGCCGATAGAGCGTCTCGAAAATGAGGCGAAAGCGGTATTTGAGAACAGTAAGATCGCATTTGACTTCATGGAGGTCACTGTGGAGCGGTCTTAAAAAATAGACGCTTGACATTTTTTTCTGATGAGATATAATAAAACGTAATAATTACGATTTGTATAAGGGGTGAAAATGATGCGTGTGAATGTTACATTGGCCTGTACAGAGACAGGGGACAGAAATTATATCACGACGAAGAACAAACGGACGAATCCGGACCGGTTAGAAATGAAAAAGTATTCACCCCGGTTGAAAAAGTATACTTTGCATCGTGAGACCAAATAGATCACGATAACAAAAGCCATTGTGCCGTTGCACAATGGCTTTTGTTTTATCAGTTTACCGCCTGATAGGCAGGAGCATTCATTTGCTGGCGCACCGCGCACCAAACATCATAAATGGCAAGGTGGACGATGTGCGGTTCATCGTGGTGAATGGCATGAGAACTGTTTTTGGCCTGAATCCATCCGCTTTGATAAGAGACATCAAGCATGCTTCTGTGCAGTTTCACCCATTGTTCATGAGCGTGCTTTAAGTGCTCATCCCGCTCTCCCGATGATAAAATCAACAGGGGCATATCGCCGAAATGAATCTGCTGATGCTTGATCTGACGAAGGCTCGTCAAAAATTCCGCGTGTGATCCTTCCAATATGAACTGTTTCAAATAGGCGGCTTTCATTTCTTCGGGAAGAAGCGGAAGCACTTTCGTCTCCTGATCCTCAGAAACCGGATCAAGCATCACCATCCCGAGAATATCCCGGCGGTTCCGGCTCGCCCAAAGTCTGCTGATAATCGCGCCGTATGAATGCGAGACGACAAGATAAGGAGGCTCGACGCCGGCCTTCAGAAGAAGAGCGTTTAATTCCTGTACCATGTGGTCCGCCGTTCTCTTGTTTCGGCTTTGTCCGCTTTTGCCGATTCCGGCTCTGTCATATGTGAAAACCCCAAATTCTTCATCTATGTCAGCGAGTAATGATGTCCATGTTTCAGAAGAAGTGCCGTAGCCGGCTTCAAAGACGATCGTCACTTCGCCGGCGCCTTTACGGTGTTTCGTATAAAACGGACACCCGTCAATCAGATATGTCCTTTCCATCCATGCTGCTTTCATTGGAGTCATCCCCTCTAATTGGTTCTATAGGGAAGACGGAGAAGCTTCGGCAATCGTTTCTCAAAAAATAAAAAAAGAGACAGCCGGATCGAAAAACTCCGGCTGTCACTTCATCACCATGCTCTGTCGTATTGAACCGGTGACGGTATTTCAGTATTCAGCTGCTTCGCTGCACTCCTTGCAAAATGCGGATCGCGCAGAAGTTCTCTTGCGACAAAAATAAGGTCAGCGCGGTTGTTTTGCAGAATTTCTTCCGCCATTGTTCCCGTCGTTATCAAACCGACGGCGCCTGTTGCGATTTCGGCCTGTTCACGGATTTTCTCCGCAAAGCTCACTTGGTAGCCTGGGAAGACGTTAATATCAGCTTGAACGAGTGCGCCTGAGCTGCAATCAATGAGGTCGACTCCCTGTTCTTTCATCCACTTCGCAAAACCGATATGATCCGCAATGTCCAGCCCTTTGTCTGTATAATCCGATGCAGAAATACGGACAAATAACGGGCCGTCCCAGACTTCCTTGACGGCTTCAATGGTCTCGCCTAAGAAGCGGTAGCGATTTTCATGTGAGCCTCCGTATTCGTCTGTACGGTGATTGGACAGAGGGGACAAAAATTCGTGCATTAAGTAGCCGTGTGCCGCATGAAGTTCAATAATGTCAAAGCCGGCTTCTTTCGCGCGCGCCGCTGCCTGTTTGAATTCCTGAATGGTTTCTTTAATTTGTTCTGTCGTCATTTCAGCCGGTGTTTTGGACTGCTCATCAAACGGAATGGCTGACGGAGCGTAAATGTCTCCCTCAAGCTCAGCTTTACGTCCGGCGTGCGCAAGCTGAATGCCGATTTTAGATCCTTGTGCTTTCACTTGTTCCGTCAGTTTGGCAAAACCTTCGATATGATCATCGCTCCAAATGCCCAAATCCTGATCGGAAATTCGCCCCTGCGGATTAACGGCTGTCGCTTCCACGATAATCAGGCCGACCTGTCCGATAGCACGCGATATGTAGTGCGCCATATGAAAAGGCTGCAGTTTTCCGTCCTTCTCATGTGAGGAATACATGCACATCGGTGCCATAACAATACGGTTTTTGATCGTTACATCTTTAACGGTCCATGGTGTGAATAATTTTCTGGCCATTTATTTCGCCTCCCGGAATGTTTTAGACATTGATTATAACAATTCATGATCATTCAGTCATATAAACTGCTCACGACTGAGTGCATTGTTATTATTGTTCTGGAAGGGCATTTTTTTATACACATCGGTGCCGTATCTTCATAACAGGCATTTACAGCCGATCATATAGCAAATATAGATGAGAAACGCACCGATGACTGCGTGGCCTCCTTTGAACCAGTTTGTCAGGATGAAAATACTGCTGATGAAGATCACCGCGCCGAAGGCACCGAATATTCCGTTTTTTTGAGCGGCTCTGAAATCGTCGGCGCTCATATTTTTCAGCTGCAAGTGAATATTCAGTAACGTCATGATCGGCAGCAATGTAATAACGCCTGATAAAAATAAGTATTTCGATTTGCTTAAATACGCGGCGGCCACCATAATGGTGCCGCCGATAAAAAATTGAATGAGAAAACTCATGCTGAAACGCTCACCTTCTGTTTGTTATCAAGTATAATGATGGAGACATTGCCATTTTATTTTTGATTGATGTATAAGTAAACTAAATATAACTAATGCATTGGATAATAAAGAATGATATCTGGGAGATGAAGCCGGTTGGATTTAAAGAAGCATTTAGCCTTTATTAAAACGGTTGAAAGCGGCAGCCTGACCCAAGCCGCTGCCATATTGAATTACACACAGCCGAACATCAGCCAAATGATCAGTAAATTAGAGGAAGAGTACGGTTTTCCGCTTTTGATCAGACAGCGGCATGGAGTGAGGCCGACCGCAAATGGCTTGAAAGTGTTACATATTATGAAGGAAATTCAAAAAAACTATGAAAAACTGTCTGAAACCGTTGATAATATTAATGGGTTAGAAAGAGGGGAAGTCCGGCTCGGCACTGTTACGAGCGTGGCGGTAAAATGGCTGCCGAAAATTTTGAGGGAATTTAATGAGCTGTATCCTTCCATTAAGGTGCATTTGTTTGAAGGAAATTCTACTGAACTGGAAGAATGGCTGAAAGATGACCGGATTGATGCGGCGATCGGGACATCCCACAGCGAGAAGTGGCATTTTTACCCGTTGGCAGAGGACCCGATTGTAGCGGTGATGAGCCCACAGCATGAATTGGCGCAATGTGAAACGGTTCCGTTACATGTCATGGAGTCCGTCAAATGTATCGTGCCTTATCCGGAGACACATTTTGATGTGCTGAAAGTACTGAAGGAAGAAAAGATCACGCCGCGGGTCGCCTATCAAATCAGAGGGGATGAAGCGATTATTGCAATGGTGCGGAACAATCTGGGGATCAGCATCTTGCCGCAGCTTTTGGTGAATGATTGTGATGTGCTCATCAAACGGTTCGACCGGTATGTCTCCAGGCAGCTCGGCATTTTGACAGCTCATGCAAAGGAGACGCAGACACCTTCTGTCCAGAAACTGATTCAATGTATACAAGAATGGGTTGCAGTCCATCAGGCTTCTGTCTGAAGAAGCCTGATATGCGTTTAAGCCGGTTCAGCATAATAGACCAGCATAAAATATGTCACCGGTTCATCCGAGGAATTAAAATAACTGCGGCGTCGCTCCGGCAAACTGAAGGGCATCGCCCGAAGTCAGCACATGCTTTTCGTCATAAAGCTCAACCGTCAATTCACCGCTTTTGATTAAAATGTATTCTTCCCCTAAATGTGATGTTGCCTCATGGGCGCAGCCCGGCTTCAGGTCAACTATGCCTTGAAAACAAAAAGTCTGACCGTGACGGTGGTGTCGGGCTTTCGTCTGTTTATATAAAAAGGGCATCAACGGCACATGCTGTTGATGCTTTTTTTGACATGCTAGGGTTTGGAGAGCACTTCAATTCCGACGTTGACCATTTTGTCCAGTCCCATAAAAGACAGGCAGATTTTGGCGCGTCTTTTCCTTTTATCGATCTTTTTAATAATGCCTTCCATTCCTTTAAGAGGCCCTGAGGCAACGGTTACTTTTGAATTTTCAATATAGACTTTTGAATAATCTACAGTGTCTCCTTCTCCGATCAGCCTGATAATAGGGAGGATTTCTTCATCCGTAATTGTCGTGAAATAGGTTTTACGCTCTTTGGAATAATATGCGCCGTTATTCACGATTCTGCATGAAATGGGGAGTTCTTTGATTTTATGAAATGTCCGCTCTGTCATCTTCGTTTTAAACAGCACATATCCCGGAAACATCTTTTTGAGTGCCTCGTATTTGATTCCGGCTTTTCGTTCTGTGACTTTTTTCTTGGGTATGATTGAGTAGAGAGCCTGCTCATCAAACTGCAGACGCAGAAATTTTTGAACTGTTTCTTCTTTTCCCGACTCTACAAAAAGTGCGTACCATTTCATGACTGGATCCTCCTTAGAATAATAAGAAATTATTATACAAAGAAAGTATTTAATGGATAGTATTTAAAGTGATTAAAAATTTTTCTAATTCGTCTTTTTTTTACATAATATATGAAAATGAAAAATAAGTATAGACCCAATTGACAGAGAAGCGATGAATTTTCTTTGACATGAAAAGGGTTCAGGGAATTATCTGACATTTATCCCGAAACAATTATGCCGACTGTCCACCGAATATAAAACTGTGGAATAAATGTCAGAAAATAACGAAATAAAGCCTTGACATTATTATCTATAAATTGATATTATTCTCTTTAAATAGCAACTATTTGTTAAATTTATTAAATTGATGTAAAGCACCTATTAAATTTCAATCGCTGTTTCGGCACGTTGAAGAGGAAATAGGGATTATAAAAATGATTGTAGTGTATATATCTACATATACATGATAAGGGAGAAGTGTGCCGTCATCGCTGTTTTCGGGCATATTGGCACTGCAGCTTGTCATGAGAAACATTCAGTAAACAAGCAATATGTTTTAATATAAATTATGTTAGAAAAGGAAAACACAATGCGTTTGCGATTTTTAAACCTGTGCTGAATCGCAAACGCGTTTGTGTTTTTATTTTTATGCCGGTGTTTACACCAGTCAATATATGAAAATAAGAGACATTTTTGTATGGAGAACCACATGTGATGTACAAAATTGGCGATGCGGAAAGGATGAGGATAAGATGCTTACGTTTGTGTTCCCGGGGCAGGGTTCTCAATTTAAAGGAATGGGAGCCGGACTGTTTGATGAATTTCAAGATCTGACACGTCAGGCTGATGACATATTAGGCTACTCTATAGAAGAATTGTGTCTGGAGGATCCGAATCACCAGCTGGGGAAAACGCAATTTACCCAGCCGGCGTTATATACGGTGAGTGCACTCAGTTATTTAAAGAAAATGAAAGAGTCCGGCAGAGAGCCTGATTACGCCGCAGGGCACAGTTTAGGAGAATATAATGCGTTATTTGCGGCCGGCTGCTTTGATTTTGAGACCGGTTTGCAGCTTGTAAAAAAAAGAGGGGAGCTCATGAGCAAGGCAGCTCCCGGAGGCATGGCGGCGGTTTTGGGGTTTACGGCTGAACAAGTAAAAGAGGTTCTATCCGATTATCATCTGACCGGCA
Source organism: Bacillus sp. N1(2025) (assembly GCF_053470005.1). Classification (NCBI taxonomy): domain Bacteria; kingdom Bacillati; phylum Bacillota; class Bacilli; order Caryophanales; family Bacillaceae; genus Bacillus; species Bacillus sp. N1(2025). Next base: position 655,640 of record NZ_JBLTJB010000001.1, read on the forward strand.
TTGATATCGCTAACCACAATTCACCTTCGCAAATTGTGATCGCCGGAACGAAACAAGACATTGAAAAAGCGGGCCCCGTCTTTGAAAAAGCCGGCGTGAGAATGTACCTTCCTTTAAATGTGAGCGGCGCCTTCCATTCCCGCTATATGAAAGATGCTGAAAAAGAGTTTGCAGATTATTTAGAAGAAACGGCGTTTTTGCCTCTTCGTTTTCCGGTGATCTCAAATCTTCATGCCGCACCTTATAAGAATGATGAAATCAAAACAAATCTGACTCTGCAAATGACCAATCAGGTAAAGTGGACGGACACGATACGCCGTCTGATGGGACTTGAAAATAATGAAATTGCAGAAGTCGGGCCCGGGGAAGTGCTGACAAAACTGACGCGTCAGATTAAAAAAGATGCCGTCCCATTACCTATGCCGAAAGAAGAGTCTGATACTGCTGATGTTAAAGCATCGGCAGCTGATTCGCAAAAAACGGCGGGAATGAGATTAGGGAACGAAGATTTTAAAAAAGATTATAACATCCAATATGCTTACATGACGGGCTCCATGTACAGGGGAATTGCTTCGGAACAGATGGTCATTAAAGCGGCAAAAGCGGGAATGCTGGGCTTTTTCGGAACGGGCGGATTGAGTATCGAACGGATCGGACAGGCCATCGGAACCATCCGGTCTGCACTGCGGCAAGGGGAAACATTCGGAATGAATCTTCTTCATCATATGATGTCACCTGACAAGGAAGTCAGAATGATAGATTTATATTTGAAAAACGGCATTCATCTTATTGAAGCATCGGCATTTATGGGCATAACCCCCGCTCTCGTGATATACAGGGCAAAGGGATTAAGCAGGAATCATGACGGGTCGGTGTCAGTTCAAAACAGAATCATCGCGAAAGTATCCCGGCCTGAAGTCGCTGAGGCCTTTCTAAGTCCGGCTCCGGCTCATGTGCTGGAAAGACTTGTGTCTGATAATCGGCTGACAGCCGGGGAAGCGGCGCTTGCAAAAGAAATTCCGATGGCTGATGACATTTGCGTTGAAGCGGATTCAGGAGGGCATACCGACCAAGGGATTCCGTATACATTAATGCCTGCCATGATCAGACTCAGAGACCGCATGATGGAGAAGCACGGTTATGCGAAAAAAGTAAGAATCGGCGCAGCGGGCGGCATCGGCACTCCGGAAGCGGCTGCTGCGGCGTTTCTGCTCGGCGCCGAATTTATCGGAACCGGTTCTATTAATCAATGCACGGTCGAAGCCGGGACAAGTGATTCAGTGAAAGATCTGCTTCAGGAAGCGAACGTGCAGGATACGTCATACGCTCCCGCGGGAGATATGTTTGAAGCGGGAGCAAGGGTGCAGGTGCTGAAAAAAGGCCTGTTTTTCCCGGCAAGAGCCAATAAACTCTTTGACTTGTACAGACAATACAATTCTTTAGATGAAATAGATGAAAAAACGAAAACATTAATTGAAGAAAAGTATTTCCAGCGCAGTTTTGAAGAGGTGTATGAGCAGTTGAAACGTGATAAATCTCCTGAGCAGATCGCCAAAGCCGAACAGAATCCGAAACACAAAATGGCGATGGTATTTAAATGGTATTTTTCTCATACGACAAGGCTCGCTCTGGAAGGAAAAAGCGAAAGTAAAATAGATTACCAAATTCATTGCGGCCCTGCGCTCGGCGCGTTTAATCAATGGGTGAAAGGAACCCCGCTTGAAAATTGGAGAAACAGGCATGTCGATCTGATCGGCAAACAGCTTATGGAAGAAACAGCCGGCCTTCTTGCGCAAAGGCTGGTATCGATTACAGGCTGAGTATGACCAGCCATTACATTTTTTCTGCGGAGGACAGACCATGCTGATTGAAAATCATGAATTAACGATGAGCCATGTCGGGTTAGGGAATTTGAATGAGTACGCGCTGCTGCTGTTATTCGGCAACGCACACAGTCACCATTTAACGGACGGAACGGGATTCCGGCCTGATCAGATGGCCGATCACCAAGGGCTGATTTTGTATCCGGCTTATTTTATGACACATCTCAAAGTTCCTTCAGATAAGCCTCTTGATCAGTACCGATTATGGGACGAGGTTTCCGTCGGAGTCGATATCTCCCGGTTTGGAGAAACCATATTAGAATCTGATTATTTGTTCGGGCCGAAAGGAGCGGTCAGCTCTGATAAAAGCGAGTGGGACCGGGGACGGTTTCCTTCTATGAAAGCCAATAGTTTAATTGTCGTCGACGTCACACAAACAGAAGGTTCGACCCGAAAAGTCTCAGCGCCTAAGGCTGAATGCATTGCGGAACTTTCTAAGCTAGCCAAGCCGCCTTACGCGCTGATGCGGTCAAAGAAAATCAGAACGGACGCCTTCGGTATGAAGCCGGGCAATCTCAAAACAGCAGACCCCGTTTCATATCGGGTTCCTGTTGATCAGGATGCTGCGCCCGGGCATGCCATGGTGTTTGCGAAATTCAGCAAGATAATGGATGCGGCGGAATTTGAATGGATGACGCGCCGGTCGAAGCCGGGTTTTCCGGTTTCAATCGCGCGGCATTTATTTTTGCTTGAAAGAGAGACGTATTATTACGGAAATTGTTTTGCAGATGAAGAGCTTGATATTTATATGACGGGACACATTGAAGAATGCGATCCCGACTTTCACGGTGAGTCCCTCGGTATGATCTCAGTGGCGAAAATCAGCTATCAGATTGAAGTCTATATGAAAAGAAATCATACATTGCTGGCCATTTCCAAGGTGGATAAGCTGCTGGCGGTGCCGACCTCTTCACAAGATCATATTCCGGATTATAAACGGGTCATCAGAAGTTTATAAAATGAAGAATGGAGCTGAAAGCAAATGGAACAAACCAAGGAAATGAAGCAGATCATCGCTCAAATCATTCAGGACATTCAAGAACAGCAGTCATATCGGGCCGTCGAAGCGGGAGATGATGTGAGAGTCATAGAGGATCTGGGCTTCTCATCACTGGATATCGCTCAATTAGTCGCACAGATGGAGATGGAAACCGGAGTAGATCCTTTTTCCCAAGGAGAAACGATTTCCAGCATTACAACCGTCGGCAGCATTTGTGATATTTATCAAAAATATATGGACAGTGCTCAATCATGAAAACAGAAAGCGGGGGAGATATCAGCTGGGTGACTGATAAGCTTAGGGAAACGCAAGACAGTGAGTTTCTCATTTTTAAAGGGCAGACTTTTACGTATGATGATTTGCTGACACGAATTAGCTTTTTTCAGAAAGAACTTGAACAAAACGGAATACGTGAAGGAGAATGTGTGGCGCTTATCGGGGATTATTCCCCGAACGCCATTTTTTTGCTGATGGCGCTTTTGTTAAACCGAAATATCGTTGTCCCTCTCAGTAATGAGTCAAGGGAAAAGCATCTCGATATGTTTGAAGACGCGAAAGTGAATCAAATCATTGAAATAAATGAAAATGACAGCTGGACGCTTCGTGAAGGTTCTGAAAGCGCCGCTCACCCTCTGCTTGATGATCTGCGCGAGAGAGGGGAGTCAGGCATTATTATTTTCACATCGGGAACCTCCGGCAAAAGCAAAGCATCCGTGTTAAGCGCCGGCCGGCTGCTTGAAAAATATAAAACGGCGAAGAGAAAACCGCTGCGTACGCTCATTTTTCTGAAATTAGATCATATCGGCGGCATTAATACGCTGTTTGCGATTCTGTTTAACGGGGGGACGATCGTCACATCAGACAGCAGAACGCCGGAGTCCGTTTATCAGGCGGTCGACAAACATGCTGTCCAAGTGCTCCCCGCCACCCCGACCTTTTTAAACATGCTGCTGATGTCCAAGGCGGATGCCGGCTATAACCTCTCTTCACTCCGGCTGATCACTTACGGCACAGAGCCGATGCCCCAATCAACGCTGCGCGGCATCCACCGGCTGTTTCCGGATGTACGGCTGAAACAAACATACGGATTAACTGAACTGGGTATATTCTCAACGAAATCAAAAGACAGCCAATCCACTTGGATGAAAGTGGGCGGTGCCGGAACAGAGACCAAAATTACCGGAGGCACGCTTTGGATCCGTTCTGAGTCAGCGATGCTCGGCTATTTAAACGCACCGTCACCCTTCGATGAGGACGGCTGGTACGACACCGGTGACCAGGTGGAAACAGACGGCGAATATATAAGAATTCTCGGAAGAAAGAGTGAAATCATTAATGTGGGCGGAGAGAAAGTGTTTCCGGCAGAGGTGGAAAGCGTCTTTCTGGAGATACCGAATGTCCGGGATGTTCTCATAACGGGCAGAAAAAATCCGATTACGGGCGAGATTGTCGCGGCAGAGGCCGTGCTTGAAAAAGAGGAAGATATCAAATCTTTCAGAAAGCGGGCCGTAGCTCATTGCAGACAGAAGCTGCAGCCATATCAGATACCGCAGATCATCTCTGTTACAGATCGGAAACTGTCTAATGATCGATTTAAAAAAATAAGAAACGTGTAAAACAGGAGGCAAATATGAATAACGGAAAAGTAGCGGTCGTCAGCGGAGGAAGCCGGGGGCTGGGAAAAGCGATTGTACAGACGCTTTTGGATGAGGATTACAAAGTAGCCGCTTTCAGCCGCAGTGAATCTGATTTTATTAACACATTGAGAGAGAGTGAAAAGTACCGCGGCCGCTTTTATTGGGAAGCGGCGGATGCGGCGGATGCTGCCGCCATGAAACAGTTTGTTCTTCAAGTATACCGCAAGTTTTCCAGAATAGACGGCTTGGTCAATAACGCCGGTTTGAACCTTGATCAGCTTCTGCCCCTGACCAATGATGAAGACATTGACCGCATCCTCAATCTGAATATCGGTTCAGTCATCAAGCTGACCCGAAACGTTTCCCGGGTCATGCTGAAACAAAATTCCGGATCAATCGTTAACATAAGCTCCATTATCGGCTCAAGAGGATTTAAAGGCACTTCAGTCTACAGCGCATCCAAAGCGGCTCTTGACGGCTTGACGCGAAGCCTGGCCAGGGAGCTCGGGTCTAAAGGAATCCGTGTCAATTCACTTGCGCCCGGTTTTGTGGACACCGATATGACGAAAAATATGCCGGAAAAACAAAAATCGCAGATTATCAGAAGGACGCCGATGGGACGTTTAGGCGAAACAGACGATATGACCGGACTCGTTCGTTTCCTGCTTTCTCCTGAATCGTCCTTTATGACCGGACAGACAATTGCGATAGACGGCGGATTAACTTGTTAAAGCACAGAAAAATTCTTTTGTACAAGGGATGGTATCCTCATGAAATGTATTAACGAATTTTTAAGAACGGTAATAGCGCAAAAGCTGGGTGCCGAGGTGACCGAAGCAGAAGATAAAACCGCTTTTTTTACTCTTGGCGTGACGTCTCTCATCAGTGAAGAAATCATGACCATATTGCATAAAGAATTTACCGGCCTTTCTGAAACGCTGCTGTTTGAATATCCGAACATTGAGAAATTGAGTGAGTTTTTAAGTGCGCAGAAACGAAATCCCGAAAGCGTTCTTGAATTCAAAGAAACGGAGCCTGATACGGGAAGCCGGCAGGAAGAAGAATTGCTTCCTGTACAGGCGGCTGAAAAGGTGCCTGAACCGGGAACGGACGGGAGCTCTGATATTGCGGTTATCGGAATGAGCGGGATGTTTCCGAAAGCGGAAAACCAGCATGATTTTTGGAACAATTTAATAGAAAATAAAGATTGTGTCTCCGAAATCCCAGAGGATAGATGGGACAGCTCTTATTACTCGGAAGAGAAAACGGCAGAATACGCGTCATACAGTAAATGGGGAGGTTTTATTGATCATCCGGATCAATTTGACCCGCTGTTTTTTTCTGTTTCCCCGTGGGAAGCTGATTTAATGGACCCTCAGCAAAAATTGTATGTCACGTGCTGCTGGGAAGCGATGGAGGATGCCGGTTACGGGAACCCGGCGGCGAGGCCGACGGATCAAATCGGTGTATTCGCCGGAGTGACCTGGAATGAATATTCATTAATTGCACACGAAGAAGGTTTCCTCAAAGATCAGTACAAAGGCCCCGGCTCCTTATATTGGGGCATTCCGAACCGGGTTTCTTATTTCCTTGATCTCCATGGCCCGAGCATCGCTGTTGATACGGCGTGTTCTTCATCGCTTGTCGCCGTCCATCAGGCTTGTCAGGCCATTATGTCAGGCGACTGTGAAATGGCGCTGGCCGGAGGCGTCAACCTCAGCTTACATCCGCAAAAATACATGTTTTTAAGCCAATCGCATTTTCTGTCTTCTGAAGGAAAATGCCGCAGTTTCGGTGAAGGCGGAGACGGTTACGTGCCCGGCGAAGGCGCGGGAGCCGTTTTATTAAAACCATTGAAAAAAGCGATTGCGGACAAAGACCACATCTACGGTGTCATTAAGGGGTCCGCCACTAATCACGGCGGCAAAACGACCGGGTATACGGTGCCGAATCCGGAAGCGCACCGGGACCTGATTTTATCCGCTCTAAACAGAGCCGCGGTAAGTCCGGCGGATATCAGCTACATTGAAGCTCACGGAACCGGCACGGCACTCGGCGATCCGATTGAGATACGCGGCCTGTCTATGGCATTTGATAAACAGACCGATGAGAAAAATTACTGCGGAATCGGCTCGGTGAAATCCAATATCGGACATTTGGAAGCGGCTGCAGGGATCGCCGGTTTAATCAAGGTGCTTTTAAGCATGAAACATGAAACGCTTCCCGCCAGTCTGCACTCCGCGGAACTGAACCGCAAGATTTCTTTTTCTGATTCGCCATTTTATGTCGTCCGAAACAACCGGCCGTGGCCGGCTGAAGGAGATAAACCGAGAATCGCCGCAATCAGTTCATTCGGCGCAGGAGGCTCTAATGCCCATCTGATCGTAGGTGCTTATCAGCCAGAACGGCAAGCGGACAAGAATACTGAGCAAAAACCGCATGCTGTCGTATTAAGCGCACATTCCGAACAGCAGCTGAAAGAATATGCCGGGAAATTAAGCTCTTTTCTTACCCGATTGGAAAACCCGTCTTCTGCCGGCGGATACACTCTGGAAAATATCGCTGCCACCCTATTGTCAGGCAGAGAGCCTTTCTCCTTCCGGCTTGCTGTCATTGCATCATCCCTTTCTGAGCTGAAACAGCGATTGGACGGATTTGTAAGCGGTCACAGAGACGAAAGGCATATTTACTTCGGAAAAGCGTCACCCGGGCGGCCGGACGTTTCAGGCCAATCCGTTTCAGATCCTGAGAAATTTGCCGCGCTGTGGGTGAAAGGCCTTCAAGGTTGCAAAAAGCCGGAAACGCCGTATCAGAAAGTTCCGCTTCCTACGTATCCGTTTTTAAAGGAAACGTCCTGGCTGACCGATCAAAAAAAGCGGTATACAAAAAAGCCCCAAAATACCAAAAGGCGTGAAGCGCTGCATCCTCTGCTTGATGAGAATATTTCATCCGCCCGGAAAGGGATGTTTCAAAAGATATTTTCCAAGGATGAATATTTCTTTAAAGATCATTTAGTGAACGAAAAATATGTGCTTCCCGGAGTCTGTCATCTGGAAATGGCGGCATACGGCGCGGAATTGTGGGGAGAACGCCCGGTCGTCTCTCTTCAAAGTGTGTGGTACATGGAGCCGATTGTGACAGGGACAGACCCAACATCCGTCATGATAGAGTTTGAAGCAGAAAAAGAGCGTATAAGCTATGTCATTAAAGAAAAAGGAGCGGATGGCACCCTCTTTTCGCAAGGAGAAGTGATTTGTAAAGAAAAAGGAGCGTCTTTTGAGGCCCCGGCTTTTCAGCTCCCGGCGCCATTTGCGCAGAGAACGGAGCCGAAAGACATCTATCACTCGTTCTCTGAGGCGGGAATCGTGCAAAAGGACAGTTTTCAGGTCATCCGCGAATTCTCTTATACAGAAAGGAAAGCACTGGCCAAATTAACGCTCCCGTCACACTTGGAAGCCGATTTTAAACAGTACATCCTACATCCGTCCTTAATGGATGGCGCTGTTCAAACTGCAATGGCGCATGTGCTGCAATTTCAAAAAGAGCCTGCGCTTATCGTACCGTTTTCCTTCGGAGAAATACAGCTGCTTGAACCGTTAGCGAAAACCGTATTTGTGCATGCGGAGGTAAAAGCGGCCTCCGTTCACCAATTTGATCTGCATATTTGTGATGACCGCGGCGTGCTGCTGGCGGCAGTGAAAGATTTTATCATAAAAGAGGTGCAGGAAAGCGCTGGGTTTAACCAAAAAGCCGGCGTCACGCCGAAGAAAAGCCGTGAAACGGAATTGCTTATGACACCGGTTTGGAACACCGTCACCATTCCGGAAACCGACATGTCTTTCATGCGTGAAGAAAAAATAATCGTCATCGGGGCCGGGCCGGATGTTCAGCAGGCTTTGAAAGAGATGTATTCCGATGTCCGTTTTCCGGACATCACTTCTTTGGACAGCGCGGAACAAATGGCTGAAACACTGAAAGCGCAAGGTTCTTTTCAACACATGATATGGGCGGCGCCGGATCATCCCATTCCATCCGTTTATGATGCGGATACGGCCGAGGGACAGGAGCACGGGGTCATGCAGCTTTTCCGGCTGATAAAAGCGCTTCTGTTTCTGAATTTTGACACGGAACAACTATCATTGACAATCTGCACGTTTCAAGCACAGCCGATTCATGAACATGATGAGGTCAATCCGAGTCATGCAAGCATACACGGATTAGCGGGATCGCTCGCAAAAGAATACACCAATTGGAGCATCCGGCTTCTTGATTTGGAATCTCAAAGGGGAGACCGGCATCTTCCCCATGTCTTCTCTTTACCGGCGGACCCCGAGGGAAATCCGTGGGTCTTTCGTGCAGGTCAGTGGCACCGACAGCAATTGGCCGTCTGCCGGCCTCATGCAGATGAGCCTTCATTATACCGGCACGGCGGGATTTATGTGATTATCGGCGGAGCAGGCGGAATAGGAGAAGTATGGACTGAATATATGATTCAGACCTATCAGGCGAAAATTGTCTGGATCGGGAGACGGAAAAAAGATACACAGATTGAAAGAAAGCTGAAAAGACTTGCGGCTTTAGGTCCCGCACCGCAATATTTCAGCGCGGATGCTGCGGATTATGACTCTCTCAAACGGGCGTATGACACCATTGTGAAGGAAAATGGAAAGGTCCGCGGAATCATTCATTCCGCCATCGTGTTATCAGACCGAAGTTTTGCCAATATGGAAGAGGATCAGTTCCGCGCTTCACTTTCTGCAAAAACTGATGTCAGCTTGCAGATTGCCCGGGTAGCTGAAGGGGAACCACTGGATTTCTTGCTGTTTTTCTCTTCGATGATGTCGTTTCAAAAAGCGCCGGGACAAAGCAATTATGCCGCGGGGTGCACGTTTAAAGACGCTTTTGCTAAGCGGATCTCACAGAAAGCGCCGTATGCCGTAAAAGTTGTCAATTGGGGCTTTTGGGGAAGTGTCGGCGTTGTCGCTTCAGAACAATACCGGAAACGGATGGAGCGGGACGGAATCGCTTCTATTGAGGCGCCCGAAGCGATGAAAACGCTGGAAACCCTGCTTTCCGGACCTCATGACCAGCTGGCGCTGATTAAAACGACAGATCCGCTTTTTATGAAGGACGATTTGAAAGAACAAGTAACGGTTTATCCGGAAAAGATTCCTTCCGCACTCGGACAATTAGCGGTTAACATCACGCAGAATGACGAAGCTGAGCGGTTAAAAGCATCAAGTGTCATGAGCTGCATGAGAGAGATGGAGTCCCTTATTGAAAAAATGCTTGTATCAACCCTTTATGAGATGGGAGCCGGGCTTGATCAGGCTTTGCCGTTATTTCAATCGGCTGCCGGCATAACGGAACAATACAGCAGATGGCTGAAAGAGAGCTTTGTCCTCCTGACTGAATTAGCGCTTGCTCCGGAAAAAACGGATCTAGGGCAGGTGTGGGAGGAATGGGAGCGGAAAAAAGAGACTTGGCTGCGCCAGAAAGACATGAGGGCGCATGTCAGATTGGCAGAAGAGACATTGCGTGTGCTTCCAGACATTTTAACCGGTAAGCTTCCGGCAACGGAAGTGATGTTCCCTGACTCCTCCTTCCGTCTTGTGGAAGGCATTTACCGCAATAATATCATTTCTGATTTTTTCAATGACAAGCTTGCTGACACATTGATTGCAGTTCTGCGGGAACGTCTGGAAAAAGACCCGCAGGCGAAAATCCGCATCTTAGAAATCGGAGCCGGAACGGGCGGGACGAGCGCCGCGGTCATGAGAAAATTGAAACCGTATGAAGCGCATATTGCCGAATATTGTTTCACGGATATTTCTAAAGCATTTCTTTTACATGCGGAAGACATATTCGGTCCGGAATATCCTTATGTCACTTATAAAATATTCAACGCTGAGCAGCCGGTATCAACAGAAGCGCCGGACATCGGCACGTATGACGCAGTGATCGCGACCAATGTGCTTCATGCGACAAAAAATATCCGCTCTGCGCTGCGCCATGCGAAAGCAATGCTGCAAAAAAACGGCCAGCTGTTTATAAATGAGATCAACAGCCGCACCATATTCAACCATGTGACGTTCGGCCTTCTTGAAGGCTGGTGGCTGTATGAGGATCATGATTTACGGATTCCGGGCTGTCCGGGGGTTGAGCCGGCCGGCTGGGCGGAAGCGCTTTCGCTTGAAGGATTCGTCCATCCTCTGTTTCCGGCTGAAGCCGCACACGACTTAGGCCAGCAGATTATAGCGGCTGAAAGTGACGGAACGGTCAGGCTTGCCCTCCCGCAGGCGTCAGAAGAAAAGCCGGAGTGCCGTCCGTATGACGCAGATGGTCTTTCGGATGATACCTTGCATTTCAGCCTGAGAGAAAAAAGCGTTGAACTGATGAAGAAGGTAATCGGTGAAGCGCTTAAAGTGCCGGCGCATCGTCTTTTATCCCATGAACCTTTAACCGCATACGGATTGGATTCCATACTGGTCGTCAGACTGACCAACGCGTTAAAAGACGTCTTCGGTTCTGTCAGCAGCACTTTGTTTTTTGAATATCAAACCATTGATGAGCTTGCTGATTACTTTCTGTCTTCCCGTAAAGAAGCGCTCGAGCGGCAATTCGGGAATGGACCGGCTCATCCCGAAAACGCCGGACGGGTGCAGGCTCCCGCAGAAAGCGCCGCGCCGATTCCAAACGTAAGAGAACGGGGCATCACATATCTGACGGAATTAATAGGAAAAACGCTGAAGATTCCGAGCGGGAGAATGGATCCGTCGGTTTCCTTAACCGCATACGGTTTGGATTCTATTCTGGTCGTCCGGCTCACAAATGCCTTTCGTAACGTGTTTGACCAAATGACCAGCACCCTCTTTTTTGAATATCAGACGATAGAAGAAATCGCGGATTACCTGCTTCTTTCTCAGCGGGGAGCATTTATGAAAGCGATGGGTGTGCGTGAGGAGCAGCTGTCTGATCACACAGATAATCTGAATGTAAAACAAAACAAGATTCCTCAAAACGAGGAAGGCAGCAGGACGAACGGAGATCCCTATATCCGGGATATCGCTGTCATCGGTCTGTCAGGCCGGTATCCGGGCGCCGATCACGTTGATGAGCTGTGGGAAAATGTAAAAGCCGGCAGGCATTCTATTACTGAAGTGCCGAAAGATCGCTGGGACTGGAAAACGTTTTATAACGAGGAACGCGGAAAATGGGGGTCCATTTATTCAAAATGGGGCGGTTTTCTCGATGACATTGATACATTTGATCCGCTGTTTTTCCGTATATCTCCCGCGGAAGCTGAAAGGATGGATCCGCAGGAAAGGTTGTTTCTGCAGACTGCTTATTCAAGCATTGAAGATGCGGGGTACACCCCGGCCGCGCTTTGTGACAGCCGGAAAATCGGAGTCTTTGTCGGTGTGATGAACAGCAATTACCCGACAGTCCCCAGCGACTGGTCTATCGCAAACAGAGTATCGTTTTTGTTCAACTTCCAAGGGCCGAGTATGGCTGTGGATACAGCATGCTCTTCTTCTTTAACAGCTGTCCATCTCGCCGCAGAAAGCCTGCGGAGCGGAATGAGTGAAACAGCGATTGCCGGCGGAGTCAATCTTATCGTTGATCCGGCCCACTATGAGCGGCTGTCCGCTTTTTCAATGCTGTCTCCCGGTGATAAATGCAAATCTTTCGGAGACAGTGCGGACGGTTTTGTTGACGGTGAAGGAGTAGGGGCGATTGTGTTAAAGCCGCTTGCTCAAGCGGAGAAAGACGGCGATCATATTTACGGCGTTATCAAAGGAAGCATGCTGAACGCAGCAGGCAGGACAAACGCTTATATGGTGCCGAATCCGAAAGCGCAGTTTGATCTGATCGCAGAGACGTTGAAACGGACAGACATTCACCCGAGAACGGTCAGTTACTTGGAAGCCCACGGAACGGGCACTGCGCTCGGTGATCCGATTGAAATCGACGGGTTAACGAAAGCTTTTCGCCTGACAACAGAAGACCGGCAGTTTTGTTCCATCGGTTCCATTAAATCAAATATCGGACATTTAGAAAGCGCTGCCGGGATTGCGGGGATCACCAAACTGCTTTTGCAATTGAAACATAAGAGGATTGCCCCTTCATTGCATGCGGCGGAATTGAATCCGAATATTGAGTTTGAGCACACTCCGTTTTTCGTACAGCAAAAAGAAACGGAATGGAAACGACCTGTCTTGAATATCACGGGTGAAATGAAGGAATATCCGAGAATTGCCGGCATTTCCTCGTTTGGAGCAGGAGGTTCAAACGCGCATGTCATCATTCAGGAATATGTGCCGTCTGACAGCCTGAAACCAATGGAAACCGCAGCTGTTTCTCCGCAAAAACCGGCTGTTATTATTTTATCAGCGCGAAATGAGCAGCAATTGACAGAGCGCGCCCGCCAGCTTCTGGATGATCTCATAAGAAAAAAACGTTCTGACGGGGATTTGGCCAAGATCGCTTACACGCTTCAGGCGGGAAGAGAACCGATGGCTGAGCGGCTTGCATTTACGGCCGAGTCGATAGAAGAACTGAAAATGAAGCTTATGAGTTTCTCAAACGATCATAATATCGACCATGCTCATATCTGGCGGGGCAGGACAGCCAAACATCATTCATTGGCGGCTTCGCTCACTTCTGATGAAGATATGGCGCTTACCATAAATGCCTGGCTGAAAAAAGGGAAATACGGAAAGCTGCTTGACCTTTGGGTTAAAGGACTTGACGTCGATTGGTCAGCTCTTTATCAGCGCAACCCGGGCCGTATCAGTCTCCCGGCCTACCCTTTTGCCAAAGACCGATATTGGGTGACAAAAGCTGATGTGTCACTTGACAAAACAGGCTCAGCGGAAAGTGAGAAAGCAGCCAGACTTCACCCGCTGCTCCACGCGAATACATCGACCTTTACCGCCCAGCGTTTTACTTCTGTTTTTTCAGGGCATGAACCGTTTTTTGCCGATCATATCGTCAATGGAAAACCGGTGCTTCCGGGCGCAGCTGCTTTAGAAATGGCCCGGGCCGCCGTTACACTTGCCGCTGAAGACTTGCCCGGCGGGAAAACGGGTGTCCGGCTCAAACAGATTGTTTGGCTCCGGCCGGTGACGGCGCTTTCTGAAGGAGTGACGCTTCATGTAAAGCTTCAGCCGGAAGAAAACGGAGACATCGCTTTTGAAGCGTATGCCGAAGGGGAAGAGCCGCTTGTCTTTTTCCAGGGAAAGGCCGTGTTCGAAGAGACGGAGCGTGCTCCTGTTCTCGATGTGGAAGCGGTTCAGGCGCGCTGCGGCGGCCGGCGCATGTCAAAGGCTGAGTGTTATGAAGCGTTCGACAGCCTCGGCATCACCTACGGACCGTCGCATCAGGCGCTTGACGCCGTCTATGCCGGAAACGGAGAAGTGCTCGCGAAGCTCACTCTTCCGCCGTCCGCCCGCGAAGAAAAGGAGCCGTTCATCCTGCATCCGAGCATGCTGGACGCCGCTCTTCAGGCTTCTATCGGTCTCGTGCTCTCGGACGGTTCTGCGTCCGGACGGCCGTTTCTGCCGTTTGCCCTCCAGGATATGCAGGTGTTTTCTGCGTGCCGTGAGACGATGTGGGCGGTGCTTTCCTCAGCGGCCGGCGCCTATCATATTGAGCTGTGTGACGAAAACGGCGCGGTATGTGTCCGATTGACGGGACTCACCGCCCGTTTTCTGGAAGAGGGAACGGAGGAAAAACCGCTCTTGCTTCAGTCAAAGTGGCAGGAATCACCGCCGGATGAAGGCGGCGGACAAGAAGAGTCTTTCAGATACGTGACGCTGTATGGCGGAATGAACGCTGAGGACATAAGCGGCGCCGTATGTGCGGCTGACGGCGAAGGTCCGATTGAAGACCGTTATGACGCCTGCGCGGCGGAGCTGTCAGCGATCGTCACGCGTCTTATCAAAGAAAAACAGAAGAAAAAAACGCTGATCCAGCTTCTTGTCCCCGACAGGGGGGAAGACAATGTATTGGCGGGGCTGGCCGCTTTTCTGAAAACGGCTCACCTTGAACATCCGAAGCTGTACGGCCAAGTCATCCAAGCCGATCCGGACGAGTCAGCATCAGCGCTTCTTGCCAAGCTGAAAGAAAACCGGGCCCATCCTGAACAAGCGGAAATCCGTTATGAAGCCGGCAAACGTCTCGTCAGAAACTGGCGTCATCTGCCGGCCCCTCAAAGCGGCACCGTTCCGTGGAAAGACGAAGGGGTTTACCTCCTCACCGGGGGAGCGGGCGGCATCGGCCTGATTTTCGCTGAAGAAATAGCCTCCCGCGTCAAAAACGCCGTCCTCGTTTTAACGGGGAGGGCGGAAGCGCTTGATGAAGAGCGCTCCGCCCGCTTACGGCGCTTGGCAGCGACGGGTGCCCGCGTACTGTATCAACCGGTAGATGTGACAGACAGGGCGGCGGTCATCGCCCTCGTCCGCGGCATACAGGAGGAGCATGGAACACTCGACGGGATTATTCACGGCGCCGGCGTGATCGCTGACAATTACATTCTGAACCAGACAGAAAACGAACGGAAGGCCGTCATGGCGCCGAAAGTGAAAGGGCTTATCAATCTTGATGAAGCAGCGAAAGATGTGCGGCTGGACTTTTTCATCCTGTTTTCTTCCTTGGCGGGAGGCATGGGAAATCCGGGACAGGCCGGTTATGCGGCAGCCAACGCATTTATGGATGTTTATGCAGCCCGCCGAAACCGTCTCGTGCGGGACAACAAGCGGAGCGGGCAGACCCTGTCCGTCAACTGGCCGCTTTGGGAAGAGGGCGGTATGCGCGTGGACAAAGAGACCGAACGGCTGATGTACGAACAGACCGGAATGAAAGCCATGCGATCGGCGTCAGGCATCCAAGCGCTTTACGCCGCTTTTGCCTCCGGAGAACACCAGGTCATGGTGGCAGAAGGCGACGAAAAACGGATTCGAAAAAACCTGATGCCTGAAACGCCGGACCCGTCCCGTAGCATTCATGTTTCAACGAAGGCGCACGTCCATCTGCCAAATAAAGTACAAGCAGAACTCAAACATATGATATCAGGCATTCTGAAGGTGAAAGAAGAAGAAATAGATGCTGAATCAGAGATGAGAGATTATGGATTTGATTCGGTTTCATTCACGCAGTTTGCAAATGAACTAAATAAAACGTATGGGCTTGAACTGACACCGGCCGTGTTTTTTGAATACCCGACAGTCTTTAGTTTTGCCCAATACTTGCTGACGGAACATCCGGATACATTCGGCTCACAGGCAGAAACAGAAACGGAGAAACCGGTTGTGCGTAAAAAAATGAAGACGGAGCCATTCTCGATTCCGTCCCGCCTTCCTAAAACAAAAACCGCAGCTGCACCTGAGCCCGTGGCGATAATCGGAATCAGCTGTGCATTTCCAATGGCTGAAAATCCGGAAATGTTTTGGGAGAATTTAGCCGGAGAAAAGGACTGCATTTCTGAAATACCGCCGGAGCGCTGGGACTGGAGACAGTATTACGGAGATCCGCAGAAAGATAAAAATGCGAGCAATGTAAAGTGGGGCGGCTTCATTGATGAAACCGCTCAATTTGATCCTTTATTTTTCGGTATTTCTCCGCATGAAGCCGAAATGATGGATCCTCAGCAAAGACTTTTAATGATGCATGTATGGAAAGCGATTGAAGATGCCGGCTGCTCTGCCAAAAGCCTGTCAGGTACAAATACAGGCATTTTTGCAGGCACGACAAACAGCGGTTACGCTCAGGAAGCTTCAAAGTTCCATATAGAGATTGAGGGTTCTTCCGCCGCCGGAACGGTTCCGTCAATCGGTCCGAACCGCATGAGCTATTTTCTGAATATACATGGGCCGAGCGAACCGATTGAAACCGCCTGTTCAAGCTCATTGGTCGCTGTTCACCGTGCGGTCAGGGCAATTCAGGCCGGAGACTGCGGCATCGCGATTGCAGGAGGCGTCAATGCCATTGTGTCGCCGGATATGCATATCAGCTTTAATAAAGCGGGAATGCTCAGTGAAGACGGGCGCTGCAAAACATTTTCCGATCAAGCGGACGGGTATGTCAGAGCTGAAGGTGCCGGCATGATTGTTTTGAAAACATTATCCGCTGCGGAACGTGACGGCGACCGTATTTATGCCGTTATTCGCGGAACGGCGGAAAATCATGGCGGACGGGCGGCTTCCCTTACATCGCCGAATCCGAAAGCACAGACAGAAGTCATGATAAAAGCGTATCAGCAAGCGAACATCGACCCCCGTACAGTGAGTTATATTGAAGCTCACGGCACGGGAACGGCGCTCGGAGATCCGATAGAAATCAACGGACTCAAAGCGGCTTTTGCAGCGCTTTATCAGAAAGCCGGAGTAACGGCGCCCGATCAGCCTCATTGCGGCCTCGGTTCCGTCAAAACGAATATCGGCCACACAGAGCTTGCCGCCGGCATGGCCGGGCTTTTAAAAATTATTTTGCAGATGCAGCACAAAACGCTCATTAAAAGTCTGCATTGTGAAACCGTTAATCCGTATATCAGCCTCGACGGCAGCCCGTTTTATTTCGTCCGCGATACTCAGCCGTGGAAAGCGGCGACTGATGATAGCGGAAATGAACTGCCGCGGAGAGCGGGTGTCAGCTCGTTCGGATTTGGCGGTGTCAATGCTCATGTCGTGCTCGAAGAATATGTTTCTCCTGTTGAAGAGAAACAATGGACGTCCGGTGAACTTCAGCCGTCCTTATTCATTCTCTCGGCAAAGACGGCGGAACAGCTGAAGGAACGTGCGGAACAGCTGCGCAGATATTTGGAAAAGTCACATTCAGCTGACGGAGCTCTTGCGGGTATCGCTTATACGCTTCAGCTTGGCCGGGATGAAATGGAAGAGCGCCTTGCCGTCATTGCTGAAACAAAAGAAGAGCTTACGAACGCGCTGAATGATTTCCTCAGCGGCAAGGAGACGGGGCAGAATTTCTTTACAGGCCGGAACAAAGCGATGAAACAGCTGTTTACAGAGATGACGGACAACGCAGAAATGAGCGGAACCGTAGATCAATGGATGGAAGCAGGAAAGTATGCAATACTTGCAAAATTATGGGTGCAAGGTTTACATGTCGACTGGAATAAATTATATCCGGACGAAAGGCCAAAAAAAGTCAGCCTGCCCGTCTATCCTTTTGCGAAAACACATTGCTGGATACCGCACAGTGCGCAGCATATAAGGCACCGGGAGACTTGTGAGACTGATATGTCCCCGTTTGAGACTTATGAACACCTGCTTGATGAATTGGAGAGAAACGAAATAAGCATAGAAGCCGCTGTAAAAAGAACGATCGGTTTTTACAGGGATTAGCGTAATGGAGGAAACCATATGAAAGAGTTTCTGCACCGGGTTTTTTCTGACGTCAAAAATAAAAAAATGACAAAACAGGATGCGATCGGCATTTTGCGCGATTATGATATGCGGATGGGACTTCGCCAAGCGGCATCCCTTCATCCGCTTGCTCAGCAGCATATTTCCGATGAAACGGGACAGGGATTCTCGGCAGCTTTCAGCGGCCGGGAATTTTTTCTCGCTGATGTTTCTTTACAGCGTAAAAAGCTTATGCCCGGAGAACTTCTTTTGGAAATGGCGAGAGCTGCGGCTGTTTTGACAGTAAAGGAGACTGAGGCTGTCCGGCTGACGCATATCGTGTGGTCAAAGCCCATTCTGACTGAGGCTGAGCCGTTCCATATCGAAATCAGGCTGATACCCGCAGAGGGTGAAGCCAAAAGGTTTGAGATTTATAATCCATTTTCTGCCGATTACAGTCATCATGATGTGTACAGCCAAGGGACGATTCAGCCAGTTGATACTGCGCCCGGCATGCTGGATATCAGCCGCTTGAAGGAAAACAGCGGTTCCCTGATGGATCAGCAGCAAATTGTAGCCATCACTCAGAACGATACCGTTCAATACAGTGAGCACATGAAAGGAATTGAGCGTATTTACGCCTCAGCAGGACGGATGCTGGCAGATATATCAATCCCATTGACAAACCAAAAAGAATCCGCCCGATTCGGCCTCCCTCCCTGTGTGATGCAAAGTGTGACAAAGGCATGCGCGCTGCTTGGCGGCAAAGAATATAAAACGCTCGCCCCGGTTTCATTGGACGAGCTTTTGTTTTATGAATCTTGTCCTGACAAGGTATGGGCCGAGATACAAGAGAAGGCGGGGAGCTTTTATATTGATTTATGTGACGGAGAAGGAAAAATATGGGCTTCCCTGTCGGGGTTGAAGCTGCAGCCTGTCATCAAGACGGGCGCTTCCGGAAAAATCAGTGCCGAACACCGCAGTGAACATTTGTATGAACAAACGCTTCTTCAGCTCAAAACGCTTTTTGCCCTGACTACAAAAATTGCTGTTTCCAACATAGATACTGAAGAGCCGCTGGAAACCTACGGAATCGACTCAGTCACTGTGACGAAATTGAATCGCGAATTGTCTCTGCTTTTCGGTGACCTTTCCAAAACGGTTTTTTACGAATATAAGACACTGGGCTCCCTGGCAGCTCACTTTGTCACGGATTATCCAAAAGAATGCCGAAAATGGACAAATGATGATGAGCACCGTTCAGGCATATCAGAACAGGTTTTGGCAAATGAAGATTTTCCGGTGCTTCCGTCGTTTATCAAGCGAAAGAAACGGCCTTCTTTTTCCAATGAGAACCAGACAAAAGAAGGGATTGCGATTATCGGAGTCAGCGGACGTTATCCGCAAGCTGAAACACTTGAAGCGTACTGGGATAACTTAGCAACCGGAAAAGACTGTGTGACGGAAATTCCCGAAGAGCGCTGGGAAAAGGACAAGTACTACAACCCTGATCCCGAAGCGGCCGTGAAAGAAGGGAAAAGTTACAGTAAGCGGGGCGGGTTTCTGAAAGATGCCGCTTTCTTTGATCCGCTGTTTTTTCAAATTTCACCCCGTGATGCTTTGAATATGGACCCGCAGGAGCGTCTCTTTATTGAAATGTGCTGGCAGGTGATGGAGGATGCCGGTTATACGAAGGAACAGCTTGAGAATCTATATAACGGCCGGGTCGGCGTTTTTGCGGGCATTACGAAAAACGGGTACGGAATGTACTGGAAAAACGGCGGCGCCCTGCAGCCGAAAACGTCGTTCAGTTCAGCGGCCAACAGAGTTTCCTATTTTCTTAATCTGAAAGGGCCGAGCATGCCGGTCGACACGATGTGCTCGTCTTCGCTGACTGCAATTCATGAAGCGTGTGAAAACATCCTTCGCGGCGAATGCGACATGGCGATTGCCGGCGGTGTGAATGTGTATACGCATCCTTCGGCTTATGCGGAGCTCAGCGCCTATCGAATGCTTTCAAAAGACGGAACGTGTAAAAGTTTCGGTGAAGGCGGGGACGGATTTGTTCCCGGGGAAGGCGTCGGGGCCGTGCTGTTAAAGCCGCTGTCAAAAGCGATAGCTGATAAGGACCGTATTTACGGGGTGATTCGCGGCACTCATATCAATCACGGCGGCAGAACAAACGGGTATACAGTGCCGAGTCCGAGCGCCCAGGCTGACGTGATTTCCGGCGCGCTTGAAAAATCAGGAATACATCCGCGGATGATCAGCTGTATCGAAGCCCACGGCACGGGCACTGAACTCGGAGATCCGATCGAAATTGACGGTTTGACCCGCGCATTTCAAACGAAAACGTCAGATAAAGGCTTTTGCGCCATCAGCTCAGTTAAATCCAATATCGGGCATTTGGAAGCGGCGGCAGGCATTGCCGGTGTAACGAAACTACTGCTCCAGTTTCAAAAACGAAAGCTTGCCCCCTCATTACATTGCCGAAAATTGAATCCGAATATTGCATTTGACCGGACGCCGTTTGTGGTGCAGCGTGAATTGGCAGACTGGAAGCGGCCGGTCATTGAGGAAAACGGAGCGCAAAAGGAGATTCCGAGAATCGCGGGAATCTCTTCTTTTGGCGCGGGCGGGGCAAATGCCCACATATTGATAGAAGAATATATTGAACCTGATAGGGAGATTTCTGAGCCATTCACAGATGAAGATCCCGCAGTCATTTTATTATCCGCCAAACAGGAGGCCAGCCTGAAGCAGCGGGCGCAGCAGCTTCTTCAAGCGATCAGAAAAAATGACGTCACAGACCGCAGCCTCCGGGATGCGGCTTACACCCTTCAAACCGGAAGAGAAGCGATGGAAGAACGTGCGGCATTTATTGTGACGTCGACAGAGCAGTTAGCGGAAAAACTGCAGCGTTTTATTGACGGCGGGACAGACGGCTGCTTCAGAGGGAAAAGCAAACAGTATAAAGACATTCTAGCCGTTTTTAAGGATGAAGATATGCAGGAAGCCGTCCGTAAATGGATGAAACGAAAAAAATTCGCGAAGCTTCTGGAACTTTGGGTAAAAGGGCTGAAGATTGATTGGTCAGAGCTTTATAACGGCAGCCTGCCGCATCGCATCAGCCTTCCCGGTTATCCATTTATAAAGGATCGGTATTGGCCGGACGATGCAGCGCCGGACAATGTTCGTGATGCTGAAACACATTCTGAAACATTTCGTGAAATCCGCTTTTTACAGAAAAGCTGGGCAGAAAGCAGCAGTGTTCCGGTTAAGGAAGTGCGGGGCGTCATCGGAATAGCCGCCGATCACCAGACAGGAAATTTGGCCGTTGAGCTGTCCCGTTATTTCCCCGAGTCTGAAATCATTGACGCTGCATCACCGGAAATATCCGGGGACGCGGCCCGGTTTGGCGGTCTGATTGATGTGACCGGATGCGGGACGGAAATCAATCATGATGACGGCTGGATTCATCGTCTGCAGTCTCTCATTGACAACAGAAACCGCGGCCGAAAGCTTCAGCTGCTTTGTGTGACAAAGGGGCTTGAACCTTTTGCAAATGAAACGATAAATCTCTCAGGTGCAAAAAAGGCCGGATTGTACCGGATGCTCCAAAGTGAGTATAAGGATATTCGCTCGCGGCATATGGATGCAGAACGGACTGCCGAAGATCCTGAGCTGGCAAACCAGATCGCAGAGGAGTTTTTTCGCGATTCTGAAGACATCGAAGTGTGTTACCGAAACGGTGTGCGCTATTATGCGCGGTTAAAGGAAACAAACAGCTTAGCTGAAAAAGAATTTTCATTTCCGAAAGACCATGTGCTTTGGATCACCGGAGGGACCCGGGGACTCGGATATTTATTCGCCCGGCATTTTGCCGAACGTTACGGAGTCACGAAACTCGTGCTTACCGGAAAAGAAACAATGCCTCCGAAAGCGGAGTGGGATGATCATGTCAAACGGAATTCCCCGTTTTCCGATAAAGTGAGAAGAATCAGAGAGCTCGAACAAAAAGGTGTCCGAACGGAAGTGCTGTCTGTATCTTCCGGCCCTGAATATGAGCAGGCCGTCAGCCGGGTGAAAGATCAAATGGGGCCGATAGGAGGCGTGTTACACGCAGCGGGAGCCGTAGATCTCGATCATCCGGCCTTTATCCGCAAAACAAGAGAACAGATGATGCCCGTGGTTGAGCCTAAAACAGACGGACTGGACCTTTTGTATCAAGCGCTGCACAAGGAGCCTCTCCGGTTTTTTGCGCTGTTTTCTTCAGTGTCCGGCGTGATGCCGGAATTAGGAGCGGGACAAAGCGATTATGCCATGGCTAACGCCTATATGGATTATTTTGCGGCCGCAAAAGGTTTTCCGGTGCTGAGCATCCAATGGCCGAGCTGGAAAGAAACGGGTATGGGCGAATCAAAAAGCCGGGTCTATCTGAAAAGCGGTTTAAAGAGCATCACTGACAGAGAAGGGCTGAGCCTGTTTGATGCCATCATGGCAGGCGATTGCGGATCTGTTATTATGCCGGCCGTCATTCACCCGGAAAAATGGGAGCCTGGCCGTCTGCTGCTTTCATCCGGCCTTATCGAAACAAAGCAGCAGGAACAGGCCGATACAGAAAGCGTTGAGGAGTGGCTGACGGGCATTTGTTGCCGGGAATTAAGACTGGAGCCGTCAAGATTTGAATCTGATACACCGTTTCAAGATTACGGAGCCGATTCCATCATGCTTGCCCAAGTGTCCAGAGCGATCGGAAAGAGGATCAAAGCTGACCTTGACCCGGCGGTGCTGTATGAATACCCTACGGTTGCTGCGCTGGCCGGATGGCTTGAAACAGCATATCCGGAAATCAAAGCTGCCGTTTCAAAACCGGTTCAGCCTGTAATCCCGGACGTTCCCAAACAAACGGCAGCCGCTGTCATTCAGCCTTCTGGTGCTAGAGCGGCGCAAGATATCGCTGTAGTCGGAATGTCCTGCCGTTTTCCGGGAGCTGAATCAATTGAAGCTTATTGGAAGCTGCTGTCTGAAGGAACGTCAGCCATTCAAAGGGTGCCGAAAGAGCGCTGGAAAACGGAGAAGGCGGATTATGCGGGCCTTTTAAAAAATGTAACGCATTTTGACCCGGAGTTTTTCCTTATTCCCGAAGAAGACATCAAGGCAATGGATATCCAGTCCTTTCTTATATTAGAAGAGGCGCTTCATCTGTTCAGAGACAGCGGTTACTCGTTACAAGAAATGAAAGGCAGGTCAGCCGGTGTCTATTTAGGAGGACGCGGGGGCAGTATGCCTGACGAAAACCGTCTGAAGCATGCAAAAAATCCGATAGTCGCCGCCGGCCCGAATTACTTAGCGGCCAATCTTTCTCAATTCTTTGATTTGAAGGGGCCGAGTCTCGTTTTGGATACGGCCTGTTCTTCAGCGCTTGTCGGTATGAATATGGCGATACAGGCGCTTTCTTGCGGTGAAATCGACTCAGCGGTGGTAGGGGGAGTCAGTCTGCTGGAATCCGGTCAAACCCACCGGATGTTCGAACTCCGCAATCTGTTAAGCGAAGAGCCTGCGTTTCATATTTTTGACCGCCGCACCGGCGGCATCGTATTGGGAGAAGGCGTCGGAATGGTGTATTTAAAAACAGCGGCCCAGGCTGTAAAAGACGGGGACCGGATTCATGCGGTCATTAAAGGCATTTCCGTAAACAATGACGGCAGAACCGCGGGGCCTGCCACACCGAATATACAGGCGCAGAAAGAAGTGATGGCCAAGGCGCTTGCCAAAAGCGGCAGAAAAGCGGAGGATATCAGCTACATTGAAGCAAACGGTTCAGGCTCTGAAGTAACCGATCTTTTGGAACTGAGGGCGATTGAAGCGGTCTACCGTATGCAAAACAGCGCGCCTTGCGAATTGGGTTCGATGAAGCCGAATATCGGACACCCGTTATGTGCTGAAGGGATTGCCGGTTTCATTAAAACAGTGCTTATGCTCTCGCGCCTAAAACGTGTGCCTTTCCTTTCCGGCAAAGAGCCGATGACGCATTACGATTTGTCCGCCTCGCCGTTTTATTTTTCGCACGCGCTGCGTGAATGGACGGATTCACCGCGGATTGCCGCCGTCAGCAGCTTCGCTGACGGAGGGACAAATGCCCATGTCATAGTGGAAGCCTGGGAGCAAGAGGCGTATACCCCGGTCAGAAAGCCTTTGCCGAGACAGGAATTAAAACGCCGGCCCATTCGTCCGGACAAAGCCGAAAGCCTGCATGAAAACGCACATAATCCCCGTCCGAATACGTTTTGGAAACAAATGAAGACTTACTGATTGCGCTGAAAATTGAACGTCGATATGGAGGAAGTTCATATGCAAGAGCAGCTTCTTATTAACAATCAGCATCCCGTTCTGAAACATCATAAAGCCTATGGAAAGGAACTGCTGCCGGGTCTGGCTTATATTGACCTGATCTATCAGACTTTCAGAGAAAACGGTTTTTTTCATGCCGGCCTTGAACTCAGGCACTTATCGATTTTTCACCCTTTAGCTCCTGAACAGGGAGAATCAATCCTGCTTTCCGTTGATTGTACAGAGAACGGCGAAGGGCAGTGGAAGGTGGAGGTGAAAGGGCAAAAACAAGGTGACGAAGCAGCAGAGACAAAGGTATATGCCGCGGCGCAAATGCATTCCGTCAAGCCCGCCGGCTTCCAAGAGAGCGTCCGGATGGATGCCGTAAAACAAACGGCGGCAGAAATACCGCTTGAGGACATTTACGCGGAATGCAGGGATCAAGAACTGGTTCATTCAGGAATGATGAAAGGCTGCGGAAGCGTCTACCAAACTGAAAAAGAGATTTATATTGATCTGTCGGTGCAAAAGGGTCAGCTGGAACATGCAGAAGAGGCGATGTTTCATCCCGCATTGATAGATGCGAGCAGTATCGGCTCCAATGTATATCTCGCTCCTTTGACGAGGGAGGAGGGGCAATTATTTCTGCCGCTGTTTTATGAATCGTTTTATTGCGCCGAATTGCTGCAGACAACATGTATCACCAAGATAAAAAAAGAATCCGTCACCCGTAAGAAAGATCTCGTTTACGTGACAATGGAGTTTTTCAATGAGGAAGGCAGAAAAGTCGGCGAACTGAAAAACTTCGCCAATAAACTGGTGAGGGACCCGGAACTGATCAATCAGAAACGGCAAAAGAAAGAACCTGACGGGCGGAATGCCGTCCCGGCCCCGCAAGCGGAACCGGCGCCTTCTGAGCCCCGCCGTGCGGAGGCTTCCGCCGTCCTTACTGAACAGTGCATCCTTTATTTAAAAGAATTGCTTGCCGCCCGATTGAACAAACCTGTGAAAGAGATTGACCCGGATATCGGCTACTATGAAATGGGGCTGGATTCTCCGGGGCTGTTGGACATGGTGAAGGAAATTGAACAAAAAATCGGAACGCAGCTACTGCCGACGCTGTTATTTGAATACACGACAATCGCGGAATTGGCGGGATATTTGTGCGAACATTACGGAGCCGGTTTCGGCCATGCTCAAAGCGGGCATTCAAGTGCTGAGCCTTTGCCCCGGGAAAAAAAGAGGACGACCCAAATCCGCGTGAAAAAGTCGGCGTCAGCCGGAACGCAGAATGGAGATATTGCGATCGTCGGGATGGCGGGACGGTACCCCGGCGCCAAAAATCTTCGTGAATTTTGGACAAATTTAAAAAATGGAGAAAACAGCGTAACGGAAGTGCCTCGTTCCCGCTGGGATACGAGGACATATGAGCATTTGCGATCGCCGTCCGGCAAGCCGATTTCCAAATGGGGCGGTTTTATAGACGATCCGGATTGTTTTGACGCGAAATTTTTTCGGATTTCTCCGCGGGAGGCAGAAGCTAAAGATCCGCAAGAACGATTGTTTTTAGAAACATGCTGGGAAACGATTGAGGATGCGGGCTACACCCCGGAAACAATCGTTCAGCCGAAAGGGCCGAATAAGAGAATGAACGTCGGTGTGTTTGCCGGGGTGATGCATATGGATTATTCTCTCGCCGGCGCTGAAGCTGCTGCTAAAGGGCTGGTCTTTCCTTATCCCTTGAACTATGCGCCGATCGCAAACCGGGTTTCATATTTTTGCAATTTTCACGGGCCGAGCATGGCGGTTGACACGGTGTGTTCGTCATCTTTGACGGCCGTTCATATGGCGGCGGAAAGTCTGAGACGCGGTGAATGTGAAGCAGCTCTTGCCGGCGGCGTCAATTTATCATTGCACCCGACAAAATATATCACATACGGCTTGATGGATATGCATTCGAGTGACGGGCTGTGCCGCACGTTCGGCGAAGGAGGCACAGGCTATGTCTCAGCTGACGGCATCGGAGCCGTGCTGCTGAAGCCGCTCCACAAAGCCGAAGAAGATAAGGATCATATTTATGCGGTGATAAAAGGCAGCGCCGTCAATCACGTGGGGACCGTCAGCGGGATTACCGTGCCGAGCCCCGTGGCGCAGGGGGATATGATAGCTGAATGTCTTGAAAAGACGGGGATCGATCCCCGGACGATTTCTTATGTGGAAGCGCACGGAACCGGAACTTCTTTAGGAGATCCGATTGAAATACAAGGTCTTGTTAAAGCTTACCGCACGTTTACGGAGGATCGGCAATTTTGTGCGATCGGTTCCGTTAAATCGAATATCGGACATGCGGAATCAGCCGCCGGGATCAGCGGGCTTCATAAAACGGTTTTGCAGCTGTTTCACAAAACGCTTGTCCCTTCTTTGCACTCAGAGACGATTAATCCGTATCTCCGTTTAGAGGACTCGCCATTTTACGTGCAGCAAAAAACCGAGTCATGGAAAAGGCCGGCGTATACAGAGAACGGCCGTGAACATGCCTGCCCGAGACGCGCAGGCATCAGTTCATTCGGGGCGACGGGTTCAAACGTTCATCTCATTTTAGAAGAGTACAGGCCCAAAAACCCCGGCATTACGGAGAATCAAGAGAGACCGTATATCGTGCCTCTATCAGCGAAAAATCCGGAGCGGCTCAAGGAATACGCTGCCCGGCTGCTGATGTTTCTCAAAGATAAAGCGCTTGAAGGAAGCGGGCCGCTTCATGACAAAAGAGTTACAATGCAAAATCAGCTGGAGAATGCGTTGCGCAGTGTTCTGGCGGATGTTCTGCATGTAGAGGCCGGCTCGGTAGATGATGAACAGGATTGGAAGGAATTCGGCTTGGATGTCATGCAGCTGACACAGTTTTCTGAGCTGATGACGGATCAATACGGGCTGGCAATAGACATGACTGATCTCATACAGCATACTTCCGTCCGGACTTTAGCAGAATGTCTTACAAACGATGAGAAACATAAGGATATTCTTTCCGGTCTTTTTGGCCAGTCGGGCTTAGATAAGCAGCCTGATGAACCTTTTTCCCTGCGGTCACTGGCGTATACGCTGCAAACGGGACGGCTGGCAATGGAAGAACGGCTTGTTTTTTTAGTGAACGATCAAGCGGACCTGATCAGGAAATTAACCGAATTTACAGAACGAAAACGGCAGATTGACGGCTGCTTTCAAGGGCGGTCTGATAGCGGAACGGAAATCAGGGGTTTCCTGAACGATGATCAGGATACGGAGGAGCTGATCCGAAAATGGATGGACAGCGGCACTTACAAAAAACTTGCGGAGCTGTGGTCAAAAGGATTTGAGGTAGACTGGACGCGGCTGTATCGGGAGGAGAAACCGCGCAGGATGAGTCTGCCGACGTATCCGTTTGCAAAGGAACGATATTGGATACCGGAGACCGATCATCCCGTCACTTCCGTAAATACAGAAAGCAGGCTTCACCCGCTGCTTCACCGCAATACATCAGATTTGTTAGAACAAAAATTCAGTACGATACTGAACGGAGATGAATTCTTCTTAGCCGATCATATCGTCCGAAACAAGCGTGTTCTCCCCGGGGCGGCTTATCTTGAAATGGCGAGAGCCGCGGCTGAACTGGCTGCCGCGCCGTTAGCCGCTGAATACACGGCTAAAACCGGCATTTCGCTGCGGTATATCAGCTGGATACGCCAGGCCGTTCATAAAAAAGAGCCGCTGGGTATGACGACAGGGCTTTCCTTGGAGGATAACGGCAATGTTTCATTTCAAGTGTACAGCAATGAAAATGATTCAGACATTTATTGTGAAGGCAGTGCTGTGATTGAGCCGCTGTCTGAGGCGCCGTTTTTGCATATTGAACAACTGAAAGCGCGTTGCCGCAAAAAAGTGCTGTCAAAAGAAGACTGCTATGCGGCGTTTGCAAAGGCGGAAATTGTATACGGACCTTCACATCAAGGAATTGATCACATTTATTGCGGGGAAAAAGAAGCCTTGGCTAAATTGGTGCTCCCTGCTTCCGTTTCTGATGAAGCCGAACAGTTTGTGCTCCATCCGAGTCTGATTGATTCCGCTTTTCAGGCGGCCATCGGCGTTATGAATGAAGATCAAGCGGGTTATCCGGAGCAGCCGTTAATGCCTTTTGAATTGCATGAACTGACCGTTTTTCATCCGTGCAGTCCAAACATGTGGGCGGCCGTGTTTGTGACGCATGAAACACCGGCCGTGCGAAGAATGGACATTGATATATGTGATGAACGCGGCAATGTGTGTGTAAGGATAAAAGGATTTTCTGCCCGGATGGCCGAAAGTGCGCCGGCCGTAACCGATAATAAGCAATACGATCTGCCGGGTAACCTTACCGGAGCCGTCAAACTGATGCAGGTATGGGACGCGGAACCGATAGACAACCAAACCGGCTTCCCCATTTCTGAAGCAAAAGCTGTCATCATAGGCGGTACAGATGGGCAGGCGGACGCGGTTTTACGATTGTTTCCTAAAGCTGTGCGATTTGATATCGGCCAAAGTGCTTCCGTTGAAGTGATATCTGATCGGCTCCGCCGTCTCGGTGAGATTCAGCATATGATCTGGTTTGCCCCTCAGCCGGCTGATTCTGACAGCCATGATCAAAAATGCGGGGTGCTGCAAATTTTCAGAGCGGCCAAAGCTCTTATCGGTCTCGGATATGGAAAAGAGCAGCTCGGGATGACGGTGATTACGCACCAAGCACAGCCTATCACCCAATATGATGAGGTGCGTCCCGCTCATTCCAGTGTGCACGGTTTCGTCGGGTCTCTCGCTAAAGAGCATCCGAGCTGGCACATCCGTCTGGCCGATCTTGAAGACGGGGGGGATTTCCCCGCAGAAGACATATTCAGCCTGCCCCGCGACCGTACGGGTAAAGCATGGGTGCGCAGACATCAGGAATGGTACAGGCCTCAATTGCTTCCGGTCCAAAGCGGGCCGTCTGAAAGTGTTCCTTACCGCTATGGAGGCGTATATGTCATCATCGGCGGTGCGGGAGGCATCGGCGAGGTTTGGACAGATTATATAGTGACGACGTATAAAGCCCGAGTCGTCTGGATCGGGAGGCGGCCGCTGGACAGCCGGATACGCCAAAAAATAGACCGGTACCGGCCATCAGGCCCGGCTCCCGAATATATAGCCGCAGATGCTTCTGATCTTCCATCGCTTCAGCGCGCCTATGAACAGATTAAAAACACATACGGCACCATCAGCGGCGTCGTTCATTCAGCGATGGTATTTGCGAATGAAAGCGTAAAAGATATGGAAGAATCACAGTTTCACGCCGGTCTTGCGGCGAAAGTGGATATTTCCGTCAACATTGCCGAAGTATTTGCGAAAGAGTCTTTGGACTTTATTCTCTTTTTCTCTTCGGTTATTTCATATATTAAGAATCCGAATCAAAGTCATTATGCGGCGGGGTGCGCATTTAAAGACGCATTTGCCCATGAGCTTTCCGGACGGCTGTCATGCCCGGTCAAAGTGATGAACTGGGGTTATTGGGAGCGGGCTGACAATCACATTTCTGAAGAGTTTGACAGACTGAGTGCAATCGGTCTCGGGCTGATCAGCCGGGCGGAAGGGATGCAGTCGCTGGAAACTCTGCTGACGCAGCCGATCTCCCGTATGGGGCTGATGAAGCTGACCAAGCCGATTCCGATCGAGGGAATGAACCCTCATGAATTTGTGACTATCTGATTGCCTGTCAAAATGACGGAGCAAATTTAATTTTCTTAGGAGGATAAGGTTTTGGGTAAGGGAGACAAACAAAAAGACCGTACACAGTTATCCTTAAGAACAGAAATAAGCAATCAAATGAAAGAATTGAATCGGCTTTTGCTGCAAGTATTGCGGGTGACGCTGCGTTCAATGGGTCTGACCGGCGAAGCGCCGGCGGCTTCCTGTCTGCCTTTATATGAGCGCTGGCTGGAAGAAAGCATCCGTCTTTTAAACAGCGATTTTAAAAGCGGTGAAACGGCCGCGGTTTGGGAAGAGTGGCATAAGAAGAAAAACGAATGGCTGAAAGATCCGGATATGAAAGCGCAGGCTCTGCTGGCGGATACCGTCATTCAAGCTTTGCCTGACATTTTAACAGGCAAAATAAAAGCCACGGACGTGATGTTTCCCGATTCCTCAATGGAGCTTGTTGAAGGAATCTATAAGCATAATATTCTCGCTGATTATTACAACGATGTGCTGGCAAATGAAGCGTGTATTTATGTGGAAAATGTAATTAAAAACAATCCTGAGGCAAACATCCGTCTGCTGGAGATCGGAGCGGGCACCGGCGGAACGAGCAGCACACTGTTTAAAAAGCTCCGCCCCTATCAAAACCATATTCAGGAATACTGTTATACCGACTTGTCAAAAGCTTTTTTAATGCATGCCGAAAAGGAATACGGCGCGTACAATCCGTATTTGACGTATCAGCTGTTTAATGTGGAGCAGCCTGCGGCGGGCCAGGGATTACATCTGAGAACCTACGATATCGCTATTGCCGCAAACGTGCTGCATGCCACCAAAAATATCCGGAAAACATTACGGACGGCAAAAGCCGTATTGAAAAAGGAGGGTTTGCTGCTTGTTAATGAACTGGGCGGGCATACGCCGTTTACACATGTTACATTCGGCTTATTAGAGGGCTGGTGGCTGTACGAAGACGAGGCGCTGCGGATTCCGGGGTGCCCCGGTCTTTATCCGGAAACATGGAAATCCGTTTTAATGGCTGAAGGCTTTCATTCCGTTCAATTTCCGGCTGAAAACGAACGTCTGCACACCCAGCAGATTATCACGGCGAAAAGCAACGGAGTCATCAGGCAGAGCAGGGAAGCTTACACCGCGCAAAAGCGCCAATCAAACGTACCGCAAACATCCTCTGATCGTCAGCTCCCCATCAAACAAGCGGGAGAGGGGCTTTCGGAAAAGACAGCGGCTTTTCTGATAAAGGCTGCGGCAAACGTATTAAAAATGCCGGCAGAAGAGATAAATCCGCTGGCTCCTCTGGATGAATACGGCATTGACTCTATTCTGATCGTTCAGCTGACGAATGAGCTGCGGGATCTCGTCCCAGATATCAGCAGCACGCTGTTTTTTGAATACCGGACGATAGAAGAGCTTGCCGCATACTTGGCTGAAACGAAGGAGCGCGAACTGCATGCGCGATTTTCTGAAGAAGTCCGTCATATTGAAGCGGTATCATCCGGCTCTTTGCTTGAAAAAAGCACAGAGTATCTGAAACAGATCGTCAGCGCCATCTTAAAGATGCCGATTGAGGACGTTCAAGCCCATACGCCCCTTGAAGAATACGGAATCGATTCCATCTTAATCGTACAGCTGACCAACCGCGTGCGGGAAGACATCCCTGATATCAGCAGCACTTTGTTCTTCGAGTATCCGACAATCGGCGGATTAGCGGAATATCTCGTCAGCTCAAGACAGGATGATATGGCTGGGATTTTCAAGACAAATAAAGAAGCCGAAAAAGCGCCGCACACATTACAGAAAAAGCAAAGCCGCAAAAAAAGCGCCGGATTGGCGAAGCGCCAAGCGGCATCTTTTTCTGAAAAAGCGCCGCCCGCTTCCGAACCGCCGTCAAAACACCTTGAAGTGGCCATTGTCGGTCTTGCCGGACGGTATCCCGGAGCTGAAAATGTTAATGAGTTCTGGGAACGGTTAAAGACCGGTGAACACGGAATCACCGAAATTCCGAAAGACCGCTGGGATTGGCAGGACTACTATGATGAGACAAAAGGTAAGGAAGGCCGGATGTATACAAAGTGGGGCGGCTTTTTAACAGATATTGATAAATTTGATCCGCTGTTTTTTAAAATCTCCCCGAAAGAAGCGGAGCGCATGGACCCGCAGGAGAGACTGTTTCTGGAAACCGCTTATGCGGCCCTTGAGGATGCCGGATATACCCCTGATTCACTATGCGCCGGTAAAAAGGTTGGTGTCTTTGCGGGTGTCATGAACGGCAACTATCCGACAGGGGCCCACTACCACTTTATCCCGAACCGCGTATCCTATGTGTTTGATTTTCACGGTCCGAGCATCGCGGTCGATACTGCATGCTCCTCATCCTTAACCGCCATTCATCTCGCCGCAGAAAGCATCAGAACAGGTGCATCTGAATGCGCGATTGCCGGCGGCGTAAACCTGATTACAGATCCGGTTCATTATATCGGACTTTCTTCTATGAGAATGCTGTCACCGTCAAATGCGTGCAAAGCGTTCGGTGATAAGGCTGACGGGTTTGTTGACGGAGAGGGCGTCGGCTGTATCGTGTTAAAGCCGTTGAAAAAGGCTGTTGAAGATCATGATCATATATACGGTGTCATTAAAGGAAGCGCTCTGAACGCCGGCGGCAAAACGAACGGGTTCACCGTTCCGAATCCGAATGCACAAGGAGAAGTGATCGCAGAGGCGATGGAGCGGGCAGGGATTGATCCGAGAGCGATCAGCTATCTGGAAGCCCACGGCACCGGCACTTCCTTGGGAGATCCGATTGAAATCGCAGGGTTAACCAAGGCTTTCCGACGCTACACGGATGCAAAGCAATTTTGTTCCATCGGTTCTGTTAAATCCAATATCGGACACCTGGAAAGTGCGGCGGGCATTGCTGCGGTCACCAAAATTCTTCTTCAGATGAAACACGGATATCTGGTGCCGTCGCTGCATTCAAAGCAGCTGAACCCGGAAATTGATTTTGAAACTTCTCCTTTTATCGTGCAGCAGGAAACGGCGGAATGGAGACGGCCGGTCATAGAATCTGAAGGAGTAACACGGGAATATCCGAGACTCGCGGGTACATCTTCTTTCGGAGCGGGCGGTGCAAATGCCCACCTGCTGATAGAAGAGTATGAACCGGCTGAAATGACTTCGACAGACACCGGCCGTCCGGCGCTTTTTGTTTTATCGGCAAAAGATAAAGACCGCTTGCGCGAGCGGGCTCTGTTGCTGTCGGATGCCGCCGGAAACGGAACAATTACAGATGCGAACCTGCTTGACGCGGCATTTACCCTTCAAGTCGGCAGGGTCCCGATGGAAGAACGGCTGGCGATGACAGTGGGCTCTGTTTCTGAATTGGAACAGAAGCTGACTGCTTTTCTGAATAATGCTGGTTCCGTAAGCGGGGTGTTTACAGGCCGGGGTGATAGTGCTGTCACAAAGACGGCAGGCACAGTCAGTGATTGGACGGAAAAACGTCAATTTGACAGTCTTTTGAATACCTGGGTTCACGGGACGCCCGTCGATTGGGCATCTTTATATAAAGGCGCGCTGCCGCATCGTATCAGTCTGCCGTCTTATCCATTTGCAAAAGAAAGCTACTGGATGAAGCGGGAAGAACCAAAAACAGGAACAACTGAATATGTGCATCCTTTTCTGCATGAAAATACGTCAACCTTGGCGGAGCAAAGCTATCATACATCTTTTACAGGCCGGGAACACGTTTTCCAGGATGTGAGCGGGGAGCGGGTTTTATCGGCAGCCGTTTATTTAGAAATGGCGCTTGCGGCTTTTCATCATGCGGCAGACAGCTCTGAAGAAAAAGAGATATGGATCCGAACAGCGGCATGGACTGACCCGATTACCGGCGGACTTCACGGTGCGGGCGTCAATCTCTCCCTTCTGTCTGAAGACGAGGAAGGCATCCATTATGAAATATACAGTGACGAAGAGAAGCTGCATCATTATGGAATCATCGGACAAGGGAACATACAGCCATCCCGCGTGCTTGATATTGCCTCCTTACAAAAAGACTGCCGCCCGCTGTCATTCGATTATGAAACACCAGGCACATCAGGTGTAACGATCAGTAAGGAGTTCCGCACCGTTGAAAAGCTTTATGCGGGAGAAAGTGCGGTTTGGGCGAAGCTTGCTCTTACAGATGAAAGCGGCTGTAATCCGGGATATCATCTGCCGCCGGAATTTCTGGACGCAGCTTTTCATGTCCTGGCCAAAACGGAGCCGTCAGTCCATATCGTGCCTGAAGCGGTTGAAGAACTGCGCGTCATGCGTCCGTGCTCATCCGGCATGTGGATGTATATTAATAAAAAGAATCAAACCGGCTGTGACATTCAATTTTGTGACGAAACCGGCACTGTCTGCGCAGAAATCAAAGGGATAAGAATGAGACAGCCGTCTCAGCAGGATCACGGGCAAGAGGAACAATCCGAGATGATGATATTTGAAGAAATGTGGAAGCAGCAGCCTCTGAAGAAATCTATTCATGAAGAGCTGAAAACGGTCATCTGTTTTCTTACGGGAGAAGCTGCCAGAAAGCATGCTTATCAGTCTTTACAAACCCTTTATCCGGGAGCCGGCGTGTTTTTTATTTCACAGGGTGAGGAAACTCAAAAGCTTTCAAACACGCATTATCAAATTAAAATCACTGACGGACAAGCATATCAAGAAACGTTTCGGCATATTGAAACGGCTGCAGGCAAAGCGGATGCCGTTTTATATGGATGGCCGCTTGAAGATGAAAAGGCCGTGAAAGACTATTCCATTCTGTATCATGTGATCCGCGCAGCTGCTTCTTTGCGTTCTAAACCGAGGCGGATCCTTCTTTCCGCTCAGTGCGGGACCGATACCGATATCAGTTACGCTGAGTCATGGATCGGGCTGGAACGGTCGCTGAAACTGATCTTGCCGGAGACGGATACGGCCGCGGTTTATTTTGAACAAAAAGGACCGTTAGAAAAACTGATCCATAACGTATGTGAAGAACTTCACAGCGAGTCGTTCCGCAGTGTCATGTACAGTGGGGAAATCCGTCGCGTCATGGAAATGAAGCAGACGGATATTGCCCCTGGCGAGAAGCGTGTGATAAAGAGCGGGAAAACGTACTTGATTACCGGCGGATGCGGGGGGTTAGGCTTGTTATTTGCCGGATATTTCGCTGAAAAAGGACCGGTTACGCTCATTTTGACGGGGAGATCAGCGGCAGCCGGCCCGGTGCTGAACAAGATAAAGAGATTGGAAGCATCAGGCGCCAAGGTGTTTTACGTGCAGGCGGATGCCGCAGATCAGGCTCAGATGGAGAAAGGTTTGCAAGAAGTGAAAGAGAAAGGATGCGGGCCGATTCACGGTGTCATTCACGCTGCAGGTCTTCAAGGCACTGAAAGCATTCTGGAGAAAGATCTGCAAACCTTTCAGCAAGTCTTATCGCCAAAAGCGGACGGCACCGCGGTGTTAGATCAGGTTCTGTCACGGGAGCCGCTTGACTTCTTCTGTTGTTTCTCTTCTTCTTCAGCGATTTTAGGAGACTTCGGTTCTTGTGACTACGCGATGGGGAACCGCTTCCAAATGGCTTTTGTCCGTCACCGGGATAAACTTGTGAGCCTCGGGCTCAGAAGCGGCAAGTCACTTGCAATCAATTGGCCGCTTTGGAAAGAAGGGGGGATGCATGTCGGCACGGCGGAAAGCACCGATATGTATTTAAAATCAAGCGGACAGCGTTATTTATACACTGAGGAAGGACTCGAAGCTTTTGAGACATTGTTAGTACAGCCGTCCAGCCAGTATCTCGTCCTGGTCGGTTTTTCGTCGAGGGCCAAACGCTTCCTGCAGATAGATCAAGACGAACGGCCGATTTCGGGTTCTGTAAACAGGAACGTCCCGTTTTCAGGAAGGCGGAGTGAAATGAAAGGCTTTACACTGGAAGAATGCGTAAGCTGGGATGTGAAAGAACTGGCGGCGGGGCTTTTGAAAATAGACAAGAACAGACTGACGGACGCTGACAATCTGGCTGATTTCGGCTTTGATTCTATCAGTTTGGCGGAATTCGCCTCTTCTTTGTCCGCCCATTACGGAATTGAAGTGACACCGGCCCTGTTTTTCGGACATTCCACACTGGAGAAGGTCGTCTGCTATTTTCTGACGGAACACCAGTCCGTCATGGAGCATGTCTATGAAGAAAAGAAACCTGAATCCGCAGATCAATCTGTCTTTGAAAAGGCAGGAACGGAAAAGCGAAAGAAGCAGAGGGGAAGAAATAAGCTGAACGCCGGAACCGAGGGCAGTCAGGCAGCTGATTCCATTGCCATTATCGGCATGAGCGGCCGATTTCCTCAGGCGCGCACGGCGGACGAGCTGTGGGACATTCTGTTTCAGGAAAAGGACGTTGTCGCACCGGTCGCAAAAAAAGGCTTCACAAGTTCAAAATGGAAACTCGGCGCTGTTCCGGGGGCGGACGAATTCGACCCTTTATTTTTTGAAATATCGCCGAGGGAAGCTGAAACGATGGATCCGAAACAGCGGCTGCTTCTTCAGGAAGCGTGGAGGGCCCTTGAGGACGCCGGCTACGGCGCCAGTCACATCAAGCAGCAGACGATCGGTATGTTTGTGGGGGCGGAAGAAGGAGATTATCACCTTTTAACACGGGACAAAGGCAATGTCACGTCTCATCATAACGGTATTTTGGCGGCGCGGCTGGCTTATCACTTGAATTTATCCGGTCCTGTGATGGCGATAAATACAGCATGTTCTTCGGGGCTCGTTTCTGTCCATCAGGCGGTATTAAGCCTGCAGAATAAAGAGTGCACAACAGCTGTTGCGGCCGGGGTGAATATCATGAATACCCCGGACTTTTTTGAAACGATAGATAAAGCCGGAATGCTGTCGGAAAACGGAAAATGCTTCGCGTTTGATAAAAGGGCTGACGGCATGGTTCCGGGGGAAGCAGCCGCGGCGGTTGTTCTGAAGCCGCTGAGAGAGGCGGAAAAAGATGGTGATCCGATTTACGGGGTGATTCGGGCGAGCGGCATCAATTATGATGGGAAAACAAACGGAATTACCGCTCCGAGCGGCGTAGCCCAGACCCGGCTGCTTACTTCCGTTTATGACCGGGGCCGTATCAACCCTGAAGATATCGAATATATCGTCACACACGGCACAGGTACAAAACTCGGTGATCCGGTGGAAATTAACGCGCTTTATGACGCATTTTCTGCCTATACAAACGAAGAAGCTTTTTGCGCACTCACATCAATTAAAACCAATATCGGCCACACGTTTGCCGCATCAGGCATTGTCAGTTTGATCAGTCTTTTACAGGCGTTCTCCCGTGAAATGATTCCCGCCAGTCTGCATTGCAGCGGGGAAAACCGCTATATCAACTGGGAGAAGAGTCCTTTTTATGTGAATAAAACGGGTAAACCGTGGCCTTCTCTGCCGGGTAAAAACCGAATGGGGGCAGTCAGCGCATTCGGGATGAGCGGAACAAACGCCCATGTCGTTATGGAAAACTATAAGCGCAGCGCTTCACCTCATCGTGATGCCCCTGCATATTTACTTACTTTGTCTGCAAAAACAGAGGAGGCCCTTCAGGAAAAAATCGAAGATATGATCACTTGGGCGGAAAATGGCGGACTGAAAGAAAATGATCTAGCCCAGCTCAGCTATACGTTGTTAAAAGGACGGCATCACTTTAACCATCGCGCCGCCATAGTAGTGCAAGATGCTGATGACGCAGTGTATGTATGGAAGCAGGCAAAGCTTAATGAACATCATCCTTATGTGTTTTCGGGAAAAGTACCGCAGCACTTTGCAGGGCGTCAGCATATTCAGGAGCACATAATAGAAGTGCTCGGCAAGTGCAGCGCCTCATATTCTGACCATAGAAAATATCAGGAGCTGTTATGCGTGCTGGCAGATTTTTATTGTCAAGGTTATGAAATCGAAGGGGACTTGCTTTATGGCGGACCTTTGCCGCGAATCGGCAATCTGCCGGGCTACCCGTTTGCCAGGCAGACGTATTGGGCGTCCGATCGTCTTCAGAGAGAGATTGGAAGCCGGAATTCAGCTGAACGTGAAAAGCTTCACCCGCTGCTCCATGCGAATACATCGACCTTTACCGCCCAGCGTTTTACTTCTGTTTTTTCAGGGCATGAACCGTTTTTTGCGGATCATATCGTCAATGGAAAACCGGTGCTTCCGGGCGCGGCTGCTTTAGAAATGGCCCGGGCCGCCGTTACATTTGCCGCCGAAGACTTGCCGGGCGGGAAAACGGGTGTAAGGCTCAAACAGATCGTTTGGCTCCGTCCGGTGACGGCGCTTTCTGAAGGAGTGACGCTTCATGTAAAGCTTCAGCCGGAAGAAAACGGAGACATCGCTTTTGAAGCGTATGCCGAAGGGGAAGAGCCGCTTGTCTTTTTCCAGGGAAAGGCCGTGCTCGAAGAGACGGAGCGTGCTCCTGTTCTCGATGTGGAAGCGGTTCAGGCGCGCTGCGGCGGCCGGCGTATGTCAAAGGCTGAGTGCTATGAAGCGTTCGACAGCCTCGGCATCACCTACGGACCGTCGCATCAGGCGCTTGACGCCGTCTATGCCGGAAACGGAGAAGTGCTCGCGAAGCTCACTCTTCCGCCGTCCGCCCGCGAGGAAAAGGAGCCGTTCATCCTGCATCCGAGCATGCTGGACGCCGCCCTTCAGGCTTCTATCGGTCTCGTGCTCTCGGACGGTTCTGCGTCCGGACGGCCGTTTCTGCCGTTTGCCCTCCAGGATATGCAGGTGTTTTCTGCGTGCCGTGAGACGATGTGGGCGGTGCTTTCCTCAGCGGCCGGCGCCTATCATATTGAGCTGTGTGACGAAAACGGCGCGGTATGTGTCCGATTGACGGGACTCACCGCCCGTTTTCTGGAAGAGGGAACGGAGGAAAAACCGCTCTTGCTTCAGTCAAAGTGGCAGGAATCACCGCCGGATGAAGGCGGCGGACAAGAAGAGTCTTTCAGATACGTGACGCTGTATGGCGGAATGAACGCTGAGGACATAAGCGGCGCCGTATGTGCGGCTGACGGCGAAGGTCCGATTGAAGACCGTTATGACGCCTGCGCGGCGGAGCTGTCAGCGATCGTCACGCGTCTTATCAAAGAAAAACAGAAGAAAAAAACGCTGATCCAGCTTCTTGTCCCCGACAGGGGGGAAGACAATGTATTGGCGGGGCTGGCCGCTTTTCTGAAAACGGCTCACCTTGAACATCCGAAGCTGTACGGCCAAGTCATCCAAGCCGATCCGGACGAGTCAGCATCAGCGCTTCTTGCCAAGCTGAAAGAAAACCGGGCCCATCCTGAACAAGCGGAAATCCGTTATGAAGACGGCAAACGTCTCGTCAGAAACTGGCGTCATCTGCCGGCCTCTCAAAGCGGCGCCATTCCGTGGAAAGACGAAGGGGTTTACCTCCTCACCGGGGGAGCGGGCGGCATCGGACTGATTTTCGCTGAAGAAATAGCCTCCCGCGTCAAAAACGCCGTCCTCGTATTAACGGGGAGGGCGGAAGCGCTTGATGAAGACCGCTCCGCCCGCTTACGGCGCTTGGAAGCGTCGGGTGCCCGCGTATTTTATCAACCGGTTGACGTGACAGACAGGGCGGCGGTCATCGCCCTCGTCCGCGGCATACAGGAGGAGCACGGAACACTCGACGGGATCATTCACGGCGCAGGCGTGATCGCTGACAACTACATTCTGAACCAGACAGAAAACGAACGGAAGACCGTCATGGCGCCGAAGGTGAAAGGGCTTATCAATCTTGATGAAGCAGCGAAAGATGTGCGGCTGGACTTTTTCATTCTGTTTTCTTCCTTGGCGGGAGGCATGGGAAATCCGGGGCAGGCCGGTTATGCGGCAGCCAACGCATTTATGGATGTTTATGCAGCCCGCCGAAACCGTCTCGTGCGGGACAACAAGCGGAGCGGGCAGACCCTGTCCGTCAACTGGCCGCTTTGGGAAGAAGGCGGTATGCGCGTGGACAAAGAGACAGAACGGCTGATGTATGAACAGACCGGAATGAAAGCCATGCGATCGGCCTCAGGCATCCAAGCACTTTACGCCGCTTTTGCCTCCGGAGAACACCAGGTCATGGTGGCAGAAGGCGACGAAAAACGGATTCGCAGCCATATTTTCGATCTGGGCGAAGAACAAAGCGCCTCCGGAAAAGCTCCGGCAGTGGCAGATGCAAGAGATCTGAAAGATCAGGTTCAAGAGAAACTAAAGCGGCATGTATCAGATCTTTTAAAGGTAAGCATGAAAGATATTGAGGCTGACAGCGAACTGACGGAATACGGATTTGATTCGATCATTTTCACTGAATTTACAAATCTATTAAATCGGTCTTATCAGCTTGAGCTCAGCCCGACTATCTTCTTTGAATTTCCGACATTGCGCAAACTGAGCGGCCATTTGATATCTGAATGGAAAGAAGCATTCAGCGGCTTAGAAAGAGAGAGTTTAAAAACCGCTCCAAAAGCCGGAATAAGAAAAGCTGAAGCTCCGGCGGCCGTTCATGTCAAGCGGGAAACGCCCGTATCCGTAAAAGGAAAATCAGAAGAAAAAACCGAACCGATAGCCATTATCGGAATCAGCGGTATTTTTCCGCAAGCGAAAGACATAGATGAATTCTGGACACGTTTATCAAAAGGGGAGCATTGCATTACAGAAATTCCACGAGATCGCTGGGATTGGCGCGAATATTTCGGCGATCCGGCAGCGGATGCAAATAAAACGTCAATTAAATGGGGCGGTTTTATAGATGGAATCGCCGGGTTTGACCCGCTGTTTTTCGGGATATCTCCGAAAGAAGCTGAAATGATGGATCCTCAGCAGCGTCTATTAATGATGTATGTGTGGAAAGCCATTGAAGACGCGGGGTACTCAGCAAAACGGATTGCCGGAACAAAAACCGGCATTTTCACCGGCACATTGGGAAGCGGATATCAAACCTTAATCAATAAGGTGGGTCTTCCTGTCGAGGGGTATACGATGACCGGAATCGTGCCGTCCGTCGGGCCGAACCGGATGAGTTATTTTCTTGATATCCACGGGCCGAGCGAGCCGGTAGAAACCGCTTGTTCAAGCTCTTTAGTCGCCATTCACCGCGCGGTAAAAGCCATTGAAACGGGAGATTGTGATATGGCGGTCGCAGGGGGCGTCAACACGATCGTCACGCCTGAAGGGCATATCGGTTTTCAAAAAGCAGGCATGCTCAGTGAAGACGGGCGCTGCAAAACATTTTCTGATCAGGCTGACGGTTATGTCAGAGGAGAAGGTGCCGGCATGATTGTCTTGAAAAAGCTTTCAGAGGCTGAGCGTGACAGGGATCACATCTACGGCCTCATCCGCGGTACAGCGGAAAATCACGGCGGACGCTCAGCGTCACTTACTGCGCCGAATCCGCAGGCTCAGACGGATGTACTGAAAAGCGCTTATCAAAAAGCCGGTATTCACCCGTCAACGATCACTTATATAGAAGCGCACGGAACAGGAACGGCACTCGGAGACCCGATTGAAATCAATGCATTGAAAAAAGCTTTCCAAACAGACGGGGCTCCGGGCGGATATTGCGGGATAGGCTCAGTGAAGACAAATATCGGACATTTGGAGCTCGCAGCAGGCATTGCGGGCGTTATCAAAGTATTGATGCAGCTGAAACATCGGACGCTCGCCAAAAGTCTGCATTGCGAGAACATCAATCCCCATATCAAATTGAAGGACAGCCCGTTTTACATTGTGACAGAAACAAAGGAGTGGGAAGCGCTGCGTGATGAAAACGGCCGGGTCCTGCCCCGCCGGGCGGGTGTAAGCTCATTCGGTTTCGGAGGCGTCAATGCGCATATCGTTATTGAAGAATACATGGGCAGAAGTGAGACGGAACAGCAGGAAACCCGTGAGAAAGCGTCATCTCTTTTTGTTTTGTCAGCTAAAAATGAAGAGCGGCTGAAAGAAAGAGCGCGTCTCCTTCGCGATTTTATCCAAAACGGATCATTCCGCCATATCGATCTTGCAGATGCCGCATACACAATGCAGACCGGACGGGATGCGAT
This sequence comes from Bacillus sp. N1(2025), assembly GCF_053470005.1. NCBI lineage: Bacteria > Bacillati > Bacillota > Bacilli > Caryophanales > Bacillaceae > Bacillus > Bacillus sp. N1(2025). The sequence continues at coordinate 697,721 of NZ_JBLTJB010000001.1, forward strand.
GGAAGCGAGGCTGGGAATCATTGCAGGCTCCGCAGAGGAACTGACTGAAAAACTGAACGCGTTTCTGTTGGGAAAAAACAGCGAAGATATCATCAGCGGCCGTAAAAAACGCGAGAATAACACGATTTCCATGTTCTCAGACGATGAAGATGCCGCTGACCTCGTCAGCGCCTGGCTTGAGAAAAAGAAATACAAGAAAGTGCTGCGGCTCTGGGCAAACGGATTTGACACAGATTGGGAGCAGCTGTATACGGACAGTAAGCCGCGCCGCATCAGCCTGCCCTCCTATCCGTTCAGAGCAGACCGCTATTGGGTGCCGAAACGGGAGCAGCTGCCGCTTTCGAATCAAAAAACAGTAGTATTGCAGAAAACATGGGAGCCTTGCGAGGCAGTGTCTTCATCCGAGCCATTCAGCAAAATAGCGCTCATCGTCTCTGAAGATACAAAAGACCTTGCCGCCGAGGTGAAAAAACAGCTGAATGATGCTGACATTGTGCAGGAAAATCAGCTCATCTCTTTCTTACAGGATGCGAATGCGGCCATCTATTCGGGGTTTATTGACTTCACCGGCTGCGGCTCCCGACAAAAGCGGCAGGACATCAGCTGGGTGGCATCGCTGCAGCAGCTGATTGAATACGGCCGCGGACAAGAAAACATAAAAATGCTTTATCTTACAAAAGGGCTTGAATCCTTCAAAAATAAGGCGGCCGCTATGCACGGTATTGAAAAAGCGGGGCTTTATCGCATGCTGCGACATGAATACAGCCATATTCTCACCTGTCACGCCGATATTGATCCTGAAGGGCCGCTGGAGCAGACAGCTGCTTTTATTAAACAAGAAATTGAATCAGACTTAACGGAGTCTGCTGTTTGCTATAGGGAGGGTATGCGCTTCAGTTATGTTCTTCGGCAGACTGATCAGATTGAACCTGAAGCCGTGCAAACAGACCGGACTGTGTTTCCAAAAGACGCCGTCCTGATGATAACCGGAGGCACGCGCGGTCTCGGCGCTTTATGCGCCAAGCATTTCGTTTCAGCGTATGGTGTGAAGAAACTGCTTTTGACAGGCAGAAAGGAGCTGCCGCCGAAAACCGAGTGGGATCTTGAGCAAACAGACCCTGTCGTTTCGGAAAAAATACAGCTTATCCGGCAGCTGGAATCACAAGGCGTAAAAGTGTGCGTCTCAGCAGTTGATCTGACGGATAAGCAGGCCGTCGGACGGCTTATAAAAGAGGTAACCTCAACGCTCGGACCTGTCGGAGGCATTCTGCATTGCGCGGGAATTGCGGACCGTGAAAACCCTGCTTTTCTCCGCAAATCCAAAGACAGTATTGCGCGGGTGCTCGCCCCGAAAGCAGACGGCCTTCACAGTCTGTATGAGAGTGTAAAGGATGGTGCGCCGGCATTTTTCGTCCTGTTTTCATCTGTCTCGGCAGCCGTCCCGATTCTTGCGGCGGGACAGAGCGATTATGCGATGGCGAATTCTTACATGGACTATTTTGCAGAAAACAATGAGAGCGGCATCATCAGCATACAATGGCCGGCATGGGATGAGACGGGCATGAGCAGGGATATAAAAAGCGGGATTTATGAGCAAACGGGATTGCTGCGGCACTCTGACGCGGAAGGTCTCAAGATGCTTGATTACATTTTAAGAGAAAGACCCGGAGCTGTCGTGCTGCCGGCACAAGTGAAACATGATTGGGACATCAAAGCGCTGGAAAACGCCAAGCCAGCCGCCCATAAAGGAATGAAAGCAGCTTCCAAACCTCCTGAAACAAAAAAACGGGACCATAACCGGACTGATATTCAATCTTGGCTGAGGTCGCTTTTGGCAAAAGAGCTGAGTATCGATGAAACGCATATGGATATCGATGTGCCTTTTCAGGAATACGGAATGGATTCTATCTTTCTGGCGCAAGTGCTGACAAAGATTGATCAAAAACTGCCATCCGTTTCAATTGATCCGACTGTCCTTCTAGAGCATCCTACCATTGAACAGCTCGCGGATTATTTAGCCGCACATTGTCCGGAAGCTTTTTCGGCAGATGCAGCAGTTTCCGCGGAGAAGGTCCCTTTGCAGAAGACGCCGAAACGGAGCAAAAAAACGGCAGATAAGCCCGGGAAACGGGGAAAGGTTGCGATCATCGGCATGGCCTGCCATTTTCCGAAAGCGGGGGATATAAAAGAATTTTGGAAGAATCTCCGCAGCGGAACGGATGCCGTCACTGAAGTTCCGCCGGACAGATGGGACACCGGGGAACACTATCAGCCGGGTGAATATCAAGAAGGAAAAAGCATCAGTAAATGGGGCGGTTTTATACACGATATTGACCAATTTGACCCGGAGTATTTTAATATTTCAGAAACGCTGGCACCGATGATAGACCCGCTGCAAAGGCAGTGGCTCGAGGTGAGCGCGGAAGCTTTGGCCGATGCCGGTTATCAAAAAGAGGATCTCTGGGGCCGCCGTATCGGCGTTTTTGCCGGTGCAAGGGCAGGTGCGTTTCATCAGAAATTTCAATATCTGCAAAAAGACGCGATTATTGGCGCGGGGCAAAATTTTATTACCGCACACATGGCGCACATTTATAACTTTACAGGGCCCAACCTGGTCGTAGATACGGCCTGCTCCAGTTCGCTAACGGCAATTCATTTGGCCGTGCAGGCTATTCAAAATGGAGAAGCGGAAGCGGCCTTTGCGGGCGGGGTTGACATTTTGCTTGATGAAAAACCTTTTCTCACAATGAGCGCGGCGAGAATCTTATCGCCAAACGGCCGTTCAAAATCTTTCGATGCCGGTGCGGACGGAACAGGAATCGGAGAGGGCTGCGGTGTGCTGATGCTGAAGCCGCTCGAAAAAGCGATAGAAGACGAAGATAAAATATACGGCGTTATTGACGGCTCTGCGATAAATAATGACGGCAGCACAATGGGCGTGACGACGCCGAATCCCCGGGCGCAGCAGGACTTGATTGAGCAGGCGGTTCAATCAGCGGAAATCGAGCCTGACACCATGACATACGTAGAGACGCACGGAACCGGTACATTGATCGGCGACCCGATTGAATTAAAAGGATTAACCAATGTCTTGTCTGCTTATTCCGATGAAAAACAATTTTGCGGTGTAGGAAGCGTCAAAAGCAATATCGGCCACTTGCTGAGTGCGGCGGGCGCGGCGGGAATCATCAAAGTTTTGCTGGCGATTGCCAATGAAGAACTGCCGCCGACTTTGCATTGCCATAAACCGAACCCCCGCTTTCAATTTAATGATTCTCCGCTTTATCCTGTGCTTGAGCTGAAGCGGTGGAACGGAAAAAAAGAGATACTCAGGGCCGGGGTCAGCGCGTTCGGTTTGGGCGGGAATAACGCCCATATCATTGTCAGCAACGAAGGAATTCCGAAAGAGCGAAAAGCGGCCATGGAACCGAAAGGCGGCCAGACAGTATACCGGAAACAGCGGTATTGGCCTGAAAAAGCACAGTTGTCCGAAGCGGAAGTAAATGAGGCGGGCACAGAAGCAATGTTTGAAATAAGCGAGGTGTGATAGATTGGCAGTTGCCACCGATCAAGTCAAAACGTTCCTGCAGAAAATCAGCCATACGAATTATATCGTCCGGGATCATCGCGTTCATCAAATCCGCGTCCTCCCGGGCGTGACTTTAATAGATATGCTGTATCGGCTCGCCGCCGGGTATCTCGGTGAACGGCCTATAGAATTAAGACAGATTATTTTTAAGCAGCCTGTTGTAACATCTGAAGAGTTTGATAAACACCTGTATGTCACCTTTACGCCGGCACGTGACAGCTGGAAAGTTGAGATCACTAGCGAAAAAGCAAAAAACGGCACACCGCTTGGCGGAAACCGGGATGAGAATATGGAATGCCAGCTTTATTTGCAAGAAGACACGCCCTGGGCAAAAGAACTGAATATTGAAGCGTTCATGAAAAACGCAAGCCGAAAATGGGACATGCATGACATTTACGGAATTGCAAGAAGAAGCCATATTGAGCATGGCGAGTTTATGAAAAATGAAGGGGCCGTTTATCAGCTTCAGGATAAAGAAGAATTAATGGAGCTCACTCTGAGTGATTTGGCTGAAGGATTCCGGGAGAAGTTTAAGGCGCATCCGGCTTTTTTAGATGCGTCCACCCTTGCCGGCTCTTCCTTTGCATTGTCGGCCCAAAAGCAAAATGACACACCTTATATTCCTTTTATGATCAATCGTTTTTGCATGTATCAGCCGTTTCCGAAAACGATTTACACTTATTCTGTGAAAAACAGCCGCACTGAAAGCGGCGTATCAGACAGCGAACCTGATGTTTATTCGGCCGACTTCACGATTTATGACAGGGCAGGGAACGTATTGGCCGAATGTGAGAAACTGACAGTGAAAAGGGTCAGACAAGCGAATATGATTACCCATCTGATAGACAAAGAGAAGCCGCCTCAGCAGAACAGAAGCGGCCGTGGAGAGCCCGAAAGTCCTGTGGCCGCAGAAGACGTGTCTGAACAGCAAACGCCGGAACAAAACATGGTGACTTACATAAAGTCGGAAATCGCCAGGCTGATCAATCGTCCGGCACAGGATATTGATGTGCGGAAAGGCTTTTATGATATGGGGCTTGACTCGGCGCATTTGCTGAAGCTTGTAAAGATACTAGAGCAGACTTTTCAGCAGCAGTTTTATCCGACACTGCTTTTTGAATATTCATCTGTCCGCCGCCTTGCGGATTACCTTATCAATGAAGCGGGCTGTGTGCTGAAAGATTCGGCCGAAGAACGGCATACATCAGATGCTGACATCGCTGATGAGGTTCTGTTTTTTGAACCCGCCTGGAAAGATCAGCCGCTGGAAACGGCGGTGCAGAACGGGCAAAAACACACCCGTCATCTCATTATCGCTGCCGATGCAGAACCCCGTCTCACCGGTGAACTCGGCATACATTGCCCGGAAGCGGAAGTGATAGAACTGAAAAGGGAGCATGAGGCTGCAGATGAGCAGTTTGGAGCAGATGCCGAGCGTATATTTCGTATGCTCAAACGGGAACTGACAGACTATCCGAAAGAACATACATTGATTCAGCTTGTATGCGCCGTTGAGAATGGAGCGGCATTGTCTTCCGCTCTCGGGGCTATGCTGAAAACGGCACATCTGGAAAATCCGGCTCTTCGCACTCAGGTGATCACCTTCTTTGACAAGAATGAGAGATTGCCAAGTGAGACGGCCGCAATCATTAGAACCGAAGCAGACTGCTCTTATGCAGGCTGCACAGACATTCGGTATAAAGACAATATGCGGCAGATCAGATTGTTCGAACGTATTGAGAAACTGGACGGGCAGACACAGTCTCCTTGGAAACAAAACGGCGTATATGTTATTACAGGAGGCCTCGGCGGTCTTGGATTTCTGCTTGCCCGTCACCTTGCAGAAAAAGAAAAGGTGAAGCTCGCACTCATCGGCCGTTCGCCGGAACAGTCTGAGAAGATCAGCAGACTGAAAGCATTGGGCGCAGAAGTTCTTTACGTTCAAGCGGACATCGGCAATAAAGCCGAAACAGAGCGGGCATTTGCTCAGATTAGAGAAACTTTCGGCCGGCTGACGGGCATTTTTCATTGCGCCGGTGTTTTAAAAGATCAATTTATCATCCAAAAAGACAGTTCTGACTTGAAGCAGGTGTTCCTGCCGAAAATCAGCGGCCTGATTCATGCGGACGAAGCTTCACGGCATGAACCGCTTGAATTTTTCGCCGTTTTTTCCTCATTCTCGGCGTTGGCCGGAAATGCGGGCCAGACAGATTATGCCGCAGCGAACGCTTTTATGGATGAATATATGAAATATCGCGATTGCAAAGCGGAAAAAGGCGAACGGAACGGGGCTTCTATGACGATCAACTGGCCGCTTTGGGAAGATGGCGGCATGCAGGTTGACAGCCTGATGAAAGAGATCATGAATGATGCAACAGGCACCAGCCCGCTACCGGCCGGGGAAGGGATGGCTGCACTTGAATATATGCTGCGACTCGGCAAGCTGCAATCCGTTATTTTATACGGGAAAGAGCCCACTGTAACTGAAAGCATGGGCCGATTGGGTCCAAAGGGAGACAAGAACGGATCTTCATTATCCAACGCAGCTGTCAAGAGAAGAAGCCGAAAACAAGAGAGACATACAGAAGAGCACGATATTGCCGTAATCGGATTGGCGGGAAGATACCCGCAGGCGGGAAGCATTGATGAATTTTACCAAAATCTGCGCTCAGGTAAAGACTGCATTACAACAATGCCGAAAGACAGATGGAAAGGTTATTCTTTCTCATATGAAGCAGATCAGTTCTACCGTTACGGAGGATTTTTAGATCGCATAGACAGCTTTGACCCGCTGTTTTTCAATCTGACTCCGCGCCAGGCTGAAATGATGGACCCGCAGGCGCGGCTGTTTTTAGAGACGGCTTGGGAAGCTTGTGAAGATGCCGGTTTTTATCAGGACAGAACGGCGCGCGGGCCATCTTCACAAAAAAGAAAACGCGTCGGGGTATTCGCAGGTGTGTTTTGGAGCCATTATGAGCTGTTCGGGGCTGAAATCACACAGCGGGGCACACCGCTGTCTATGGGCGTGACGCCTGCCTCTGTTCCGAATATCGTGTCTCACTGCCTGAACTTTACAGGGCCGTCAATGGCTGTTGATACGATGTGCTCTTCTTCGCTCACATCCATACATTTGGCATGTGAAAGCATTAAAAGGGGGGAGTGCGAATTCGCCATTGCCGGCGGTGTGAATGCGGTCACACACCCGCATAAATATGCGTTTTTGGCGAATGCCGGATTTCTGTCTTCAGAAGGCGTCTGCAAAAGCTTCGCCGACGGCGGTGACGGTTATGTGCCGGGAGAAGGCGTCGGCGCGGTGTTACTGACAACCGTTCAAGAAGCGGAAAGAATGGGCTGTCCGATATATGGCGTCATAAAAGGCTCCGCTTTAAACCATGTCGGAAAAACATCCGGTTTGACCGTGCCTGATCCGGCATCACAGGCGGAAGTCATTACAGATTCTTTTCAGAGTGCCGGCATTGATCCGGAGACATTGAGCTATATTGAAGCCCACGGAACAGGCACGTCTTTGGGTGATCCGATTGAAATTGAAGGGCTGAGCCGCGCTTTCCGCAAATGGACAAACAAGAAGCGGTTTTGCGCCATCGGCTCTGCCAAATCAAATATCGGCCATTTAGAAGGAGCCGCCGGGATCGCCGGATTAACAAAGGTGCTTTTGCAGCTGAAGCATGGAGAAATCTTTCCGTCATTGCACGCGGACACGCTGAATCCCCATATTCCGTTTCCGGACACGCCGTTTTATGTGGCGGACCGGCTGGAAGAATGGGAACGGCCGTTACATTCTGACCAGCCGAGAAGAGCGGGTTTAAGTTCTTTTGGCGCCAGCGGGAGCAATGCCCATTTTGTCATAGAAGAATATCTGCCGCCGCAGACTGAAAAGAAATCGGTAAATATACGGGAAGACGAGCCGGTTCTGTTTCTGCTTTCGGCAAAAAATGAAGAACGCCTATTAGAATATGTCAAACGGTATGACCGCTTTTTACGGGAAAAAGAAGTCAACCTTAAAGACCTGGCCTACACGCTTCAATCTGGCAGAGAAGCGATGCCTGAACGGCTGGCATTTATCGTTACATCCGTTTGCGGTCTGCAAGCGAAACTGAAGGATGTGCTTGAACGGAAAACAGAAATTGAAGGATGTTTCCGCGGACGTGCTCAAGATGATATTTCATCAAGTGGAATGGCCGAGCTGCTGAAAAACAAGCAATATTCCAGATTGCTCACTGAGTGGGCAAAAGGAGCCGCCGTTGACTGGAGCCTGTTATACGAAGGAGAGAAGCCGAAACGGGTCAGCCTTCCTGTATATCCGTTCGCGAAGGAGCGGTATTGGGTGCCTGTGCCTGCGGATATCCGGAAACAGACAGACGAACCGGCGGAAAACCAAAAGATCATTCTTCAAAAAGACTGGAAGCAGCAAGATCCGGCGGAATCTGAAGCACTATCAGGAACAGTAATGATACTTGCAACTGATAAGACGCGCCGATTGGCCGATGCTCTTTTTAAAGGAAACGGCCATATTGAAACGATCTGCTTCATCCATCAGGCAAAAGACGGCGCCGATTATTACGCCGCCGCATCGGGGCGAAACCTTTACGGCAGAGTGCGGGAGTCTCTTCAAAACAAACAGATACTCGGGGTCGTCGACATAACCGCATATGATGCGGAATATGAACGGCAGGAAGAGATAGAACACGGAAAGCTTGCCTTTTTACAGCAGGCTCTTGAATCATTCCGTCATAGAGGCGCTGTGTTCAGCCAAGTGACACACCGCCTCCAGCCTTTCAAGGAAAGTAAACCTCTGATGCAAGGGGCGAAAACGGCGGGGCTGTACCGGATGCTGGGCGCTGAGTATGCCAACATTCATTCTTTTACGATAGATAGCGATTGTGCGATTGAGCATACAGAAGAATTAAGCAGACAGATTGAGACTGAATTTTTACAGCCGCGGGCCAAAAGCGGCAGTGAATGCTGCTACAGGCTGAATCGCCGTTATGTGCCGTTTCTGAAGCAGGGTATGAATGTTTCGGCGGCGCCTGAGCTTTCCTATTCGTCTGATGATGTGCTGTTAATAACGGGCGGATCGCGCGGGATCGGCGCAATTGCGGCGGAGCATGCCGTTTCACGCGGATGCAGGAAACTGGTCATCATGGGGCGGGAGCCGCTTCCCGATTCCTCAGAGTGGGCAGACATGAAAAAGGACGGCATTCTCCCGGAAAAAGCCGAGCGGATGCAGAAGTTAGCCGAGCGGGGCGCGGAGATCCGTTATTACAGCGTTTCTCTTACGAATCAAAAGGGGCTCCGGAACATGACGGACAGCATCCGCGGCACGATGGGACCGATTACCGGCGTTTTTCATTGCGCAGGTGCAATGGGAGAACACCCCGCTTTTTATAACAAAACCGAAACTGAAATCGAAAGCGTTTGCACGCCGAAAGTAACAGGGCTTCGCGGTCTCTATGAAGCCGTTCAGAATGAGCCGCTGTCGTTTTTTATTTTGTTCTCATCCGTTTCGGGTCTGATCCCTTCGCTTGCTGCGGGGCAAAGTGACTACGCAATGGCTAATTCATTTATGGACTCTTTTGCAAATCATCAAGCAGGTAAAGGAAACGTGTTTGTTAAAGCCGTTCAATGGCCCGTCTGGAAAGAAACCGGCATGGCTGAAGGCCTGCCGGAAACACCTGCTTATCAAAAATCAGGACTTTCCAGGCTGTCTGCCGAAGACGGACTGAAGTTTTTAGATTACATCATTTTAAACGGACAAAGCTGCGGAATTCCTTGTGTTCCAGAAGACAGTGAGGCTGATTTTGGTGATCTTCTAAGGGTGAAGAAAGCTGAAGCTCCCGTGAAAAAAAGCACTGCCGGTGACCAAAAGGTGAAGGATACGATTCGTCAATGGGTGCGCACCGTCTTCAGTGAAGAACTGAAAATGATGGATGAGCAGATAAAAGATGATATGCCGTTTGATGAATACGGGATTGACTCAATACTCTTTGCGGAATTGGTTCAATCACTGCAAAAACGGATCAGCATAAAGTTAACACCGTCCTTAATGCTTCAATATCAAACGATTACAGAAATGGTTGACTATTTCGCAGCGCATCATGAAGCCGATTTTGTGACAAAAGAAAATGGTTTCGTTCACGACAGGGACGTCCAGCCTGATTTAACTGCCGCCGCTGAAGAGAGAACATCCATGAAGCCGAAAGCGGATACCGAAGACGATATTGCCGTCGTCGGCATGTCCTGCCGTTTTCCGGGGGCGGGCGGAACGGATGCTTTTTGGGAGCTGCTGATGAAAGGAAACACCGCCATCCGGCCTGTCCCCGCAACGCGCTGGCATGCAACAGCACATGCAAAGGATTATGCGGGGTGGATTGATGATATCGACATGTTTGATGCGGGCTTTTTTGGCATCTCTGAAAAAGACGCGGCAATTATGGACCCGCAGGCGCGGATCATATTAGAAGAAGCGGTTCATTCCGTTTATGATGCCGGGTACGGCCAAAAGGATTTGTCGGGCCGGAAAGTCGGCGTGTACATTGGCGGCAGGGCGCAGCCTTCAGCCGGTATGGAACATATCCTGCAGGCGCCTAACCCGATTTTGGGGGCGGGGCAAAACTATTTGGCGGCCAACATTTCACGATTTTTGAATGTCACAGGACCGAGCCTTGTCGTGGATACAGCATGTTCCTCAGGGCTGATCGGGCTGTCCTTTGCAAAAGACGCCCTTTTGGCCGGAAGGATTGACGCGGCCTTAGTCGGTTCGGTGAGTCTGCTCTTATCTCCGTCCGCGCACCGGTTATTCGGAGCACGTCATATTTTAAATGAGAACGGCGTGTTTCATATATTCGACCGTGAATCAGCGGGAGAAGTGCTCGGAGAAGGAGCGGGGGCGGTTTTTATCAAACGATTGAGCGATGCGGTGCGGGACGGAGACCGTATTTACGGCGTCATAAAAGCCGTCTCGGTAAACAATGACGGCCGGACGCTCGGTCCCGGTTCACCGAATATAAGAGCGCAGAGAGACGCCATTCAAACTGCGCTTGACATGGCGGAAAAGTCGCCCGAAGACATTGGATATATAGAAGTGAACGGAGGCGGTTCCCCAATCGTTGATTCGGTGGAAATCAAGGCGCTCTCAGATGTCTATCAGCTGAACCGGAAAACGCTTCTGCCCTGCCGGATCGGATCGGTGAAACCGAATGTAGGGCATTTGCTTCTGTCTTCAGGTCTTGCGGGCTTCATCCGATGTGTGCTGAGCGTCTATCATAAGCGGATTCCGCCTTTCTTATCAGCGCGTGAGCCATTTGAACATTATGACTTTGAAGCGTCGCGTATTCATTTTAATCGTGAACCCGTTGATTGGCATTCAGAGAAGAAACCCCGCGTCGCAGCTCAGAGTTCATTTCCTGACGGCGGGACAAATGCTCATATCCTCGTTGAAGAATACAGAGGTGAAAGGCAGCGGGAACATCACCGGGCGCCTCAGCCGCCGGAATTCAGAAAAAAACACTACCCCCTTTTGGGCGGCTGGAACAGCACGGAGAATGAAGCGGAAAAAACAAGTAATGAAAAAACGGACATTGCGGATCTTTTAAAGAAATATGAGAAAAAAGCAGAGACAAGCACTGCACCTGCGGACTCGTTTTGGCAGGTGACAACGTGACGTTTTTAAAAGGGGACTAACCATGAAAAAAACAGTGAATCTGCGCCTGACGGCAGAACATCCCATTATGAAAAACCATCTTGTTCACGGCGAATCTGTCATGCCTGGTCTGGCCTATATTGATATGCTGTATCAGCTGGCAAAGCAAAGCCTCGATCTTTCATTCCGTTCCATCTGTCTGAAACGGGTGACCGTTTATCATCCTTTATCAGTGAAGCGGTCAGAGCGGCTTGATGTGAGTGTCATATTCAGTAAAGAAAAGGAGTTCTGGACAGCCTCGATTTGCGGGGCGGATTCCGGGACGGTTTTCTTATCAGCGGAGGTGCATGAAGGAGTCTTCTCATCAGATAGGCGCCTTGACGCAGAGGAGAAAAAACAACAAGCCGCACTTCCATCAGTCTCTTTGCATACGGTTTACGAAGACGCGAGAAGCCGCGGACTGTCGCATGACGGGCTGATGAAGCCGGAGGGAGAGATCTATGCAAATGAAGAGGAATGTTTCCTTGATATTCGGCAGTCTGATTCATGCCAGGAAAATCTCCCTGGCGCTCTCTTTCATCCCGCGCTGATGGACGGTGCCGCCATGGCCTCCGGCGTATTGCAGACAGCTGCAGGCGCCGGTTTGTTTTTACCGATTTATTATGATTCGTTTATTGCCGCTGAGACCGTTACGGAGCGCTGTTACGCGGTGATTTCGAAAAAGTCCGGCACGCCTTCTGAAATGGTAAAAATGGATATTGACTTTTACAACCTCAGCGGTGCGCATATTGCTTCACTGCTCGGCCTGACAGCCAAAAAGGTGCGGACAGACCGGCAGCTGATACCAGGCGTTCAGCAGATGGAGGAAACCTTATACCGCATTTTCTCAACATACGTAGGCCGTCCTGTCACAAGAAATGATGCGCACACCGTGTTTTTTGAATTAGGCCTTGAATCGTCACAGCTTCTGGCCATTATTAAAGACATCGAAGAGGCGTTTGATCTGCGGCTGAATCCGACTCTTTTATTTGAATGCAGCAGCATATCCGAACTGCTTGAAGACATAAAAACAAAAGGAACAGATGAATCATCCGGCCTTGTCGCGGATGCAGCACCGGTCTCTGAAACGCAATCAGGCAGTCAGACATTTACTTTCTATGAACATGAAGCATTCCTTCAGGATCATCTGGTTTTCGGCAAACCGGCACTGATGGGTGTAGTGTATCCGTGTCTGGTGCTTGAAGCATCCGGAGCGGCTCATTCCGGCACGTATCCCGCCGGGCTGAAAGATATCCGTTTTACGGGCGGGCCCGTCACACTGGAGCCGGGAGAGGCCGCACATGTTGACATTTCATTTGCGGCAGAAAAGAGTGCCGAACGCTTTACCGCAAGCTACACTGTCTCCGGTAAAGAAAGCCGGAAGACGTGTGCCGAAGGAGAAATAAGCAGAGGTATAGAGGCACCCGTAAAAAAATCATATGACGTTGAACAAATGAAGGCGCATGCACAAAAGGTAGCGCCGGATGTCATTTCCCGTCTGTACGATTCGGTTGCCGACTTCACGATAGGCCCGATGCTGAAAACGGTAACGGCGGGATACAAAATGAGTGAGAGCTCCTTTTTATTGCAGCTGGACTTATCAGGAAAAAAAGAAAAAGGCGATCTGCATCACTTTGCATTTGACCCGCTTATATTGAATTCATGTTATATGTCGCTCGGTGAAGAAGAATTGCAGCTGAAAAAGCGGATTCACATTCCGCTCATGATTGAGAGGCTGACGCTTTACGGACCTGTCATGTCTGATACCGTCTATGTGGTGAATACAATCAAACATAAAAAAGACGGATTTCTCTCATTTGACGCCGCAGTCCTCAGCCATACCGGAGAACAGCTGGCGGAATTGAAAAACGCGTCTGTGAAAGAAGTGCTTCAGCCAAATCGGCTTGAAAATGCGTCTTTTGCCCCGTCTGGGAATCAAAGCCGTCAGAAAACGAAAGGAAACCCGCTGGATATTGCCATTGTCGGAATTTCCGGCAAGTATCCGCAGGCCGATGATATCGATGCGTTTTGGGAAAATCTCAAACAAGGAAAGGATTGTATTACCGAAATTCCGAAAGACCGCTGGAAATGGGAACATTACTTTTCCGAGGACCGTACGGCGCCGGGAGCGATTTACAGCAAATGGGGCGGATTCATTGACGGGATCGCCGATTTTGATCCTGAGTTCTTTAAGATTTCCCCCCGTGAAGCGGAACACCTTGATCCTCAGGAACGGCTGTTTTTAATGCATGCGTGGATGGCGATGGAGGATGCGGGATATACGAGGACATCACCTGAACTGGGCCGTCAGGTAGGTGTGTATGCCGGAGTCATGTATCAGGAATACCCGTTATTCGCGGCTGAAGCGGGAGTGAAAGGACGGCATATCGGGCTCCCCGGCGGGATTTCATCCATTGCTAACCGTGTCTCCTATTATTGCGATTTTCAAGGGCCGAGCATTTCGGTCGATACGATGTGTTCGGGTTCGCTGACTTCATTGTACATGGCGTGCCGGGATCTGCGGGATCATCGGATTCGCGCGGCGCTTGCCGGCGGAGTGAATCTCACCGTTCATCCTAACAAGTACTTCATGCTGAGCCAGGGGCAGTTCATCTCATCTAAAGGACACTGCGGGAGTTTCGGCGCCGGGGGTGACGGCTATATTCCGGCAGAAGGGGTCGGGGTGCTGCTTCTTAAACGTTTAGAAGACGCCGTACAAGACGGAGATCGGATTTACGGCGTCATTAAAGGAGCTGCCATTAATCACGGCGGGAGAGCGAGCGGTTACACCGTACCGAACCCCAAGGCGCAAAGCGAAGTCATTTCTCAAGCTTTACAGGAAGCGGGGGTATCTCCGGGCCAGATCAGCTATGTGGAAGCGCACGGGACAGGGACGAAATTAGGCGATCCGATTGAAATCCGGGCTTTAACCGATGCATTCGGTGATGTTCCTGAAACATGTCTCATCGGGTCTGTCAAATCAAATATCGGACATGGGGAATCGGCAGCAGGCATCGCCGCTGTCACAAAAGTGCTGCTGCAGATGAAGCACAAACAAATCGCCCCATCTTTGCATGCGGATGTTTTAAATCCGAATATCCAATTTGACGAAGGGCCGTTTTCCGTCTGCCGGGAATTAACAGATTGGAAACGGATTGCAGCAGACGGAGAAGAACAGCCGCTCAGGGCGGGGATCAGCAGCTTTGGTGCGGGCGGTTCTAACGCGCATATCATTATTGAAGAATATGAGGCTCCTGTAAAACAAGCAATCAGCAGCCAAGAGCCGGCTGTCATTCTGCTGTCTGCGAAAAATGGGGAGCGTCTGACAGAATATGCGGAGCGCCTTCTTGCTTTTCTTCAAAAGAAGCATACGGATAAGCCGGACTTATTTGATGTCGCATACACTTTACAAGCGGGGCGGGAAGCGATGGATGAGCGGCTGGCTTTCATTGCGGACTCCCTTAAGGAGCTGGAGGACAAGCTCAGATCGTACTTGGAAAATGAAAACGCACCGCATCTTTACAGGGGGCGGGCGAAGCGAAATCATGAGACAGTGGCTGTGTTTGAATCTGATGAAGATTTGCAGGAAGCCATGGGCAAATGGCTGAAAAAGAGAAAGTACGGTCATTTGCTGAACATGTGGGTGCAGGGAGTCGATGTGGACTGGAACTTGTTATATTCGGGACAAAAACCCCGGAGAATCAGCCTTCCCGCCTA
This sequence comes from Bacillus sp. N1(2025), assembly GCF_053470005.1. NCBI lineage: Bacteria > Bacillati > Bacillota > Bacilli > Caryophanales > Bacillaceae > Bacillus > Bacillus sp. N1(2025). The sequence continues at coordinate 712,726 of NZ_JBLTJB010000001.1, forward strand.
TCCGTTTGCAAAGGTCAGATGCTGGATTCAAGATGAAGCCGAGGCGGTTTCAAAACGGGATGACGGCAAAACGGTGATCCATCCGCTGCTTCATGAAAACACATCCGATCTGTGGGAGCTGAAATTCACTTCTGTTTTTACCGGACGGGAATTCTTTTTCACTGATCACACAGTCAATGGGGAGAAAGTGCTCCCGGGAGCCGCCGTGATCGAAATGGCCAGGGCGGCCGTTGAGCGTGCCGCATATGCTGTGCCGGACGGACGTAAAGGAATGTATTTAAAAGATCTCATATGGATGAGGCCTGTTGTTCATAAGGGGACGGATGTAGAAGTCCATATCAGCCTTATCCTTAAGGAAAATGAAGACATTGAATTTACGATTTACAGCCTATCGGAAGAACCCGGGGGAGAACGGATTTTATACAGTAAAGGCATCGCGGTATCAGGAGAGATAGCAGCGGTTCCGTCAGTTCACTTAGAGGGCTGGCTGTCCGGCTGCAGCCAATCGGTTATGACGTCTGATGAGGTTTATCAGGCTTTCCGGCATGCGGGTATGATATACGGACCGAGCCATCAAGGAATTGATCAGCTGATGATCGGAGAGAGGGGCGCTGCAGCCCGGCTGTCGCTGCCGGAATCGGCAGACAGTACCGCCGATCAGTTTGTCATCCACCCGAGTCTTTTAGATGCCGCGTTTCAGGCGTCACTGGGTGCCGGTTCAGATACTGCCGGAGACACTCCGATGCTGCCGTTTTCCCTGAGGCAGGCAGAAATATTTCAGCCGACTCAGAAAACGATGTGGGCGCTTGTCCGCAAACAGAGCGATCGGTCAGATAACGGAGCGCTGACGCTGGATATTGATTTATGTGATGAAAACGGCGCTGTTTGTATGAGATTGACAGGCTTCTCCTGCCGGGCTGTCCGGCAGACAAACCAAACCGAAAGCAAGCGGCAGGAAGTTCAGACAGCGATGCTTGCCCCTGTTTGGGACAAAACTTTCTTTTCCCTGGAAGAAAATCGAGCGGTTGATCAGGAACAATTGCTGATCATCGGAAAGCCGGGAAATACCATAAAGGCTGCTGCAAAAATGTGGCCCCGCGCCCATCTGGCGGAGACGCCGGATCATTCAAGCGAGCAAACATTACGTGAATTGACAGCCGGGTATCAGGATATCCGCCATTTCTTATGGATTGCGCCGGATCGTTTCGCACCCGTATCCGTCAGTCAGGAAATGCTTGATGAGCAGGAGAATGGGGTGATTCAATGTTTCCGTTTCATCAAAGCGCTGCTGTCACTCGGGTATGGAAACCGAAACATCAGCTTTACGGCGGTCACTCGGCAGACACAGTCCGTGTATCCGGGTGATCTGCCGCAGCCTGAGCATGCGGGCGTACACGGTTTGATCGGTTCATTGGCAAAAGAATATCCGAACTGGGACATCAGGCTGATTGATACAGAAGAAGGCAGTGATTCGTCTGAGATGAAAAACATCTGGCGCCTTCCTCCAGATCCGGACGGAAATGCTGCTGCGTACCGTAACGGAGCTTGGCACAAGCAAAAAACAGTCCGGGTGCTGACAAGTTCCGCTCCGCGTATGTCGTACAGAGAAGGCGGCGTTTATGCTGTCATCGGCGGAGCGGGCGGCATCGGGGAAGCATGGAGCAAATACATGATCACCCGTTACAAGGCACGGATGATATGGATCGGCAGGCGGCCGAAGGATCAGGAGATTCAGAGCAAAATAGACAGGCTGGCGCTATCAGGCCCCGCGCCGCATTATATACAGGCTGATGCTCAAGATGCCGCAGCGCTTAAAGCGGCCGTCTGTTCCGTAAGAGAGCAATACGGCAATATAACGGGAGTCATTCATTCCGCGATAACGCTTGCCGACAAAAGTATGGCGAATATGGATGAAGCTTCTTTCAGAAACGCTTATTCAGCTAAGGTGAATACGAGCGTCCGAATGATCGAAGCTTTTAAGGGAGAACCGCTTGATTTTGTGCTGTTTTTCTCATCCGTTAATTCTTTCACAAAAAATGCCGGGCAAAGCAACTATGCGGCAGGGTGTACATTTCAAGACGCCTTTGCCCGGCATATCGCTTCCTTGCTTGATTGTGAAGTGAAAGTCATGAATTGGGGATATTGGGGCAGTCTGGGCGTTGTATCAGACCCGTCTTACAGAAAACGGATGGAGGCGTCAGGGATCGGTTCTATTGAACCCGATGAAGCAATGGAGGCGCTGGAAGTCTTACTATCAGAACCGTTCAGCCAAGCGGCATTCATCAAAGCTGCTCCGCACGGCTTAGCCGCGCTGACGGATCAAGATGCAATATCGGTTGTATCCGGCCCGAAGCCTTCATTTATGGAAAGCGTCAAGCGGCAAAATCCGGATCGGAATGAACGGCTTGAGACTTTAAAACGAGAAATGGAGTTGCGCATATGAACAGCCTTCTTTGCAAACTGCTCTTTTACCAATTACAGTCAATCGGGTTTTTCAGCGAGCCTGTCACCACACCTGCAGCATCCATGCGGAGCGCCGGCGTGATCGGCACATACGGCAGATGGCTGGAAGAAAGCTTGAATCTATTAAAAGAAAACGGATATATCGCGTATGACGGATACACGATCACTCTTCTCACGGATCAGCGCCCGGACGGCCGCACAGTCTGGAATGAGTGGAATGCCCATAAACGCCTGCTTCCCAATGGGGAGCTTGCGCAAGCTGAATTGGCCGAGGCGACGATAAAAGCGATGCCTTCCATTTTAAAAGGAGAACGTCCGGCTACGGATATCGTATTTCCCGATTCATCAATGCGGCTCGTTGAAGGTGTTTATAAGCATAATCCCGTTGCGGATTATTTTAATGAAGTGTTGGCAGATTCCGCGGCCGCTTACCTGAAAGCCTATCTTACGGAACACCCCGATGCCCGTATCAGGCTGATAGAAGTAGGGGCCGGGACGGGCGGAACGAGCGCCATGCTGTTTACAAAACTGCAACCATTTGCAAAACAGATTGCGGAATATTGTTATACGGACGTTTCTAAAGCTTTTTTAATGCATGCCGAACAGGAATACGGACCTGATGTGCCGTATTTGACAACAGCCTTGTTTAATGCGGAGGAGCCTTGCGAATCACAAAATATCAAAACGGGTGTTTACGATATTGTCATCGCCGCCAATGTGCTTCACGCCACAAAAAATATCGGTTTGACACTGCGCCGTCTGAAAGCGCTCCTGAAATACAACGGGATGATTCTGATAAACGAAATCAGCGATCGTTCTGTTTTTACCCATTTAACCTTCGGGCTGCTTGACGGCTGGTGGTCCTATGAGGATGCTGAGCTTCGGATTCCGGGAAGTCCCGGCTTATATCCAAAATCGTGGGAGCATGTGCTGCATTCGGAAGGATACAGAGCGGTTTGTTTCCCTGCTGAAACGGCTCATGATTTAGGTCAGCAGATTATCGCAGCTGAGAGTGACGGACTCGTCCGGATGCAAGGGATCAGAGACGGCAGAAAGCCATACGCCGCCCCGGCCGAAGTTTTCCGAAAGCCCGCACAGCCTGTTTCCCGCAGCCGCGCCCCAGAGGAGCATCAAGCTGTTAAGGCTGATGGGGAATCGGTCGCTTCCCATGTCCGCTCAGTCATCAAAACAAGTATTGCCGATGTATTAAAAATGAAAGAAGAGGATATTCAGGAAGAACTGAATTTCTCTGAATACGGCATTGATTCCATTTTGGCCGTCAATGTGATTAATGAGATTAATAAGCGTTTGAATCTTACACTGCAGACAACGATTTTATTTGATTACTATCATGTGAAACTGCTGACCGGTTATATCTCGGAAGAATACGAAACCATCATAGCCTCTTCTCTGGAGACCGAAAGAGCGAAAATCCGCCCGGCGCTTCAGGAAGAACGGCCTGCTGAAAAACCTCTGCAGACGGAAAGAAAGGAAAACGGTTATCAGAAACCGAAACAAGAACGTATGCCGCCTTCTTTCGCAAAGTCCGATGACTCGGGAATGTTCCGGGTTGTGATTGACCGTCCGGGCGGCATTGAAGATCTGATGATTGCCCGCAGTGAAGTGCCCGAGACAAAAGATGACGAAGTTCAAATAGCCGTCCGCGCCTTTTCTTTAAATTTCGGAGACTTGCTTTGTGTCAGAGGGCTGTACCCGACGATGCCGCCTTATCCGTTCACTCCGGGATTTGAAGCAAGCGGCGTCGTGATCAAGACAGGGAGGCATGTAACATCCGTCATTCCAGGTGATGAAGTGATTGTCGGCATGGGAGAGGAATTTGGATCTCAGGCGAATCTCATCACATGTAAAGAACATCAAGTCTATCATAAACCGGCCCGGCTGACCTTTGAAGAAGCATGCGCTCTTCCCACCGTGGCGGTGACAATGATAGACGCCTTCCGGAAAGCCGGACTTAAAAAAGGCGAAAAAATATTAATTCAGACCGCGACGGGAGGAACGGGGCTGATCGCGGTGCAAATGGCCCGGCATATCGGCGCGGAAATATATGCCACGGCCGGATCACAGAAAAAAATTGAGTATTTGCATTCGCTCGGGGTCCACAATACCATTTGCTATTTAGAAGAAGATTTTGAAACGGAAATCATGCGAATGACCGGCGGCCGTGGGGTGGATGTTGTCATTAATACCCTGGCCGGTGATGCCATGCAAAAAGGAATGAATTGTCTGGCGCCGGGCGGAAGATATATCGAAATTGCCATGACTGCGCTGAAATCCGCTAAATCAGTCGACTTGTCCGTCCTTCATAACAATCAATCGTTTCACAGCGTGGATTTGCGGAAGCTGTCCCTTCAAAATCCGGATCAGGTCAAGGACTATCAATTGGAACTGCAGCGGCTGGCGGAAGAGGGAGTCATTCAGCCTGTCATCTCAAAAATCTTTTCCTTTGAAGACATAAAAGAAGCGTATCACTGTTTGGATGACCGCGGAAATATCGGGAAAATCGTCATCAGCGTTTCTGAGCCGTATCAAATGACGTACCACCCCGAACAAAAGGATCCGGCCGATACAGTAAAATCAGCAGCTGTGTTACCTGAAAAAGAACCGATCGCGATTATCGGGATGAGCGGGCGGTTTGCTGAATCGGAGAATCTCCATGAGTTTTGGGAACACTTAGCCGCCGGACGGGATCTGATTAAAAAAGCAGACAGATGGGATGTCTCTGACAGCCAATGCCAGTATGGCAGTTTTATAGAGGACATTGAATGTTTTGACCCCGTTTTCTTTCATATATCGGGACGTGAAGCGACCTATATGGACCCTCAGCAGCGGCTGTTTTTGGAAGAATCATGGAAAGCGCTTGAAGATGCGGGATATGCGGGAGACTCGGTAAGAGGCCGGGAATGCGGCGTGTATGCCGGCTCCTGCGGCGGAGATTACCAGGCCATTTTTAAACAGCAGGGGCCCGCGCAGGCGTTTTGGGGCAATCATAATTCCGTCACTCCGGCAAGGATCGCCTATCACCTTAATTTACAAGGTCCGGCGATCACTGTTGATACAGCATGTTCCAGTTCGCTGACAGCCATTCATTTGGCATGTCAGGGGCTTTGGACGAAAGAAACGGAAATGGCGGTGGCGGGCGGGGTTTTCATTCAATCCACTCCCGCTTTTTATCAGTCGTCAAATAAGGCGAATATGCTGTCACCGACCGGACGCTGCCATACGTTTGATCAAAGCGCAGACGGGTTCGTGCCGGGTGAAGGCGTGGGAGCGGTGGTGCTGAAACGTCTTAGCGACGCCGTTAGTGACGGAGATCATGTGTACGGCGTCATAAAAGGCTCTGCAATGAATCAGGACGGCGCTACAAACGGAATCACCGCTCCAAGCGCGCTATCTCAAGAACGATTGGAACGGCATGTCTATGACACTTTTCACATTGATCCGGAAACCATTCAAATGGTGGAAGCTCACGGAACGGGCACTGCACTGGGCGACCCGATCGAATTCGGCGCCTTAACGCGCGCTTTCCGCCGCTATACGGATAAAAAAGGATATTGCGCCATCGGCTCTGTGAAAACCAATCTCGGACATGCCGCTGCGGCCGCAGGGATGGCCGGACTGTTTAAAATCCTGCTGTCGCTGAAGCATCGGCAGATTCCGGCTTCCCTGCATTTTCACCAAGCCAATCAGCATATTCAATTTGCGGACAGCCCGTTTTTTGTGAATGAAAAGCTGATACCGTGGGAACGGAATCCGGATGCACCGCGCAGAGCAGCCATCAGTTCATTCGGATTCAGCGGAACAAATGCCCATCTTGTGATTGAAGAGGCACCGCAAACCGTGCGCCGGTCACCGGCAAAACCGGCCTGCCTCATTCCTTTATCTGCGCGGACGGAGCGTCAGCTGGAAATTCAGGCAGAACGCCTGCTGGATTCACTCAGCAAGAACAAAGACAGCGATCTGGGAAATATAAGTTATACGCTCCTGCTCGGCAGAAAGCATTTACATCACCGGTTTGCCTGTATCGTAAGCAGTGCGGACGAACTGAAGCGGGTATTATCGGAGTGGCTTGTAAAAAGAGAGCTTCCGGATGTGTTTGTGTCCAATTTGAAGGATCAGAAGCCGGCAGAAGAAGCCGGAATGAAAACATTCGGAATAGAATGCATTGAACAGTGCCGCTCGGCGGCTTCGCCAGCACAGTACAGAGAAAGCCTGGCACATATCGCTGACCTTTTTTGCAGAGGATATGATCTTCCTTTTACACGGCTTTTTGACGGAGGGCAATATTATAAAACGCCGCTGCCTGCCTACCCATTTTTAAAAGAAAGGTATTGGGCGGCTGATGTAAACAGTTCTTTACCAGGCCAGGCCATGAAAAAGTCTGAAACGCAAACCGTTCTCCCGTCTTCGCCGCAGCCTGAACATGAAGGGCTGATTTCTCTGAGCCCTTTAACTGAGATTGAAATGACAGCGTTTGAACCGGAGACATTGCAAAAACCGATCGTGTTACAGCCTTTGGATGGTACTGTTTCTGTCCGGCAGCCAGAAAAAGCCGTTTTCGAAGACAATAGAACATTGCTTGAAGAATTGAGGATAAGCCTGGCAGATATTTTATTTTTGTCACCGGAAGATATTGATGCTGATGAGCCTTTCATCGACATGGGGCTTGACTCCATTATCGGGGTTGAATGGATACAAACAGTAAATAAAACGCACCACACTGAGGTTACTGCCAATAAGGTGTATGAACACCCGACGCTTAAGGAGCTTGCGGAATATATAGCGGGCCAAATAAAGAAACCCGAGTATGCTGAAGCGGAGGAAACAGCGGTACGTCCGCAAATTCCGGAAGCAGAAACGCTCCTTGCCGGCATCTCTGACGGCACTTTGCGCAAAGAGCTCAAAGAAAGCCTTGCGGACATCCTGTTTCTGAAGCCGGAAGATATTGATGAGCATGAGGCATTCATTGAGATGGGGCTGGATTCTATTATCGGTGTGGAATGGGTTCAGTCCATTAATAAAACCTATCAAGCGTCTATTACGGCAAATCTGGTCTATGAATATCCGACAATCGCAACATTAGCCGGGTATCTGACCGGTTCTGTCCAAAAAGACACCGAGGAAGTACATGAGGAACATACGAAACAAAACGATATATCAGAAGAGACAGATGATCAAGAACCGCCCGAACTGATCTGTCTTAACCCGGGGGGAAAGGGAAGACCGATTTTCTGGTTTCATTCCGCGCTGGGGGCAGTGGAGCTGTACCAGCCTGTTGCCGAACGGACCGGGCGTCCTTTTTACGGAATTCAGGCAAGAGGATGGGTGACAGACCGGGAACCGATCCGCGGCATTAAAAACATGGCGGAATATTACGTTAAGCTCATACGTACCGTGCAGCCCCGGGGTCCTTACGATGTAGGCGGCTATTCATTAGGGGGCATGCTCGCTTATGAAGTCACCCGGCAATTGCAGCTGGCTGGAGAAACCGTTGAGTCAATCGTCATGCTTGACTCCTTTGACTCGGCGGGCGCACGGGAAATAAACATTCCTGATGAATTATTTGATAAAAATATGATGCTGCAGACGGTGAACATGGCTTTATTTGCACCAATTTATCAACATCCGGAACGCATTTCTGAAACCTTGATTCACCGTGATGAACTAGATGCCGATCTTCATGAAGAGATATTTTTAGAGCAATTAATAGCAAAAGCCAAACAGCGGGGGTTAACGAAGACGGACGCGTTGGTGAAAAATCTGATCAGGCAGAATATAAACGTTCAGGACGCTTACGAAATCACTGATTACGAACTCCTGCCGCTTCCTGATCCGAACGGGGTGACATGCTATTATTTCCGAAATAAAAACGGTATTTTCTTGGGTGAGCTTGATCCGTATTTTACGATCAGGGCCGATATTTTATCCGCTGATTTCGTCAACTACTGGAGCCAGTGGCAAGAGCATATGACAAACATCGCCATCATGGATGTGGCGGTATCCAACCATATGACGTTATTGGCTGAAGACAGCGCAGCTGAAACGATTTCTGAATTTTGCGGCGTTTTATATTCGGCAGACGGAATGACAGAACACAGCTTTCTGCAGCTGCAGGAAAAGATACTGAACGTGCATGGTGAGATGCTGAAGCAGCCCGCCAAAACAAGACCGTAAATTCACATATCCGCCCGCCGGGTTTACTCGTAAGCTTTGGCGGGTCATTTCAAATCTTGGACACATCTTGGAGGAATGAAAATGACCAGTTTAACAAAAATCAGACAGCAGCAGCCGTACAAGTGGTACCAAACGATGAGAGAAACCTCTCCCGTTCATTACAATGAAAAGGAAGATTGCTGGGAAATCTTCACCTATGATGAAGTGAAGCGGGTGATTTCTGACTACAGTCATTTTTCTTCCGATCATAAATACTTAAGTGCGGACAAGCAGGAAAAAATGATCCGGCATATTAACAAAGACAGCCTTTTGAAAATGGACCCGCCTGAACACACCGTCTTCAGAAAATTGGTCAATCAGCCGTTCATGCCGAAATCGGTTGAGTCTCTTGCACCGCGTATAGCCGCGATCGCTGATGACCTGCTTCAGGCCGTCCGTTCAAAAGGCAGGATGGACATTATTGAAGATTACGCATTTCCGCTTCCGATTATCGTGATCGCAGAGCTTTTAGGATTTCCTCCGAAAGACAGGGATATCTTTAAAAGCTGGGTCGACCAAAGCCAGAATGTAAAAGATGAAAAGAAAATGAATGAAGTGCAAAAGCAGATGATCGGATACTTCATGCAGTTTATTTTACAGCGGAGAAAACAGCCGCAAAATGATTTAATCAGCCATTTAATTGCAGCTGATTTAGACGGAGAGCCGCTGTCAGACAAGCAATTAATCGGTTTTTGCGGCTTGTTGATCGTCGCGGGGCACGTAACGACGGAAAATGTGATCGGAAATTCATTTCTCAGTCTCAAGGAGTTTCCGCATATTCTGCCCCGGCTGCTTGAAAATAAGGCGCTCCTTCCTGACTTTATTGAGGAAGTCATCCGCCTCAGACCTTCCATTCAGCGGGTAACCCGCTACACCGCGGTTGAGAGCGAGATTGGCGGAAAAACGATTCCGGCCGGAGAAAAAGTGTATGCGTGGATTGGATCGGCGAACAGAGATGAAAAGAAGTTTGAAAATGCCGATCAGATTGACTTGGGACGAAAGCCGAATCAGCATCTGTCATTCGGTCAGGGCAGCCATTATTGCTTAGGAGCGCCGCTGGCCCGGCTTGAAGCGAAAATCGCGCTTTCCCACTTTTTTGAACAGATGCCCGCATGGCGTTTTACTGAGGATCAAGAGCCGAATCTGGTTCCGAGCCCTGTATTTCACGGCGTTGACCGGCTGCTTGTTGAGTTTTGAACGAAAAAATAAAAGAGGCTTCACGGGAAGCCTCTTTACTCTGGGGGCTTGGAGAAATGAATGTAGGAATCGAAGCAATGAACGTGTTTGGCGGAACCGCGTATGTAGACGTCATGGAGCTTGCGGAACATCGGAACCTGGATAAAAAAAGGTTTGAGAACCTGCTGATGAAAGAAAAAGTGGTGGCGCTTCCGTTTGAAGATCCGATTACGTTCGCCGTAAATGCCGCAAAACCGATTATCGATTCTCTGTCAGAAGAAGAACGGAATCAGATTGAAATGGTGATCACCTGTACGGAATCCGGGATTGATTTTGGCAAATCCATCAGTACATATGTCCATGATTATTTGCAGCTGAAGCGGAATTGCCGGTTATTTGAGGTGAAACAGGCTTGCTATTCTTTAACGGCCGGGTTTCAAATGGGCGTGAATTTCATCTTGTCGCAAACATCGCCGGGAGCGAAAGCGCTCATCATCGGAACGGATATTTCCCGCTTTTTAGTGGCTGAAGGCGGTGACGCGTTGACGGAGGAATGGTCCTATGCCGAACCGAGTGCGGGGGCGGGAGCTGTCGCGCTTTTAGTCAGCAGCACCCCTCATGTCTTTTTGCTTGATCAAGGTGCAAGCGGGTATTACGGGTATGAAGTCATGGATACCTGCCGCCCGATTCCGGATAGTGAAGCGGGGGATGCTGATCTGTCGCTCATGTCTTATTTGGATTGCTGTGAACATTCATTTCAGGAATACCGAAAGCGTGTGAGCGGGGCGGATTATAAGAATACATTTCAATACCTTTCTTTTCATACTCCGTTTGGCGGAATGGTAAAAGGAGCGCATCGGACGATGATGAGAAAATTGGCAAAGGCTAAGCCGCAGGACATTGAAGCGGATTTTCAGCAACGCGTGCTGCCTGGGATTCAATACTGTCAGCGCGTCGGCAACATCATGGGGGCCACTGTATTTTTATCACTTGCCAGCACGATTGATAACGGCTCTTTTGAAACGCCGAAACGCGTCGGCTGTTTTTCATACGGTTCGGGCTGCTGCTCTGAATTTTACAGCGGTGTCGTTATGCCGCAAAGCCGGACGCGGCAGAATCAATTTCAGATCAGCCGGCATTTGGATGAACGCGTCCGTTTATCGATGGCTGATTACGACCGGCTGCTCCAAGACAGCGGCATCGTAAAATTCGGCACAAGAAATGCCGCGCCCGCAGCAGACATCCCGAATGCGCATCAAGGAAAAACACGATTGGTGCTGACTGAAATAAAAGAGTTTCACAGAAAGTATGAATGGACGACCTAGTATAAGAGCCGGAAAGACTTGAGTATTTTTAAAGAAACGGAGAATAAACATGAATCCAATGATTGATGTACAGGAAACAGAACCGGGCATTGTGCAGGTCACAATGCAGGATACGGCCGGGAAAAACGGGCTGTCAGAAGAGTTTGTAAGAGAGCTGCACCGGGTATTCCAAGACATCAATGCCCATCCGTCCTATAAAACTGTCCTTCTGACGGGTTACGGAAATTATTTCTGCACGGGAGGAACGCAGGAGGGGCTTTTGACCATTCAGAGCGGAAAGCTTCAATTTACAGATTTAAAGCTTCACAGTCTTTTATTGGATTGCAGGATCCCTGTGATTTCCGTCATGCAGGGGCATGCGATCGGAGCCGGCTTTACGATCGGTCTGAGCTCGGATTTCGTGATTTTAAGCAGAGAGAGTTTTTATTCTTGTAATTATATGAAGTACGGATTTACACCGGGAATGGGCGCGACGTATATTGTGCCTGAAAAACTGGGAATTGTCCTCGGGGAAGAAATGCTGTTTACGGCCGCGAACTTCAGCGGCGCCGCTCTGGAAAAACGGGGTGTTCCGTTTGAAGTGCTGCCGAAAAAAGACGTCCTTCAAAGAGGCCGCGAATTGGCCCGGCTGCTGGCGGATAAACCGAGAGCCTCACTGGTTGCGCTGAAAACCAATGTCACCGCACGCATCAAAAGAGAGCTGGCAAAAGCGGTTGAGGAAGAGGTAAACATGCACGAAGCCACATTCCATCTTCCTGAAGTAAAAGAGAGAATCAGCCGTTTATACGGCAGTTAAACAGAATGAAAAAAGCATGGGATGCCCCATGCTTTATGACTGGTCTGTCTTTTGCAGAACGGAGCCTGCGAATTGTTCTTTAATTTCGGCGCTCCGGGCTGCGGTTTCTGCGATGCAGTGCATGATGGCTTCTTCAAAGCGGCGCTCGTCTAATGCGCGAAGGCCTGCTTCAGTCGTGCCGCCCGGGCTTGTGATTTCCTTGCGCAGGCGTTCAGGCCGTTTGCTGCTTGTTCTGAGCATTTCCGTCGCCCCGGCCATGGTTTGTAAAATCAGCTCTTTTGCCGTTTCTTCCGGCAGGCCGGCTTGAAGGGCGGCCTTTTCCATTGCTTCGACATACCGATACACATAGGCGGGACCGCTTCCGGCAATGGCTGTGACGGCATCAAGGTGTTTTTCTTCAAAGCGCGTCGCTTCTCCGATTGTTTCCAGAAGCTCTTTTGCCGTCCGGATTTCAGCTTCACTCGCCTCGGAGCTTGCGGAAAAACCGGTCGCCGATTGCTGAATGGCCGCGGATGTATTCGGCATCGCCCGGATGATGGTGAGCTTTCTGCCGAAATATTGCTGAATCGTGTGAATCGTCAGCCCTGCGATGACAGAAATCACAAGCTGATCTTTCACGTATTCGCGAATGTTCTCAATGCTTTCTGCCGCATCTTTCGGTTTAAAGGCGAGAACGATAATGTCGGTATTGCTGAAAAACTCTTCTTTATCCCGGCACGGTTTCACTCCGTACGTTTTTTGGAGCTCTTCAAGCCGGCTGTCATTTGACCGGTTTGTCATATATATATGTCCGGGGGCTGTCATTCCGCTTTGCAGCAGTCCGTTCACCATTGCTTCCGCCATTGATCCGGCCCCGATAAAACCGATTTTCTTCATATAAATCCTCCTTCTTCTTAAAACACAAAAAAACCTTCCCGTCAAAAAGGACGAAAAGGTTTCGCGGTACCACCTTACATTAGCACGAATCAGCCGTGCTCAGCTCAAATCCCGTAACGAGGGGATACGTTTAGGTTTTCCTAACCGCTCTGAGGGCAGGTTCTGTAAACAAGAGGGCCGCAATGTCTTTCAGCCGGGGACATTGCTCTCTGCTGCCGTTGTTTATATACTAGTTCCTCGTCATCGCGTTCCGTGTTTTCTAGTTTGTTGTTCATTATGCTATGCGCAAGAGCGGGATGTCAATCTTTTTTTCTGATAATGACACAGTGAAAAGAAAACGCTAAAATATGATTATTCAGGAATGAAAAGAACGAAGGAGCGTAAACATGGCAGCGAGAAAGATCATTCCGATACGTGTGCCGACTCCGTTTGCAGTCGGCGACGTTATCGTTTATTTAATAAAAGATGAAGCCTTAACCCTTATTGATTGCGGCCCGAATACAAAGGAAGCGGCTGAATCGCTCTCATTGCAGCTTAAGGAACACGGGGTTTCTGCGGCGGATATAGAACAGGTGGTGCTCACTCATCATCACGCAGATCATTCAGGTCTGCTCCACCTTTTTTCTGAGGATGCGGAAGTGATCGGGCATCCGCTGAATGACAGGTACATTACTCAGGATCAGTCGTATATCGCCCGGCAGGAGGACTTTTTTCTGTCGCTTATGACTGAAATGGACGTTCCCCTGACGCCTGAAGACATACATAAAACAGTTAAGCTGTCATACTTATTTTCTGCAAACCGTCCGTTAACGAAAACAGTGGGAGAAGGCGGAAAAATTGACGGGCTTAACGGCTGGACGGTGCTCGAAATCCCGGGCCATGCCGCTTCTCACATTGCGCTCTACCATGAAAAAAGCGGTGAAATGTTCAGCGGCGATCTGCTTTTGTCCAACAGCTCCACCAATCCGATTCTGGAAGCTCCGGAAAAGGGGGGCGTGCGCGCGGCCCCGATGCTCGACTACTTGAACTCAATGAAGCGGCTGTATGACTTAAACCCGTCCTTTTTATATCCGGGACACGGCGATCTGCTGACAGACGTAAAGCCTGCTTTTGACAGGCGGCTTGAAAAACAGAGAAACCGGTCGGAATATGTGCTGCGCCTGTTGTCAGAGGAAACGCTGACGGCTTTTCAGGTATGCCGGCGGCTGTTTCCGGCTGTTTATGAAAATGAAATGTTTTTAACGATGTCAGAAACGATCGGCCATCTTGACGTGCTGGCCGCCGAAGGGAAGGCTGTATCCTTTCAGTCGGGAGATATTCTGAAGTTTAAAGCTGTGAAGGGGTGAAGGAGAAATGGGCAGATTAACGGATAAGCGGATTTGGATCACCGGAGCATCCGGCGGACTCGGAGAACGGCTTGCATATTCCTGCGCGGCAGAAGGAGCTCATGTTTTTTTATCCGCGAGGCGGGAGGACCGCTTGCAGGAAGTGAAAAAGACGATTACCGCGCGCGGCGGGCAGTGTGATGTCATTCCGTTTGACGTCCGGCATGCAGAAGAGGCTGAAAACGTAAGGCGTTTGATCGGTCATGTTGACGTATTAATCAACAACGCCGGCTTCGGCATTTTTGAAACGGCCGCTGATTCATCTTTGGATGATATGAAGGCAATGTTTGAAGTCAACGTCTTCGGATTAATCGCCTGTACGAAGGCCTGTCTTCCTGTGATGCTTCATGCGAAAAGCGGCCATATTATCAATATCGCCTCACAGGCCGGCAAATTGGCGACGCCGAAATCAAGCCTTTATTCTGCAACGAAGCACGCCGTGTTAGGGTATTCCAATGCGCTGCGGCTTGAGCTGGCCGGTACGGGTGTAGCTGTGACAACGGTTAATCCCGGTCCGATCAAAACAGACTTCTTTACAATTGCAGATAAAGAGGGCGGTTATGTGAAAAGCGTCGGCAGATGGATGCTTGATGCCGACCATGTGGCAGAGCGCATTACATCCGTGATTCTGACGGATAAACGGGAAATGAATCTTCCGCGATGGATGAGCCTCGGGACGAAGCTGTATCAGCTTTTCCCATCGTTTACAGAAAAACTGGCCGGCCGCGCATTAAAGAAAAAGTAACAAGGGGGAAAAAGGAATGTCCGACCGGGATATACACAAGACATTGATGGCAGAGCCTTTCGTCAGGCAAATGGCGGAGGCGCGTGAAGTATTTTGGATCAACCCGCATAAAACCGATGATCCAGTAAAGCATGGTGCTGAATGGAAACAGGAGATTGCCGAAGCGGAAGAAAGGCTGCGCCGGTTTGCGCCTTATATCGCATCGGCTTTTCCGGAGACGGAAGCGGAGGGAGGCCTCATTGAATCTCCGCTTATCTTGATTAATGAAATGAAGAAGCATCTGGAACACAGCGCCGCTCAGGCTTTCCCTGGGCGTCTGCTTTTGAAATGCGACGACGAACTTCCGATTTCCGGTTCCATTAAAGCGCGCGGCGGGATTTACGAAGTGCTGAAGCATGCCGAAGATCTCGCGGTGAAAGCGGGAATGCTCTCAGCAGACGACGATTACAGCATATTGACTGAAGAACGGTTTACCGCTTTTTTCTCAAAATACTCTATAGCCGTCGGCTCTACGGGCAATTTAGGTCTGAGTATCGGCATAATCGGCGCGAAGCTCGGCTTTTGTGTGACCATTCATATGTCCAGTGACGCAAAGCAGTGGAAAAAGGAGCTGCTCCGGGAAAAGGGGGTTCGCGTCATCGAATATGAAGCAGACTACAGTCTGGCTGTCAAAGAGGGGCGCATGCAGGCGAAGCAGGACCCTTATTGTTATTTTATTGATGATGAGCATTCCCGGGATCTGTTTTTGGGGTATGCCGTTGCGGGAAGCCGTGTGAAAAAGCAGCTCGATCAAATGAACATAAAGCCTGATGCAGATGAACCGCTTTTCGTTTATTTGCCGTGCGGGGTCGGAGGAGGCCCGGGCGGCGTCGCGCTTGCGCTAAAGCTGATCTATGGCGAGCATGTCCATATTTTTTTCGGTGAGCCGACGCATTCACCGTGTATGCTGTTAGGACTGTTTTCCGGCTTGCATGACGGAATCAGCGTGCAGGATATCGGTCTTGATAATCAAACGGCCGCCGACGGACTTGCGGTGGGAAGGCCGTCCGGACTGGCCGGCCCTCTGATGGAACCTATACTCAGCGGCTGTTATACCGCCGATGACTGCACGCTTTTTTCGCTGCTTTATCAATTGAGAGCGGCCGAGAATAAGAGCCTTGAACCCTCTGCACTCGCCGGTATGGCCGGAGCCGTCAAGTTTGTTCAGACCGAAGCCGGAAACCGTTATATAAAAGAACGGGGGCTTGAGATGGAAAATGCCGTGCACCTTGTGTGGAGCACCGGCGGAAGCATGGTTCCGGAGGAGGAAATGGAAGAGTACAGCCGGATCGGTTCCTCATTTGTGAAAAAAATGGGCAGACAGTGAAGCGGTTTTCCGTTACAATCTTTGTAAGCGTTTGTTTTTTTATCGGAAAGCCATACAGAGAGATTGGTGTGAATTGTGAAAAGTAAAGAATTGAACTTACATACATTGTATACGCAGCACAGCCGCGAGTCGTGGGCCGGATTCGGCGGCCATCTTTCCATTGCCGTTTCAGAGGAAGAAGCCAAGGCCGTAGAGGGGCTGAACGACTACCTGTCGGTGGAAGAAGTGGAAACGATTTACATTCCGCTTGTGCGCCTGCTCCATCTTCATGTCATGTCTGCCGCAAGACGGAATCAGCATGTCAATGTGTTTCTGAAGCATCCGCATTCAGCGAAAATCCCGTTTATCATCGGAATCGCGGGCAGCGTCGCCGTCGGCAAAAGCACGACGGCGAGAATTTTGCAAAAGCTTCTTTCCCGTCTGCCGGACAGGCCGAAGGTGAGCCTGGTGACAACTGACGGTTTCTTGTATCCGACGGCGGAATTAAAAAGGAAAAACCTTCTGTCCAGAAAGGGATTCCCGGAAAGCTACGACGTGAAAGCGCTGCTTGAATTTCTGAACGATATAAAGTCAGGGAAAGAGAGAGTGGAGGCGCCCGTATACTCCCATCTTACGTATGACAGGGAAGAGGGCGCCGTCGAGGTTGTCGAAGGTGCGGATATCGTTATTATCGAAGGAATCAATGTCCTGCAGTCGCCGACCTTAGAGGACGACAGGGAAGATCCGCGGATTTTTGTATCCGATTTCTTTGATTTTTCGATCTATGTGGATGCCGAAGAAAGCCGGATTTTCACGTGGTATTTGGAGCGTTTCCGCCTCTTAAGAGAAACCGCTTTTCAGGATCCGGCTTCTTATTTTCATAAATTTAAGGATTTGTCTGATGCAGAAGCGGATACCATGGCCGCCTCCATTTGGGAGAGCGTCAACCGTCCGAATCTGTATGAAAATATCCTGCCGACAAAATTCAGATCGGATTTGATTTTGAGAAAAGGTGATGGCCATAAAGTTGAAGAGGTGCTGGTAAGGCGGGTGTGATGTGAGGAGGAAGCGAATATTATGATACATCATATTGAGTTGTATGTATCTGACTTGAAAGCCTCCGCCCGGTTTTGGGGATGGTTTTTAGGTGAGCTCGGTTATAGGGAATTTCAAAATTGGGACTCCGGCATCAGCTGGAAAAACGCAGGATTTTATGTTGTGCTTGTACAGACAGAGGAGCGTTTTTTAACACCGGAGTACCACAGATGCCGGGTCGGGCTGAACCATCTGGCTTTTCATGCTGCATCAAGAGAGCAGGTTGACGAGATGACAGAAAAGCTGCTTGCCAGAGGATGCCCCGTGCTTTACAGGGACCGCCATCCATATGCAGGCGGAAGCGCGCATTACGCCGTATACACGGAGGACCCGGATCGGATAAAAGTGGAGCTCGTTGCTCCTGCTTCTGAATGAACTATAACTTTTCGTTTTTTTCTTCGCGCAGCGCGTCGAGTTTCTTTTCGATTCTGTCCAATTGTATGCGGCGCTGCTTCAAGCTTCTGAATACGTATATCACGGCAAACAAGAAAACCGCGGCTGCAATAAATGAAATCAATTGAAAAATGACATCACCGATGTTCATCTTTTTTACCTCCGTGTGCGGCGGGCTTCTTCAGCCCGCCGTTTTTGCATTTTGACCGATGTGAAGACATGGGGGATGAATCAGTCCTAGCTTTGTGTTTTTCTGAGAATGAATAGTTTCTGCATGTGGCTTATGACCACTTTTGCGGCCGCATATCCCGGAATGGCCAGCAGCATCCCGGCAATTCCTGAGAATTTGCCGGCGGCAAGCAGAAGAAAAATAATGGTCAGCGGGTGAATGTCCAGCTTCCGTCCCATAATTTGCGGGGAAATCAGCTGGCTTTCAAGCTGCTGGACAATGACGACGACCGTAATCACCAGCACCGCCTCGGTCGGTGAATCGAACAATCCGACAATGACTCCGGGAAATGTGCCGATCCAAGGCCCGATAAACGGAATCAGGTTTGTCACCATGGCGAACGCGCCCAGAACGAGCGGATAATCGAGCCCGATTATAAAATAGCCGATTGTGACGAGAACGCCGACACAAAAACTGACGAGCAGCTGTCCTTGTATGTATGAACTGAGAGCTTCATCCATGTCCCGAAGGATTTGTTTTCCTTCTTTTTGATGTTTTTCCGGAAGAAGCCGTAGCAGTCGCCGGGGGGCTTTGTGTCCTTCTTTTAACATGTAATACAGCGCAAACGGAATAATGGCGGCGGTGATGGCGGCATTGGCAGCCGTACCGGCCAGGCTGCTGAGAGAATCAGCGATTGAACCGGAATAATTTGCGGCTTTGTCTGCTAATTTTTTGAAGGAATCCCCATGCTGAAGCTGGGAAAACCATTTGCTGTCCTGGAGATGCCCGATCCAATTTTCAGCTTTTGCGGAAAGCTCCGGAATATGATCTGTGAAGGCTGTAAACTGTTTTTGAACGGCAGGGCCCGCCGTATAAAGGAAGAGGACAAAAAGGCCGGCTGTTCCCGCATAAATCGCTAAAATCGCGATTCCTTCGGGCAGCTTTAATTTCGCATGCAGCACTCTGACGAGCGGGCGGCACAAATAGTAAAGGACGCCCGATAATACAATAGGCGGAAACAAGGTTTTAACCGTAATCACAACAGGCTGGAACAAAAAGTCTATTAATGTTCCGAGATAAATGATGAGAAATAACAGAAGAACGGCATAGCCGATCCTGAAATAAGGCCCGACAGGCATATCCTGCACCACGCAATCTTTAAGGGTTTACTCTCGGACGTTTCCCTTATCGCCCGGTGCATAAACGTCCGTGTCAGGAAAACTGCCCCTGATTGGTGACGTAATCGTAGATAATATCTTCTACATGGGCATGGAGATCCTCATCGGGTTCTTCATTCCTTCTTTCTTCTAAAGCTTTTTTTAAACTCTGTTTTTCATAGGGGCTCAGCGGATCTGTCGACACATTCCGTCCATACTGGCGGAGGGCTTGTCCCAGCATTTTTTCTATAAATTGATCCATCATATATTCTCCTATTCTTGTCATTCATCTTTATTCTACTAAATATCATGTGATCCTCCCACTCTTCTATCATATTTTCTGTCAGGCCGGGGTAGGAATTTTATTCCAATTCAGCTGAGAGAATACGATGAAACGGCAGCGTTAACGCATCTTCATCGTTTATGATTTTTAAACGTTTTTCGTCATGCATCACTTGTTTTACCCAGCCCCAAAAGCGGCGGGGGCCGTGTGCGGAAGCGTAGGTGACCGAAATGGCCCTGTCTTCTTCAATTGACGCCGCAATGATGCGGTTCATGTCGTTCAGTTGCTCTTCGCTCAGTTCCGGAGGCCGGAATTCCCGTTCTTTTCGTTTTTTCGCAAGCAGCTGCTCCCGATGTTCGGGCAGCATCATCCGGCTTGATTCCCACATGACATTATACCCGGGTGTTAATTTGTTCGGATTCATGTATATCACCTCAAATTATTTGTAATGCCCGCCGATTTTTTCAGCCCGGTGAAAGGCTTGGCCGGCCTCTGTCAGTGAAGCGGCATGGAGGAGCGACGCAGGGCCGTACCGCTCATGAATATCATCCAATACTTTGCCGAGACTGATCTTTTTTTCCTGGGCATCGAACAGGCTCAGCTGAACATAATCACAAGGCTCCAGCTGGGAAAGGGAGACGCCGGCGCTGCGGACGGGCTCACCGTTCCAATGCTCTTTGAAGAGCTTGACCGCCGATTTGAAAATATCCATTCCGAAATTAGTCGGAGACACCAGCTTTCTCTGTCTGTGAAAACCTGAAGGGAATTCAAAATCAGCGCCTCTGATGCTGACCGAAACCGTATGGCCGATGTATTGTTTGAAACGGGCGCGGCGGGCCACTTCTTCGCTTAACTCCAGCAGCACGACTTTGATATCCTCAAAGCGGCTGTAGTCTCTCGGGAGGGTCATGTTATGGCCGATCGCTTTTTGCCGGCTGTGCGTGTTGACGGTGACCGGAGAGGGATCGATGCCGCGGGCTGTCCGCTGAAGCAATTCGCCGTTAATGCCCCAGCGTTTTTTCAGCAATTCGGCGGGGTGTCCGGCAAGCCCGCCGATTGTGCTGATGCCCATCCGTCTTAAATGATGCTCCATCCGTTTTCCGATGCCGAATAATTTTCCGACCGGCAGCGGCCACAAATCCTGCCTGATATTTGACATATCCAATCTGTGGATGCCGGATGCGTTTTTTTTGGCAAAATGGTCGCAAGCCATTTTCGCGAGCGCCTTATTCGGCCCGATGCCGACACGGGCATAAATTCCGAATTCACGCATAATCGCTTGCTGAATGCTTTTGGCAATTGTAAAAGGATCACCGAACAGCCGCCTGCTTCCGGTCACGTCGAGAAACTGCTCATCGATGGAGTAGGGTTCTACAAGATCGGTATACCGTTCAAACAGTTCGGTAATCATGACGGATACATCAATATACCGCTGCATCCGCGGACGGACAATAACGGCGTCGGGACATTTGGCCTGCGCTTCCCACAGCCGTTCGGCATTTTTTACGCCGTATCGTTTGGCGAGCGGACAAGCCGCAAGCACGACGCCGCTGCGTCTTTCGGGATCTCCCGAGACAATCACGGGCCGGCTTTTGAGATGAGGCGCTTCCGCTTTTTCCACAGACGCATAAAACGATTGCATATCAACAAGAAGAATATCAGCCATAAAAAAACCTCCGGGAACATTTGTTCTGTTTTTCATTGTACCCGAACAATGATCACGTTTATACTGGTAAATCATTCCCCGGCTGGAAGGCGTGCTGATTCGTTTGCTTGAAAAGAAATCATTTACAATTGCAAACAACCCACATATAATTTTTTATATTCCAATGAGAAGAGCTGACATTCATTTTGCCGGACGAAAAGGAGAGTCAATCGATAATGGATATTCGAACAATTACCTCTGAAGACTATGAAATGGTTACGTCTGTTTTGAATGAATGGTGGGGCGGCAGGCAGATG
Organism: Bacillus sp. N1(2025); assembly: GCF_053470005.1. Lineage (NCBI taxonomy): Bacteria > Bacillati > Bacillota > Bacilli > Caryophanales > Bacillaceae > Bacillus > Bacillus sp. N1(2025). Next base: position 734,127 of record NZ_JBLTJB010000001.1, read on the forward strand.
AAAGCCAAACTGCCGCGCTTGTTTTTTGAACATTTTCAGGACACAAGCTTTATCACGTACGGGCTGGAGGGAATGACCGGTTTTTTAATCGGTTTTCAGTCACAATCAGACCCTGAGACAGCCTACATTCATTTTTCGGGTGTGCATCCGGATTTCAGAAAAATGCAAATTGGAAAACAGCTCTACGACCGATTTATGGAGACGGTGAAGAAAAGGGGCTGCACAAAAGTCAATTGCGTGACGGCGCCTGTCAATAAAGTATCAATCGCTTATCATACAAAATTAGGCTTTGAAGCTGAAAAAGGAACCAAAACCGTAAACGGAATCCCTGTTTTTGCGAATTATGACGGCCCGGGAGAAGACCGGATTCTGTTTGTGAAATATATGTAGAGGGGGATGAATATGGGTTTTTTAGCTGACACGCCCAAACCGCCCTATTATGCGGTCATTTTTTCATCAATAAAGGGAAAATATGATGAGGAATATGAACATACGGCAGAGCGCATGATGAATTTGGCAGGCGGACAGCCGGGCTTTTTAGGCGCGGAAAGCGTTCGGGAGGAAAACGGCTGCGGCATCACGGTTTCCTACTGGGACAGCCTGGAGGCGATTAAAAGGTGGAAAGATCATACGGACCACCAGGCGGCAAAACAAAAAGGAAAAAGCGCCTGGTATGAAGCGTACGCGGTCCGCATTACGAAGACGGAGTCACAGCGGATGTTTGCGTCAAAAGGGGCGGAAGATTGATTACATTTTTACAGCATACACAAGAACAGACCGCGCGGGAAATTGCGGCGGTTCAGCGCTGCTCTTATCAAAAAGAAGCCGAGCTGATCGGTTTTTTCGGCATTCCCGCCCTGCATGAAACACCCGATGATATACAGCGGTCACGGGAGACGTTTGCCGGTTTCAAGGAAAAAGATCAGCTTGCAGGCGTCATTTCGTATGAAAAAAGGGGATATGACCTTGTCATATGCAGGCTGACGGTGCATCCGTCCGGCTTTCGGAAAGGGATCGGACGGGCGCTTCTTCAATTTGTGATAGACGAGAACCGGGACGCCCAAAAAATAGAGGCGGCTACCGCCAGCCAAAACGTTCCGGCAGTCTCTCTCTATTTAAAAACCGGGTTCACGGAAGCCGGACAGATTGAGACGCCGGAAGGGCTGACCCTCTCGTTTTTTCATCTTTATCCGAAGAGGAAAGCGGAAGTTGTTCCGTACAAGCCGGAATGGAAAGAAATGTTTGAAAGAGAGAAGGCGGACTTGATCCGAATTTTCGGCCCAGCACTTCATTCTGTCAGCCACATCGGCAGCACCTCCATCCCGCAGATGGCCGCCAAACCCGTCATCGATATACTGGCGGAGGTCAAAGATATTTTGGATGCCGACCGATTCAGTCCGCAGCTGGAAGCACTCGGCTATGAGGCGAAAGGGGAAAACGGGATAGAGGGCCGGCGTTTCTTTCAAAAAGGCGGCAACAAGCGCACACACCACGTTCACATATACGAAACAGGCCATCCGGACGTGAAGCCTCATCTGCTGTTCCGGGATTACCTCACTGCAAAGCCTGAAAAAGCGGCTCAATACATGGAACTGAAACGGCACCTCGCTGAGACATACCCATACGATATGGCAAAGTATAGTGAAGGGAAAAATGACTGGATCAAGGCGGCTGAACAAGAGGCAAAGGACTGGGAGAGCGGGCTGCTGTAAAGAAAGCAGAAACAATGCATACAGCGGCTCGGTATGCTACAATGGCGAAAATGAAAAACGGAGGATCATCTATGCAAATACATGTGACGGATGCGGCGAAACACACACTTCAGCAGGCGATGGACGCCAACCCGGGGAAAAAAGCGCAGCTCCGCTATGACGCAGAAGGCTGCGGGTGCGCGGTGAGCGGCGTGCCGGCCATCTGGCTGGCGGACGAATTAACGGGACAATGCGAAGCTATTGAAACCAACGGACTTCCGCTTTACATCCAGACCTCACAAAAAGTGTTTTTTGACGAGGAAATGACAATCGATTACAATGAAAAGGCAAAAACGCTCGTCTTAAAAAGCCCGGCAGAGATGCTGAGCCCGAGAATGAGCATATTAGTAAAGCAGGGAGAAACGGAAAGTGAATCAAAAGCTGAAAGCCATTAAACAGACGGCACAGCATAAAACGTGGGTATCCTTTCTGAACAACAACCACCCGTACAGTCTGCTGCACTGGTCCATCGGAGGCGCTGAATCCGTTCAGAAGGATGTCTGGCTGCTTCAGGATGAGATGACCTTCAAAGCGCAGGAGTTTACGACAATCGACCTCGCCATTGACTGGATCGGAGAAAATATGGACGGGATTACCGACGTTTTATGACGGGAAAGCGAAAGAACCAGCATACGTTCTTTCGCTTTTTTACGTTTGCGTCATGGTATCTAAAAAGGTTTGAACGGCTTTGCGGTAGCTCTCCGGATTTTTGGTGTACGACATGGCATGCCCGCCCGATTCGGCCAGATAGAGCATCTTAGGGCCGCGTTTTCTGCGGTGCAGCAATCCGGAAGAAGCGGGAGGTATATAATCATCTTCCTTACTGTGAATAAACAGCACGGGCTGCCGGATGCGGCTGATAACCGATAGAGGAGATACATCACGGATACGGTATCCTTCTCTCATCCGCAAAAAGAAATCAGCCAAAGGCAGAAGCGGCCACGGAGGCAGCCGGAACTCCCGCTTCAGCCTGTAGGCGAGCTGATCGCGAAAGCTTGCGAACGGACAGTCCGCAATATAAAAATCAGCGCCGTTTTCATCCTGATGCCCGCCCGCGTATAATAAGGCCGTCACCGCTCCCATCGATTCCCCGTGGATGCCGATTTGACCGCCGTCTCCGGTTTTGTGTCTCACCCAATTCACGGCTTCTTCCAAATCATCTTTTTCAAAATAGCCGTAGCTCGTCGTTCTGCCGCCGCTTTTTCCGTGCCCGCGGTGGTCATATACGAGCACATTCCAGCCTAAATCTAAAAATAAATCCATGTATTTCAATGAATTGAACGAATTTACGGTAACGCCGTGACAAATAATCATGGTGTTTGCCGTATGATGCGGGGCGACGTAAAAGCCTTTGATTTCATACCCGTGGCGTGACAGGATGACGGCCTCTTCTTTTTCCATGGCCTGAAAGGAATCAAATCTATCATGCCCGTCCGCCGTTTCTTTTTTCATGATATCTTCATCCGTCTTTTTCTTCATAAACATAATCAGATTCGTAAAAGCGAATCCGGCAGCCAAAAAGACTGCGCAAGCCGAACCGAACACCGCCAGCCATTTTTTCACACAGGCACCCTCCTTTAATATGAAAAATCCTTCCACCGGCTTTTTGGGACCGTGAACGTTGCCGGCCTCCGGCGCTCCGTGGTACACTTGCTTCACCATATTCAGATACGGGGGGCGTAATGATGAAAAAGCAGCTGCCTAAAGAAAAACACAGCTTAAAAGACGATCTGGAGGAAGATCTGAAGGCCAGGCTTTTGCAAATGAAAAGTGAGCTGAAGGAAGAAGACGAGAAAAAGCAGGCGCAGCAAAAGGCGGAACAAATCAGAAAACGAAAAGAAAAAGAAAAACATAAAAGCTTTGAAGAGCTGCTGAATGAAAGCAGTCTCGATTGGCACAAATATAAATAAACCGGCATCTGAAAAGGTGCCGGTTTTATTGTTTAAGAACGATGGGCTTCGTATACGTCCCGTTTTGTATGATATTGCAGGGCTTTGATTTCCTGGCTGCTTAAACGACGGGCCTCTGCAGCCGAACAGTTTTCTCTCAGCTGCTCAAGTGAGCTGGCTCCGGTGATGACAGAAGCGACGGCCGGCTGTGACAGCAAGTATTGAAGAGAAAGCTCCGTCATGCTCAAGTCAGGTGCGGCAGCGCTGATCGCTTTTTTGGTTTCTGCCAGTTCTGCAAAAGAATATGTTAAATAGCCGTTCTCTTTTACGCTTGCGGCCGCTTGATCAAGCGGTTTTTCCGTAAGAAGCCCTTTAGCGACAGGCCCTCTTGCGACTACGCTGATTCCGTTCTCCTCTAAAAGGGGAAGCCACTCCTCGGGACGCCGGTCCAGCAGGCTGTATTGCATCATAATGCTGGTGATATTTGATTTTTTCACATATTCTTTAATAACATTCGGACGAATCGAGGAAATGCCGTAATACCGGATGACACCTTCCTGTTTTAAGTCCTCAAATGCTTCGATCGTTTCGTCAATATGGTCTTCCATCGTGCCGCCATGCAGCTGATAAAGGTCGATATAGTCCGTTTTCAGCCGGCGCAGGCTGTTTTTGACCGCTTCTTTTATGTATCCTTTGGAAGCGTCCCAATGCCAGCCGTCTTTATCATCATTCCAGCGGTTTCCGGCTTTCGTGGCTAAAATGATGTCGTGCCTGCGGTTTTTGACGGCCTCCCCGACAATTTCCTCATTTCTGCCGAAATCATAAAGATCAGCGGTATCTAAATAATTGATTCCAAGCTCGATCGCTTCATCCAAAATAGACAGCGCTTTAGCTTTATCCGTACCCAGCGACATACAGCCGAGCCCGATTTCGCTTATTTCTAAATCAGAATGTCCCAGTGTGCGTTTTCTCATCGTTTCGCTCCTTTTTATAGTCTTTTATTGACCGTAATATAAAGGCGCGAAGTTTTCAACTGTTAAGGCCCGGTGATCCAATCTCCGACATAGCGGAATGTCCGTCCGTATTCTTTCAGTTTAGCCCGCACTTCCCACGCCTTTCCGACCAATACGATACTCTTATCCTTCCGGTACACCTTCAATCGAAAAGCACCTCCCTCTCATGCATGTATGATAAAATATATGAGGCATAATAGAGAGACAGAACGGGAGATGACATGATGAAACATTTAGAAGAAAAAACACTTGCGAAAAAAAAGCTGTATGACGGGAAAGTCATAGATCTTTACTTAGAGGATGTAGAGCTCCCGAACGGAAAAACAAGCAAGCGGGAAATCGTCAAACATCCGGGAGCGGTGGCCGTACTTGCGGTGACCGAGGAAGGAAAAATCATTTTGGTGAACCAGTTCAGAAAGCCGCTGGAACGGACAATCGTTGAAATTCCGGCCGGGAAGCTTGAAAAGGGAGAAGAGCCGGAACATACGGCGTTAAGAGAGCTCGAGGAAGAAACGGGATATACGGCGGAAACCTTGACGAAAATCACCGCTTTTTATACATCACCCGGGTTTGCTGATGAAATCGTGCATCTCTTTCTTGCGGAAGGGCTTTCGCCGCTGGAAGAAAAACGAGAGCTGGATGAGGATGAATTTGTCGAAGTCATGCAGGTCACGCTTGAAGAGGCCGTGAAGCTGATTGAATCCCGCAGGGTGTATGACGCAAAAACGGCGTACGCGATTCAGTATCTCCAGCTGAAAGAAGCGCTGAAGGAAAAATGATGAAAACCATCTATGCGGATCTGCATATTCATATCGGCCGCACCTATACGGGAAAACCGGTCAAAATCACCGGGGCCAAAACGTTGACGCTGCACCGGATTTTAGAAGAAGCCAGTGAGGGGAAGGGAATTGAACTATTGGGCATCATCGACTGCCATTCCCCGGAAGTCATAGAAGAAATCGAGCGCGGAATTGATGAAGGCAGATACCGTGAGCTGAAGGAAGGCGGCATCCGGTATCGGAATACGACGCTTCTGTTGGGCAGTGAGCTTGAAATCTATGATCACACATGCCGCGGGCCGATTCACGTTCTCGTCTTTATGCCGTCTCTTGCCGAAATGAAGATGTTTTCTGAGTGGCTCGCAAAAAGGCTTAAAAATATCCATCTCAGTTCCCAGCGCATTTATGAAACCGGTTTGAATCTTCAGAGGAAAACAAAGGAATTGGGCGGGCTGTTTATTCCCGCCCATATGTTCACCCCGCATAAAAGCCTGTACGGAAAAGGGGTCATATCTTCTTTGACAGAGGTTTTCGACCCGGCGCTCATTGATGCGGCGGAACTCGGATTAAGCTGCGACACCGACATGGCTTCGCGGGTAACAGAACTTGATCCGTATACATTTTTAACAAATTCTGATGCGCATTCCTTAGGAAAAATCGGCAGAGAATATAATGAAATGCTTCTTAAAGAAGCGAATTTCACGGAATTTTCGCTGGCTTTAAAAGGGAAGGACGGAAGAAAAATCACGGCGAATTACGGGCTGAACCCGAAGCTCGGGAAGTATTACCGGACGGCTTGCGACCGCTGCGGCAGCCCGGTTGAAAAAGGAGCTTCCGCATGTCCGGAGTGCGGGGGGAAAACAATGACAAAAGGGGTCAGTGAACGGCTGGAGGAACTGAGCGGCCCGAAAAAAAGCCGCGTGCCGCGGCCGCCGTATATTCATCAAATCCCGCTGCAGTTCATTCCCGGCGTCGGGCCGAAAACGTTAGAAAAACTGAAGCGGGCTTTCGGGACGGAGATGGCGATTCTACATCAGGCGCAAGAAGAGGAATTGGCGAGTGTCGTCCAGCCTAAAATAGCGGCTGTCATTCATAAAGCGCGCACCGGGCAGCTTGTCCTTGAGGCCGGGGGCGGAGGGACGTACGGCCGAATCAAGCCGTAAAAGCCGGTTTTTAGCGGAGCTCCTCCTGCACCTTCTTTTTCGTGCGGACAAACGCAATCAATTCGATGATTTCATCCTGATTCAGCGGCTGTCCGTCAACGGTCAGTGTGCCGCGGCCTTGTGCGGCGTTTGTTAATTCGATGGTCTGGGTAAACGGCTCCGCTTTTTTTTCAGTGCGCCCCAGTAAATCGTCGCACGTCGTGTCAAACAGATCGGCAAGCGTGCCCAGCGCCTCGAATGACGGACGCCGGTATCCTGATTCATACCCGGCGTACGTGCTTTTGGCGATGCCGAGACGATCAGCCGTATATTGAAGAGACCAATTTTTCTTTTTTCTCAGTTCAGTTAAACGATCTAAATTCATATTCAAAACCGCTCCTTTTCACTTGAGCAAATTATATCATATCGATATGCAAAAGTGTACGCGAATTGAATAATAATCACTTGATTAATTTCATTCGTCTGTCTATAATTTGATTAAAAGTATGCGAAAAGCGAATGCTTAACACATCTTGAGAAATGGATGAAGAGGTGCAGGGTATGAAAAAATTATTGCTGTTAACAACCGGAGGAACAATCGCCTCAGTCGAAGGAGAAAACGGGCTTGCACCCGGGGTGAAAGCAGACGAATTGTTAACCTACGTATCAAAACTTGATAACGATTACACGATGGAAACCCATTCGTTAATGAACATCGACAGCACAAATATGCAGCCTGAATACTGGGCCGAAATCGCAAATGCTGTCAAAGAAAAATATGACGCATATGACGGGTTCGTCATTACGCACGGGACAGACACAATGGCTTATACATCAGCGGCACTGTCTTATATGCTTCAGCATGCTGATAAACCGATCGTCATTACGGGTTCGCAAATCCCGATTACATTTCAAAAAACCGATGCCAAAAAAAATATCACGGACGCGATCCGCTTCGCATGTGAAGGGGTGGGCGGCGTATACGTCGTATTTGACGGCAGAGTCATTCAAGGCACACGCGCCATTAAATTGAGAACGAAAAGCTATGATGCATTTGAGAGCATTAACTATCCGTATATCGCGTTTATTACCGAAAACGGAATTGAATACAACAAACAAGTGCACATGCCAAAAGACGATGCTTTTACGGTCAATACTTCACTTTGCACGGACGTGTGCCTGCTCAAGCTCCACCCGGGGCTGAAACCGGAAATGTTTGACGCATTAAAGGGCATGTACAAAGGAATCGTCATTGAAAGCTACGGCAGCGGCGGCGTGCCGTTTGAAGGAAGAGACATTCTCGCCAAAGTCAATGAAATGATTGAAAGCGGCATTGTCGTCGTCATTACGACACAATGTCTTGAAGAAGGAGAGGACATGAGCGTCTATGAAGTCGGCCGAAGAGTCAATCAAGATCTCATTATCCGCTCCAGAAATATGAACACGGAAGCCATCGTGCCGAAATTAATGTGGGCGCTCGGCCAGTCTCACAACTTGGCTGAAGTCAAAAACATTATGGAGACACCGATCGCAGACGACGTTGTACTGTAAAAACATGACTACCACAAAGAGAAAGTAGGGTTTTAGCATGACAAACGCGCAAAAAGAATATCGTCAGGAAAAAGATTTCCTCGGAGAAAAACAAATTGAAGCTGATGTGTATTACGGAATACAAACGCTGCGCGCGAAAGAAAACTTTCCGATTACCGGCTACCGCATCCACGAAGAAATGATTAATGCGCTCGCCATCGTCAAAAAAGCGGCGGCGCTTGCCAACATGGATGTAAAACGGCTGTATGAAGGAATCGGAAATGCGATTGTACAGGCCGCAGATGAAATTCTTGAGGGAAAATGGCATGACCAATTTATCGTCGATCCGATCCAAGGGGGAGCCGGAACGTCCATGAACATGAATGCCAACGAAGTAATCGGCAACAGGGCTCTTGAAATCATGGGGCATAAAAAAGGTGAATACATTCACCTCAGCCCGAACACACACGTCAACATGTCACAATCGACGAACGACGTGTTCCCGACGGCAATCCATATTTCAACCTTGAAACTTTTGGATAAGCTCCTTGATACGATGGCGCATATGCTCAGTGTCTTTAAAGATAAAGCGAAACAATTTGATTCTGTCATTAAAATGGGGCGCACACACCTTCAGGATGCTGTGCCGATCCGTCTCGGACAGGAATTTGAAGCATACAGCCGCGTGCTTGAGCGTGACATAAAGCGAATTAAACAATCCCGCCAGCATCTATATGAAGTAAACATGGGGGCAACGGCCGTAGGTACGGGGCTTAACGCCGATCCGCGCTACATAGAACAGGTTGTGAAGCACCTGGCTGACATCAGCGGACTGCCGCTTGTCGGCGCCGGCCATTTGGTTGACGCCACACAAAACACTGATGCGTATACGGAAGTTTCAGCCGCGTTGAAAGTATGCATGATGAACATGTCTAAAATCGCCAACGATCTGCGCTTAATGGCTTCAGGTCCGCGCGCGGGACTTGCGGAAATTTCACTGCCAGCCCGTCAGCCGGGATCATCCATTATGCCTGGGAAAGTCAACCCTGTAATGGCAGAGCTGATCAACCAAATCGCCTTTCAGGTCATCGGGAATGACAATACGATCTGCCTCGCTTCAGAAGCGGGCCAGCTGGAGCTTAACGTAATGGAGCCGGTACTTGTATTTAACCTGCTTCAATCCATCAGCATCATGAATAACGGTTTCCGCTCATTCACCGATCATTGTCTGGCGGGAATTGAAGCCAACGAAAAACGTCTGAAGCAATACGTGGAAAAAAGCGTCGGCGTCATTACAGCGGTCAATCCGCACCTCGGGTATGAAGCGGCTGCGCGAATTGCCCGTGAAGCCATCATGACGGGGCAATCTGTAAGAGATCTTTGCCTTCAAAATGATGTACTGACAGAAGAAGAATTGGATATCATTTTGAATCCGTATGAAATGACAAAACCGGGAATTGCCGGAAAAGATCTATTAGAAAAATAAATTTTAAAGCAACAACAGCCGCCTTTTCACGTTTTTTAGTGAATAGGCGGTTGCCATACAAAGGGATGAGGCAGTATAGTATAATTTGTTATATCATTTGATGAAAGCGTTTTAGCTTTTTTCTTCTAGGGGGATTTTCTTGTGAAAGAGGTCAGATTGCCAAATTTATTGGAAATAATTATCTTATTATTCGGGTTTTTAGCACTTGTCTTATCGTTCACAGTGTTTTTAGACCTGCCGATCCAGCTAGCTCTATTAATATCCTGGTTTTTCGCTATTATTCTCGGAGTCAGGCTGGGATATTCATATAAAGACTTGCAGGATTCGATTGTCACCGGGATATCAAACGGTCTTGAAGCGGTGTTGATTCTTGTTTCGGTCGGTGCGCTCATCGGGACATGGATTGCCGGCGGCGTTGTGCCGACGTTAATTTATTATGGTTTAGAGTTTATTAATCCTCATGTTTTCCTGCTTGCTACACTGGTTATTTGTTCCGTTATGTCCGTTGCGACCGGAACGTCGTGGGGAACCGTGGGTACAGCGGGGATCGCCATGATTGCCATCGGAGAGGGAATGGGTATACCGCTTCCGATCGTAGCGGGAGCCGTTTTGTCCGGCGCTTACTTCGGAGACAAGCTTTCACCGCTGTCTGACAGTACGGTGCTTGCCTCCACGCTTTCTAAGGTGGATGTGCTGTCACACGTCAGAGCGATGATGTATCTGTCAATTCCGTCCTATATTATTACGGCCATTCTGTTTACCGTAACGGGATTTATATACGGCGGAAAAAATATTGATCTCGACAAAGTGGAATTTTTAAAATCTTCATTGCAGAAAACGTTTGACATTCATATATGGATGCTCATTCCGGCTGTTGTCGTCGTTGTCCTTCTGATTTTGAAAAAGCCGTCTATGCCCGTTATTATCATCGGTGCTTTGCTTGGCGCAATCTGGGCTTCCGTCTTTCAGGGAATGAATTTTGCCAGTGCCATCGCGACTGCTTATAATGGTTTTTCTATTAAAACGGACGTCGAATTTTTAAACGGCCTGTTAAACCGCGGAGGCATTACCGGTATGCTGGATACGTTAGTCGTTATCCTGTTCGGTCTTGGTTTTGGAGGAATTCTTGAGAAGCTCGGCGTATTAAAAGTGATTGTCTCAACTTTTGAGAAAAAGCTGACCACACCGGGAAATGTGACGCTTTCGACATTGATCGTCGCCCTTTTAGGAAACATTTTCGGCTGTGCGATGTACGTGTCATTGATTCTGACGCCGAAAATCATGGAGAACAGTTATGATAAACTGAAACTTGACAGAAGAGTTTTATCCCGGAACGCAGAGGTGGGCGGCACGCTTACTTCAGGGATGGTGCCGTGGTCTGATAACGGCATCTATATGGCCGGCATTCTCGGCGTATCCACATTTTCTTATCTGCCGTTCATGTGGCTCAGTTTTGTATCTATCGGACTGGCAATATTGTACGGATACACGGGGAAATTCATTTGGTACACGAAAGAAAAATCCTTACAATCTCAAAAATTGGGTTAGGAGGTTCATTTCATGATTACAAAGCATATGATTCGGACGTTAATGATTGAAACGCCGACTGTTCCCGGAAATCTCGGAAAAGTGGCAACCGCCATCGGAGTGATGGGCGGAGATATCGGGGAAGTTGAAACCGTTAAAGTCGGCCCGAACTACACAATGCGCAACATTACGGTGCAGGCTGAAAATGAAGAGCAGCTGCAGGAAATCATTCAAGCCATTGAAGCTCTCGGTGAAGGCATCCGTCTTCATACAGTCTCAGATGAAGTGCTCTCTGCTCATGAAGGCGGCAAAATTCAGATGAAAAGCAAAATGCCGATCCGGACATTGGCTGAGCTTGGCCGTGTTTATACGCCGGGTGTCGCCGATGTGTGCAGACTGATTGAAAACGAGCCTGAAAAAGCGTCCATCTATACGACAATCAGCAATTCTGTCGCCATTGTCACCGACGGCACGGCGATTCTCGGCCTCGGCAATATCGGCTCTGTCGCCGGAATGCCCGTAATGGAAGGGAAAGCCGCGCTTTTTGACCAGCTGGCGGGTATCAGCGGAATTCCGATTTTGCTCGATACCTCTGATCCGGAAGAAATCATTCGCACGGTAAAACATATTTCTCCGGGGTTCAGCGGAATTCTGCTTGAAGATATCGGTTCGCCTCACTGCTTTGACATTGAAGACCGCCTGAAAGAAGAACTGGACATTCCGGTTATGCACGATGACCAGCACGGCACGGCGGTCGTCACGCTCGCCGCCGCCATTTCCGCTTGTAAAAGCGCCGGTCTTGATTTAAAAGAAGCGAAGGTCGGTCAGATCGGTCTCGGCGCGGCAGGCGTCGCCATCTGCCGCATGTTTATGGCATACGGAGTCAAAGCGGTCTGCGGAACGGACAAGTCAGAAGACGCAATGAACCGCCTCGCTCAGTACGGAGGTCAGCCGCTTGGAAGCATCAAAGAATTAATGGACACGTGTGACATTGTGATCAGCACCACAGGAGTTCCGGGTCTCATTAAAAAAGAGGATGTCAGAAAAGGACACGTCATTCTGGCTTTATCTAATCCGAAGCCGGAGATTGAACCGGAAGAGGCATTACAAGCCGGAGCCGCTTATGCAGCTGACGGCCGTTCGGTCAATAATGTTCTCGGCTTCCCGGGGATTTTCCGCGGCGCGCTGAACGCCAAAAGCAAGAAAATCGACCATGAAATGCTTGTGGCGGCCGCAGAAGCCATCGCCTCTTGCACAAAACACGGCGATCTCGTGCCTCAGCCTTTGGATGCGGACGTGCATCAGGCCGTATCAGCAGCCGTAGAACGGGCTGCGGCAGGAAAATAAACAACTCTTACAGTACCGGACATGTGCCGGTGCTGTTTTTTTCATGAATAGGAAGCGGAATTCTTAGGCAGGCTAACAGATAGCAAAAGACGGAATAAAGAGGTGTCGATGTGGATTATTTTCCGCTGATCCATACAAATATTTGGGATGCTGTGATCGGCGTGCCGGTCGTCTTATGCGTCACACAGCTGATCAAAGTGTTCTGCCGGGTTCCGGGCATATTCGTTCCCACGATTGCCCTTGCTGCCGGAAATGTTGTGTCTATCGTTTTCGGTCATCATGAACACGTGTATGCGGGGATTTTTATGGGGTTTTTTTACGGATACGCCGCAATGGGGAGCTATTCATCTGCCAAAACGTCTCTGCGCGCTTACCGGTCGAAACATGAGCCGTATTCATGAACACATCTGGATTTTTTTGTTATGATAAAGAAAAGGGAAAAAGGAGCGATTGGCACATGGCGAAGAGCAAAACGAAAAAAATGCGGGAGCATCTCAAAAGAAACGGGATGCGTGACGCAGTCCTGTCAAGGGGGACGGCGCCGTCTTTCAGCACCCATGAAAGAGTGACGAAAACCAAAAAAGACAGGCTTGAAAGAATAAAGCATAAAAAAAGGAACCCCTATGATCACCGGAGTGATGACGGGGGTTCTTTTTTTATGCCGGAATCTCGCGCCTTTCTATGATTTCTCTGTCATGTTTTCTCTTTTCTTTCATACAATCTACTAAATCAAGTCAATAGATTAGCGGGAGGAAAGCGGTATGAGAAAACAATCGTACAAAGAACTGTTTTTTCGCCATGTAAAGGATCATCTGTCACTTTATATATTTGTGTTCGTCTTGTTTTTGATGGGGGTCATTTTCGGGGCAATCATCGTCAACAGCATGACCATCACGCAGAAAGAAGATCTGTATTACTATTTAAGCAAGTTTTTCGGACAGCTGTCTGACGGAAAACATGCCGGCGCTTCAGAAATGTTTTGGCAGGCCGTCTTTCATGATGTAAAATATTTGGGGCTGATGTGGATTCTCGGTATTTCCGTGATCGGTCTTCCGGTTATTTTCATTATGGTGTTCTTAAAAGGAATCGTCGTCGGCTTCACGGTCGGTTTTTTAGTGAATCAAATGGGGATGAACGGGTTTTTCCTGTCATTTATTTCGGTTCTGCCGCAAAACATCGTTCTCATTCCGGCATACCTTATCATGGGGACATGCTCCATCGCTTTTTCCCTGAAATTGATCCGGCAGCTGTTTGTCAAACGCAGCCTTCATGACGCGCCGATCCAATGGTTCGGACGCTACGCCTTCGTGCTGATTCTCATCGTTTTCTTCTCGGTCATCGCCTCGCTGCTCGAGGCGTACGTGTCTCCGCTGTTTATGGAAAAGCTGTCATCACGCATATTTTAGAATGATTATCACAAAATAATACTTTTATTTATCAGTTTATAATAATTATAGTTGGAACTCTGCGCGTATTTTGTTATAATGAGTCATGGAATGCGGCGTAGGAGGGAAAGACATGGAAAACCGTATTGATCGAATTAAAAAGCAGCTGCACTCGTCAAGCTACAAGCTTACGCCACAGCGGGAAGCAACGGTAAGAGTGCTGCTTGAAAACGAAGAAGACCATTTAAGCGCAGAAGATGTATACCTCCTCGTAAAAGAGAAATCTCCTGAAATTGGTCTCGCTACAGTATACCGTACATTAGAATTATTAACAGAATTAAAAGTCGTTGATAAAATTAACTTCGGGGACGGCGTATCCCGCTACGACCTTCGCAAAGAAGGCGCGGCTCACTTTCATCACCATTTGGTGTGCATGGAGTGCGGAGCCGTCGATGAAATTGAAGAAGATCTGCTTGAAGACGTTGAAGAAGTGATTGAACGTGATTGGAAATTTAAAATTAAAGATCATAGATTGACTTTTCACGGAATCTGCCACCGCTGCCGCGGGGATGAAACAGAGTAAAAGCCTACGAACCTTTTCTGCCAGGAAAGGGTTTTTTGCTGTTTTTATGTATAAAAGCCTTTGAAATTGGCATAAGGTGTACTAACAGCCGCCAAAGAAAGGGTCGATCGAAAGATGGGCAGATTCTTAAAAACAGCCGCGGATACGATCAAAGTGTTTATACTGTTCACAGGTTTTACCGCGCTGTTCTATTATGCTATGATATGGGTGAATTCAGAGTATGAAAACTATCATCGGTACGATAAACCGGAAGGCTCCGCCGTCAAAGTGGCCAAAACGGAACATGAGGAGAAAGACGGCTGGTTCGGCCGATTGATCTTTTTTTACCAAAACGGGGAGTAGATCGAGAGTGAAGGATCAAATTAAGGATTTCATCCATTACGTGAGGGTTGAAAGAGGGCTGTCCCAAAATACGATGATGTCCTATGAGCGTGATCTGAAAAGTTATTCTCTCTTCTTAACTGAAAGCCTTCAGATCACTTCATGGAATGATGTGACCCGTCTTCATATTATTCAATATTTAAAGCATATAAAGGACTCCGGGAAATCCGGCAAGACGTCTGCCAGGCATTTGGCGTCGATCCGGTCTTTTCATCAATTTCTGTTAAGGGAAAAAGCCGCGGATAAAGATCCTTCGGTACATATTGAAACACAAAAAACAGAGCGGACGCTTCCGAAAGTATTGGCGCTTCACGAAGTTGAGCGGTTATTGGACACGCCTAAGCTTGACAGCCCGTTCGGTCTCAGGGATAAAGCCATGCTTGAACTGCTGTACGCAACCGGCATCAGGGTCAGCGAGATGATCGAGCTGAAATTATCCGACGTCCATTTGACGATGGGATTTGTCCGCTGCTTCGGAAAAGGGCGGAAAGAGCGGATTGTGCCGATTGGTGAAGCCGCTTCTCATGCGATAGAAGCATACATTGAAAAAGCCAGAGGGAAATTATTAAAGAAAAACGTAACCGAAGCGCTTTTTCTGAATCATCACGGCAGGCAGATCAGCCGTCAGGGATTCTGGAAAAACCTGAAAAAAATCGCCCTTGAAGCGGGGATTAAAAAAGAGCTGACACCGCACACGCTCCGGCACTCCTTTGCAACGCACCTGCTCGAAAACGGCGCGGATCTGCGCGCCGTGCAGGAGATGCTCGGACATGCCGATATTTCCACGACGCAAATTTATACGCATGTGACGAAAACAAGGCTGAAGGACGTGTACAAACAGTATCATCCGCGCGCTTAGGAGCCGCTGCCAGAGGGGCCGCGGCTTTTTTTGCCGGATTGGCGGAATACAGAGAAGGTTCTAATTATTTGAATCGGCATTGTCAACAAGAATGTAAACGGTTTATACTTGAGTTGTCTGACCTCTGTAAGCTACAATGGACAGATGGAAGAAAAGGAGGCTTTTATGATGTCTGAATACAAATATAACCGGGTATTTTTGATCGTAATGGATTCTGTCGGAATCGGTGAAGCGCCGGACGCCGCCGATTTTAATGATATAGGCGCAAATACGCTCGGACACATCGCAGAGCACATGAACGGCTTACATATGCCCCATATGGCGCAGCTCGGTCTCGGACTGATCGGAGACATTAAGGGCGTGGAAAAAACGGAGCACCCTCTTGCGTACTACGGAAAAATGCAGGAGGCGTCAAACGGGAAAGATACGATGACGGGGCACTGGGAGATTATGGGCCTCTACATTGAAAAACCGTTTAAAGTGTTCCCGGAAGGATTTCCGGATGAACTTCTTCAGGAACTTGAGCGGCGTTCAGGACGGAAAATCATCGGCAATAAGCCGGCTTCAGGCACGGCGATTCTGGACGAGCTCGGAAAAGAACATATGGAAACGGGTGCGCTGATCGTTTATACATCAGCAGATTCCGTACTGCAGATTGCGGCTCACGAAGATGTCGTTCCGCTTGACGAGCTGTACAGCATCTGTGAAACGGCAAGAGAACTGACGCTTGATCCGAAGTACATGGTCGGCCGGATTATCGCAAGACCGTTCGTCGGAGAACCGGGCAGCTTCAAACGCACGCCGAACCGTCATGATTATGCGCTCAAACCGTTCGGCCGCACGGTAATGAACGGAATGAAAGACAGCGGATTAGACGTCATTTCCATCGGCAAAATTTCTGATATTTATGACGGAGAAGGCATTACATCTTCCCGCCGCACGGTATCTAATATGGACGGCATGGACAAAGTGATTGAAACGCTCGGTGAAGAGTTTACGGGCCTGAGCTTTGCCAACCTCGTTGATTTTGACGCGCTGTACGGACACCGCCGCGATCCGGAAGGGTACGGAAAAGCGCTCGAGGAATTCGACGCGAGGCTTCCGGAAGTGTTTGAAAAAATGAAAGAAGACGATCTGCTTATCATCACTGCGGATCACGGCAATGATCCTGTCCATCACGGCACGGATCACACGCGGGAGTATGTGCCGCTTCTTGTTTACAGCAAAAAGCACAAACACACTGAACAGCTGCCGCTTGCGGATACATTTGCCGATATCGGCGCAACCATTGCGGATAATTTCAAAACGGAAAAGCCGGAATACGGAAAAAGCTTTTTATCAAGATTACAGTAGGGGGACTTTTTTTGAAACAAAAGATCGAACGTGCTGCTGCATTTATTAAAGAACACGTGAAAGAAACACCAAAGATCGGTCTGATTTTAGGGTCAGGGCTCGGCGTATTGGCCGATGAAATTGAAGGAGCTGTCAAGCTTACATATGAAACGATCCCTGATTTTCCGGTCTCAACGGTAGAAGGCCATGCCGGCCAGCTTGTGATGGGAACGCTTGAAGGCGTGCAGGTCATCGCGATGCAGGGCCGCTTTCATTACTATGAAGGCTACTCAATGGATCAGGTCACATTTCCCGTCCGCGTGATGAAGGCGCTCGGCGTTGAATCTCTTGTCGTGACGAACGCAGCCGGCGGTATCAACACTGAATTCCGCGCCGGCGATCTGATGATCATTACAGACCACATCAACTTTACGGGCACCAACCCGTTAATCGGGCCGAACGAAGCTGAATTCGGACCGAGATTCCCGGACATGTCAGAAGCCTATGACAAAGAGCTGTCAAGCTTGGCTGAAAAAACGGCCGATGAGCTGGGCATTCCTGTTCAAAAAGGGGTGTATACAGCTGTTACGGGGCCGTCTTACGAAACGCCTGCTGAGGTTCGGTTTTTAAGAACGATGGGTTCTGACGCTGTCGGCATGTCGACCGTGCCGGAAGTCATCGTCGCCAACCACGCGGGGATGCGCGTGCTCGGCATCTCATGCATTTCCAACGCAGCGGCAGGTATTCTTGACCAGCCGTTATCCCATGAAGAAGTAATGGAAATGACGGAAAAAGTAAAAGGCGGCTTTTTGAAGCTTGTAAAAGCCGTAGTCGCACGATCTCAAAAATAAGTCAGCATAAGTCAGCTGTTTCTTCGGAAGCAGCTGTTTTTTTATGCCCTCAACACGAAACATTTTCCAGATAAGGCGTATAAAACCACCGGATTTGGAAAAAATAAAAAGGATTATGAAATGGAGGGCTTTGGAGATGAAACGTCTTATATCCACTTTGTTGATTGGCATTTTATTAACGGCATCAGCACCGTCCGCTTTTGCAAAGCCGGACGGAAAACATACATCGGAGCTCGCTCATGAAGCCAAAAGCGCCGTGCTGATTGAACGCGATACGGGAAGCATTCTTTATAACAAGAACAGCCGGGAGCGTCTGGCGCCGGCAAGCATGACAAAAATTATGACCATGCTTTTAATCATGGAAGCGCTTGACAAAGGGAAAATAAAGATGAGCGATAAAGTCAGGACGAGTGAACATGCCGCGTCCATGGGCGGATCACAGATTTTCCTTGAACCCGGAGAAGAAATGACGGTAAAAGAAATGCTCAAAGGAATTGCGATAGCTTCCGGAAATGACGCATCCGTCGCAATGGCGGAGTATATCGCCGGTTCAGAAGAGGATTTCGTCAGCCGGATGAACAAAAAAGCAAAAGAATTGGGATTGAAAGATACCTCCTTCAAAAACCCGACGGGACTGCCTGAAAAAGACCATTACAGCTCTGCTTATGACATGGCGAAAATGGCGAAGGAATTATTAAAGTATGATAAAATTACTCAATTTACGGGAACGTATGAGGATTATTTAAGAGAAAATACAGACAAAAAGTTCTGGCTCGTCAATACAAACCGGCTGATCAAATTTTATCCGGGTGTAGACGGCGTGAAGACGGGCTTTACAGGCGAAGCGAAGTATTGTTTAACCGCCACCGCTAAAAAAGGAAATATGAGGGTCATTGCTGTCGTTTTCGGAGCCAGCACTCCGAAAGAAAGAAACGCCCAAGTGACCAAAATGCTTGATTACGCCTTCAGCCAGTTCAAAACACACCCGCTGTACAAACGGGATCAAATCGTCGGAACGGTAAAAGTAAAAAAAGGAAAACAGAAACTGGTTAAGCTGACCACATCTGAGCCGATTTCTCTTCTGGCCAAAAAGGGAGAGAACATGGACAAAGTAAAAAAAGAAGTGAAAATCAACGGCAATGTAACAGCTCCGGTTAAAAAAGGAGAGGTGCTCGGCAGCCTCGTTCTGAAAAAAGACGGAAAGGTGCTCGTTGAAAGCCCGGTCACGGCAAAAGACGACATGGAAAAAGCGGGTTTTCTCACTTTTCTGAAGCGCACGATGGGGGATTGGACAAAATTTAAATAATCGTGGCGAACGGGCACTAGTTTTGTCATAGTGAAGGAATTGCTTTCCCGAAAATCGAAACACTCATTATCCGATCATATCAAGGAGGAATGAGCATGAGCCTTGGAATTGACTTTCATGTCAAAGAATCCGTGCTTTGTATTCGATTAACAGGTGAACTCGACCATCATACGGCAGAATCATTAAAACAAAAGGTTACTGAATCGCTGGAGGCTGACGGCATCCGTCACATCGTGCTGAACCTTGAAGATCTTACCTTCATGGACAGCTCCGGCCTCGGCGTGATTTTAGGGCGTTATAAACAAATTAAACAGCTCGGCGGAGAAATGGTCGTGTGCGCGATTTCGCCCGCGGTGAGACGTCTGTTTGACATGTCCGGCCTGTTTAAAATCATCAGGTTTGAACAATCAGAACAAAAAGCGCTTTTAACGTTGGGGGTGGCATCATGAAAAACGAGATGCATCTTGAATTTTCAGCCCTCAGTCAGAACGAATCGTTTGCGCGCGTAACAGTTGCTTCTTTTATCGCACAGCTCGACCCGACGATGGATGAGCTGACGGAAATCAAGACCGTCGTATCAGAAGCGGTAACAAACGCGATCATCCACGGCTATGAAGAAAACTGCGACGGAAAGGTGTACATCTCCGTTACGCTGGAGGATCATGTCGTCTATCTGACCATACGTGACGAAGGCCTCGGGATCACGGATCTTGAGGAAGCGCGCCAGCCGCTCTTTACGACAAAACCCGAGCTTGAGCGCTCCGGAATGGGCTTTACCATTATGGAAAACTTCATGGATGATGTCACGATTGATTCCTCGCCGGAGATGGGAACGACGATACGCTTAACAAAACACCTATCAAAAAGCAAAGCGCTTTGTAATTAAGGAGATTTGTTATGGATGTGGAGGTTAAGAAAAACAGCAAAAACGCGCAGCTCAAGGACCATGAAGTCAAAGAATTGATCAAAAAGAGCCAAGAGGGCGACCAGCAGGCAAGAGACCTCCTCATAGAAAAAAACATGCGTCTTGTGTGGTCCGTCGTTCAAAGGTTCTTAAACAGAGGCTATGAGCCGGACGATCTGTTTCAGATCGGCTGTATCGGATTGTTAAAATCCGTTGATAAATTCGATTTGTCCTATGATGTCCGTTTTTCAACTTATGCCGTGCCGATGATTATCGGAGAAATCCAGCGCTTCATCCGCGATGACGGAACCGTCAAAGTATCAAGATCTTTAAAAGAGCTCGGCAATAAAATACGCCGGGCGAAAGATGAACTGTCAAAAACATACGGAAGAGTGCCGACCGTTCAGGAAATCGCGGACCATTTAGAAATTGATGCGGAGGATGTGGTGCTTGCGCAGGAAGCGGTGCGGGCGCCTTCATCCATTCATGAGACCGTGTATGAAAATGACGGAGACCCGATCACCCTGCTTGATCAGATCGCCGATCATTCAGAAGAGAAGTGGTTTGACAAAATCGCCCTCAAGGAAGCGATCAGTGATTTGGAAGAACGGGAAAAACTCATTGTCTATCTGAGATATTATAAAGATCAGACACAGTCGGAGGTAGCCGAACGGCTCGGGATTTCCCAAGTCCAGGTATCGAGGCTGGAGAAAAAAATATTAAAGCAGATTAAAGTGCAGATGGATCATACGGAAAGCTGACCTTTTACGGGCCGGCTTTTTTTATTTGTGCATCGGTGGTAATTTATGGTCTTTTGCCGCTGATGAATGAGAACAAAAGTGAACCACATACTACATATATAACCACCCGAAAGATGGTGATGCAAGATGGAAAGACGAATATTTCTCAGACTTCGCCACCGCGTGAAGGCTCATACCGGAGATATCATCACAATCGGCGACGCCGCGCAGATCGCGGGACAGCAAAAGCTGAAAAAAAAACTGTCGGCACTGCCGCTGTATAAGGTCACGAAAAAAGACAAAAATATCGTCGTGCTGGACATTATAAAAGTGCTGAAAACCATTCATACCGCTTTTCCTGCGCTTGATGTACAGACCGTCGGCGGCGCTGAAACGATAGTGGAAATCCATTACCAGAAAAAGCAGCTGTCAGCCGTTTTGTTCGTCGGTGTCTGGCTCCTGCTTTTTATCGGTTCATGTCTTGCCATTATGAATTTTCATGAAGATGTCAGTATGAGAGAAGTTCATATCGCCTTATATGAAATCATAACGGGCGAACGGAATGAATACCCGTATCTGCTTCAGATTCCATACAGCATCGGCCTCGGTCTCGGTATGATCGTCTTTTTTAATCACATCTTCAAAAAACGCCTGAATGAAGAGCCAAGCCCGCTGGAAGTCGAGATGTTTAATTATCAGCTTGATCTCGATCATTATGTCGCAATGCACGAAAATGAAGAGACGATGAAAGATCTGCATGATCGGTAGCATTCTTTTCGTTATGTTTGTCGGGCTTGGCGGAGGGCTGACCGTGGGTGCGGGCTTTGTGGCTTTTTTAACCGTTATGGGAATCGTCCCCCGCCTTATGCAGCTGACAAAAACAATGCGCTTTGTACAGGCCTACGAAGGAGCTGTTATTTCAGGGGCTGTGTTCGGCGGCTGGGAAACCTTAAATATGAATCATTTTTTTTTATCTGAATGGCTGGCCGTTCCGGTCGGGCTTTTGGCCGGCATGTTTGTCGGCATGCTGGCCGCCGCGCTTACAGAAGTGCTGAATGTGCTTCCCATTCTTGCCAAACGGATCGGCTTCGGCAGCAAAATCATCATATTGCTGATGGCCATTGTGTTCGGCAAAATAGCCGGCTCTTTATTTCATTGGCTGTATTTTATCCATCATTCATAAGGAGGAACCGACGTGACAAACTTAAAAGAAAATTACAAAACAAAAGTGAAAGACTATCAGCCGAAACCGCCATATGTTTGGAATTGCGTCAAAGCCTTTCTGATCGGCGGTTTGATCTGTCTGATCGGGCAGGCTCTTCAAGACTTTTACATCCACTTTTTTAATTTTAATGAAAAAACAGCGGGCAACCCGACGTCCGCCACTCTTATTTTAATTTCCGCCCTTTTGACCGGATTCGGCATTTATGACAGACTCGGGCAGTTTGCCGGAGCGGGTTCAGCCGTGCCGGTGACGGGTTTTGCAAACAGTATGACAAGCGCGGCTCTGGAACACAGAAGTGAAGGACTCGTGCTCGGAGTAGCGACAAACATGTTTAAATTGGCGGGAAACGTCATTGTATTCGGCGTCGTGGCAGCCTATATCGTAGGCCTGATACGGTTTGCTTTTGAAAAACTGTTTTCGTAGGAGGAGAAAAAATGAAATTGACCGGAAAGCAAACCTGGGTGTTTGAAAACCCGTTATTTGTAAATGCGGCGGGGACGGCAGCCGGGCCGAAAGAAAAAGACGGCCCGCTCGGTTCGCTGTTTGATAAGACATACGATGAAATGCATTGCAATCAGAAAAACTGGGAAATGGCGGAACGTCAGTTAATGGAAGATGCCATCAACTCCGCTTTGCAAAAACAGAATTTGAAAAAGAGCGATATTGATTTGTTACTCGCGGGGGATCTTTTAAATCAAAATGTGACCGCCAACTACGTCGCCAGACATCTGAAAATTCCGTTCCTCTGTCTGTTCGGCGCCTGTTCGACATCAATGGAAACGATTGCGGTCGCATCCGCGCTCATTGACGGCGGTTTTGCGAACCGGGCGATCGCAGCCACGAGCAGCCATAACGCGACGGCAGAACGGCAATTCCGCAATCCGACGGAGTATGGCGGGCAAAAACCGGATACCGCCACTTCAACAGTCACGGGGGGCGGGGCGGTCATCATCAGCCAAAACCCTTCTGACATCAAGATTACAAGCGCAACAGTGGGAAAAGTAAGCGACCTCGGAATTACAGACCCATTCGATATGGGGTCGGCCATGGCGCCCGCCGCTGCCGACACAATCAAACAGCACCTGCAGGACTTAAACCGCACGGCGGATGATTATGATCTGATTTTAACGGGTGACCTTTCAGGCGTTGGCTCGCCGATCGTGAAAGATTTGCTCAAAGAAGAAGGCTATCCCGTGGGAACGAAACACGATGACTGCGGTCTTCTCATCTATACGCCGGACCAGCAGGTGTTTGCGGGAGGAAGCGGCTGCGCCTGCTCCGCGCTTGTTACGTACACACATATTTTTAATCAATTAAAAGCAGGGACTCTAAACAGGGTACTCGTTGTCGCGACAGGAGCGCTTTTAAGTCCGACAATGATCCAGCAGAAGGAAACCATTCCGACCATCGCGCACGGTGTGGTATTTGAGCGGGCGGGAGGTGCATCATAAATGGAATATCTGTTGGCTTTTGTTTGCGGGGGAATCATATGCATTATCGGTCAGCTGCTGCTTGACATTTTTAAACTGACACCCGCCCATGTAATGACAACTTTTGTCGTCATCGGCGCCTTGTTAGATGGGTTCGGAATATATGACAAATTTATCGAATTCGCGGGCGCGGGCGCGACGGTTCCCATCGTCAGCTTCGGTCACAGCTTATTGCACGGCGCCATGCATCAAGCTCACGAGCATGGATTTATCGGGATCGCCATGGGGATTTTTGAACTTACTTCCGCCGGTATATCTTCAGCGATTTTATTCGCATTTCTTGTAGCCGTTATTTTTAAACCGAAAGGATAATGCCTGATGACGAAACGGAAGGTCATTCTTGTGACAGACGGGGACGTATACGCCGCCAAAACAATTGAATATGCCGCGGAACAAGCAGGCGGACGGTGTATTTCCCAATCAAAAGGCAATCCGTCAACGAGAAGCGGCCCCGAACTTGTTCAGCTGATTAAAGCCGCGCCGAATGACCCGGTGTTTGTCATGTTTGACGATTCAGGCCTGCAAGGGGAAGGGCCGGGCGAAACGGCGCTGAAATATGTCGCCTCACATCAGGACATTGAAGTGCTGGGGGTGATTGCGGTCGCTTCTAAGACCCATCAGGCTGAATGGACGAAAGTCGATGTCTCCATTGACCGTGATGGAGAAGTGACGGAGTTTGGCGTCGATAAAACCGGAATGAGAGAAATGGACGAGCACAGAATGAACGGAGATACGGTGTATTGTCTGGATAATTTGGACGTTCCCCTCATTGTGGGCATCGGCGACATAGGAAAGATGGGGAGAAAAGATGACATATCCAAAGGCTCGCCGATTACGATGAAGGCGGTCGAATTCATTTTAGAAAGGAGCGAAAGCCATGCCGGAAAAACCGGAAAACATGATCAAGGTGTACCGGGATCCTAGAAAAAATGAACAATTTTTTAAAGACCGCGTCGGTATGGGAACGAGCTATGATGTCGGCGTCCGCAAAGTTCGAGTATTAGACCGGGAAGTCCAGATTTACTTTGTCAACGGATTAACCGATACTTTATTTATCATTCATTTAATGGAACAGCTCGTCGACGTCAATAATTATGACGAGAATGCGGATGAAGCGATTGACGTTGTTGAAAACAGGCTTGTCAATCAGCAGGTCCAAAAAGTCAAAACGCTCGACGAAGCAACGGATCAGGTGCTTTCCGGACTTGTCGCCGTTATCGTTGAAGACGCGGGCTTCGCTTTCGTCGTCGACGTCAGAAGTTACCCCGGACGCACACCTGAAGAACCGGATACGGAAAAGGTCGTCCGCGGGGCAAGAGACGGTTTTATCGAAAATATCGTCATTAATACAGCATTGATCAGAAGACGAATCAGGGACGAAAGGCTCCGCGTCAAAATTACGAAAGTCGGTGAGCGCTCTAAGACCGATCTTGCCATTGTGTATATAGAAGACATCGCGGACCCGGACCTTGTCAGCATCGTCGAAAACGAAGTGAATGCGATTGACATTGACGGATTGACGATGGCTGATAAAACGGTGGAGGAATTCATCGTCAAACAGGGCTACAACCCGTTTCCGATGGTCAGATACACGGAGCGGCCGGATGTGGCCGCCAATCACATTTTGGAAGGGCACGTCATCATCGTCGTTGATACGTCACCGAGCGTGATCATAACGCCGACAACGATTTTTCACCATGTTCAGCATGCGGAAGAATACAGGCAGGCGCCTTCAGTGGGAACATTTTTAAGATGGATCAGGTTCTTCGGTATTATCGCTTCAACTGTTCTGCTTCCGATCTGGTTCCTCTTTGTTCTCGAACCGTCTCTTCTGCCTGAAAGATTGGATTTTATCGGTTTAAATAAAAATACGCATATCCCGATCATTCTGCAAATCTTTTTGGCCGATTTGGGGATTGAGTTTCTCAGGATGGCCGCGATCCATACGCCGACCGCTTTATCCACCGCCATGGGTCTGATTGCGGCGGTGCTGATCGGTCAAATCGCCATAGCGGTGGGGCTGTTTTCAGCAGAAGTGATTCTGTACGTATCGATCGCCGCCATCGGATCATTTACGACGCCGAGCTATGAGCTCAGCCTCGCCAATAAAATGATACGCCTCATCTTAATGGTGCTCGTGGCCATTTTCCAAGTGAAAGGCTTTGTGATAGGTTTTACATTGCTGCTGATCATAATGGCGAATATCCGCTCGTTTCATACGCCGTATTTATGGCCGTTTTTACCGTTTAACGGTAAGGCGCTGTGGCAGGTGCTCGTCCGGACGACAGTGCCGGGAGCGAAAGTCAGACCGAGCATTGTTCACCCGAAAGACCGTCAAAGACAGCCAAGCGGTTCATAATCGCATTGAAACCGACAGAAGATTATGATATTGTATGTCTTAACTTATACGGGACTTGTATAAGGACAGCTCAAAAGAAGCTGTCCTTTTCACCCATATGCGGATCAGAAAGAGGGAATGAGCATTGTTCTTACATGGCACAAGCAGACAAAACAAACTAGGTCATTTGGAAATCGGAGGTGTGGACGCGCTGTATTTAGCGGAGCATTACGGCACGCCTCTTTATGTTTACGATGTGGCTTTAATACGTGAGCGCGCTAAAAGCTTTAAACAGGCATTCATTGACGCGGATTTAAAGGCGCAGGTCGCGTACGCGAGCAAGGCGTTTTCTTCCGTTGCGATGATACAGCTCGCTGAGCAGGAGGGGCTCTCATTGGACGTTGTATCCGGCGGAGAGCTGTTTACGGCGGTTGCGGCTGGTTTTCCGGCTGACAGGATTCATTTTCACGGCAATAACAAAAGCGAAGAAGAGTTGAAAATGGCGCTCGATCATCAAATCGGCTGCATCGTCGTTGATAATTTTTATGAAATCTCCTTACTCGCGGAACTGTGCCGCAAATCAGGGCGCACAATGGATGTTCTTCTCCGGATCACTCCGGGGGTAGAGGCGCATACGCATGATTATATTACGACGGGACAGGAAGATTCCAAATTCGGTTTTGATCTGCATAACGGGCAAATAGAAAAGGCGATTGAACAAGTATTACAGTCGGACCATATCCGCCTTCTCGGCGTTCACTGCCACATCGGATCGCAAATTTTTGATACGGCGGGCTTTGTGCTGGCCGCAGAAAAAATCTTCGCAAAACTGAATGAATGGAGAGAATCATTCGGCTTTGTCTCTGAAGTGCTGAATTTAGGGGGAGGCTTCGGCATCCGCTACACGGAGGAGGATGAACCTCTTCATCCCGCCGTTTATGTGGAAAAAATTATCGAAGCGGTAAAAGAAAACGCAGCGCTGCACGCTTTTGACATTCCGGAGATCTGGATTGAACCGGGACGCTCGCTCGTCGGAGACGCCGGAACGACGCTTTATACCATCGGTTCGCAAAAAGAAGTGCCCGGCACCCGTAAATATGCAGCGGTTGACGGGGGCATGAGCGATAATATCCGTCCTGCGCTGTATCAGGCGAAATATGAAGCCGTATCGGCAAACAGAATCGGAGAACACCACGATAAAACGGTATCCATCGCGGGCAAGTGCTGTGAAAGCGGGGATATGCTCATTTGGGATATAGACCTTCCGGAAGTGAAAGAAGGCGATCTTCTAGCCGTTTTCTGCACGGGAGCATACGGATACAGCATGGCTAACAACTACAACCGCATTCCGCGTCCCGCCGTCGTTTTTGTGGAAGACGGCGAAGCGCATCTTGTCATTAGAAGGGAAACTTATGAAGACATTGTAAAACTGGATCTGCCATTTAAGACGGGGGTCAAACAATAAATAAAAAAGAGACCGGAACAATGGCGTCCGGTCTCTTTTTGCATTCAGCTGTTAGAACTTGATCCGCTGTCTCCTGTGAATACAGACACGATCGCATTCCAAATCGAAGCGAAGAAATCAATGACTTTTTGAACAAAGCTTTTGCCTTCATCGGATTGAATGAACTTCGTGATTTTGTCTTTTGCCTTATCGAGCTGGCTGCCGACTTGGCCCCAATCAATCTTGGCGTTTTTCATTTTATTAAACAATGAAACGAGCTGGTCTTTTTGAGCGTCAGTCAGTGTAATGTTAAGGTTTGAAGCCGCATCATCGACCTTTTTCTCGATTCCTTCTTTTGTATCGGGCACACCGTTTTTCGCGAAATCATCTTTAATGTTTGCGATGAGCGCGGAGGCGTTTTTATCCCCGATTTTATCCCCGAGATCTGATGTCGTAACAAGCTCTTGGTTGGCGACTTGTTTTACATCTTCTGAAATCGCTTTGTCTGATGAGACTTCATATGCCTTGATGATTCCCGTTAATGCTGCGGTGCCTGATACCTCAAACGGCGCCGTCACGTATACTTTTGCATCTTTCACGCCTGCTGTCATCAGGGCGTTTAAGTACATTTCATCCGTGATGGAATCGATATTATGGGTCTTAACGTCAAGCCCGGACCCTTTCTTTGCCACCGTGATGGATGATGAAGAGATGGCTCTTGTGCCGATTTGGGCATTCGATATATATTTTCCCAGATATTCATGTTCTTCTTTATTCGTGACCGTCACTTTTGTCGCGTTATCAGGGACATTTAATTCGTCAAGCACTTTCTGACGGTTTTCGTTTGACAGATCCGCCCCCAGTGTGACGATGACATCTCCGACTGCGGCATCGGCCAGGCTGATTTTCGGTATTGTGCACAATACAACGGCCGCCGCCAGCAATCCAATCCACATTTTTTTCAAAGCGGTTAACCTCCTTCTTTTCACAAATGCCGTTTTGAAGCGGTTTGTGAGGGCCTGCGTGAAGCAGTTCCGATACATAGACGGCTGTGAAGCTGTTCTGGTTTCATATTCTTTCTGCGGAAGCGGGGAGATTCGTTTTCCGGCTGAAGGTGTGGTATAATAGCCGCGAAAAGAAGAGCAGAGGCCTCTTCCTTCAAAAGAATATCAAAAAGAAAGCCGGCTTACAATTGAAATTCATATTGAAGAAGGCTTTGACAAAAAACAATACGGAAGTAGGAATGAGAATGAAAACTGGTTACATCGAAATGGAAAACGGCAGCAGAATCGAATTTGAACTTTATCCGAATGAAGCGCCTAATACAGTCGCTAACTTTGAAAACCTGGCGAATACGGGCTTTTATGACGGCGTTATTTTCCACCGCGTGATTCCGGGCTTTGTCAGCCAAGGCGGAGATCCGACTGGGACAGGCATGGGCGGAAGCGGAAAAACGATCAAATGTGAAACAGAAGGCAATCCGCATAAGCACGAAGCCGGTTCTTTATCAATGGCGCATGCCGGTAAAGACACGGGTTCAAGCCAATTCTTCATCGTACATGAGCCGCAGCCGCATTTAAACGGCGTTCATACTGTATTCGGAAAAGTGACAAGCGGTTTAGAGCATGCGAAAAACATGTCTAACGGAGACAAAATGAAAGAAATCCGTGTAGAAGGATAATGACATAAAACCCGCCTTTTTCAGGCGGGTTTTTTTATGTATATGAAAATTCTCATGTGTAAATCATGAAAAAATACATATATGAACATCAGCGATCATTCTGGTATAGTGAAAAAGACCGATTACAACAATGAAAAGAGGTAGAAACGTTGGTTCAATTGGCAACCGTTTTATTTGTCATTATCATTCTCGCACTTATGATTTGGTTCAGGGTGAAAAAGGGAAACAGGCCGATTAAAGGCGGCGGCTTCGGCATCATTCTCCCGCTTTTGATTATCGCCGTCATTTTTACATTCAGCATCAGCCAGCTCATGAATATCCCGGGAAAGCCGTTTCATTTTCCCGCTCTTTGGGAGCTCGCCATCGCCGGACTGTTAGGCGCGGTATTCGGTGTCATCATGCTGTCGCAAACCGCCTATGAAATCCGGGAAGACGGCTTTGTCTACTCCAAGCGGAATAAAAACTTTAAATATGTCATTATCGCGATTATTGCGATCCGCATCGTGCTCAGCCAATATTTCAAAAACATTGACGCGGCGGAATTCGCCGTTTTAACGATGGAACTTGCTTTTGTGTATTTGTGCATTTGGCGGATCGGAAGCTTCGTGAAATACCGTAAAATCAGCAAATCCGGCTTATAAAATGAAAAAAATGGATGGGGTGCGGGGCTTATTTGCCCTCTGTGCAGGGATTCATGGTAAAATAAAAACGACCATGGCTAATGGGAGGAAATCACTTGAAATCAGAAAAAGAAAAAACTTCTAAAAAAAGCGCCGTACTTGATTGGGCGAAAGCCATTATCATCGCTGTCGTTCTGGCACTGCTCATCCGAAACTTTTTATTTGCCCCTTATCTCGTTGATGGAAGATCAATGGATCCGACGCTGCATGACCGCGAGAGAATCTTTGTCAATATGACGGTCAAATACATAAGCGACTTCAAACGCGGCCAGATCGTCGTTCTGAACGGAGAAAATGAACACTATGTCAAACGGATTATCGGACTTCCCGGCGACACGGTGCAAATGAAAAACGATCAGCTGTATATCAACGGCAAAAAAGTGTCCGAACCGTATTTAGCGGCAAACAAGAAAAAAGCGAAGCAAGACGGCTATGACCGGCTGACGGAAGACTTCGGCCCGGTGAAAGTGCCGGACGACAAATATTTCGTCATGGGTGATAACCGCAGAGAATCTATGGACAGCCGCAACGGCCTCGGTCTTTTTACGAAAAAACAAATAGCGGGCACATCAAAATTCGTCTTCTTCCCGTTTAACGAAATTCGCAAGACGAAATAAACCGTACAAGCAGTTTTCTTATAAGAAAACTGCTTTTTTATATAAATTTATCTTTCCACCCTCAAAAACAGAACATAAATTCGTATATCTATTTAATAGATAGAAAGTTTTACAGATACATGAAACATCTTCCCTTTATGAAACGTTATATGAATAACTCACGCAGGGAAGAACGGGTTTCTATTCATGAACAAAAGGAATATGACATAGTAATGAATAGATTGATACGGGCTGGAGGTAGAAAAATGGGAAGAATTAAAACAAAAGCAGCCATTTTACTTGTACTGCTGCTGTTATTGGCGGGCGGTTATATGGTCATAAACGATATTGAACTGAAAGACGTGCCGACTGCAATCGGACAAACCCTGTCCCAGGAAAAAGAAGAATATACAGTCAAGACATATAAAATTACGAAAATCGAAGGAACTGAGTACCACGGTACGGCAGCAAACGGCACAAAAATTATTTTTAACGGCGACAAGCTGAAGCAGGGTCTCTCCGATGTGAAAAAGGGAGATAAAATTAAAGCGTATTTCAGCAAATCAAACCGGATTGACGGCTTATTGAAGGTCGTCAAAGTGAACGAATAAATAAAGGCGCCTTTTATGGGAAAAGGGCGCTTTTTATTTTTCTGAATAATTAGGTGCAAATTCATTGCGCCTGCCGCAAAGGATGTTATAATAGCGGATAAGGACAAAAAAATATTGATTGTATCCTTCGGGGCTGGGTGAAAATCCCGACCGGCGGTAATAAGGCGCTTTGCGCTTTACAGCCCGTGACCCGTATGCATCTGTATACGGTGGATTCAGTGAAAAGCTGAAGCCGACAGTGAAAGTCTGGATGGGAGAAGGATGAGAGAAGCTATGCAAAAAATAAACTTACTGTATAGTCTTATTTCCTATGGATTAAAACTGGCAAAGCCCCGAACTGTGTAAACATTCGGGGCTTTTTTGACGCCAAATTGCGTGGAAGAAGGGAGGGATAACGATGGAAGAATATTATATGAATACGGCAATAGAACTTGCCAGACGCGGTGAAGGACAGACACAGTCCAATCCTCTTGTCGGCGCTGTCGTCGTCAAAAACGGACAGGTCGTCGGAATGGGCGCCCATTTGCAATACGGAGAAGCGCATGCCGAGGTTCACGCGATTCATATGGCCGGCAGACACGCAAAAGGCGCCGATTTGTATGTGACGCTGGAGCCTTGCAGCCATTACGGAAAAACACCGCCATGCGCCGAACTGATAATAAAGTCGGGGATAAAAAGGGTGTTCATTGCTGTGAAAGATCCGAATCCGCTTGTAGCCGGAAAAGGCATCGGAATGCTGGAAGCAGCGGGCATCGAAGTGAAAACCGGACTTCTCAGGCAGCAGGCAGAAGAGCTGAATAAAATGTTTCTTCACTTCATGCGGACCGGACTTCCGTATGTCACCTTGAAAGCGGCTGCGAGCCTTGACGGGAAAACAGCGACTGAAACCGGTGACAGCAAATGGATTACATCAGAGGCGGCAAGGCTTGATGCCCAGCAATACAGGAAATCGCATCAAAGCATTCTTGTCGGAGCAGGCACAGTCAAAGCCGATAATCCGAGCCTGACCTGCAGGCTTCCTGATGCAGTGAAGCAGCCGGTCAGAGTGATTCTCGATACAAAGCTGACCATTCCTGAAACGGCAAATGTGCTCACTGACGGCGCTGCGCCGACATGGATATTTACGGCCAAAGATGCAGACGTGCAAAAGAAAGACCGGCTGACCGCACTCGGAATAAAAGTTATTCCGCTGGAAACAGACCGCATTCACGTCCCTGAGGTGCTCAGCATTCTCGCTGAAAACGGCATAATGTCCGTTTATGTGGAAGGCGGAGCATCCGTACACGGAAGTTTTGTCAAGGAAGGCTGTTTTCAAGAGCTTCATTTCTATTTCGCCCCTAAATTAATCGGAGGAACGCTTGCTCCCAGCTTGATCTCCGGTGAAGGTTTTCAATCAATGAAAGATGTCCCCCATTTACAATTCACACAAATCACCCAAATCGGGCCGGATATAAAACTGACGGCCATACCTAAAGATGGAAAGGATGGTGACGATGTTTACAGGAATCGTTGAAGAAACAGGCACGATCCAAGCAATCAAAAAGACAGGCCTTTCCATGGCATTAACCATCGCCGCTTCAAAAGTGACAAGTGATGTGAAGCTTGGCGACAGCATTGCGGTAAACGGCATCTGCCTGACCGTAACCGGATTTTCTGACAATCAATTTACGGTTGATGTCATGCCGGAAACAGTGAAAGCCACTTCGCTGAACGGCTTGTCAAAAGGCAGTAAAGTAAACCTGGAAAGAGCGATGTCCGCCAACGGACGGTTCGGCGGCCACTTTGTATCAGGGCATGTGGACGGAACGGCGGAAATTACGCGGATCGAGAAAAAAAGCAACGCGGTCTATTACGATTTAAAACTTTCGCCGGAATTGACAAAAACGCTCGTATTGAAAGGTTCAATTACGGTAGACGGCGTGAGCCTGACGATTTTCGGTCTATCAGACGAAAGCGTGACGGTATCCATCATTCCGCATACCATCTCAGAAACGATTTTTCAGACGAAAACAGTCGGATCGACCGTAAATATTGAGTGTGACATGATCGGCAAATACTTATACCGCTTTTTGCACAAAACAGAACAAACGAAAAGCAATCAAACTATCACGGAAGCCTTTTTAAGCGAGAACGGCTTTTAGAAAGGAAGATCGATATGTTTCATCCGATAGAAGAGGCGTTAGAGGCGCTGAAAAAAGGTGAAGTCATCATTGTTGTCGATGATGAAGACAGAGAAAACGAAGGAGATTTCATAGCGCTGGCTGAGCATGCCACGCCGGAAGTAGTTAATTTTATGGCGACCCATGGGAGAGGCCTGATCTGCACGCCGCTGTCTGAAGACATCGCCGGCCGGCTGGATCTTCATCCGATGGTCGATCATAATACGGACTCACATGAGACCGCGTTTACGGTCAGTATTGACCACAGGCTGACAAAAACGGGCATCAGCGCGCAGGAACGATCCTTTACCATTCAGGCGCTGTTGAACGAAGAATCTGTGTCTGACGATTTTCAGCGTCCGGGCCACATTTTCCCCTTAATTGCAAAAAAAGGAGGCGTCCTGAAGCGGGCCGGCCATACGGAAGCAGCCGTTGACCTTGCAAAAGCCTGCGGATCTCAGGGAGCGGGCGTCATTTGTGAAATTATGAATGAAGACGGCACAATGGCCAGAGTGCCGGAGTTAGCCGAAATCGCCGAACGCCACCAGCTGAAAATGATTACGATAAAAGACTTAATAGAGTACCGTTACAACATTACGACACTTGTGAACAGAGAAGTTGATATTACGCTGCCGACTGACTTCGGCACGTTTAGAGTTTACGGATATACAAACGAGGTTGACGGAAAAGAACATCTCGCCTTTGTCATGGGGGATGTCCCGTTTAACAGCGAACCCGTTCTTGTCAGAGTGCACTCAGAATGCCTGACGGGCGATGTATTTGCATCCCATCGCTGTGATTGCGGACCTCAGCTTCATGCCGCGCTTGCGCAAATTGCTGAAGAAGGCCGCGGCGTTCTATTGTATTTGCGCCAGGAAGGCAGAGGAATCGGTTTAATCAATAAGCTGAAGGCGTACCGATTGCAGGAACAAGGGTATGACACGGTTGAAGCGAACGAAGCGCTCGGCTTTCTGCCTGATCTGCGCAACTACGGCATCGGCGCCCAGATTCTCCGCGACTTAGGGGTTCAGCATATGAAACTTTTAACCAACAACCCCCGGAAAATCGCCGGCCTCGAAGGATACGGTCTCAGCATTTCAGAACGGGTGCCGCTTCAAATGGAAGCGAGTGAGCATAACAAGCAGTATTTACAGACCAAAATGAAAAAACTTGGACATCTGCTTCATTTCTAAAAACAAATCTCACAAAAAAGGATGGATAACATATGAATATCATACAAGGAAACCTAGTAGGAACAGGACTTAAAATCGGAATCGTCGTCGGCAGATTTAATGAATTTATTACGAGCAAGCTGTTAAGCGGAGCGGAAGACACGTTGCTTCGCCACGGTGTAGAATCAAACGACATTGACGTCGCTTGGGTGCCGGGAGCGTTTGAAATCCCGTTTGCGGCAAAGAAAATGGCGGAAACGAAAAAATACGATGCCGTTATTACGCTCGGCACGGTTATCAGAGGAGCGACAACGCATTATGACTATGTCTGCAATGAAGCGGCAAAAGGCATTGCCCAGGCGGGAACGGCGACGGGCGTCCCGGTTATCTTCGGCATTGTGACGACTGAAACCATTGAGCAGGCCATCGAACGAGCCGGAACAAAAGCCGGAAATAAGGGAGCGGATTGCGCAGTATCTGCCATTGAAATGGCAAATTTAAACCGTTCATTTGAATAATTTGTTGAAAAGCGTTTAAAACAGCGGCGAAAATGATATAATGTGAGGAAACGGATCGCCTTTATGTATCCGTTTGATAGGACATGAATGGACATTTTGGATATAGAGGGGTTTTTATGTTAATTCGTTATAAAAAATCGTTTGAAAAGATTGCGATGGGTCTTCTGTCATTTATGCCGAATGAAAAAGATCTCAAGCAGCTTCAGCAGACAATAAAGGACTATGAAACGGATACTGGCCGCCAGCTCTTTCTTTGGAAAGAGGATGAAGATATCGTCGGAGCGATCGGAGTCGAAAAAAAGGACTCAGAAGTTGAAATCCGGCATATCAGCGTGAATCCTTCTCACCGCCATCAAGGGATCGGAAAGCAAATGATGGACGCCTTAAAACGTCTGTTCAAAACGGAGGCACTCGTTCCGAATGAATTAACGCAAAGCTTTTTTGAACGCTGTCAACATCAAAAAGATCAGGATATCTCATATAATAACTGACAAATGCTCCCGGAATCTTCACGGTTTCGGGAGCTGTTTTGATATAGAAAAAGCAGGGCTGACCGTCAGCCTCTGCTTTTTTTTCTTCTCTCAAATTCCCGTTCGCGTTCCTTAATGACATCCGTCCTGTCCCGCAGGCGGTGTTTATGAATAAGAAAGGTATCTGATACGCCGTCTTGCCCCCATGTATAGCCCTTTCGGCGGCATTCGGCAAGACATGCTTCTTTCAGGGCTTCATCTGTAATCGGCAGCATAACACTTTTATAAGGCAGGCCCGCTTCTATATCGTCTGCCAGCGTTTCTATCAGCTCAATCAGCTTCGGATGGCTGAGACCGAGAGAACAGACCGCCTGCTTTTCAGACCGGAGAATACGTAAGCTGTTGGCAATCAGGCGTTTCGCCCCGGCTTCATTTCCCCTGCGCTGGTGATACAGAGCGACGGCAAGCTGAATCAGGCCGACCCAATGAATGCTCCGCTTTTCAGCCGGGCTTTCTTTCCAATATTCCTCTAACAGTTCATGACACTCAAAATAATCTCTTGATGCGTGAAATTCGGCCAAAAAGCCGATATAAGCTTTAGGATACAAGCCGCTTCCTCCTTTTATGCTAAAACCAGTGTACCACAGCGCTATGAAAAGGAAAAAAGAGCGGCTTGGTGTCCGAAGCCTGAGGAACTAGCAGATGTAAGATGCTCCTACGACAACGAGCAAAATAAACAGAACGACAATTAATGCAAAACCCCCGCCGAAACAAGCTCCGCTCATGTGAAATCAGCCTCCCTTTGTTTCAAGTTTACACGGCTATCATATGTGCATCCGCCTTTAAAGGTATAGGCGTATATCTTCTTTTTCAGTATTTTCTAAATAACGGAGGACGTGTATAAAAGTATTGGACGAGAGCATTTCGGTGGATTATACTAAAGGGTAGCCAGTTTTTCCGGCAATGAGAGTGATATTGAAAATGGTGAGATAATGGTAGAATATCAAGTGAAAATTGATACGTTTGAAGGCCCATTGGACCTGCTGCTTCATCTGATTAACCGTCTTGAAATCGACATATACGACATACCCGTGGCAACCATTACTGAACAATATTTATTATATGTACATACAATGCAAGAGCTTGAACTTGATGTCGCCAGTGAATATCTGGTCATGGCGGCGACGCTTCTCAGCATTAAAAGCAGAATGCTGCTTCCGAAACAAGAGGAAGAGCTGTTTGAAGACGAAATGCTTGAAGAAGAAGACCCTAGGGACGAGCTGATTGAAAAACTGATTGAGTATAGAAAGTATAAAACCGCTGCGAAGGATTTAAAAGAGCGGGAAGAAGAAAGACAAAAGTCATTTACCAAGCCGCCGAGTGATTTAAGTGAGTATGCAAAAGAAATCAAACAGACCGAGCAAAAGCTGTCGGTGACCGTTTATGACATGATCGGCGCGTTTCAAAAGGTGCTTCAGCGTAAAAAAATCACGCGGCCGAAAGAAACGACCATTACAAGGCAGGAAATACCGATTGAAGACAGAATGAACGAAATCGTAAAAAGCTTAAAAACGGCGGGGAGAAGAATAAACTTCACGGAGCTTTTTCCTTCTCGGCAAAAGGACCATCTCGTCGTGACGTTTTTAGCAGTCCTGGAGCTGATGAAAAATCAGCAGATTATCATTGAACAGGAAGAAAACTTTTCAGATATATACATTACGGGGAGTGAATCCATTCATGGCGCTTGATATCGTGAATTGGAAAGCAATTGTGGAAGCCCTGCTGTATGCGGCGGGTGATGAAGGGCTGACCAAAAAGCAATTGGTGACGGTGCTTGAAATAGAAGAAGCGGAACTGGCCGGAATCATGGAAGAAGTGGCCGCTCAGTACAAGGAAGATGACAGGGGCATCGAGCTTACCGAATATGCGGATACGTATATGCTTGGAACGAAAAAAGAATTCGTGCCTTATTTGAAAAAACTAATTGAAGTGCCGTCAAAAGGGCTGTCACAGGCTTCTTTGGAAGTGCTGGCGATCGTTTCGTACAAGCAGCCGATCACACGGGCGGAAATTGAAGATATCCGGGGCGTGAAGTCTGAGCGGATTCTGCACAGCCTCGTGTCAAAAGCGCTGCTGTGTGAGGTGGGCCGCGCCGACGGTCCCGGCCGGGCGATTTTATACGGCACGACACCGGTATTTCTTGAACAATTCGGCTTGAAAACATTGGAGGAGCTCCCGCCGCTTCCTGAAAATGCGGAGGAAGACGTTCTCCAGGAGGAAGCCGATTTATTCTTTGAAAACTTCAACCAAACTTTTGAGGATATTAAATAATAATCGTTTTTCATCATACGATAGTAGGGAAAGGCCATTGATGAATGACGCAAATGACGAAGTAAAAGAGAGGAAGGAAACGGACGGAAATGGGAAATTCGATTGTGAGGGCCCATACTGAAGAAACTGGTGAATTTTTAGCCGAGGTTGTCACGATGGTCAGCAGCTATTTAAATCATACAACATTGCCGGAGATGCGGGCTCAAGGAGAGGCGGATGAGGCATACTGCCGCGACGTGCTCAGTGTGCTGAGGAGGATGACCGTCTTTTGCGAAGGCGCCCAGGAAGCCTGCCGCCGGCTCTTAATGCAGGAGCCGTTTCATGAGGTGAGAGCGGAAAAAACGCTGTATAAAGTGTATCATCAGTGCGTGGAAGAATTTTTCATGCCGAAAAAGGATACATGGTACGAAAACAGCCGCGCCGCTTATACAGGCCAAAGCGCGATTGAATTCTACCAGCAAGTGCCGGATTCGCTGCGGAGCCTTCTGCTTTCGCTCAGCAGTGAATTTCTGCGCATGCGGGAAGAATTGGCGCAATATGAAGCATCAGGCTCAAATATGGCATCAGTCAGATAAAAACTCTTCCTTTTGGAAGAGTTTTTTTTATGTGAAAGTGATGCAATTGGTATTCATAAGTCATGGACATGCGCATAAACTTGTACAAACCCACAACAAGGACGTGAGCATTCATGCGCTTTCTCAAAAAAGCTGCCGTATTTCTTTTGACTTTTGTTATTCTTTTTTCCATTACAGACGGCAATACGGCACATGCCCAAATACATGTCAGCGCAAAAAGCGCGATTATAATCGACGGAGCATCTGGCCGGGTGTTATTCGCCAAGGATGAACATCATAAGCGGCGGATTGCAAGCATTACGAAAATCATGACGGCGGTGCTGGCGATTGAATCAGGGAAAATGGAAGAGACCGTGACGGTTTCCCCGAATGCCGTAAAAACGGAAGGTTCAGCCATTTATCTTCAGCCGGGACAAAAAGTAAAGCTGAAAGATCTCGTATACGGGCTTATGCTGAGATCAGGAAATGACGCCGCTGCGGCAATAGCGGAATATGTCGGCGGAAGCCTTGACGGTTTTGTATTTATGATGAACAAAAAAGCCGAGCAAATCGGGATGGAAAATACAAAATTTCAAAATCCGCACGGGCTGGACGACCATGAAAATTTATATTCAACGGCGTATGACATGGCGCTTTTGACTAAATATGCGATGAAAATCAAGGAATACCGGACCGTTTCAGGCACAAAAGTGTATAAGGCGGAAACGATGGACCGGGTATGGAAAAATAAAAACAAGCTTCTGACTGGGCTCTACCGTTACAGCACAGGCGGAAAAACGGGTTACACAAAAATCGCGAAACGGACGCTCGTCTCGACGGCCTCAAAAGACGGTACGGATCTCATCGCGGTCACCATAAATGATCCGGATGACTGGGATGACCATATGAATATGTTTAATTATGTCTTTGATCACTATAAAACCTATGTCGTCGCTAAAAAAGGCGGCATTCCGAAGCTGAAAAAGACGTTTTACGGAAAGCGCGCTTTTATTGCCCGGGATGTCAAATATTTGTTAAAAGAGGATGAAATCGACGATGTAAAAATCAGCACAACCTTAATAAAACCGAAAAAAGCCTGGAAAAAGGACGCCTCTCTCATTCCTGATGTCGTCGGCCGGATGACTGTTATGCATGATGGGAAAGTGATCGCCAAGATCCCAGTCTATTATGAAAATGAGCGCCATAAAAAACCGAAAAAGCATTTCATTGAGACGTTTACGAGCCTGTTTATGAGCGCGGCGGGCGGTTCGTCATGGTCAATTTAATCTGGGTATGTCTGACGGTAATCGGACTTGTCTTTGCGATGTTTAACGGTACCTTGCAGGATGTGAATGAAGCCGTTTTTAAAGGAGCGAAAGAAGCGGTTACGATCTCGTTCGGATTAATGAGCGTTCTCGTGTTCTGGCTCGGCCTGATGAAAATAGCCGAGCAGTCCGGCCTTTTGGATATATTCAGCAGAATGTGCCGCCCGTTTATTTCTAAGCTGTTTCCCGATATTCCCCCTGATCATCCGGCGATGGGATACATCTTATCAAATCTCATGGCAAACTTTTTCGGACTGGGAAATGC
Source organism: Bacillus sp. N1(2025) (assembly GCF_053470005.1). Classification (NCBI taxonomy): domain Bacteria; kingdom Bacillati; phylum Bacillota; class Bacilli; order Caryophanales; family Bacillaceae; genus Bacillus; species Bacillus sp. N1(2025). The sequence goes on from NZ_JBLTJB010000001.1 coordinate 773,791, forward strand.
GGCGACACCGCTCGGCATTAAAGCCATGGAGCAGATGAAAAAGCTGAATGGAGCTAAGTCTGAGGCCAGCCGTTCCATGATTACCTTTTTGGCGGTAAATACTTCGAGTATTACATTGATACCGACAACCGTCATTGCCGTGCGCATGGCTTACTCGGCGAAATCACCGACCGATATCGTCGGGCCGACCATCTTAGCGACTTTAATTTCGGGGATCGGCGCGATTTTCATTGACCGCTACTTCTGGTACCGCCGCAAAAGAAAAGGGAGGTAAGCGAATGGAAATGGTGAATTGGCTGTCTTTAGCCATGATTCCGATTATTATCGCCGGTATATTGATATACGGCACGATCAAAAAAGTGCCGACGTATGAATCATTCGTTGAAGGCGGAAAAGAAGGAATTGAGATTGCGTTTTCCATCATTCCGTATTTGGTCGGGATGCTGGTGGCGATTACCGTATTCCGGGCCTCAGGCGCGCTGGATTTTGTCATGGGGCTGTGCAAGCCTTTCTTTACAGCGCTCGGCATTCCCGCAGAAGTCGTGCCGCTTGCTCTGATCCGCCCGATTTCGGGAACGGCGGCGCTCGGCATGACGACAGATCTGATCGCCGTGTACGGGCCTGATTCATTTATCGGCAGACTGGCCTCGGTCATGCAGGGATCGACTGACACGACGCTGTATGTCCTGACGGTGTATTTCGGGGCGGTCGGCATCAAAAAAATGGGGGATGCTTTAAAGGTTGGTCTTCTTGCTGATTTGATCGGGGTGGTTGCATCAATCATCATAGTTACGTTATTATTTGGAAGCGCCTGAAATCAGGCGCTTTTTATATATCAGAATAACTCTCCCTGAAAAAGCTTGTTTGTTCAAGGGGAAAAAAGTAAGATTATACTTGAGGTGAACGACATGGAAAGACTGCAAAAAGTTATTGCTCATGCCGGCGTGGCATCACGCAGAAAGGCGGAAGAGCTGATAAAAGAAGGAAAAGTAAAGGTGAATGGAAAAGTAATAACAGAGCTCGGCGTAAAAGTGACCGGTTCTGATCAGATTGAAGTAAACGGATTAAAGGTGGAGCGGGAAGAACCCGTGTACTTTCTGCTTTATAAACCGAGAGGAGTGATCTCAGCAGCTGATGACGACAAAGGGCGGAAAGTGGTGACCGACTTTTTCAAAGAAGTGCCGCAGCGCATTTATCCGATCGGCAGGCTTGATTATGATACGAGCGGACTTTTATTGCTGACAAATGACGGCGAGTTTGCCAACAAACTCATGCATCCGAAATACGAAATTGATAAGACATACGTCGCCAAAGTGAAGGGGATTCCTTCCAAGGAACTTCTGAGAAAGCTTGAGCGCGGCATTCAGCTTGAAGAAGGCAAGACGGCGCCGGCCAGAGCGAAAATGCTTTCCCTGGACAAAAGAAAGCAGACGAGCATCATTCAGCTGACGATTCATGAAGGCCGGAACAGACAGGTCCGCCGCATGTTCGAGGCGATCGGTCATGACGTGCTGAAACTAAAACGTGAAGAATACGCATTTTTAGATTTAAGAGGCCTGCGCACAGGAGACGCAAGAGAATTGTCGCCGCATGAGGTGAAAAGGCTGCGGGCTTTAGCTGAACACGGTAAAAACGCTTTCTAATTTTCACATAACCTTCAAAAATTACAAAACGTGTTGATGATATAATTGAATGGATTTGCAGGCAGGGGAGGGGAGCAGTGTACAATGAACAAAAAACGGCGGCGTTTATTCATTCGGACCGGCATCCTTCTCATCTTACTCTGCGCGCTCGGATATACCATCTATAATGCCGTATACACAAACGGAGAGCGTATATCTGAGGGGTCCAAAGCCCCGAATTTCGCGCTGAAAGATACAGAGGGCAGACTCATAGAACTGAGTCAGTTAAAAGGAAAAGGTGTTTTTCTGAATTTCTGGGGAACGTGGTGCGAGCCGTGCAAGCAGGAATTTCCCTACATGGAGAATCAATACAAGCATTTTAAAGACCTCGGTGTCGAGGTGGTTGCGGTAAATGTCGGCGAATCAAAAATTGCAGTACATAATTTTATGAAAACATACGGCGTCAATTTCCCGGTTGCGCTCGATACTGACCGGCAAGTGCTGGACGCGTACGGCGTATCACCTATTCCGACGACATTTTTGATCAATCCCGACGGAAACGTCGTGAAAGTGGTGACCGGCACGATGACAGAACGCATGGTTCATGACTATATGAATTTAATTAAGCCGGAGGCGTCTTCATGAAAAAGGTCAAATGTGAATGCGGGCACGTGAATCCAGCCGGGACGGTTTTGTGCGAGTCGTGCGGGAAGCCGCTTGATGATCAAAAATCGCCGCTTGCGGATATGCGGTACGACGGCAGCGCAAGGCGTTCGCAAACATATAACAAAACAATCGTAGATAAGGTATGGAACTTCTTTTCTTCCGTAAAAGTCGGAATATGGCTGATCGTCATTACTCTGGCGGCGTCTGCTTTCGGCACGGTTTTTCCGCAGGAAGCTTATCTGCCGCCGGGCGCCCAGCCGGATACATATTATGAACAGCAGTACGGCATAATCGGTCAACTGTATTATCTGCTGGGATTTCATCACCTGTACGGCTCATGGTGGTATATGCTCCTGATCGCATCCATTGGCATATCACTGGTCATCTGCAGTCTGGATCGGGTGATTCCTTTGTACAGGGCGCTGAAAAATCAAGGAGTACGGCGGAATCCGGTCTTTTTGAAGAGGCAGCGTCTATACAGCCGGACAGAAACCGAGCTGAGCGGGGATGCGGCTGATAGCCTCAGAACACGATTGAAAAAAAAGCATTATAGAGTGCGAGAACAAGAGGGTAGCATTCTGGCGGAAAAAGGCCGTTTTTCAAGGTGGGGGCCCTACGTCAATCATATCGGCCTGATCATTTTTCTGATCGGAGCCATGCTGAGATTTGTACCCGGTATGTATGTCGATGAAACGCTCTGGGTCCGTGAAGGCGAAACCGCCCAGATCCCCGGCACTGACGGCAAATATTACTTAAAAAACAACCGGTTTACGATGCAGACATATAACAAAGACACTGAGAAAAAAGTATTCGCCGACGCCATTGACAGAGCCGGAAACGGCAAAGTCGCCAAATCCTTCACAACGGACGCGGTTTTGTACAAAAGGGAAGGCGACATTGTATTCGGTGAAAAGCCGAAGCTTAAAAGAGTCAAAGAAAACAATATCCGCGTCAATGAACCGCTGCGCTTTGACTCCTATTCTGTGTATCAGGTGGACTATAAAGAAAACCAGCTCGATCAGATGGTATTTCAGCTGATCGACCAAAAAACAAAACAGTCATTCGGCAAACTGAAGATCAATCTTCTTGATCCCGACACGGACTATGATCTTGGTAACGGTTACAAAGTGCAGATCGCCAGTTATCTTCCTGATTTTTATTTTAACAAGGACGGAGAACCGAGCACGAAAACGAAGGTTCCTAACAATCCGGCTTTTGTCTTTAAAATCACGGCTCCTGACAAGCCGAAAGGGGAGAAAAGTTTTGTTGCGATTCAGCAGACTGTTGAAGGTTCCGAAAGTAACAAGTACAAATTAAAATTCGACCATGTGGAAACGAAAAACATTACAGGACTCACCGTCAGAAAAGACTTAACCTTATGGGTGCTTGCCGTCGGCGGCGCGATCTTTATGATCGGCGTCATTCAAGGAATGTACTGGCAGCACAGAAGGATCTGGATCAAAACAGGTGATCATGAAGTGCTTGTGGCGGGACATACGAACAAAAACTGGTTCGGTCTGAAAAAAGATATCGATTTTGTTCTTAGCGGGACCGGGATTCAAGAGCCGGCCGATCAAAAAGAATTGGCCAAAAATCAGGCCTAGTGAAAAAGGAGTGGTGTCATGGCGGAGCTGAGCGCAAATTTTCTTTATGCTGCCTTTTTGATTTATTTAATTGCCGTCCCGGTTTTCGGCGGCGCCATCCGGGGAACAAAAGGTGCTAAGGACGGTAAGGGCCGCTGGTCGGCTATCGGAATCACGTTAACCATTTTCGGATTTCTTTGTCATCTCGGCTACTTCATTGCGAGATGGTCGGCAAGCGGACATGCGCCTGTCAGCAATATGTTTGAATTTACGACGTCATTCGGCATGATGCTTGTTCTCGCTTTTATTATTATTTACTTTATTTACAGACTGCCTTCATTAGGCATGTTCACATTGTCTATCGCGCTTTTGCTTATCGCATATGCAAGCATGTTTCCGACAGACATCACGCCGCTTATTCCGTCACTGCAGAGCAATTGGCTGTACATTCACGTCACAACGGCGGCGCTCGGGCAGGCGATTCTTGCGATCAGTTTTGTAGCCGGCGTCATTTTCCTGTTAAAGCATGTCGACCAATCCAGACCGGGCAAAAAAACGTTCTGGCTTGAAGTCATCATGTTTATACTCGTGACGACCGTGGCATTTATCGCCGTCACGTCGGCATTCCGGCTGGCGGACTACAAAGCTGAATTTAATTGGGTGGATAAAAAAGAGGCCAAAAGCGTCATGATATATGATATGCCTGCGCTTGTCGGCCCGCATGATGGAGAACTGCTTACGGAAGGCGCAATGAAGCCGCTTATTGAGCTTCCGGCCATTTTTTCAGGCAGAAAGGTCAATACGGTGATCTGGTCGTTTGGCGCAGGTCTCGTTTTATACGGTGCGCTCAGGCTGATATTCAGAAAGAGAATCAGCGCTCTTATAAGCCCGCTCGTCAAAAATGTGAATCTGGACTTGGTCGATGAAGTCGGCTACCGCGCTGTTTCCATCGGTTTTCCGGTATTCACACTCGGCGCGCTTGTGTTTGCGATGATTTGGGCGCAGCTTGCATGGACGCGTTTTTGGGGCTGGGACCCGAAGGAAGTATGGGCGCTGATCACCTTTTTATTTTACGCAGCGTATTTGCACTTGCGGCTGTCAAGAGGCTGGCATGGCGAAAAGTCCGCGTGGCTTGCCGTCATCGGCTTCGCCATTATTATGTTTAACTTAATTTTTGTGAATCTCGTGCTTGCCGGACTTCATTCGTACGCATAGATGCAAAAAGCCGATACAGTTCTCAAGCTGCCGCACAGTTTGTTAAAATGAAAGTAACAGAAGGAAAGCAGGGGGAAAACGATGGATCAAACAAATGAAACTAAAATATTAGTAGTAGATGATGAAGCCAGAATTCGACGCCTTTTAAGAATGTACCTTGAACGGGAAAACTATGTGATTGAAGAAGCGGAAAACGGCGACGAGGCCATTAAAATGGGGCTGGCATCAGATTATGATCTGGTGCTCTTGGATTTAATGATGCCGGGAACGGACGGAATAGAAGTATGCCGGCAGCTCAGAGAAAAAAAAGCGACGCCGATTATCATGCTGACGGCAAAAGGGGAAGAAGCCAACCGCGTCCAGGGGTTTGAAGCGGGTACGGACGATTATATCGTCAAGCCTTTCAGCCCGAGGGAAGTGGTGCTTCGGGTAAAGGCGCTTTTAAGAAGGGCTTCCCAAACATCTTATCTGACAGCCAATACCCCGACAAAAAATGTGCTCGTCTTTTCACATCTATCTATTGATCACGATGCTCACAGGGTGACTGCGGACGGCACAGAGGTGAGCCTGACGCCGAAGGAATATGAACTGCTGTACTTCCTGGCGAAAACACCGGACAAAGTATACGACAGGGAAAAGCTTTTAAAAGAAGTGTGGCAGTATGAATTTTTCGGAGACCTCAGAACGGTGGACACCCATGTCAAACGGCTCCGTGAAAAATTAAATAAAGTATCCCCGGGAGCGGCGAAAAAAATCGTCACCGTATGGGGAGTCGGATACAAATTTGAGGTAGGCGCTGAATGAAGTTTTGGAAAAGCGTAGTAGGAAAGCTTTGGTTTACCATTCTTTCACTCGTGTTAATTGTTTTATTTATTTTAACGGTGCTGCTTCTGGAATTTATAGAAAATTACCACGTTGAAGAAGCGGAAAAAGATTTAACGCAGCTTGCCGATAAAATTGCGGTCATAATAGAAAATCATGAAGACCAGCCGCTTGCCAGATCCATCACGTGGGAACTGGCGGACAATTTAACGAGCATCGCGATCATTCAGGATGATAAGCATGTCTGGTATTCGCCCAATGACGATAATCATTTATCCTCTATTACATTAGAGCAGATCAAACATGACCGGGATCTGCACAAGGCGCTGACAGACCGCAAAAAAGTAAGTAAACGCGCGGTCCCCAACAATGCCGGTTCGGATAACGAACGGCTGATCGTCGGAGTGCCGTATGAAAAAGACGGCAAAAAAGGCATGGTCTTTTTATCCCAATCGCTGCTTGCCGTCAAAGATACGACGAAACATACAACACGCTATATTTTTCTTGCGGCGGGCATTGCCATCGTCCTGACAACGTTTTTCGCGTTCTTTTTATCCAGCAGGGTGACATATCCCCTTCGGAAAATGCGGGAAGGCGCCCAAGACTTGGCGAAAGGAAAGTTTGATACAAAAATTCCGATTCTGACCCAAGATGAAATCGGGGAACTGGCTATTGCCTTTAATCAGATGGGACGGCAGCTCAATTTCCATATTAACGCGCTGAATCAGGAAAAAGAACAGCTGTCCAATATTTTAAGCAGTATGGCAGACGGGGTCATTACCATTAATATCGACGGCACCATTTTGGTGACCAACCCGCCGGCCGAACGTTTTCTGCAGGCATGGTATTATGAGCAGAACATGAACATTAAAGAAGGAGACAACCTTCCCCCTGAAGCAAAAGAGCTATTTCAAAATGCAGTGAACACGGAAAAAGAGCAAATGATTGAAATGACGCTTCAAGGAAGGTCATGGGTTTTATTGATGTCACCTCTTTATGCGGAATCACACGTCCGCGGCGCCGTGGCCGTGCTCCGTGATATGACCGAAGAGCGCAGGCTCGATAAATTGCGTGAAGACTTCATTGCCAATGTCAGTCATGAGCTCAGAACCCCGATTTCTATGCTGCAGGGATACAGCGAAGCAATAGTGGACGACATTGCAAGCACTGAAGAGGAGAAAAAAGAAATCGCGCAGATCATTTATGATGAATCTCTTCGCATGGGCCGGCTCGTCAATGATTTGCTGGATTTGGCCAGAATGGAATCCGGACATACGGGCCTGCACTATGAAACGGTAAACCTGCATGAATTTCTGGAGAAGATCTCCCGCAAATTTTCCGGGGTAGCGAAGGAAAAAGGCGTTTCGCTCACAGAAGACATCTCGGTGTCTCAGCCGGAGTGTGTCTTTGACGAAGACAAAATGGAACAGGTGTTTACCAACCTTATAGATAATGCGCTGCGCCACACGGAGTCAGGCGGAAGCGTTCATATCGCGGCTCAGACCGTAAAAGACGGACTGAAAATCGATATCAAAGATTCCGGCTCTGGAATACCGGAAGAGGACCTGCCTTTTATTTTTGAACGTTTTTATAAAGCGGACAAAGCAAGAACAAGAGGCAGGGCGGGGACCGGGCTCGGGCTCGCCATCGTAAAAAATATCGTGGAAGCCCACGGCGGCTCAATTGCGGTTCACAGCAGCATCGACAAAGGGACGACGTTTACATTTTATATTCCGACAAAAGTGCAGGATGACGTCTGAAATTGACGAACAATCTTGTTCCATACGAAACACCCGCATGTTCTGCGGGTGTTTTTTTATTTGTTTCTCCTTTAAAAATTTAAGAATATGTTAATATAAATTCCCTTCCAAATTCCAGTTTCTCGTAATATAGTTGTAATGTAACTTTTCAACGCATTTTTACGACAAAAAAGTGAACGGAGGGGTTTCCCATGGAAGAAACCTTTCAGATATTATATGATGCATACCATCAAGATTTATATCAATTTTTATTTTATATGGTAAAAGATAAGTCGCAGGCTGAAGATTTGGCGCAGGAAGTGTATATCCGCGTCTTGAATTCCTATCATACATTTGAAGGAAGAAGCAGTGAAAAAACATGGCTGTTGTCCATCGCACGCCATGTGGCGATTGACTGGTTCCGCAAGCAGCAGACGATCAGACAGCGTATTATGGGTACGTTTGATTGGGATACACAAGATGTCAGAGATCAGCATTTGCTTCCGGACGAACTCGCCGTACAGCATGAAAACGTCCGGGAAATTTATACCGCGCTTGATCATTGCACCATTGATCAAAGAGCTGTTATTATCTTGAGATTTATTCAGGGATATTCCATTCAGGAAACAGCCGCCGCTCTCCGCTTCTCGGAAAGCAAAGTCAAAACGACCCAACACAGAGGGCTCAAAATACTTCGGAAACAGATGGAGCTTTTGAGGGAGGAGCTAATGGATGATGAAGTCATATTGGAACGAAGAAAGAGTAGAGGAGTTGTTAAGACAACTTCCGGCGGTTAGAGATCATCGTTCACCCGAGGCCATTTACCGGAATATTGAAACAGGTAAACCGTACAGGAAAAAGCCGGCCCGAAGCTGGATCGGCCCCGCCGCAGCCGGCGTCTGCGCATTGTGCATCGCTCTGATTATATCTCCTCACCTGATGACAAACAAATCTTCCGGTGATCTGACCGCTGACAGCCGTCAGACTGAAAAAGCCAGTCAGTCAGCTTCTGTTAAGCCGCCGGATCAGAAGACGTTCGTCGTCTCAAACCAAAACAAAAACAATTACATTACTTTGGCATTTGCCGATTCAGAAACATCCGCCGTCATTCCGGTCAGTTTTGAAAAAAAGAAGCCGGGTGAATCGGTTTCAGAGGCTTTATCCGAAGCGGAAAACCTAGAAGTGCCCGAATCCTTCCTGTCTGTGCCGAACCTTTTGGACGGTGTGCAGGTAACGGCGGATAAGAAGGATTTGCTTGTGCAGGTAAACGGACGGCTTTCTATCGAATCAGTTGCCGATGCTGACTTATTGAAAAAGATGCTGAAAGAGACTTTGACATGGAGTCCTTACGAGCGGATTAAATTGAAAAAGGTTCAAAACGGAGCCGGACAGGATTTTTATAAATCTTACGGCATTTCCGCTGAGATGTCCGTACATAAACAGACAAACCGGGCGTATTTTTCTTACAGCGACAGTCTGGGACAAGAGTATCTCATCCCGTCTGAACAAACCTATTATTCAGTATATCAGGCTATTGACGGGATGAAGACAACAGACGGAGGCTCACAGACCGCGAGCATTATAGAAGCAGATGCGATTGCATCGGTATCGGAAAGGGAAGACGGCGAGCAGCTGCGGATTCAATTGTCCGAAAAACATAAGGTTGAAGATTCGCTGGAAGGGATTTTAATGATCGAAGGGCTTCTGTTAACCGCGAAGGAATTCGGTTATTCTGAGGTGCTGTTCACACATGCGCATACAAAGAAAATCGGTAATTATGATGTGACAAAACCTATCGCTGTGCCTGCCGCGCCTAATCCGCTTCCAAGCCATTAAACGTAAAAAAACCCAAAACATATGAATGTTTTGGGTTTTTTGTTGGTTACGGAAGGTCAATCAGTTTAACGGAAACAATATCCTGAACTGAAGTCAGCTCATTGACGACTTTATCATCTAAATGTTTATCAAAAGAAAGCATCATAATGGCTTCTCCGCCTTTTTCTTTACGGCCTACCTGCATGGTAGCGATATTGATATCGTTATCGCCGAGGATGCGTCCGACGCGTCCGATTACACCAGTCGTATCCTGGTGCTGGATATAAACGAGGTGGCCGGCAGGATTTAAGTCAATATTAAAGCCGTTCAGTTCAACGATTCGTTCACCGAAGTGAGGGATATACGTAGCCGTTAACGTAAATGTGCTCCGGTCTCCGGTTACTTTTACGCTGATGCAGTTATCATATCCTGATTCATTGGAGGAAATCTTCTCGCTGAAGCTGATTCCGCGTTCTTTTGCTACACCGCCGGCGTTCACTTCATTGACCGTTGAGTCTACACGCGGTTTTAAGAAACCGGACAGCAGGCTTTTTGTAATAAATGATGTTTCAAGTTTGGCGATGGTGCCTTCATATTGAATCGCAACATCTTTGACGGGTTCCTTCATACATTGTGACACGAGACTTCCGATTTTATCGGCAATTTGGTGATAAGGCTGGATTTTTTTGAATTCATCTTTCGTCATCGCAGGCAGATTGATCGCTGACATGACAGGCAGACCTTTTGCAAACTGCAGCACTTCTTCAGAAACCTGTGCCGCGACATTCAGCTGTGCTTCTTTCGTTGAAGCGCCTAAGTGAGGTGTGGCGATCACCAGCGGATGGTCGGGAAGCTTTGATTCAACTGGCGGTTCCACTTCAAACACGTCAAGGGCAGCGCCTGCGACATGGCCGCTTTCCAGCGCTTCCAAAAGCGCCGCTTCATCAATAATACCGCCTCTTGCGCAGTTGATAAGACGGACGCCTTTTTTCGTTTTGGCAATGGTTTCTCTGTTAAGCAGTCCTTTTGTTTCCTTTGTTAAAGGCGTGTGGACGGTAATGATATCCGCGCTTTCAAGCACTTCTTCGAATGTCCGGCTGTTTACGCCGATTTTGCCGGCTCTCTCTTCGGTTAAGAAAGGATCGAATACATGAACCGTCATACCGAACGCTCTGGCGCGCTGGGCAATCTCGCTTCCGATCCGGCCCAGGCCGACAATGCCTAAAGTTTTTCCGTAGAGCTCCGCCCCGACAAAAGCCGTCCGGTTCCATTCTCTTGATTTTACTGAGATATTGGCTTGCGGAATGTGTCTCATTAATGAAGAAATCATCGCGAATGTATGCTCTGCCGTTGAAATGGTGTTTCCATTCGGCGCGTTTATCACGATAACCCCATGTTTTGTGGCCTCATCAATGTCGATGTTGTCTACGCCGACACCGGCTCTGCCGACGATTTTTAAAGAGGTCATTTTTTTAAACAATTCTTCGGTTACTTTCGTGGCACTGCGGACTAACAGGGCATCAAAGGTATGTAATTCATCTTCTGCATCCGCAACGTTTTTTTGAACAATTTCTATAAAATCTGATTCCATCAGCGGCTTTAAGCCGTCATTGCTCATCTTATCTGAGACCAAAACTCGAAACATTGTTAGATTTCCTCCTAGTTTAGCTGACTAAATATCTGATAATTTATCATATTCTCAATAGAGTGTCAATGTGTATTGACGCAGTAAAGGAGAAAAGGAAACCGCTGAATCATCTGAAAATGGGGTTTCCCCAATATTTTATTTAAATTTGAGCAGTTCTCTATACAATTGCAATTTGATCATATATAATGTGAATAAATTCATAAGATCAATCTTCGGGGCAGGGTGAAATTCCCTACCGGCGGTGATGAGCATCACGCTCTAAGCCCGCGAGCTGCTTCGGCGGCAGGATCCGGTGAGATTCCGGAGCCGACAGTATAGTCTGGATGGGAGAAGATGGAGGTTCAGCAGACGTTTTGATGCTTATATCAAACGTTTCTTTGCCAAGCCTTAGTAAGCTCCCGCTTTTTAACAAAAGCGGTTTTTTTATTGGGGCGCAAAAGAACCTTTCCTCTTTTCGAGAGATTTGATCGAAAAGGAGAGAGCATTGTGAAAGTAAAAAAATTAGTTGTCATCAGTATGCTTAGCAGTATTGCTTTTGTGCTTATGCTGTTAAATTTCCCGTTTCCGGGTCTGCCGGATTACTTGAAAATTGATTTCAGTGACGTTCCTGCAATTATCGCCATTTTGGTTTACGGGCCTGCGGCGGGGATTGCGGTTGAAGCGATTAAAAATATTCTGCAGTATATCATTCAAGGAAGCATGGCCGGCGTGCCTGTCGGGCAGGCAGCCAATTTTATCGCGGGAACGCTGTTTATTCTGCCGACAGCGTTTATGTTTAAAAAGCTCAATTCTGCAAAAGGTCTTGCAGTGAGCCTGCTGGCCGGAACCGCGGCGATGACCGTGCTGATGAGTATTTTGAACTATATTCTTATCCTGCCCGCGTATACTTGGTTTTTACATTCACCGGCACTGTCAAACAGCCAGTTAAAAACGGCGGTTGTCGCAGGAATTCTGCCGTTTAACATTGTAAAAGGCATTATCATCACCATCGTCTTTACGTTCATCTTTACGAAGCTGAAACCTTGGATTGAACAAAAACGCAGCATCCAAACACAATAAAGACTGAAAGCGTCCGCTCTGTGAAAACAGCCGGACGCTTTTTTGTTTGTGCTGATCGCAAAAAATAAGACTCCGGCCGATAACAGCCGGAGTCTTATTCAGGACGAAAAAGCTCCTCTCACGGGGAGGGCTTTTTTATTCGTATTTCAGCGGGTCGCCTTCGAACGGTTCATCCGCAACTTTGATTGAATCAGTAGGGCATCCTTCAAATGCGTCAATCATATCTTCTTCCAGAACTTCCGGAACTTCGACGACGCCTTTATTTTCGTCAAGCGTAACGAACGCAATGCCTTCATCATCATAATCATAAATGTCTGGTGCCGCAGCTCCGCAGGCGCCGCATGCAATACACGTATCTTTATCTACAATTGTGTACTTTGCCATGAATAAAACCTCCCAGATTGTTCGTGTTGGAACAAATGGTTTACCTTATATATTTTTAAATATAACACCTATTCCTCTTACTTATTGTAATGATGTTAGTGTCAAATTTCAACAGAAAAATGATTGAGAATGCTTATCACATAAGGGATTCTCTTTAGCACTTCCCCCTAAAAGATGACTTTAAACGTCAAATTTATATGAAAATCTGTTAAAATAAAAAGAACCAAAAAACGAAACTTGTCACAGAAGAAATGTAGGTGTGTTTAGATTGGCGATAAACTACTTTGATACCGTGGTTCTCGACTGTCTGGACAAAATAGACGGCGAACGGACTCCGAGTGCTGTGTTTCATTTATTAAAAGGAAAAAAGTCGTCTCAAACCATTCAGGATGCCGGCTTATTTCAGATCGCTAAATATTTCGGCATGGCTTCACAGTGTGAACGCGGCGATATTACGGCTTCTTTGCATAAACTCACCGAGAACTCATACATTACAGCCGGAAAAGAAGAGGGAACGTGGAAAGTGACTGCGCGCGGCGTTCAAAGGCTTGAACGGGCGTTTGCCGAGCGGCCTTGGCCGAAGCACTGCCACGGCGCGAATTATCAAACGCCTGCTGGCACCCTGTGGAGGCGGCTTTCCCTGCTCATTCAAGTCCTGTCAAACAAAGAGCATCAATGCAGTCAATATATCCCGGTTACCAACGATGTGCAGACGCTGAGATGGGTCAAACGGTTCATGCGGAAAAACAGAGATGCTAAAGAGCTTTCCGTCCAAATGCATGACGCGCTGTTTCAGCTTCTGCAAGGCGTAAGTGAACGGCAGGCGCTTATTTTTGTCTATTCTTTAACTTCATTCAACAGAATCGGCAAAACGAATAAGCAGCTCGCTCTCCAGCTGAACGAAGATGAATGGTATGTGTCCGTCCAGTTTTGGGGAGCGGTACATTATGTTATTCAATCGCTTTCGCAATGTGCATATCCCGCTCTGCGCGAGCTGCTGTCCGATCTGCAGGCGGAAAGCGCGCTGACACAGTCTGCCAGAAAAACCTTTGAGCTGTTGGAAAAAGGGTTTCCGATTGAACGGATCGCCGCGGTCAGAAATTTAAAAACCGCCACAATCGAAGATCATATCGTAGAAATATCATTGCACCAGCCTGCATTTTTTATAGAACAGTATCTTTCTGAAGAGGAACAGCGTATGATAACGGCATTTGCAAAACAGCATCAAACGAATAAAATTAAACGGATTCGCGAAGGAATGCAGATGCGCTTCAGCTATTTTCAGATCAGGCTGGCGCTGGCAAAGACGGTGAATCAGCATGACTGAGCTGCATAAAGCTTTATCCAGGTATTTTGGTTTGCATTCCTTTAAAAAAGGGCAGGAAGAGATTATGACTAGCGTGCTCCAAAAAAAAGATACGATCGCCATGCTTCCGACCGGCGGGGGAAAATCATTATGCTATCAGCTCCCGGGTTACATGATGGACGGGCTGGTGCTGATTATTTCACCGCTTCTTTCATTAATGGAAGATCAGGTGCAGCAGCTGAAAGCGAAAGGGGAAAAGCGGGTTGCGGCATTAAACAGCATGCTGAATTCCGCAGAGCGGCATTTTATCCTCAGCAACATCAGCCGGTATAAATTTCTCTATATGTCTCCTGAAGCCCTTTCTTCACCTTATGTGCTGAACCGTTTGAAAAATGTCCCGGTCAGTTTATTTGTTATTGATGAGGCTCATTGCATATCAGAATGGGGACATGATTTCAGGCCTGATTATTCGAAGCTCGGACCTTTCAGGCAGGCACTCGGAAAGCCGCCTGTATTGGCGCTGACCGCAACAGCGACAAAAGAAACGCTCAGAGACGTGACGGATGTGCTCGGCCTTGAGCATGCGGTGCGTCATCTTTATTCAGTCAACCGGCCGAATATTCTCCTGGCGGCAGAACATTTGGCGGATAATGCCGAGAAAATAAGCAGGCTCACGGAGCTTGCCGAAAAGCTTGAAGGCCCGGGTATCATATATTGTCCGACCAGAAAATGGGCGGAAGAGCTTGCGGCTGAGCTGAATGAAAAAACGGGAAAGCGGACGGATTATTATCACGGCGGAATGGATACAGGGGACAGAATCTTGATCCAGCAGCAATTTATCCATAACCAGCTTGATTGCATCTGCTGCACCAATGCGTTCGGCATGGGTGTGGATAAGTCAGATATCCGCTTTGTCATTCACTTTTATCCTCCCCAAACGGCCGAGGCCTTTATGCAGGAAATCGGCAGAGCGGGACGCGACGGCAGCCCGAGTGTCAGTATTTTGCTGAGGGCGCCCGGCGATACCGAGCTTCAGCAGCAGATTATTCAGACAGAAAGCCTGTCTGATTATGACCTGGAAGCCATTCTGGCCGTCATACGGGATGCCGGTACGGGTGATGAGCGAAAGCTTCGGGACGTTCTGATCAATAAGGGCGTCCAGGAAACACAGGCGCGAACGGCCGTCCATCTGTATCTGCAAGGAAAAACCACAAAAGAGCAGCTGCAGGAAGAACTGACATACCGCGTGGAAAAAAAGCTGCGTAAAATGAATCGTTTTTCGGCGTTATTAGAGCGGAAAGAATGTATAAGAGAAGCGCTGCTGTCTTATTTTGATGAACCGTATGAGCCTGATGGTCAAACCGGACAATGCTGCAGCAGCTGCGGACTTGATTTGGCTCCGTACGAGCAAAAAGGAGAACGTAAAAACATGGAACGGTTTGAAGATTGGAAGCTGGAATTAGGCCGGATTTTCGGTTCAGAGTCTGCGGGTGAGTTCAGCTGAGACGGCAAAGCGAATTGATCCGGCAGCTCTCAGACCGGGAGATTGTGATGCAGCTGTATGCCACCCAATTGCTCATATTGGCGGTTTCAGCTGTTATTGGCTTTTTCTTTTTCACCGACATTCACGATTTTTTAAAGCTGTGGCATATACGTGACGATAATATCATATGGTACGGTGTAACTCTTGCCGTCCTTGTCATTTTTGCCGATCTTGCGGTGATGAAATGGTGTCCTTCGCATTTATATGATGACGGCGGCATTAATGTATTGCTTTTTAAGAACAGGCCGGTTTTGCACATTTTGTTTTTGACGCTTCTCATTTCGTTCAGCGAAGAGATTTTGTTCAGAGGTGTTCTGCAGACACATATCGGCTTATGGGCCGCCAGCTTCATTTTTACCGTGCTTCATTTCAGATACTTGGCGAAGTGGCTTCTGTTTATGATGGTTGCGGGCATCAGTCTTTTGCTGGGGCTTATCTATGAATGGACCGGCAATTTATTCGTTCCGGTTACAGCGCATTTTATTATTGATGCGGTATTTGCCTGTCAGATCCGTTTTCAATATGTTAGGAGGGGTTTGCATGACGGAAATGTCAAGAGTTGAAAGAAGAAAAGCTCAGCTGCGTGCCGAGCAGCAGGTTGCCGCGGCCGCGGATGAACAAATTGAATATCTTGAAGACAGCCTCCCGACAAGACAATCTGTAAAAGAGGAGCGTAAAAAAAAGGAAGAGCAGGTAAAGGAAAAAACCAAAACAAAAACGCCGCTGTTCACTTTTCTGACCGTCCTGTTCATTATCGTAACAATCGGTGTCTTTTTCGGTCTTCTTTATATGACGAACAGCAGCAGATTTGACCCGAAGGACTATGAAGATGTCTTCATAGACCACAGTGAAAGCGCGCCTGCCGTTATTCCGAAAGGCGCTCAGAAAGAAACGTCAGAAACCGCTCTTTTAGAACAACCGAAAAAAAAGTCTGACGACAAAGATAAGAAAGAAGCGGCTGCATCTGAAAAAACGAAAGAAAAACCAAGTGAAAAAACAAGTGAAAAAACGGAAACGCCCTCAGAAAAACAAGTAAAGCCGACAGACACCGAATACGCGGAGACAAAACAGCAGTCTCCGCCGGCTGTCCGTGAAAAAGCGGCTCCGGCTGCCGCGAGTGATCAAGCCGGGACTGTCCCAAAAAAAGTGCGGACCGTACAGCATACTGTACAGCCGAAAGAAACGCTTTACCGCATTTCAATGAAATATTATAAAAGCCGGGCGGGCGAAGAAAAAATCCGCAGCTACAACGGATTAAACGGAAACGACGTGTACACCGGCCAGGTTCTGAACATTCCGCTGTCTGATTAAAATAAATGCATGTTTTCACCGCGTTTTTCATATAGTGTACCAATGAAAACGGACAAGGTGTGAAGCGCATGGATTCTTTATGGAAGCAATTAGACCGATTTGCTGACGGACCGACGAAACAAATGCTTCAGGCGCTGGTGAAACGGAAATTAAAATACGAAAATTATGCCGCACAATGCCGAAGATGGCAGTGGGCGTCCCTCGTTTGTTTTTCCCTGATGTGCATACTGCTGATGTTTAAAAGCTTTAATGCCCCCCAAGCCTCTCCGCAGCTGATTCTGCAGGAAATATTAGGCCATACGGTTTACTTGTGCTGGATTATGGCTTCCGCTTTTGCGTATTGCACTTCTTATTATTTTAAAAAAAAGGAAGAAAAAGCTGAGGGTGAATTTCATAAACTGAGATGTGAAATTATCCAAAAAAGCACGGATTTATGGCCCCAGCCTGAAAAATGGAGGGCGAGAGAATCTGTTTTTCACTTGATGAAACATCGGTATGATATCAATCTTTATTTTGAAAGCAAATAAAATGAGGCGTTTTCCGGAAAGGATAGAAACGTCTTTTTTTGTTTGTCCGTCTAATATAAGACAATGACAGAATGGAGAGTGCGTTTATGAAGCTTACAGCGGGAATTCTCGGCTCATTGGCGGGAGCGGCTGCGGTTATGGCGGCCGTTATGTACAAAACGGCAAACGGCAGCCATCTGAAAACACATACATTTACGCTTGATAAAATGAAGGGGATGAAGCCGCTCACCATCTTCTTTATATCTGACGTGCATCGCCGTTTAATTGATGAAAAGCTTCTCCGCGAAGCGGCAGTTCATAAGCCGGATGCCGTTTTGCTCGGCGGTGATTTGGCGGAGGGCGGAGTTCCTTACGCCAGAATTGAAGAAAACATCAAACGTCTGACGGCTCTTGCGCCTGTCATGTATGTGTGGGGAAATAACGATTACGAGGTCAGCCAGCAAAAACTGCTCTCTCTTTTACGGGCATATAAAGTGATCCCGCTGAGAAATGAATCGGTTCAGTTTGCTTATAAAGGGGAAACCGTTACAATATGCGGGGTGGATGATATCAGGATGATGATGGATGATTACGATTCTGCAATCAGATATACGGATGCTGACAAAGTAAACCTCCTGCTTTGCCATAACCCCGACATCCATGAGCAGATGAGGGAGTCAGACGGGATTGACGCTGTGTTCAGCGGCCATACGCATGGCGGCCAAATCCGTTTCGGCCGGTTCGGGCCGTACGAATTGGGCGGGACGGGAACGGTAAAAAAAGCGCATTACCTGATCAGCAACGGCTACGGGACGACAAAAGTTCCGCTGAGGCTCGGGGCGAAACCGGAGACGCATATGATTACGCTGTGCGGACCGGATGAGCCGTCTTCCTGAAACAAACCCGGCCGCTGTGATAAAAAACGGCATTCTGCTTGTCTTCCCGCTGTACACGGTGTAAACTGATAACAAATTAAGAACCTATGACTCATTTATTCATATACTGTGTTATATGATTTGTGTGCAAGAAGAGGCAGGAGGGAACATTATGCGGCTTGAGCGTCTGAACTATAATAAGATTAAAATCTTTTTAACCCTCGACGATCTGACTGATCGGGGACTGACAAAAGAAGACCTCTGGAAGGACTCGTTTAAAGTCCACCAGTTATTTAAAGATATGATGAATGAAGCAAATACAGAGCTCGGCTTTGAAGCGAATGGTCCGATCGCGGTGGAAGTATATTCTCTTCAGGCACAAGGCATGGTTGTGATTGTAACGAAAAATCATGACGCGGACGCAGAAGATGACGAATATGACGATGATTATATCGAGATGCAGGTCAAACTTGACGAAAGCCCGGATATTATTTATCAGTTCCATTCGTTTGAAGATATCATTCAGCTTGCCGGAAGCCTTCACCGAATCGGGATTACCGGCGGCACCGTCTACCACTATGAGAACCAATACTATGTAAGCCTTGAAGACCTCGGCTCCCGTTCCGCCGAAGGCGTCATCGCGGTGCTGGCTGAATACGGACACCCGGCGACGATTACGATTTACAGGCTCCATGAGTACGGAAAACTCATCATGGACGGCAATGCTGTGGAGACCATCCAGAAACATTTTTCATAAAAAAGATTTGAAACGGCTGCTGTTTTCAGCGGCCGTCTTTTTTTAAGCGAAATAATGGAAAAATCATTGTCTTTCTTCTATGCACGGAGATATTGAAGGTGTATACTAGTCACTGAAAGGGAGCATGAGAGAAACAGAAGATTTTAGGAGGTTAACTCAAATGGCAGCCGATCGATTCACCGGTCATAATGAAGAAGACAAACATGATGTATTAAAATCAACCCAAACCGTAATACATAAAGCTCTGGAAAAATTGGGGTATCCAGAAGAAGTGTATGAACTGCTGAAAGAGCCGCTCAGATTATTAACGGTTAAAATTCCTGTTCGGATGGATGACGGGTCTGTGAAAATATTTACAGGCTATCGTGCGCAGCACAATGATTCCGTAGGTCCGACAAAAGGCGGCATTCGTTTTCACCCGAATGTAACTGAAAAAGAGGTGAAAGCACTTTCCATCTGGATGAGTTTAAAATGCGGAATTATTGATCTTCCTTATGGCGGTGGTAAAGGCGGAATTGTTTGTGATCCGAGAAATATGTCATTCAGAGAGCTTGAAAGGCTGAGCAGGGGATATGTCAGAGCAATCAGTCAGATTGTCGGACCGACTAAAGACGTCCCGGCACCTGACGTATTTACAAACTCGCAGATTATGGCTTGGATGATGGATGAATATTCAAGAATTGATGAATTTAACTCACCCGGCTTTATTACGGGAAAACCGCTTGTACTCGGCGGGTCCCACGGCAGGGAATCAGCGACGGCAAAAGGCGTCACCATCTGCATAAAAGAAGCGGCCAAGAAAAAAGGTCTCGATATTCAGAACGCGCGCGTCGTCGTACAAGGTTTCGGAAATGCGGGCAGCTATCTGGCCAAGTTTATGCATGACGCCGGCGCGAAAGTTGTCGGAATTTCTGACGCGTACGGAGGTCTTTACGATCCGGACGGTCTTGATATTGATTATCTGCTTGACCGCAGAGACAGCTTCGGAACGGTGACGAAGCTGTTCAATGACACCATTACGAATCAGGAGCTGCTTGAGCTGGACTGTGATATACTTGTCCCGGCGGCGATCGAAAACCAAATTACAGAAGAAAATGCTGACCGCATCAAAGCGAAAATCGTTGTAGAAGCGGCAAACGGACCGACGACACTGGAAGGAACGAAAATCCTGACAGACAAAGGAACGCTGCTGGTTCCCGATGTCCTAGCGAGCGCCGGCGGTGTAACGGTTTCTTATTTCGAATGGGTTCAAAACAACCAAGGCTTCTACTGGAGTGAAGAAGAAGTCGAGGAAAAACTGGAAAATATGATGATAAAATCGTTTAATAATATTTATGAAATGTCCCAAAACCGCCGGATTGACATGAGGCTTGCGGCTTACATGGTCGGCGTGCGGAAAATGGCTGAGGCTTCGCGTTTCAGAGGCTGGATATAAACCAATCGTTTGCATAAACAAAAAAAATCTCCTATGATAATATAGGAGATTTTTTATATGAGTGGAAACTTATGATGGAAATGCCAATCGCAGGAGTTGAAGGACATGACAGAAGAAAAAGCAATTATAATAGGCGGAGGTCCTTGCGGATTATCGGCGGCTATACATCTGAAGCAAATTGGCGTGAACGCGCTTGTGATCGAAAAAGGGAATGTCGTAAACAGCATTTATAACTATCCGACCCACCAAACTTTTTTCAGTTCAAGTGAAAAATTGGAGATCGGCGATGTTGCCTTTATTACGGAAAACAGAAAACCGGTCCGAATACAGGCTCTCTCTTACTACAGAGAGGTCGTCAGAAGAAAAGAGCTGCGCGTAAACGCCTTTGAAACAGTGGAGCGCGTAACGAAACAGGAAGACGGCCGTTTTCTTGTAGAAACATCAAAAGACCGCTACCTCACTCCGTTTTGTATCATTGCGACAGGATATTATGATCATCCGAATTATATGAACATCCCGGGTGAAGTGCTTCCTAAGGTATTTCATTACTTTAAAGAAGGCCATCCTTATTTTGATAAAGATGTTGCTGTGATCGGCGGGAAAAACTCAAGTGTGGACGCGGCTTTGGAACTGGTGAAGTCCGGTGCGCGCGTCACGGTGCTCTACAGAGGACATGAGTACTCCCCGAGCATCAAGCCGTGGATTCTGCCTGAGTTTGAGGCCCTTGTCAGAAACGGCACAATCCGGATGGAATTCGGCGCTTGTCTTGAAGAAGTGACGGAAGATGAAATCATTTTCCGCTCCGGCCGAAATGAGACGGTCCGGCTGAAAAACGATTTCGTATTTGCCATGACGGGATACCATCCCGATCACGGTTTCCTCGAAAAAATCGGTGTGCGGATTGATGCTGAATCAGGCCGGCCGTTTTTCCGGGAAGAAACGATGGAAACAAATGTTGACGGTGTTTTTATCGCCGGAGTCATTGCGGCTGGAAATAACGCCAATGAAATTTTTATCGAAAACGGCCGTTTTCACGGAGGCTTGATCGCAAACGAAATATCAAAACGGCTGGGTAGAGAGAGCATATGATCATTCATATGCTCTTTTTTTAAAAAATTGAAAGATGTAAAAATATGAACAACATGGTACCATAGATATAGGAATATAAAGGAAAGAGGTTGCCTGATGTTTGCAATCATCTCTGCAGGAATTGCTCCCGGCATTGCGCTGTTAAGCTATTTTTATTTAAAAGATCAGTATGACAATGAACCCGTACATATGGTGCTGAGGTCTTTTTTTCTCGGGGTTGTCCTTGTGTTTCCGACCATGTTTATCCAATATGTTCTTGAAAAAGAGCATGTGGGGGGAGGAAGCTTTTTCGTTTCGTTTTTGTCTTCGGGATTTCTGGAAGAATCGGTGAAATGGTTCGTTCTGATGATCAGTGTGTATCCGCATGCTCATTTTGATGAGCATTATGACGGAATCGTTTACGGGGCCAGTGTGTCTTTAGGATTTGCCACGCTTGAAAATATTCTGTATCTATTCGGCCACGGCGTTGAGCATGCTTTCATCAGGGCGCTTCTGCCGGTCTCCTGCCATGCGCTGATCGGAGTGATTATGGGATTTTATCTCGGAAAAGCCCGCTTTTCGCAGAAAAAAGCCCGTGTCAAATGGCTTGTGATTTCGCTGGCCGTGCCTTCATGTCTGCACGGTTCTTACGATTTTATTCTTACCGCCCTCAATCATTGGGTATATTATATGCTGCCGTTTATGCTGTTTTTATGGTGGTTCGGGCTGCGAAAGGCAAAAAAAGCACGCTCCGTCAATATGATCCAAGTGTGAAGAAACCGCGCGTCGCGTGCGGTTTCTTTTTTATGCCTTGACAGGGGATAAGAAGGAAACGTGCATAAAAATAACCTCGTGACAGACAATACGGGTACACTTTAAATTTTGCAGTAGGAGGCTTGAAGAGATGAAGTGCAAAGGAGCCTTTATGGCATGTCTCATTCTATTTTCTTTCGCCGCCGCTTTCTTCGATCATCATGAAACGGTTCATGCGTTTTCAAATCAAGTGATTCAAAGAGGCGCGACGGGTGATGATGTTATAGAATTGCAGGCCCGTCTTCAATATAACGGATTTTATAACGGGAAAATCGATGGTGTTTACGGCTGGACCACATACTGGGCCGTGAGAAATTTTCAGGAGAAATTCGGCATGAAGCCGGTTGACGGCCTCGTCGGCGCGAAAACCAAACAGGTGCTGATTTCAAAATCAAAATATTACCGTGAATATGTAATGGAGCAGATCCAAAAAGGGAATACGTTCACTCATTATGGCAACGTCCCATTGGAAAACCAAACAAAACCGAGAGCCGGAACGCAGAAGCCGGCGGGAACGAATAAGCCTGCTCAAAAGCCGCAAAACAATACAGGCGGTCAGTCAAATCAAAAGCAAAATACGACAGCGGCCAATATGCCTGGCGGTTTCTCAAACAACGACATCAATCTTTTGGCACAGGCTGTGTACGGGGAAGCGCGCGGTGAGCCGTTTGAAGGGCAGGTTGCCATCGCCGCGGTTATTTTAAACCGTATTAAAAGCCCGTTATTTCCGAATACGGTGGCCGGCGTCATTTTCGAACCGCTCGCGTTTACCGCTGTTGCCGACGGCCAAATATATATGCAGCCGAATGAAAGAGCAAAAGAAGCGGTTCTTGATGCAATCAACGGCTGGGACCCTTCTGAAAACGCGATTTATTATTTCAATCCTGATACGGCGACAAGCAAATGGATTTGGGGACGTCCGCAGATAAAAAGAATCGGAAAACACATTTTCTGTGAGTAAAAGTACGAAAAATGAGGTGTTAACATGATTAGAGGAATCATTATCGCTGTTCTCGGTGTCGCGATCGCCGCAACCGGATATTGGGGATATAAAGAGCATCAGGAAAAAGATGCGGTCCTTCTGCATGCGGAAAATAATTATCAGAGGGCTTTTCATGAATTGACGTACCATGTAGATCAGCTTCACGACAAAATCGGGACGACGCTTGCGATGAACAGTAAAAAATCTCTGTCTCCGGCGCTCATTGATGTATGGAGAATTACATCTGAAGCTCATAACAATGTGAGCCAGCTGCCGCTGACTCTCATGCCTTTTAATAAAACGGAGGAGTTTTTATCCAACATAGGAGATTTCAGCTATAAAACATCCGTCCGGGATTTAGATCAAAAACCGCTTGATAAGAAAGAATATACAACACTGAACAGCCTGTACAAACAGGCGGAGAACATTCAAAACCAGCTCCGTAGCGTTCAGCATCTCGTCATGAGCAAAAATTTACGGTGGATGGATGTTGAGATGGCACTCGCCTCTGACAAAAAACAAAGCGATAATACGATCGTCGACAGCTTTAAAACAGTCGAAAAAAATGTAGGCGCTTTTTCTGAAGACAGCATCAGCCCCACATTTACGGGAGCAAATACAGAACGAAAAGGTTTTACGCATCTGAAAGGAAAACAAATTACGGAAAAAGAAGCGGTCAAAATCGCACAACGGTTTGCGCCTGATCATAATTATTCAATTAAAGTGGTCAAAAGCGGCAGGAAGACGAATCGGGACGTATACAGCATCCGCATGAAAGACGCCGACAACAAGTCTTTTATCTATATGGATATTACCCAAAAAGGCGGACATCCGGTCTATTTGATTCAAAAACGGGCCGTGAAGAAACAAAAGATCAGCCTCAATGAAGCATCTAACCGGGCCGTCGCATTTTTAAAGAAAAATGGATATGAAACAAAAGGCCTCGAAATTGATGAAAGCGCGCAATATAATAACATCGGCGTCTTTTCTTTTATCCCCGTGGAGAAAAATGTCCGCATTTATCCGGAAGCCATCCGAATGAAAGTGGCGCTGGATGATGGTGAAGTCGTCGGTTTTTCCGCGCGTGATTACCTGGCGGCGCACCGCACGAGAACGATTCCGGCTCCCGCTTTGTCAGCTGATGAAGCGAAAGCGAAGCTGAATAAAAATGTTGAAGTGCGGGAGACCCGGCAGGCGCTGATCACGAATGAACTCGGTCAGGAAGTGCTTTGCTACGAAATGCTCGGGACGATCGGAAAAGACACGTATCAAATGTTCATTAATGCGGACGACGGAAAAGAGGAAAAAATAGAAAAGTTAAAAAGTGCAGAACCTATATATAAAGACCTATAAAAATAAAGGAGGAAAGGACTAAAAGTCTTTTCCTTTTTTTCGTTACATGCTTTAATAAAAGCATAAATAATGAAAGAGTGAAGGCCCATGATAGCTGTCGGAGATTATATTTGGATTGAATACATAGAGAACAATGAGCCCAAAAAAGCGAGGAGCAAAGCAGTAAGCGTTGAAAACGGCGAACTGCACATCTCATATCCCGTCGATCTGGATTCGGGACGGACGGTCTTTTTGCATAAAGGATTGGAAATAACAGCGGAATTTATGGGGAATGGCCAAGTGCCGTATCAATTTAAAAGCATAATCAAAGGAAAGAAAAAAGACCCCATCCCGATGATCGGATTGGACATCCCCCCTCAGGAGGAAATGAAGCGGATTCAAAGACGCCGATACGTCCGTGCAGACGCAGTATTGGATGTATCCGTCAAAATGGAAGCGAAAAAAACCGCTTTCCAAACGGTTTCCTCTAATATCAGCGCCGGCGGAATCGCTGTTGTGATGCCTGAGCATATTTCCGCGGAACCAGGTGAAAAGCTGTATGTCGCATTTTCTCTTCCCGGCAAGGAAAATACGGCGGATATTATTGCCGAGGCTGTTATCCAGCGGATTTTTTATGATGAAAAGGCGGATAAACAAAAAATGACGCTTGAATTTGCAGAAATCGCTCCCGCTTCGCAGCAGCTTTTACTCCAATATTGTATGCGCGCGCAGCTGCAGCAGAGAAGAAACAGTCTGTCGGAATAAACAGCAGCGCACTTTTCCATACTAATCCTAATGGAGGTGCGCGTGTATGAAAACGTTTGAACGTCTGCTGGTCAAATTGGTCTGCATTCAGCTTATCATTTTGGGCGCGGTGCAGTTTTTGCTTCATTATCAGCCTATTGAACCTTATATTTCGAAAGCTGTGAAATATGAGGGAGTTGATAAAATGGAGAAAAAAGAATGGATTGAAACGGTAAAGCGGTAAATCAGCTCAATTTTTTCGCCCCTTTTCCGGCAGTTCATGATACAATCCATAGAGGAGTAAAGAGCAAGGAGAGAGATTATGGACAAGAAATTATCAATTGCGATCGACGGGCCGGCCGCTGCCGGAAAAAGCACCGTTGCTAAAATAGTGGCTGAGAAAAAATCATATGTATACATTGATACAGGAGCGATGTATCGTGCCATTACATATACGGCGCTCAAGCAGAATGCCGATTTAACTGATGAAGCCGCGCTTACAGAGCTGCTGAAGCGTACGGAAATTGAGCTTGTATCCGCTCCGGAAGGACAAATCGTTCTGGTAAACGGAGAAGATGTGACAGAAGAAATCCGAAAAGACGAAGTCAGCAACCAAGTATCAATCGCCGCCAAGCATAAAGGCGTCAGAGAAGAAATGGTCAAAAGACAGCAGCAGCTCGGAGAAAAAGGCGGTGTCGTCATGGACGGCCGTGATATCGGTACTCACGTGCTGCCTGATGCCGAAGTGAAAATTTTTCTGCTCGCGTCCGTAGAGGAAAGAGCGAAGCGCCGATATGAAGAGAATAAGAAAAAAGGCTATGACGTGAATTACGAGACGCTCATTGAAGAAATTGCCAGACGCGACAAACTCGATTCAGAGAGGGAAGTTTCCCCGCTGCGCAAAGCGGAAGACGCGATTGAAATCGATACCACGTCACTAAGCATTGCCGAAGTCGCAGGAAAAATTCTGGAGATCGTTGAACAGAAATCACGTTAAGCCCGGGCGGAGCGCTTTATAATTTTTTTCGAAAGACAAGATGTTATTGCTTGACAAACCAGTCCATTTATTAGAAGTTAATACTAATAAAACTTTTTATTGATCATTCAAAATCTTTTTTGGATGATTCTTTAATACATATTCGGCTGAAAAGCGGACATTCACATGTTCAGCTTTCAAACCGTATTAATTAAGCTGTGTAGGTTTGGACCAAGGAGGTTATTCAAATGACAGAGGAAATGAATCAAATTGATGTTCAAGTGCCAGAGGTTGGAGATGTAGTAAAAGGGATTGTGACAAAGGTAGAGGACAAGCATGTAGATGTCGAAATTGTCAATGTCAAACAGTCCGGAATCATTCCAATCAGTGAATTATCAAGTCTTCATGTAGAGAAAGCATCGGATGTCGTAAAAGTTGACGATGAGCTTGACCTGAAAGTAACAAAAGTGGAAGACGATGCTTTGATTTTATCTAAACGTGCCGTTGATGCTGACCGCGCTTGGGAAGACCTTGAAAAAAAATTCGACACAAAAGAAGTGTTTGAAGCTGAAGTGAAAGATGTGGTGAAAGGCGGTCTCGTCGTTGATATCGGCGTTCGCGGCTTCATTCCCGCATCACTTGTCGAAGCTCATTTCGTCGAGGATTTCACTGACTATAAAGGGAAAACCCTCTCTCTTATCGTCGTTGAACTCGACCGTGATAAAAACCGGGTGATTCTGTCACACCGGGCTGTAGTTGAAAAAGAACAGACAGCCAAAAAGCATGATTTTCTCCAAACGCTTGAGGTTGGAAGCGTGCTTGAAGGAAAAGTGCAGCGTCTGACTGATTTCGGCGCATTTGTCGACATCGGCGGAATTGACGGGCTTGTTCATATTTCGCAGCTGTCTCATTCACACGTCGAAAAACCGTCTGACGTGGTGGAAGAAGGTCAGGACGTAAAAGTGAAAGTACTGTCCGTAGACCGCGATAACGAGCGTATTTCTTTATCTATTAAAGAAACGCTGCCGGGACCTTGGAGCCAGATCGGCGAAAAGGTAAAACAGGGAGATGTGCTTGAAGGAAAAGTGCAGCGCCTTGTAAGCTTCGGCGCCTTCGTTGAAATTCTTCCGGGCGTGGAAGGACTTGTGCACATTTCGCAAATTTCCAATAAACATATCGGAACGCCGCATGAAGTGCTTGAAGAAGGACAGACTGTTAAAGTGAAAGTGCTTGACGTGAACGAAAGCGAAGAGCGCATTTCCTTAAGCATGCGTGAGCTTGAAGAAGCGCCGAAAGCCGATCAGGAGGACTTCCGCCAATACCAGGCGAAAGAAGAGCCGAGCACCGGCTTCCAGCTTGGCGATTTAATCGGAGACAAGCTTAATAAATTAAAATAAATTGGTGATAAAACGTGACACGAGCAGAACGAAAAAGAGAACATATAAATCATGCGCTGTCTACCGGCCAAAACCGGGAAACGGGGCTTGATGATATTACGTTTGTTCATGTCAGCCTACCGAACCTAGCATTGGAAAAAGTGGATATATCAACGAAAATCGGCGGACTCACAAGCAGTTCGCCGATTTTTATCAATGCGATGACAGGCGGCGGCGGACAGCTTACATACGAAATTAACAGATCGCTGGCAAGAGCTGCGCGCAAAGCCGGCATGCCGCTGGCTGTCGGTTCGCAAATGTCAGCTTTAAAAGATCCCTCCGAACGGTATTCTTACGAGATCGTCAGAAAAGAGAATCCGGACGGGCTGATATTTGCCAATTTAGGCAGCGAGGCGGATGCCGAGCAGGCGAAAAGGGCAGTTGATATGATTCAAGCAGATGCCCTCCAGATACATTTAAATGTGATTCAGGAGATCGTCATGCCAGAGGGTGACAGAAGCTTTACTGGTGCTCTCGGCCGTATTGAGCGGATTGCGGCGGAAACGGGAGTGCCCGTTTTTGTCAAAGAAGTCGGCTTCGGAATGAGCAAGGAATCGGCACGGCAGTTATTTGATGCCGGCGCAGCAGCAGTTGATGCCGGCGGATACGGCGGTACAAATTTCTCTAAGATCGAAAATATGCGCAGAGAGAAGGCGCTTCAATTTTTTAATACGTGGGGAATTTCCACTGCCGCAAGCTTAGCGGAAATCCACTCGCTCTCCGCTGATCAATCAATTATCGCATCCGGCGGGCTGCAAAGTGCCCTGGATGTCGCCAAATCGATTGCCCTCGGCGCTTCCAGCGCGGGAATGGCGGGCACTTTCCTGAAAGCTCTCACTTCTAAAGGAGAAGAGGGTCTGTTTGACGAGATGACGGCGCTTTTACAAGAGCTGAAAATGATTATGACCGCCCTCGGATGCCAATCGGTTGCCCAATTGCAAAAGGCGCCTTTGGTCATAAAAGGTGACACACATCACTGGCTTTCTGAACGGGGAATTGACACATCACGTTTCAGCAGACGTTAAAAGGCATGCGGACCCGCATGCCTTTTTCTGTTTTTTACGATTTTCTTTTTCGGAATTCCCCGTTTTGCTCAAGGCTTGTCGCTCCTTTATGGTGAATCGAATCATCGCGATCAGATTCCACTCGTCGGGAGGCTTTCAGTTTTTTCTCCTGTCTGTCTTTTCCCATCCTTATCCGCTCCTTTCAGGCATAATTGGTTTAAAAAATGCGCTCCCGCTCCATACTGATCAGAGGAGGAGCGATTATGGAACCGTTTTATTATTACTGGTCAATGTGGTTTTTATGGATACTTGCGACTTTTATTTTTGCCAAGACGAAAAGCCGTTTTTACGTATCAGTCTTTATTTTGACTAATATGATGGCAAGCATACATCAGATTACGGCTTATTTTACGCTGAATGCGGCATATGTCATGTTTTTTACTGCGGCATTTGTTTATGCGGGAAGCCTCGGCATGCATAAACGGCTCCGTAATATTGTGATTCATCTGACGGCGTCTGCGGCGTACGGCTTTATTTTTCTTTTTGCATTATATGACCCTGTTTGGTTTATCATAAAACCTGAATGGGCGGCGGTTATACTGCTTACCGTTATTACGCTTTCCGTTGAGGGGCGGTTCCCTGAGAGGCTTTGTCTTTTTGTTCTCGGCATGTGCCAGGGGGAACTATTGTATGCTGCGGTCATCCGCAACATTGCGGGTGCGGCAGCCGTCGGTGATTATCAATGGCTTTCAGGCTGTTCGGCGGGAGTGATTCTGCTCGTCGGGCTGACTACATATGAACAGCTTGCGGCGCGCATCAGCCAAAAAAGCAAAAAGCAGGGCAAAGGAGCGACAAAAATGTCTTGAAAACAGACGAAGACTGTTACATGAATGCGAAACATTTTGAAGAATACATTGTGATCTCAGTGAAAACTGATATAATAAATGAGTTAAGCCCTTCTGTTTGAAGGGTTCTTTTCATAGCGAAGATGATTTTTAATAACCGGTTGAACAATTTTTTGTGAAAATGTAAGCGGCTGGATTGAAAGGAAGGGTACTATGGGTAAACCTGTCGTAGCCATTGTCGGAAGACCGAATGTGGGAAAATCCACAATCTTTAACCGGATTGCGGGTGAAAGAATTTCAATAGTAGAAGATACCCCCGGAGTGACGCGGGACCGGATATACAGTTCGGCGGAATGGCTGAATTATGATTTTAACCTGATTGATACGGGCGGAATTGATATCGGAGACGAACCGTTTCTGACACAGATCCGCCAGCAGGCTGAAATCGCCATGGACGAGGCTGATGTGATCATCTTTATGGTGAACGGCCGCGAAGGTGTGACGTCTGCGGATGAAGAAGTGGCAAAAATACTGTACCGGACAAAAAAACCGGTCGTATTAGCCGTTAATAAATTAGATAATACCGAAATGAGAGCGAACATCTATGACTTTTATGCGCTCGGCTTTGGAGAACCGTATCCGATTTCGGGCACACACGGTTTAGGATTGGGAGATTTGCTCGATGCTTGTGCCGAGCATTTTAAAAACATTCCGGAGACGAAGTACAGTGATGATGTCGTTCAATTCTGCCTGATCGGCCGCCCGAATGTCGGAAAATCATCCCTTGTCAATGCGATGCTCGGCGAAGAGCGGGTTATCGTGAGCAACGTAGCCGGAACGACTAGAGACGCTGTGGATACGGCGTTCACCTACAATCAGCAGGAATTTGTAATCGTTGACACGGCGGGAATGAGAAAAAAGGGTAAAGTATATGAAACAACAGAAAAATACAGTGTGCTTCGGGCGTTAAAAGCCATTGACCGCTCAGACGTCGTCGGCGTTGTGCTGAATGCAGAAGAAGGCATCCTTGAGCAGGACAAGCGGATCGCCGGATACGCCCATGAAGCCGGGAAAGCCGTCGTCATTATCGTAAACAAATGGGATGCCGTTGATAAAGACGAGCGCACGATGAAAGAATTTGAACAAAATATTCGGGAACATTTCCAATTTCTTGATTATGCGCCGGTGCTGTTTATGTCGGCACTGACGACAAAGCGGATTCATACACTCATGCCTGCGATTATTAAAGCGAGTGAAAACCACTCTCTCCGCGTGCAGACAAATGTCTTAAATGATGTCATCATGGATGCGGTCGCCATGAATCCGACTCCGACGCACAACGGCTCCCGTCTGAAAATTTATTATGCGACTCAAGTCGCTGTTAAGCCGCCGAGCTTCGTTGTTTTTGTCAACGATCCGGAACTGATGCATTTTTCTTATGAACGCTTTTTAGAAAACCGAATCCGGGACGCTTTCGGATTTGAAGGTACGCCAATTAAAATATTTGCAAGAGCAAGAAAATAAAAAGGTGTGATACAGAGATGAAAAAAGTGGCAATGCTTGGAGCGGGAAGCTGGGGCACTGCACTTTCTTTAGTGCTGGCTGATAACGGACATCAAGTTATGATGTGGGCACACCGTGCCGAATTGATCGATCAAATCAACGAACTGCATGAAAACAAAGATTACCTGCCGGGGGTGGAGCTATCAAGTTCTATCATCGGTACAGCTGATTTAAGCGAGGCTTTAAAAGGAGCGGACTTCATCATTGTGGCAGTTCCGACAAAAGCCATTCGGGAAGTGTTGAAAAAGGCTCTGCCGTACATCCCGAAACAATCGATTTTTGTTCATGTCAGCAAGGGAATTGAGCCGGATTCGCTTCTCCGTATTTCAGAATTAATGGAAGAGGAGCTGCCTGAGGAGTACAGAAAAGACATCGTCGTGCTTTCAGGGCCGAGCCACGCTGAGGAAGTCGGATTAAGACACCCGACGACTGTTACATCATCTTCAAAAAATATCAAGGCTGCAGAAGCGGTTCAGGATTTATTCATGAACCAGCATTTCCGCGTCTATACCAATCCGGATATGATCGGTGTTGAAATAGGGGGAGCGTTAAAGAATATCATCGCTCTTGCAGCGGGGATTACAGACGGATTGGGATACGGAGATAATGCAAAAGCGGCCTTAATCACCCGAGGTCTTGCTGAAATCGCCAGACTCGGCACAAAGATGGGCGGAAATCCGCTCACCTTTTCCGGCCTGACCGGCGTAGGCGATTTGATCGTGACGTGTACAAGCGTTCATTCCCGAAACTGGCGCGCCGGCAACCTGCTCGGCAAAGGATATAAGCTGGAAGCTGTCCTGGATAAGATGGGGATGGTTGTTGAAGGCGTGCGGACGACGAAAGCTGCGTATCAGCTGTCTCAAAAATACCAAGTGAAAATGCCGATCACAGAGGCGCTTCACCAAGTATTATTTAACGGGCAGAAGGTAGAAACGGCCGTAGAATCCTTAATGGCCAGAGTGAAAACCCATGAGATGGAAGACTTGGTCAACACATTCGAAAACCGGGTGAAGTGACAATAACATGCCGTCAGCATATTCTGAAGTGACGAAAGTCCAAAACGCAGAACTCTCCGGCTGAAATCGCTTAAAACATTTGCTGATTTAGGCAGAAGAGGATGCAGACGTACGCATCTACGCATACTATAGCATCGAAGTCCAAGAGAGTGTATCTCAGACGTACAGGTGAATATAGTCAACTTGACTGAAGCAAAGTCCCCCTCTTTGCTTCAGTTTTTTTGTTTTTTCAATAGATGGAAAACCTGTTGATCTTTTCAACATTTGTATATTAAAATGAAATATAACGCTTACAATGATGGGACGGGGGGCACGAACGTGAGTGTGGCATTGATGAAAATGTGGTTTGCGCTTGGTGCTATGGGATTAATGTTTGTTGCGGTGGCCTCTATTTATGTCAGCAGGTACAAAGTGAAAAACAAACTGATAAAAGCAGCGGTTTCTTCACTCGCTTATGCCTGCATGGTCATCTCGGGATTGATCGTGTTAATGGTCGTTTTCAGCGGGCCTGTCAATGAATAAAGCAAAAAGGGGGCGCGGAATGCATAAGTTTAAAATGGCCGTCATAACGGCAATGGCGGTGCTTCTGCTGTCCGGCTGTCTGTACCCTGAAGCGGAAAAAACTGAAAATAAAGTATCTTACAAACATCAGCTTCAGCAGGTGCAAGCGGCAGTGGATGAATTTAAAAAGGCGAACGGCGGACTTCTGCCGATTCAGACAAAAGATATGAAAACACCGCTCTATCAAAAATATCCGATAGATTTTAAGCGGCTCGCGCCCAGATACATAGAGGAGCCGCCGGCCTCAGCTTATGAAAGCGGAGGAATGTACCAATACGTGCTTGTCGACGTGGAAAATAAGCCGACCGTCAAGCTGGTCGATCTCCAAATGGCGGAAGCAATCCGCGACATGAAGCTGCGTGTCAAAATGTATCAGGAAAAGCATACATATCCTCCCTATGAGGACGCCGTTTCAAAAGGGCTGTTCACTTTAAATAAAAAAAAGCTCGGCATGAAAGACTCTCCTTCAGTCAAAAGTCCGGTTTCAGGCACGTCTCTGCCGCTTTTAATCGGCGCTGACGGAGAAATCTATGCCGACTATCGCGTCGATCTAGCCCGCTGCCTGAAGGAAAACAAAAAGAAAATCAAACCGGGCGCGGAAATTCAGGATATTTTATGGAAAGAGACTCCTTTCGTCCCGGCCTTTTCAGTCACATACACCGTAAATGAAAAACAGGAACCCGTTTTTTTAGAAAGTCAAACGAAACAGGAATGAACCTTTTTCCCGCGCATACAAATAGGGAGAAAGGTTTTTTTGATTTTGATAGAAAAGACTGCCTGAAAATTTTCTAAAGATGTCATATTGAAATAGGACAACGTCATACACATATAGTGTCCTGTATTTGATTGGAGAATGGTGAATGAAAAATGATAAGGATAGGAAGTCCGGGAGGGGATCACTTGGAAAAGGTCGATATTTTCAAGGATATCGCTGAACGAACAGGGGGCGATATATACTTAGGAGTCGTTGGCGCTGTCCGTACAGGGAAATCTACATTCATTAAAAAATTTATGGAGCTCGTGGTGCTCCCGAATATCAGCAATGAGGCCGATCGAGCGCGGGCGCAGGATGAGCTTCCGCAAAGCGCAGCAGGAAAAACGATAATGACCACAGAACCAAAATTTGTCCCGAATCAAGCCATGTCCGTTCATGTCGCGGAAGGACTTGATGTCAACATCCGGCTTGTGGATTGTGTGGGATATACGGTTCCCGGGGCGAAGGGATATGAGGATGAAAACGGCCCGAGAATGATCAATACACCTTGGTACGAAGAACCGATTCCCTTTCATGAGGCAGCGGAAATCGGTACGAGAAAAGTCATCCAGGAACACTCCACAATCGGGGTCGTCATTACGACAGACGGCTCAATCGGCGATATTGCGCGGGGCGATTACGTGGAAGCGGAAGAAAGAGTCATCGACGAGCTGAAGGAAGTCGGCAAACCGTTTATTATGGTCATCAACTCGGTAAAACCGTACCACCCGGAAACAGAAGCGCTCAGAGCTGAATTAAGCGCGAAATATGATATTCCCGTCCTCGCCATGAGTGTTGAAAGCATGCGGGAAACAGATGTGTTAAGCGTCCTCAGAGAAGCGCTTTACGAGTTCCCTGTGCTGGAAGTCAATGTCAACCTTCCGAGCTGGGTCATGGTGCTGAAGGAAAATCACTGGCTCAGAGAGAGCTACCAGGAATCAGTGAAAGAAACCGTAAAAGATATTAAACGCCTGCGCGATGTCGACCGGGTTGTCGGCCACTTCAGTGAATTTGAGTTTATTGAAAGCGCCGGTCTGGCCGGAATCGAACTTGGCCAGGGTGTCGCAGAAATTGATTTGTATGCGCCGGATCATTTATATGACCAGATTTTAAAAGAAGTGGTCGGCGTTGAAATCCGCGGGAAAGACCACCTGCTTGAATTAATGCAGGACTTCGCCCACGCGAAAAAAGAATATGATCAGGTATCAGATGCGCTGAAAATGGTGAAACAGACCGGCTACGGCATTGCCGCCCCGGCCTTAACCGATATGAGCCTTGATGAACCGGAAATCATCAGACAGGGATCAAGGTTCGGAGTAAGGCTCAAAGCGGTCGCTCCGTCCATTCATATGATCAAAGTGGATGTGGAAAGTGAATTCGCGCCGATCATCGGGACGGAAAAACAAAGTGAAGAACTTGTCCGCTACTTAATGCAGGACTTTGAAGATGATCCGCTTTCTATCTGGAACTCCGATATTTTCGGCAGATCATTGAGCTCTATCGTAAGAGAAGGAATCTCCGCAAAACTGTCACTCATGCCGGAAAATGCGAGATATAAACTGAAAGAAACGCTGGAGAGAATTATTAACGAAGGCTCAGGCGGCCTGATCGCCATTATTTTGTAAGCTGAAGGACCTCTTCCTGAAACGGGGGGTCTTTTTTTATTCTTTTTAGATACTGGAAATCAATCAAGGATTAGGAGGAAAAAAGCAAAAAAAGGAATATTTGTTCGGTAAAACACGTGAAAACCTTGACGAGCAAGGGATTGAGGCTTTAAAATGCTTGATATGGCTTTTTATATGTGTTACTCTACATACAGAAAATCTTCACTTTGTTGGACAAACATTCCTCAAAGTGTCTGTTTTCTTATGAAAAGCCGTTTACTTGTCTGTTCTTCCCTGCTTTGATTTTTTATCAGACAGGTTTAGAATCAGGCTGAACTGTGAAGAAATGATAATAAACTGCTGATTTGATACCCTTTTGGGAGGAGGTGAAAGGCATGAACAAGACAGAACTAATCAATGCGGTTGCTGAAGCAAGCGAATTGTCTAAAAAAGACGCTACAAAAGCAGTTGATTCTGTTTTTGATACGATTTTAGATGCACTTAAAAACGGTGATAAAATCCAACTGATCGGTTTCGGTAACTTTGAGGTGCGCGAGCGCTCTGCACGTAAAGGACGTAACCCGCAAACAGGTGAAGAAATCGAAATCCCTGCAAGCAAGGTACCTGCTTTCAAACCAGGTAAAGCTCTTAAAGACGCTGTTGCAGGAAAATAATTGTGAATATAGATCGTGTATGCATCTGATACATACACTTTGTTTCTTCACAGAAAAGCCCCTTGATAAAGGGGCTTTTCATATTTAAGCAGCCTCGGTCACCGGGCAGGACTTTCGTTTTGCTTTTGGCGCGGCAAATGTGCTAGAATCGAAATTAAATGTATTCAATGGTGGAGGACACAGACAATGAAAGAAGTTAATAAAGAACAGATTGAACAGGCGGTTCGCCAGATTTTAGAGGCGATTGGAGAAGACCCGGACCGGGAAGGGCTTTTAGATACGCCGAAACGCGTGGCAAAAATGTACGCGGAAGTATTCTCGGGATTAAATGAAGACCCGAAAGAACACTTTAAAACCGTTTTCGGAGAAGACCATGAGGAGCTTGTTCTTGTAAAAGATATCGCGTTTCATTCCATGTGTGAACATCACCTTGTTCCTTTTTACGGAAAAGCGCATATTGCCTACATTCCGCGCGGCGGCAAAGTGACGGGCCTGAGTAAATTGGCGCGGGCGGTGGAAGCCGTCTCAAAACGCCCGCAGCTGCAGGAGCGCATCACTTCAACGATTGCAGAAAGCATCGTAGAGACCTTAGATCCCCACGGCGTCATGGTTGTCGTCGAAGCTGAGCATATGTGCATGACGATGAGGGGCGTAAGAAAGCCGGGTGCAAAAACAGTGACTTCCGCTGTAAGAGGTATTTTTAAAGATGACGCAGCGGCGCGTTCCGAAGTGTTAGAACATATTAAACGTGCGGATTAATAATGATAGAGGGTGCAGATATGAATTCAAAGCATTCAAGTGATTTTGTCGTCATTAAAGCGGTCGAGGACGGCGTGAACGTCATCGGTTTAACGAGAGGAACGGATACGAAATTTCACCATTCCGAAAAACTGGACAAAGGCGAAGTAATTATCGCTCAGTTTACTGAGCATACCTCTGCCATCAAAGTGAGAGGCAACGCCCTCATCCAGACCGCTTACGGAGAAATGAACAGCGAAAAAAAATAAGCCGGCTGTTTCCCGCTTTTGCCAAATGCCCGCAAACGGCGGGAGAATACAGCCAATTTCTTTTTTTTATGCTATAATGATACCTGCGTATAATAATGACGAGTAAATCTCATACATATTAGAATAAATGTGAATTTGGGGACAAGGGTGATATTTTTGCAAGACATCTACGGAACTTTAGCGAATCTAAATACGAAATTAAAACAAAAGCTGTCTCATCCTTATTTAGCGAAACATATTTCTGCGCCTAAAATCGATGAGGATAAGCTTCTTCTTTTTCACGCTTTGTTTGAAGAGGCGGACATTAAGAACAATGACAGAGAAAAT
Source organism: Bacillus sp. N1(2025) (assembly GCF_053470005.1). NCBI lineage: Bacteria > Bacillati > Bacillota > Bacilli > Caryophanales > Bacillaceae > Bacillus > Bacillus sp. N1(2025). The sequence continues at coordinate 810,783 of NZ_JBLTJB010000001.1, forward strand.
TACATAGTAACTGCGATGCTTGTCCAAAGCGCCCTTGATACCCACGATGAAGTGACAACAGCCAGAGCGTTAAAGCGAGACGAAAATAAAAACCGGCAGCTCACCGTGCTTGCCGGCGACTATTTCAGCGGACTGTATTATTCGCTTTTATCTGAAATGAAGGATATTTATATGATACGGACGCTCGCTACGGCAATTAAAGAAATCAATGAGCATAAAATCCGTCTGTACGATCGGTCTGTCAATGACTTGAATCAATTGATCGAAAGCATGGCGATTGTGGAAGCGGCCCTGTTTCACAGAGTGTCAGACCACTTTAATCTTCCGCGCTGGAAAGAGCTGGCGAGTGATTTTTTTGTATATAAGCGGCTGATGAACGGCAATGCTATATTTCTCGATGTCATCGGCAATATTGTAAAGTCAGGGAAATCAAAGGCTGACATAATGGAAGATAGCTTCCGAAAGGCAAAGCAAAGCATTGAAACGCTGCTGCCGCTCAATTCACCAATCCAAAACCTAATGCTGAACCGGCTTACGGCGATCAGCCGGGACAAAACATATCATCAGAAAGTGGAAGAAGGGTAATCAACATGCAGGAGTCAAAAGAACAGCGCGTACACGGCGTGTTTGAAAAAATCTATAAAAATTATGACCAAATGAACTCTGTTATCAGTTTTCAGCAGCATAAAAAATGGCGCGATAAAACGATGCAGATCATGAATGTAAAAGAAGGCGCAAAAGCGCTTGATGTCTGCTGCGGAACGGCTGACTGGACGATTGCCCTCGCAGAAGCGGCCGGAAAAAGCGGCGAAATCAAAGGACTGGATTTCAGCAAAAATATGCTGAGCATCGGTGAGAAAAAAGTGAAAGAGGGCGGTTACAGCCAAATTGAGCTTTTGCACGGAAATGCGATGGAGCTTCCTTTCGCTGATGATTCTTTTGATTTTGTCACCATCGGCTTCGGGCTGCGAAACGTTCCCGACTATCTGACCGTGCTGAAAGAAATGCGGCGGGTCGTCAAACCGGGCGGGCAGGTCGTATGTCTGGAAACATCCCAGCCGGAAATGTTCGGATTCAGACAGGCATATTTTCTTTATTTTAAATACATCATGCCTTTCTTCGGAAAAATGTTTGCGAAGAGCTATAAAGAATATTCTTGGCTTCAAGAATCGGCAAGAGAATTTCCCGGTATGAAAGAACTTGCGCGTCTGTTTGAAGAAGCGGGCCTGACGAATGTCAAATACCATTCGTTTACCGGCGGAGTGGCCGCTACGCATATCGGTTGGAAATGATGAATATACAGATGTTTGGGTGAATGATATGAAATTTAAAATGGCCTATTCTTTTTTAAATGACGATATTGATGTGATCGAAAGGGAGCTTGAGCAAACGGTGCGGTCAGACTATCCCTTGCTGAGTGAAGCCGGGCTCCATCTGCTCCAGGCGGGAGGCAAGAGGATCCGCCCCGTTTTCGTATTGCTTTCCGGCATGTTCGGCGACTATGACATTAATAAAATAAAATATGTTGCGGTGACGCTGGAAATGATTCATATGGCGTCCCTCGTGCATGACGACGTCATTGATGACGCCGAGCTGCGGAGGGGAAAACCGACCATCAAAGCCAAGTGGGACAACCGCATCGCCATGTATACCGGTGATTATATGCTAGCGGGCTCACTTGAGATGATGACGAGATTGGATGAGCCGAAAGCCCACCGGATCCTGTCCAAAACCATCGTAGAAGTATGCCTCGGAGAAATTGAACAGATCAGAGATAAATACAATATGGAGCAAAACCTCAGAACCTATTTGCGCCGCATCAAACGGAAAACGGCTCTTCTCATTGCCGTCAGCTGCCAGCTCGGCGCCATCGCTTCGGGAGCTGATGAGAAGATTCACAAAGCATTATATTGGTTCGGTTATTACGTGGGCATGTCCTATCAGATTATTGACGACATTCTTGATTTCACTTCAACGGAAGAGGAACTGGGAAAACCGGTCGGAGGGGATCTGCTGCAAGGAAATGTCACTCTGCCCGTTTTGTACGCGCTCCGTCAGCCTGAATTGAAAAATCAGCTGAAATTAATTAACAGTGAAACAACACAGGAGCAGCTCGCCCCCATTATTGAAAATATTAAACGCACAGACGCGATTGAAAAATCAATGGCCGTCAGTGACAGGTACTTAAAAAAAGCGTTTGAAAAACTGAATACACTGCCGAGAGGACGTGCGCGCTCATCATTGGCCGCCATCGCCAAATATATCGGCAAACGGAAATTTTAAATTCCTTTTACGAACAAGATGTGAACATTCTCCGCCCTGGATTGATTAATTGTCAGAAAGATGTTACGATTTCGGTGTGCAACTTGAAAGCCTATACATAATGATGGGGTGGAGAATCTTATGGAAAAAACTTTTATCATGGTAAAACCGGACGGCGTACAGCGCCAGCTGATCGGAGAGATTTTATCCAGATTTGAGCGTAAGGGCTTACAATTGGCAGGAGCCAAGCTAATGCAAGTTTCAGAACAGATGGCTGAAAACCATTATGCTGAACATAAAGGGAAGCCGTTTTTCGGCGAGCTTGTGGAATTCATTACATCAGGACCCGTATTTGCAATGGTATGGGAAGGGGAAAATGTAGTAGAGATCACAAGACAGCTGATCGGAAAAACGAACCCGAAAGATGCACTGCCGGGCACGATCCGCGGTGACTACGGCATGTTTGTCGGCAAAAATATCATTCACGGTTCAGACTCCTTAGAAAGCGCTGAGCGGGAAATTCACATTTTCTTTAAACAGGAAGAGCTTGTACCGTATCAAAAATTAATGGCCGACTGGGTGTACTAAGCCGTCAGCCTTTCTTTTTCTCGTATTATGAAAAGGTTTACATCATTTATGAAAGACAGAGGCTGCGCCGCCCTGTCTTTTCGTTTCTCACAAATCAGCCCGCGGGCTGATTTTTTTATTGAAATCGTACAATTTCGACAGAAAACAGGCTATACTAGGACAAAAGACAGCGAGATTGGGAGAGAAGCAATGGAGCCTTACGACATTTTTATCACCAAGTGGAAACAAATAACCGGTGTTGATTTATCTTTATACAAAGAAGCACAGATGAAAAGGCGGCTTACGTCCCTTTATGAAAAGAAGGGGTTCAGAGATTTTCAGGAATTTGCCGCCGCTTTGGAAAAGGACAAGCTTTTATTAAACGAAACATTGGACAGAATGACGATCAATGTTTCTGAATTTTACCGAAATTATAAACGGTGGGAAGTTCTTGAAACCTCAATTCTTCCGTTAATAAAGCATAACAAACCGTTAAAAATATGGAGTGCGGCCTGTTCAACGGGAGAGGAACCCTATACTTTGGCTATGATTCTCAATCAGCAGACGGGACTGGCCGGATTTGATATATTGGCGACAGATATTGATGAAAAGGCGCTAAGCAAAGCCAAGCGGGGCATCTATCAGGAACGCTCGCTGCAAGAGGTGCCGGCTTCCGTGAAAAGCCGTTATTTCACCAAGCAGGCTGACAACAGCTATCAAGTAAAACAAGAGATTCAGAAAAACATCCGGTTTAAGCGGCACAACCTGCTTGCCGACAGCTATGAACAGGATTTTGACCTGATCGTCTGCCGCAACGTCTTTATTTATTTTACTGAAAAAGCAAAAGAAGAGCTGTATGTGAAAATGGCGGGCAGTCTGAAAAAGAACGGAATTCTGTTTGTCGGCAGTACAGAACAAATTTTCAGCCCGGAAAAATTCGGCCTTGAGAGCACTGATACATTTTTTTATCAAAAAAGATAGAAGACATTTAATGAAAACTTGTGTTATAGTTTTACTTAAAAGCGTTAATGCGATGAAGGGAGAAAAAAGAAATGAGATACTTAACAGCCGGAGAATCACACGGTCCGCAGCTGACGACAATTATAGAAGGTGTGCCTGCGGGGCTTTATATAACTGAAGAAGACATTAATTTTGAGCTTGCCAGACGTCAAAAAGGGCACGGCCGCGGACGCCGCATGCAGATTGAAACGGACAGAGCGAAGATCACGAGCGGCGTGCGGCATGGCCGGACACTCGGTTCACCCATCGCGCTCGTTGTAGAGAATAAAGATTGGACCCACTGGACAAAAATTATGGGCGCCGCACCGATTACAGAAGAAGAAGAAAGTGAAATGAAACGCCAGATTTCAAGACCGAGACCGGGACACGCAGATTTGAACGGTGCTATTAAGTATAATCACCGTGATATGAGAAATGTGTTAGAACGATCTTCCGCGCGTGAGACAACGGTTCGCGTGGCTGCCGGAGCCGTCGCTAAAAAGATTTTAGCGGAGCTTGGCATTAAAGTCGCCGGGCATGTCCTGCAAATTGGCAGCGTAAAAGCAGAGAAAACCGATTACACATCCATTGAGGATCTCAAACGGGTAACGGAAGAATCACCGGTCAGATGCTACGATGAAGAAGCAGGCCGTCAAATGATGGCAGCCATTGATGAAGCGAAGGCAAACGGCGACTCGATCGGCGGAATCGTTGAAGTGATCGTCGAAGGTATGCCGGTCGGTGTCGGAAGCTATGTCCACTATGACCGTAAGCTGGACAGCAAGCTTGCTGCTGCCGTTCTGTCGATTAACGCGTTTAAAGGCGTAGAGTTCGGCATCGGTTTTGAAGCGGCCGGTAAAAACGGCAGTGAAGTTCATGATGAAATCGTATGGGATGAAGAGAAAGGCTATACACGCGCCACAAACAGGCTCGGAGGATTAGAAGGCGGTATGACGACGGGAATGCCGATTGTCGTCCGCGGCGTTATGAAACCGATCCCTACTTTGTACAAGCCGCTGAAAAGCGTCGACATTGAAACGAAAGAACCGTTTACAGCGAGCATTGAACGTTCAGACAGCTGCGCGGTTCCGGCAGCAAGTGTAGTGGCTGAAGCAGCAGTGGCCTGGGAAATCGCAAATGCCGTCGTCGAACAATTCGGGCTTGACCAGATCGACCGCATTAAAGAAAATGTTGAAAACATGAAAAAACTATCGAGGGAATTCTGATGAAAGAGCTTGAGGTTCGGACAGCTTCCTCCGCATATCCCGTGTATATCGGTGAAGGCATAAGGAAACAGGCCGCTGCCCTTTTGTCTTCACTGAACAGGCCGCTGACAAAGATCCTTCTCGTCATCGATGCTGAAGTTGACCGGCTATACGGTGATGAGATGTTCCGGCTTTTAAACGAAACATGGCCCGTGAAAAAAGTGATCGTTCCAAGCGGAGAAGAAGCGAAGTCTCTGAAAGAGTATGAACGGATTCAAACGGAAGCGATCGCTTTCAATATGGACCGCTCCTCATGTATGATCGCCTTCGGAGGCGGCGTGACGGGTGATTTGGCCGGCTTTTGCGCAGCAACTTTTATGCGCGGAATTGATTTCATTCAAATGCCGACGACACTGCTTGCCCATGACAGCGCGGTCGGCGGCAAGGTGGCCGTCAACCATAAACTCGGAAAGAACTTAATCGGCGCGTTTTATCAGCCGAAAGCGGTGATTTACGATACGGAGCTACTGAAAACCCTGCCGGAACAAGAGCTGAGATCGGGTATGGCTGAAGTGATTAAACATGCGTTTATCGCCGATCATGCTTTTTTAGAAAAACTTCTCACGTTTGACACGTTGCAAGGACTGACAAGCGCTGAGTTGAATGAAATGATTTATAAAGGAATTTCAATCAAATCGGCCGTCGTGCGTGAGGACGAAAAGGAAGAGGGGATAAGAGCTTTTCTGAATTTCGGCCATACGCTCGGCCATGCCGTTGAGGCGGAATACGGCTACGGCCGGATTACACATGGAGATGCGGTCGCCCTCGGCATGCAGTTTGCCCTTTACGTGAGTGAACAGGTTGCTGGATGCAAGATGAACAGAAAAGAACTCACGCAATGGCTGATTGGGCTCGGCTACCCGGGAAGCATCAGACAAGATATTGAAACGCCGGTTCTCTCCGCCCGGATGATGAATGATAAAAAAACGCGCGGAGGCATGACACAGTTCATCGTGTTAAAGGAATTAGGCGAAGCGCGGGACTGCATGCTTTCAAAAGATGAGCTCGAAAATTTGCTGAACAAATGGCGAATGGAGGAAACAGCATGATGATACGCGGCATTCGCGGAGCAACAACGGTGGAACAAGACACCGAACAAGAAATTTTAGAAAAAACACAGCAGCTGCTTGAAAAAATCATTGAACAAAATGGATGCAAGCCGGAAGACGTTGTACAGATCCTGTTATCCGCCACGCCTGATATCCATTCCGTATTTCCGGCAAAAGCGGTCCGCCGCCTTTCCGGGTGGCAGTACGTCCCGGTGACGTGCATGCAGGAAATGGATGTCACCGGCGCTCTGCAAAAGTGTATCCGTGTCCTGATGACGGTTCAGACGGATGCGCCTCAGGATGAAATCAAGCATGTCTATTTAGAAAAAGCCGTTGTGTTAAGGCCGGATTTATCATTGACAAAAAATACTGACATGTAATACGATAAACAAAGCTTAGAAATACACAAGAGTGTGTATAGAGCTGGTAAGTAAGATATTGAACAGTTGAGTTTAGAATAGGGTAGCAGAGAATGAGTTTAGCTGAGCTGAGATAAACACGTTTTTATTCTGCCCAAAAGAATCCTTTCTTTTGGGTTTATTTCTTATACGCAAGACTCCTCTCACTCTTCATCTCATTCTCCTTACCGTAAGGAGGAGAATCATGAATTTACAATCGGATGTTTCTTTATTTTTAAAGGACAGTCTGACACACCGCACCATTCCAATCGCAGAGACTTTTACGGTCGACACGATCACACCCATTCAGATGGTTGAAAAACTGGACAGAAACATTACGTATCTTTTAGAAAGCAAGGATGAGTCGTCAAGCTGGTCGAGATACTCTTTTATCGGCCTCGATCCTTTTATCACCATTAAAGAAAGTCATAACACATTCACTGCCGCTGATCCAAACGGGCATACGCTGTTTGAAGGCGGAGAATTAAAAGCCGTGCTTGACTGGATGAATGAGAGCTTCCGCATTAAAACACCCGAGCTTGATATCCCATTTTCGGGAGGGGCGGTCGGTTATCTGAGCTATGACATGATTCCTTTGATTGAGCCTTCCGTGCCAAGCCACGCGAAAGAAACAGATTTCGAAAAATGCATGCTGTTTGTCTGCCGGAAAATCATCGCGTACGACCACGAAACGAAACAAGTGCATTTCATTCAATATGCGGAGCTTAACGGCCGGGAGACGGAGGAAGAAAAGCGGGCCGTTTTTAAAGAAAATTGCGCGGAGCTTCGTAAGCTTATCGGTATTTTGACAGAATCGAAAGATATGAAAGAGCCGTTTTTTTCTAAAGAAACGTTTGACACGCCAAGTTTTGCCGATGTGACATCCAATTATACGAAAGAAGAGTTTATGGCCGGCGTTAATAAACTGAAAGAATATATAAAAGCGGGAGACATTTTTCAAGGGGTGCTTTCGCAAAAGTTTGACATTCCGGTATCCAGACATTCATTTGAGCTGTACAGGGTGCTCCGCATCATCAATCCTTCACCCTATATGTACTATATCAAACTGCCTGACAGAGACATTGTCGGGAGTTCGCCTGAACGTCTGATCCGCGTGCATGACAGGCACCTGGAAATTCATCCGATTGCCGGAACGAGAAGAAGGGGCGCCGGAAAAAAAGAAGATGAACGCCTGAAAAAAGAGCTGATGAATGACGAAAAAGAAAAAGCTGAACATTACATGCTCGTCGATCTTGCGCGCAATGACATCGGCAGAGTTGCGGAGTACGGTTCCGTAGCCGTTCCGGAATTCACAAAGGTCGTTTCTTTTTCACATGTGATGCACATCATCTCTGTTGTAACCGGCCGTTTAAAACAGGGCGTCCATCCCGTTGACGCGCTGATGTCAGCATTCCCGGCAGGAACACTCACGGGCGCTCCGAAAATCCGCGCGATGCAGCTTTTAAATGAATTAGAACCGACTTCCAGAGAAACCTACGGCGGATGTATCGCTTATATCGGATTTGACGGGTCAATTGATTCGTGTATTACCATCCGCACCATGAGTGTCAAAAACGGTACGGCGTCGGTGCAGGCGGGCGCGGGAATAGTCGCCGATTCCGTCCCGGAAGCCGAATATGAAGAAAGCTGTAACAAAGCGGGGGCGCTTTTAAAAACGATTCAAATCGCAGAAGACATCTTTTCTGGCGGGGAGGAGAAGACGGATGAACAAATTTCTGCAATCGTGCGTTAATGGCCGTACGCTGAAAATTGGAGAAGCCGAAAAGCTGATGGAGATGATGATGAACGGGGACATGTCGCAGTCTGAGATAGGCGGGATTTTATCGGTATTAGCCCACCGGGGTGAAACGGCGGAGGAGCTTGCCGGATTTGTAAAAGTGATGCGGGCGCGGGCACAGACATCAGGTGGCTTGGCGGATGTCGTTGATACGTGCGGAACAGGCGGAGACGGGATTTCTACGTTTAACATATCCACGGCAGCGGCGATTACAGCTTCTGCCGCCGGAGCTAAAGTTGCCAAGCACGGAAATCGCTCCGTTTCGTCTAAAAGCGGCAGCGCGGATGTGCTGGAAAAGCTGGGGGTTTCCATTCAAGCCACTCCAGAAAGCGTTAAACGCAGCATTGAAATGAAACAAATGGGGTTTTTGTTTGCGCCGCTGTTTCATTCGTCAATGAAGCACGTCGCCGCCGCAAGAAAAGAGCTTGGCTTCCGAACCGTATTTAATCTGCTGGGCCCGCTCAGCAACCCGCTGCAGGTGAAGCGGCAGGTGATCGGCGTCTATTCATTTGATAAAGCGCGCCTGATGGCAAGCGCTTTGGAACAATTTGATGTCAGACACGTCATGCTTGTCTCTGCCCGTGACGGATTAGATGAATTGTCCATCTCAGCACCGACCGATATCATTGAACTGAAAAACGGTGAACGTCTGGAATATTCCGTTTCACCTGAACAATTCGGTTTTGCAGAAGGTTCATTGAAGGATATTCAAGTGAGTTCATCGGAAGAAAGCGCGCTCCTCATTCAGAATATTTTTGCAAATAAAGCTCCGTCATCCGCTCTGCATATTACCGCCTTAAATGCGGGCGCGGCCATTTATACGGCAGGTCTTGCAAACGATCTGAAAGAAGGAATGAAAACCGCCTTAGAAGCGATTCAAAACGGAGATGCCAAAAGGCAGCTCGAACGTCTGAAACAGAAAGAGGAAGAAATGTATGCTTGATCAAATCATTGAGCAGAAAAAAGAAGAAATTAAATCCATCGTGCTGCCGGAAACCTATCAAATTGAACGGAGATCCTTTAAAAAAGCGCTCCTGAACCCGAACCGTTTTATCGGGCTGATTGCCGAAGTGAAAAAAGCTTCGCCGTCTAAAGGATTGATTAAAGAGCATTTTGTTCCGGAAACGATTGCGGCGGATTATGAAGCGGCTAAAGCCGACGCCCTTTCAGTTCTCACGGATACCCGTTTTTTTCAGGGGAGAAATCAATTTCTGACAGATGTTAAACAAACCGTGTCTCTTCCCGTGCTGAGAAAAGATTTTATTATTGATTCCCTTCAGGTGGAGGAATCGTTCAGGATCGGCGCCGATGCCATTTTGCTGATCGGGGAAGCGCTGGAACCTTCAGAGCTTCATGAGCTTTATCTAGAGGCCCGCGAGAAGGGCATGGACGTTCTCGTTGAAATCCATGATGAAACTGTGCTTGAACGGATTTTACAAGTGTTTCAGCCGGACATTCTCGGCATAAACAACCGGGACTTAAAAACGTTCCGTACTTCTGTTTCGCAAACGGAAAAAATAGCGCAGCTTGTACCGGACGGCTGCCTGCTGGTCAGCGAAAGCGGCATCGGTTCTTTGGCTGACCTGCAATTTGTCAACAAGCACGGGGCGCAGGCTGTATTGGTCGGAGAATCCTTAATGAGAGAGGATTCGCAGCAAAAGGCGATCCGCGGACTGTTCGGGGAGTGACGATATGAAAAAGCCTGAGTTAAAGTACTGCGGAATACGATCGAAGCGTGATTATGAACTTGCGGCAGCTTCAGAAGCGGATTATCTGGGATTTATTTTTGCCGCAAGCAAACGGAGAGTAACGCCGGATGAGGTCCGGAAATGGAAAGAGCAGGTCCGGACAGACAAGAAACATGTCGGAGTATTTGTAAATGAAACGATAGAAAACATCGCGCAAATCGCCTCTGATCTGGCACTTGACGTCATCCAGCTTCACGGTGATGAATCGCCTGAGGATGCCCTCCGCCTCCGCCCGCTTGTGCGCTCGGAGATATGGAAAGCGCTCCATCACGGGGAAGGGACGCTCCGCCAGATGGCTCAATTTGCACCTGCTGTCGACGGCTATGTCATTGATTCTTCAGTAAAAGGAATGAGAGGCGGCACGGGAATCGCGTTTTCATGGGCCCGTGTCCCCTTGTACCGAAAGCAGGCTCAAAATGCAAACAAGCGCTGTTTTATCGCGGGCGGCGTTAATCCTGAAACGATTACCGGCTTACTGAGATCGCGTCCGTGCGGTATAGATCTTGCCAGCGGAATTGAAAAAAACGGACAAAAGGATCAAACACTGATCCGGATTTTAGAAGAAAGGATGAACCACTATGTATCCATATCCAAATGAAATCGGAAGATACGGCGAATTCGGCGGCAAATTTGTCCCTGAAACATTGATGCGGCCCCTTGAGGAAATCGAAACGGCTTTCACAGAATTAAGGAATGATCCCGTTTTTCATGCCGAATATAAAAAACTATTGTTTGATTACTCCGGAAGACCGACCGCATTAACGTTCGCAGACAGGGTGTCGGAGTATTTGGGAGGGGCGAAAATCTATCTGAAAAGAGAAGATTTAAACCATACCGGCTCTCATAAAATTAACAACGCGCTAGGCCAGATTCTGCTTGCCAAAAAGATGGGCAAAACGAAAATCATCGCCGAAACCGGTGCGGGACAGCACGGTGTGGCTGCCGCGACAGCCGCCGCAAAATTCGGTTTTAAGTGTACGGTTTTTATGGGTGAAGAAGACGTTGCGCGCCAGTCGCTGAACGTATTCCGGATGAAACTGCTCGGCGCGGAAGTGGTGCCGGTCACAAGCGGCAACGGCACGCTGAAAGATGCGACGAATGAGGCAATCAGGTATTGGGTCCAGCATTGTGAAGATCATTTCTACCTTATCGGTTCTGTAGTGGGGCCGCACCCGTATCCGTATATCGTTCGCGAATTCCAGAAAATCATCGGCGAGGAAGCGAAAGAACAGCTCCGCCGGGTTGAAGGAACGCTCCCGGATAAGGTTGTTGCATGTGTCGGCGGCGGAAGCAATGCGATGGGCATTTTTCAGGCCTTTTTAGACGAAGATACTGAGCTGATCGGCGCCGAGGCGGCCGGAAAAGGAATTGATACGCCGCTGCATGCGGCAACGATCGCAAAAGGGACGCTCGGGGTGATTCACGGTTCAATGACCTATTTAATACAAGATGAATACGGGCAGATTATCGAACCGTATTCCATTTCAGCAGGCCTTGATTACCCGGGGATCGGCCCTGAGCACGCCTATCTGCATAAAAGCGGCCGTGTAACGTACGAAAGCGTGACAGACGATGAAGCGATTGCCGCGTTACGTCTGCTTTCTGAAACAGAGGGTATTCTTCCGGCTATTGAATCTGCCCACGCCCTGGCAAAAGCGTTTGAAATGGCAAAAGACATGGATAAAGACAAAATCATTCTCGTCAGTTTATCGGGAAGAGGAGATAAAGACGTTCATACGCTGATGAATGTTTTGGAAAACGGGGTGGAGACACATGTTTAATCTGCGAGATTCTGAAAAATTATTTATCCCTTTTATTACAGCTGGCGATCCGCTTCCTGACATTTCTGTTGAGCTGGCAATATCATTGCAGAATGCAGGCGCTTCTGCCCTTGAAATCGGCGTTCCTTACACAGATCCGCTCGCGGACGGACCCGTCATACAACGGGCTTCAAAACGGGCTCTGGAAAACGGAATGAATATCGTAAAAGCAATTGAACTTGGCGGCAAAATGAAAAAAAACGGCGTTCATATTCCAATTATCCTCTTTACGTATTATAATCCTGTGTTACAATTAGAAAAAGAATACTTTTTCGCTTTACTGCGGGAAAACGACATAGACGGTCTGCTTGTACCCGACCTTCCATTAGAGGAAAGCGCCCTTTTGCAAATGACATGCAAAAAGGAGAACATCGCTTATATCTCATTGGTTGCGCCGACAAGTGAAGACCGTTTGAAAATAATTACTGAACAGGCCTGCGGCTTTGTGTATTGTGTATCCTCTTTAGGAGTGACGGGCGTACGCAGCGAATTCGATCCGTCTGTATACTCTTTCATTCGTAAGGTGAAAGAATTCAGCTCTGTTCCGGTGGCGGTCGGTTTTGGCATTTCAAACCGCAAACAGGTTGACAGGATGAATGAAATATCTGACGGTGTCGTTGTCGGCAGCGCGCTTGTCAAAAAAGTTGAAGAGCTTAAAACAAAGCTTGTGAATCCCGGAACAAGAGCTGATGCGCTTCTTGAATTTGAAGAATACGCAAAGACGTTCGGACGACTGTACAGTGTAAAATGAGGTGACTGGATTTGCAGATTAAAGAACAGCTGCGGCAGCTGAAACCGTATCAGCCGGGCAAACCAATAGAAGAAGTGAAAATGGAATACGGGCTTGAGAAAGTAGTAAAACTCGCTTCTAACGAAAATCCGTTCGGCTGTTCACAGGCCGCTAAAGATGCGCTGCATCAGGAGATTGAGCAGCTTGCGCTGTATCCCGACGGTTACAGTGCCGCTTTGAGAACACGGCTCAGTGAGCATCTGCAGGTCAGTGAATCTTCGATCATTTTCGGCAACGGCTCTGATGAGCTTGTGCAGATTATCTGCCGTTCTTTATTAAATGATCAGGCAAACACGATTACCGCTGCCCCGACTTTCCCGCAATACAGACATAATGCGGTGATTGAAGGCGCTGAGGTGCGCGAGGTGCCGCTCCGCAGTGACGGCGCTCATGATTTGGACCGGATGCTGGAAGCAATTGACGGCAAGACGAAAGTCATATGGGTATGCAACCCCAATAATCCGACGGGGACATATACTTCTGAGCAAGAGCTAATTGCCTTTTTAAACAGAGTTCCCGAGCATATACTCGTTGTACTTGATGAAGCGTACTACGAGTATGTTACGGCGGAAGATTACCCAGAAAGCATTCCGCTTTTAAAGCAATATGCGAATGTCATGATCCTCCGCACCTTCTCTAAAGCGTACGGACTTGCCGCGCTGCGTGTCGGATACGGCATTGCGGACGAAGCGCTGATCCGCCAGATTGAACCGGCGAGAGAGCCGTTCAATACGAGCAGAATCGGTCAGGCTTCGGCACTGGCAGCGCTTGATGACCAGACATTTATTCAGGAATGCGTCGAGAAAAATAAAGCAGGCCTTAAGCAGTATTATGATTTTGCAGAAACTCACGGATTAACTTGTTATCCTTCACAAACCAACTTTGTGCTCATTGATTTTAACCGCCCGGCGGATGAACTGTTCCAAGCCCTGTTGGAAAAAGGATATATCGTCCGCTCAGGACAGGCGCTCGGATTTCCGACAGCGTTAAGGATTACGGTCGGTACGAAAGAGCAGAATGAGGAAATTCTCACAATTTTAGCTGCAATATTATAAGAGGTGATCAGGCATCACCTCTTTGCTCTATTAAAATAGTTGAAAAAGGAAATGAGTGAAATGAAGGATACTATATTGCTTGCGGGGATCGGGCTGATCGGCGGATCGATCGCATTGGCCATCAAAAAGGAGCATCCGCATAAACGGATTATCGGTGTGGATATTTCGGAAGAACAGCTCACTGCCGCGCTGAAGCTCGGAATTATTGACGAGCGGGCCGGCTCATTTACGGAAGGGGCGCAGCAAGCGTCTGTTGTCATTATCGCCACGCCTGTCGCCCAAACGCTGAAAATGCTCGATGTGCTGGCCGAATCAGACATCACCCATGAACTCCTGATTACGGATGTGGGCAGCACGAAACAGAAAGTCGTCAGCTACGCCGACAAAGTGCTTCCGGCTCACTATCAATTTGTCGGCGGCCATCCGATGGCGGGATCTCATAAATCCGGGGCCGCTGCCGCGAAAGAATTTTTATTCGAAAATGCGTTTTACATTTTAACACCCGGAAAATCAACTTCTAAAGAGTCAGTAACGCATCTGAAGGAACTTTTGAAAGCGGCAAACGCCCACTTTGTGGAGATGACTCCCGAGGAGCATGACGGCGTAACGAGCGTCATCAGCCATTTCCCTCATATCGTTGCTGCAAGCCTCGTACATCAGGCTCATCATGCTGAAGAAGATTATCCGTTTTTGAAACGTTTCGCAGCCGGCGGTTTTCGGGACATCACCAGGATCGCCTCAAGCAGTCCGGCGATGTGGAGGGACATACTTCTTCATAACAAAGATAAACTGCTTGACCGCTTCAAAGAATGGAAACGGGAGATTGACACGATCGAATCTTATGTAGAAAATGAAGATGCGGACAGCCTGTTCGGATATTTTAAAAAAGCGAAAGATTATCGCGACGGTCTGCCGCTCCGTCAAAAAGGAGCGATCCCGTCCTTTTATGACCTTTATGTCGATGTTCCCGATCATCCGGGGGTCATTTCGGAAATTACGGCGATATTGGCAGAAGAAAAAATCAGTATCACCAACATCCGCATTATCGAAACAAGAGAAGATATTAACGGAATTCTCAGAATCAGTTTCCAGACTGATGATGACAGGAAGCGGGCGGAAACCTGCATTCAATCCCGCGCTAAATATGACACATTTTACGCTGACTGAGGTGGAAAACATTGAAAAGAGAAAAAGTGACGTCTTTAAACGGTGAAATTCATATTCCGGGGGATAAATCCATCTCCCACCGTTCTGTTATGTTCGGAGCGCTTGCGGAAGGAACGACAACGGTAAAAAACTTTTTGCCCGGAGCCGATTGTCTGAGCACCATTGCCTGCTTCAGAAAAATGGGTGTCTCCATTGAACAAAACGGAAGTGATGTAACGATATACGGGAAGGGCATTGACGCACTTTGTGAGCCTGACAGCCTTCTTGATGTCGGAAATTCCGGCACGACCATCCGCCTGATGCTCGGCATTTTAGCCGGACGCCCATTTCACAGTACGGTAGCGGGCGACGAAAGTATTGCAAAGCGCCCGATGAAGAGGGTGACAGAGCCTTTAAAACAGATGGGAGCCGCGATTGACGGAAGAGCGGACGGAGGATTTACGCCTTTATCCTTAAGAGGCGGACAATTGAAAGGCATTGATTACGTCTCCCCTGTTGCAAGCGCGCAGATCAAATCCGCCGTGCTGCTTGCCGGATTGCAGGCTGAAGGGACGACGACCGTCACTGAGCCTCATAAATCAAGAGACCATACGGAACGGATGCTGAACGCTTTTGGCGCCGAGCTTGCGGAAACGGAGACGAGCGCTTCCGTAACGGGCGGTCAGAAGCTTCGGGGGGCTGATATTTTCGTGCCCGGTGATATTTCTTCAGCAGCCTTTTTCCTCGCGGCAGGTGCTGTCGTTCCCGGAAGCCGGATTGTGCTGAAAAATGTCGGCCTGAATCCGACACGCACGGGAATGATTGATGTCTTAAAGCAAATGGGGGCTTCACTTGAAGTGATTTCTTCAGAAGCGGACAGCGCGGAGCCTTACGGAGACCTGGTTATTGAGTCTTCAGATCTGAAAGCGGCAGAAATCGGCGGAGAAATCATTCCCCGTTTAATTGACGAGATCCCGATTATCGCCCTTTTGGCAACGCAGGCTGAAGGTACAACTGTCATTAAAGACGCTGCGGAGCTGAAGGTGAAGGAAACGAACCGGATCGACACCGTCGTATCAGAGCTCCGGAAAATCGGTGCAGACATTGAACCGACTGAAGACGGCATGAAAATACACGGCAAAAAAACGCTTGCGGGCGGAGCCGATGTGTCAAGCCACGGCGACCACCGCATCGGCATGATGCTCGGTATCGCTTCATGCCTGACAGAAGAGCCGATTGACATCCGTGATACTGAGGCGATCCATGTCTCATATCCGTCATTTTTTGAGCATTTAGATCAATTAGCCAAAAAAGCCTGAAGACGATTCTTCGGGCTTTTTTCTTCATGTGTCATAAAATCTTGGGCTTTGACATAGCTTGTCTTAAACAGAAAAATAAAAGAAAGGGGGAATGCGTTTTCGTTACAGAAACAGCCGGAACAAATTGCGCTGTTTGCGTATAAAGATGCCGTCCCCTTTTTTGCCGTTTTCCTCTTAACCATTTTCTGATAAACTATAATGCCGGGTGAAGCATCTTATTTGCGGGCAGGCCCTGTCTGAATTATGATAAGAATAACCCGAATAAAAACCCTTTTCATTGGTTGATGAGGTATAGGAAAAGAAAGGACCGGTCTGATTTGAATACATTGATTCAAGAAGCCATAAAATTAGTTGAAGCAGGTGAAACCGAAAAGGGACTCAAAGCGCTTTCAAAAGCTGAAACGCAGCTTCATGACGAAGACAAAGCCATTGCAGCCCAGCTCTACTATGAATGGGGAAACGCCGAAAAAGCGTTAGCGCTGATCAGTGATCTGCATGACCTTTATCCGGATGAGTCTGAGCTGACGAATTTTTACGCCGAATTGTTAATAGATATTGATGAAGAAGAAAAAGCTCTTGAGGTGCTGGAGACGATTTCTCCGGAAGACCCGTCTTACGCGGAAAGCCTTCTTTTAATGGCTGATCTGTATCAGATGCAGGGCTTATTTGAAGTAAGTGAGCAAAAGCTGTTACAGGCGAAAGCGATGTTACAAGATGAACCTGTTATTGATTTCGCTCTGGGGGAATTATACTTCACTCAGGGGTCATACGCAAAAGCCGTTCCGTACTATGAAGAGACGGCAAAAGAACGGCACGAAATCGGCGGCGTAAATGTTCATCAGAGGCTGGCTGAGTCATTGAGCGCGGCGGGTGAATTTGAGGAAGCGATTTCATGGTATGAAAAAGCGGCGGCAGAACATACAGAACCGAATACGATTTTCGGGTACGGGTTCACAGCCTATCAGGCGGGAATGGTCAAAACAGCCATCAAGCAGCTGTCTGATTTAAAAGGGCTTGATCCTTCCTATTCATCGCTTTATATGCCGCTTGCAAAAAGCTACGAGGCAGAAGGCATGTATGAAGATGCATTAAAAACCGCTAAAGAAGGTATTACTTACGATGAATACAATAAAGAGCTTTTTCTCTATGCGGCGAAAATGGCGTTAAAGCTCGGCAACGAAGAGGAAGGCAAAAAGCTTCTTCAGGAAGCGCTGGCGCTCGATCCGGGTTACGTGGAAGCGCTCCATACGCTTCTAGCCGTCTATCATAAAGAAGAAAGCTTTGAAGAGATTATTGATCTGATTCAGGAAGTCCGCGGCTACGGAGAAGAAGATCCGAAATACAATTGGTATTTGGCGGGTGCCTATACAGGCCTTGAGCAATACGCTGAAGCGAAAAAAAGCTTCGAAGCTGCGTATCTCCATTATCAGGATGATCGGGATTTCTTATATGAATACGCTCACTTCTTATTGGAAGAGGGTCTCCAGAAAGAAGCGCTGCCGCTTTTAAAACAAGTGCTTTCAATGGATGGAACAAACGAAGAGCTTGAAGAAACAATCTTACGGATAGAGGATGAATTTTTAAGATAAGCAGGATTTTGGACCATGCTTGCTGAATGTATAAGTGATGTCAGATTATACGATCGATAGAGGAGGGAATTACATGCAGACCCCTGTTTCTGTCAATGAAAAAAAGGATTTTATCCGTTGGTTTTTAAATCATTATCAGCTTAAACGCCGGGAGTGCGTCTGGATTTTAAATTATTTAATGAGTCATGATTCATTAATGGAAAAAGTCCATTTTGTAGAACAAGCCGAATTTTGCCCGCGAGGCATTATCATGTCTACTCATTGCGTTGATGAGGTGCCGTTTAGGTTTTACAAAGAAAATGTCATGACTACGGACGCGGAAAAATCTTTTCACGACATCCGGTTAAATAAACAGCAGGATTTATTTATCCAGCTGAATTTCCGTTCGGCCTACAGCTCACCGGAATATGCCGCTGTTCTTGAATCAAATCCGCATCTGCCGAAAGACCTGTTTGAAAATAAACAGGATCAGGGAATGGCCGAAAAAATATTAGAACATGCCATTTCCACTTTCCAGCGGGAAAAGCTGCTTAAAGATATCGACGAGGCGCTGGACCGCCACGACAAAGAAACATTTGAAAAGCTTTCCCGCCAATTGAATCAGCTCACATAAATGACAGCCTTGCAGAGTATGCAAGGCTTGTTGCGTAAAGAGGAGGAACGAGACATGAGATGGAGGGCCGCTGATGCCGATGCCTATTTACAATCTGCGGATTACATTGATACCGCTGTCATTCCGTTAATTTCCATAACATCTTCAGGAGGCTTAAAAGAGGCTGTTGAACAGGGGGAAAGCACCCAATTGCTTTCTGAAGAGCTTGAGCGCCAATTGAAGGGACGGGTATATTTATTCCCCTCTTATACATATGTTGATATAGACCAATCACAAATTGACCTGCTTCAAAAACTCAAAGAAGAGGTGATGACCAACTTCCGGCACGCCTTGTTCCTGACGGCAGACGAAAAATGGAAGGATTCTGAAATAGGGTCTGATGTCATATACATACCTGCCGTTCCGTTTGAACATATGAAAGACTCTTTAAAGAGAAAAATAGCGGATGACAAGTGCGGAGAAATTTTGAACGTTTTGTTACAGAAGTGGAACAATTCTTAAAAACACCAGGCATCCCGCAAAACACCCGTTTTGCCTCTGTTGACCTTGCTGAAAGATTCATATATTATGAGGGTGTCAAATCTCTGAATTATTTTCTATTTTAGTTAATTTTTGGTCAATCTTTAGGGGGGGAAGAGATGGGCGGAAAACAAGATATATCAAGAAGACAATTTTTAAACTATGCGCTCACCGGCGTGGGGGGATTTATGGCCGCCAGTGCGCTTATGCCCATGGTCCGTTTTGCGCTGGACCCGGTATTAAAACCGACGGGAGATCAAAAAATGGTGCAGGTTGTCAGTGTGGATGAGCTGACGAAGGAGCCGAAGCGGTTTGACTTTAAAATTCATCAAGTCGACGCCTGGTACGAATCGGAAGAATCCAGGTCAGCCTGGGTTTACAAGCACGGGGATGAAATTATAGCGCTTTCTCCGATCTGTAAACATTTGGGCTGCACCGTAAACTGGAACAATGATCCTAAAAATCCGAACAAATTCTTTTGTCCCTGCCATTACGGGCTGTATGAAAAAGACGGCACGAACGTTCCGGGCACGCCGCCGCTCGCGCCTCTTGACCGTTATGAGCAAAAAGTAAAGGACGGCTTTTTGTATCTTGGAAAAGCAAAGCCTAGGGGGGAAGGGTGACATGCTGAATAAAATTTATGACTGGGTGGATGAACGTCTCGATATTACGCCGATGTGGCGGGATATCGCCGACCATGAAGTGCCGGAACATGTAAATCCCGCTCACCATTTCTCGGCTTTTGTCTATTGTTTCGGCGGTTTGACGTTTTTTGTAACCGTTATCCAAGTGCTGTCCGGGATGTTTTTAACGATGTATTATGTGCCGGATATAAAAAACGCGTGGGAATCCGTGTATTATTTGCAGAATGAAGTCGCTTTCGGGCAGATTGTAAGGGGTATGCACCATTGGGGCGCAAGTTTAGTCATTGTGATGATGTTTTTACATACGCTGCGGGTTTTCTTTCAGGGAGCTTATAAAAAGCCTCGGGAATTGAACTGGATCGTCGGTGTTCTGATCTTTTTTGTGATGCTCGGTCTCGGTTTTACAGGGTATCTGCTTCCGTGGGATATGAAGGCGCTGTTTGCGACAAAGGTAGGTCTTCAGATTGCGGAGGCGACGCCATTGATCGGAGCGCAGGTGAAAACTCTTCTTGCCGGCCACCACGATATTGTCGGCGCCCAAACGCTGACGAGATTTTTTGCGATTCACGTATTTTTTCTCCCTGCCGCTTTGTTTGCGCTCATGGGCGCCCACTTTGTCATGATCCGCAAGCAGGGAATTTCAGGACCGCTTTAATACAAATCTGATATAAAAGGGAGGGGATGACATGCACCGGGGGAAAGGAATGAAGTTTGTAGGAGATTCAAGGATACCGGCTGAAAAAAAACCGAATATACCGAAAGACTATTCAGAGTATCCTGGAAAGACAGAGGCGTTTTGGCCGAACTTCCTGCTGAAAGAATGGATGGTCGGGGCCGTTTTCCTCGTCGGATTTCTCGTTTTAACGATTGTGCACGAGCCGCCTTTAGAACGGGTGGCGGACCCGACGGATACAGGGTATATTCCGCTGCCGGATTGGTATTTTCTATTTTTATACCAGCTATTAAAATATGAATATGCCGCAGGGAGCTACACCGTTATCGGCGCGATGATTATACCGGGTCTTGCCTTCGGGTCGCTGCTTTTGGCTCCGTTTCTCGACAGGGGGTCTGAAAGAAGGCCGTGGAAGCGTCCGGTTGCGGTCGGGATGATGCTTTTGGCGCTTTGTGCTACGGTCTTTTTAACGTGGCAGTCAGTCGCGACGCATGACTGGGCGAAGGCGGAGGAGCAAGGGAAAATCAAAAAAGAAGCCGCCATTGATACTGAATCAGACGGTTATAAGGTATTTAAAGAACAAGGCTGTATTTCCTGTCACGGGGATAATCTTCAAGGCGGAAGCGCCGGTCCGTCCCTGGTCGATAACGGGCTGAGCCCGGAAGAAATTAAAAAAATCGCCGTCAAAGGGAAAGGACAGATGCCAGCCGGTATTTTTAAAGGGAATGACAAACAGCTTGATCAGCTGGCGAAGTTCATTTCTGAAACGACAGCGAAATAACGTATTGTGAAGCAGACAATAGCAGGATATACTTTTATGAAAAGAGCTGACCGGATGTCAGCTTTTTTTGCATGATACATACTTTTACGGACTGAGAGTTGATGGTATGAGGTGGATTTCTTATCTTTTAGGGTTGCGCGGCATGCTTCTGCTTGTTCTTGCCGTTAATTTTATCGGTACGGTGTACGGCTATTATTGGTATGTGCCTCAGCTTGCGGACACGCCGTTCCGATTTCTGATATTTGTGCCTGACAGCCCGACGGCGACGTTTTTCTTCCTGTTCGTGCTTCTGGCATTTCTCATGAAAAGAAACGCGCCGCTGTTTGAAGCGCTGGCTCTTGTAACCCTTGTAAAATACGGGCTGTGGGCGGTCGGAATGAATGTCTTTGTGCTGGCCAAAATGGGGCAGATGCCTTGGGAAGGGTACATGCTGATTGCTTCACATTTTGCCATGGCCGTTCAAGGCGTTTTATACAGCCCGTATTTTCGGTTCCGGTTATGGCATCTTGCCGCTGCCGCTGTTTGGACGCTTCATAATGATGTCATTGATTATCTTTTCGGCATGATGCCCCGCTACTCAATGCTCAATGACTATATGCAAGAGATCGGCTATGCTACATTCTGGCTGAGCATATTTTCACTCGGCCTTGCATACTATTTGGTGATTTCCAAAAGACGGATAAAGCTTGACTTACACTGATAGAATCTTGGTCTAACCTTGTCCCGCTCCTCATATTCTGTAAAGAGAAGGAGTGGGAGGGACCTCTATGAAACGAAAGCTGACGATCTGTCTTTTACTTGCTCTTATGTGTTTCATCACAACTGCCAAAGCTGAAGATGAGGACGGTCTCAAGGAACTGAACGACCTTTCGGATACCGTTTTCCAAATGACGCGGCATTCGCAGTATGATGAGGCTCTGCAAGTGCTTGGCTACTTTAAGAAAAAAATGACACACGTAAACTCACTGAACGGCGCCGAAGTCAGGCAGGTGACTCTGGGTTTCAATGATTTAGTGCGCGTTCTGAAACAGGCAGACGCCTCAGATAACGAAAAAATCCGGGCAGCCGCCCAGTTCAGGTTGGTAATGGATGCGATGGAAGACCACTCCGATCCGCTGTGGGGTTCGCTTGAAAGACCGATTATGGCGACATTCAGCGCCTTAAAAGAAGATGTCAGCGGAAACGGAAGTGAAAATTTCAATGAAAAGTGGAATGAATTTATATCATTATATGATTTAATTTACCCCAGCCTGACAATGGATGTGTCGGCCGGCCAGCTTGATACGGTGGCGAAACATATCGAGGTGATTGAGCAGGAAGGGTTTCAGCAGATGACAAAAGGAACAAAGCTTGAGCGTCTGACGCTCCTGCAGCAGGATTTAAAGCGGGTTTTTGACAAGGTGGAGCGGGATGACGCTGATCCTTCGCTGCTCTGGGTCATTCTGACAACAGGCGGTATCATTATTACTGCGCTGACATATGTCGGCTACCGAAAATACAGAGCGGAAAAAAAGAAAGAGAAAAAGCGTGAGTATCCTAAGTCTAAATAAACACAAATTGCTGTAAAGGAGCTAAGCCAGTGAAAAAACTCATCCAGCAATTGGCTTCAAAACACCTCCCGCAGCCGATCAGAGGCAGAAAAGGGGCGACTGACGAAGGACCGCGAAACCTCGCGCGTGACTTCCAGAATCCTGACATGCTCGTTCCGCCTTCAACGGATGCAGGAACGGTTCAAAATTTGAAATTCTCATTTTCTGATACGCATATGAGGCTTGAAGACGGAGGATGGTCCAGAGAGGTGACGGTCAGGGAACTGCCGGTATCCAAAAACATCGCGGCGGTGAACATGAGACTGAAGCCGGGAGCTGTGCGGGAGCTTCATTGGCATAAAGAAGCCGAATGGGGATATGTGATTAACGGAGGAGTCCGTTTAACTGCGGTCGATCAAAATGGGCGGAATTTTATTGATAATGTCAGTGAAGGGGATCTGTGGTATTTTCCTTCCGGCATTCCTCATTCCATTCAAGGATTAGAGCAGGGAAGTGAGTTTTTGCTCGTCTTTGATGACGGCTCTTTTTCAGAAAACAGCACCTTTTCAGTAACGGACTGGTTTGCCCACACCCCGCGCAGCGTGCTGGAGGCGAACTTCGGTGTTCCGGGTTATGAGTTGGCTTATATTCACAAGAAAGAGCGTTACATGTTCCAGTTGAAACCGCCTCCCCCTATTGAGCAGGCAGCAGTTTCTTCCCCGGAAGGCACCGTTTTGGAGCCGTTCAGCTACAAGCTTTCCCGGCAGGAGCCCCTTGTTACCAGCGGGGGAAGAGTAAAGATTGTCGATTCAAAAACGTTTAAGGTGTCAAAAACGATTGCCGCAGCTCTTGTGGAGGTCGAACCCGGGGGCATGAGAGAATTGCATTGGCATCCGAATACGGACGAGTGGCAGTATTATCTTTCAGGAGAAGCAAAAATGACGGTGTTTGCGGCGGAAGGAAGAGCGCGGACATTTAACTATCAAGCGGGTGACGTAGGATATGTTCCTTTTGCAATGGGACATTATGTTCAGAATACCGGTGACACCGTGCTTCGCTTTCTGGAAATCTTCAAAAGCGACCGTTTCGAAGACGTCTCTTTAAACCAATGGCTGGCACTGACGCCGCAGCGCTTCGTCGAGCAGACGCTCAATGTCAGTCCGGCATTCGCCCGCCGATTGAAAAAGAAAAAATCACCGGTTGTCAAATGGAAACACGAACAGTAAAGGCGGCAAAAGCCGCCTTTTTATTATCGTCTGATCGGATTTTTATTTTCATCAAGCGTAAATCCTTCGCCGAGCACATCATGGACGTCGCTTACTGCAACAAAGGCGTGCGGGTCAACGGAAGTGATGACGCTTTTCAAAAGCACAATTTCGTTTTTCGGAACGACGCAGTAAAGAACGTCCCTGTCTTCTTTTGTATATGATCCCTGTCCTTTCAAAACGGTGACGCCGCGCTCCATCTCTTCAATGATTTTTTGCTGGATCAAATCGTTTTTCGAAGAAATAATCGTTGCCCCTTTTGCGGCATAGCCGCCTTCCTGTATAAAATCAATCAATCTCGCAGCGACAAAAACGGCTACAAGCGTGTACATCGCTTCCTTGTAAGAAAGATACGTAAACAAAGAAAGAAGAATGACACAGGCGTCAAAGGCAAACATCGTCCGGCCCATCGGGATTCCGAAAAATTTGTTGATCAGCCTGGCGATGATATCGACCCCGCCCGTCGTGCCGCCGTATTTAAAAATAATGCCGAGACCCGCGCCGATAAATACACCGGCGAACAAGGCGGCCAGCGCTAAATCATGGGACAGCGGCATATGAATTTCGTAGCGCTGAAAAACACTCAGAAAAACAGAAAGAGAGACGGTGCCGATCAGGGTATAGACAAACATCGTCCGGCCGAGCATACGCCAGCCGATGAAAAAGATAGGAATGTTCAATACCAGGTTGGAAATAGAAGGGCTGATGTGGAATAACGCATATAAAAGCAGCGTAATGCCGGTAAATCCGCCTTCCGCCAAATTGTTCTGCATATTAAAGTGAACCAGTCCGAATGAAAAAACAGCGGCGCCGATTAAAATAAAGCAAATGTTTTTGATTCTGATTTCTCCAAGCATTGCATCAAACCCCTTTTCCTTCCATAAGATTGCGTAAATATTATAGTGGATACAAAAGAAAACAGCAAACTGCCGTTTTTAACATTTGTCAAATGTACTTGAATTAGCTAACATGGAAGAGATGACAGGAGGTATTCGCACAGTGAGTGACAAAACGATGAAAGACTTACAAGCTGAGGTCGATGAATATATCGGCCAATTCAAAGAAGGCTATTTCAGCCCGCTTGCCATGATGGCCCGTCTCACGGAAGAACTGGGCGAACTTGCAAGAGAAGTCAACCATTATTATGGTGAAAAGCCGAAGAAAACGACGGAAAATGAGAAAAGCATGGAAGAGGAAATGGGTGATGTGCTGTTCGTCCTGATCTGCCTCGCCAACTCCCTTGATATTTCATTGGAGGAAGCTCATAACCGCGTCATGCATAAATTTAATACACGTGATAAAGACCGCTGGACTAGAAAAGAAGAAGGAAAGTAGGAGAAACCATGTCAAATGAAACCATTAAAGTCGTCATTGCCGGACCGAGAGGCAGAATGGGCCAGGAGGCCGTAAAACTTGCCGTCCGCACGCCTCATTTTGAGCTTGTCGGCGCCATTGACCATACATACGATCAGCAAACATTGCGGGAAGTGATGTCAGCTGATTCAGACGCTCTTATTTATACGGATATCCGCGCATGTTTCCAAGAAACAAAACCGGATGTGCTGATCGATTTGACAACGCCTGAAATCGGCAAAAAACATACGAAAGCCGCTCTTGAACACGGCGTCCGCCCCGTTGTGGGAACGACCGGATTTTCTGAAGCGGATTTAGAGGAGCTTCAAGCCTTGACTGAAGAAAAAGGAATCGGCGCCATCATCGCTCCGAACTTTGCATTAGGCGCGGTGCTGATGATGAAGTTCTCACAAATGGCCGCCAACTATTTTGAAGATGTAGAAATCATTGAGCTTCATCATGATCAAAAGCTGGATGCCCCGAGCGGAACGGCGCTGAAAACAGCGGAAATGATCTCAAGCGTCCGTACAGAAAAGCAGCAGGGCCATCCTGATGAAAAAGAAATTCTGCCGGGCGCCCGCGGTGCTGAATTAAACGGCATCCGCCTTCACAGCGTGCGTCTGCCGGGCCTTATCGCCCACCAGGAAGTCATGTTCGGCATGGACGGCCAGACGCTGAAACTGCGCCATGACTCCTATAACCGGGCTTCCTTTATGTCAGGAGTGAAGCTGTCAGTGGAGCAAGTGATGAAAATCGACCAGCTTGTATACGGACTCGAAAATATTATCGACTGAATCGGCAAGGGGGAGAACATCAAATGAAAATTGCTTTGATTGCTCACGATAAAAAAAAGCAGGATATGGTTCAGTTTACGACCGCATATAAAGATATACTGAGCCATCATGAGTTATACGCGACAGGTACGACGGGCCTGAAAATCCAGGAAGCGACCGGATTGTCTGTTGAACGTTTTCAATCCGGCCCGCTCGGCGGAGATCAGCAAATCGGCGCATTGATTGCAGCAAATGCCCTGGATCTCGTCATTTTTCTGCGCGATCCGTTAACTGCGCAGCCTCACGAACCGGATGTCTCGGCGCTGATCCGGCTGTGTGACGTATACGCGATCCCGCTCGCCACAAATATGGGAACAGCGGAAATCCTCGTCCGGACGCTGGATGGCGGGGCATTTGATTTCCGCAATCTTGTGCGCGGAGGAGAGCCGAATGTCTGAACACGTTGATATTCTGGCGTTCGGCGCCCATAGTGATGATGTCGAGATCGGTATGGGCGGCACGATCGCAAAATTTACGGCTCAAGGAAAAACCGCGGTGATATGCGATTTGACCGAGGCCGAACTATCATCTAACGGAACGGTAGGGATAAGAAAAGAAGAAGCGGCAGAGGCGGCCCGAATTCTCGGCGTAAAAGAGAGAATCCAGCTTACGCTTCCCGACCGCGGGCTTTTGAAAAGTGAGGAGGGCATCCGCCGGATTGTCAGTGTCATCAGAGCCTGCCGGCCGAAAACCGTTTTCATGCCTTATCCGAAAGACCGTCATCCTGACCACGGCAATGCGGCGGCTTTGGTCGAAGAAGCGGTGTTCTCGGCGGGAATTCATAAATACAGAGATCACCAGGAACTGCCGGCTCATAAGGCTCAGCGCGTATACTATTATATGATCAACGGGTTTCACCGTCCGGACTTTGTAATCGACATAACGGAAACCATCGATCTGAAAAAAGAAAGCCTGCACGCCTATCAAAGCCAGTTTATTCCTACGGCGCAGTCAGTGAACACACCGCTGACCAACGGTTATATCGAAATGGTGGAAGCGAGGGAAAGACTGTATGGTAAAGAAGCCGGGACGGGGTATGCCGAAGGTTTCTTTTCAAAACAGCTTCCCGTTTTGAATGATGATGTTTTTGGGGGCGGACAATGAGACCATTAAAAATAGGGATTACATGCTACCCGAGTGTCGGAGGCTCGGGTATTATTGCGACGGAACTCGGCAAGCTGCTTGCGGAAAAAGGGCACCAGGTTCATTTCATCACATCAAGCATCCCGTTCAGATTAAATACATATCATCCGAATATTCATTTTCATGAGGTGGAAGTCAACCAATACGCGGTATTTAAATATCCGCCTTATGACCTTACGCTGGCGAGCAAAATCGCCGAGGTTGCCGCGAGGGAAAATCTTGATATCATTCACGCGCATTATGCGCTGCCGCATGCGGTATGCGCTTATCTCGCCAAACAGATGCTCAAGCGCGACATTGGCATCGTGACGACGCTTCACGGTACGGACATCACCGTTTTAGGATATGATCCGTCATTAAAAGATTTAATCCGTTTTGCCATCGAAGCGTCCGACAGAGTGACGGCGGTATCAACCGCGCTTGCCGGAGAAACATATGACTTAATCAAGCCGGATAAAAAAATTGAGACCATCTACAACTTTATTGATGAACGTGTTTATCTTAAGAAAAATACAGAGAGTATAAAAGAGAAGCATGGCATTTTGCCGGATGAAAAGGTCGTCATCCATGTTTCGAACTTCAGAAAAGTAAAACGTGTTAAAGACGTCATCCGCGTTTTCCGTAATATCGCAGCCAACACAAAGGCGAAGCTCCTGCTTGTCGGCGACGGGCCGGAAAAGTGCGTCGCTTGGCAGCTTGTCGAAAAATACGGACTGCAGGATCAAGTGCTGCTCCTCGGAAATCAGGACAGAGTGGAAGAGCTGTATTCCATCAGCGATCTTAAGCTTCTTCTGTCTGAAAAAGAAAGTTTCGGACTCGTCCTCCTTGAAGCGATGGCCTGCGGCGTGCCGTGCATCGGAACAAATATCGGCGGAATCCCGGAAGTGATTAAAGATCAAGTAAGCGGTTTTCTGGTGGAAGTCGGAGATATTCAGGCGGCATCTGAAAAAGCGCTTGCCGTTTTAGAAGATAAACAGCTCAGCAAACGATTGACTGATCATGCGCTGAAAATGGTGGAGACCGCCTTTTCTTCGCAAAGAATCGTCAGTCAGTATGAACGGATTTATGACGAATTGGCAGGACCGGAGTGATCTTATGGAACAGGAATTTGTCAAAGCCCTCCCCATCCTTCATCATCTGATGAAGGCGGGCCATCAGGCGTACTTTGTCGGGGGAGCCGTCAGAGACAGCTATATGAAACGGAAAATAGGTGATGTGGACATCGCAACCAGCGCTTCGCCGAATGAGGTGGAGCGCCTCTTTAAGCGGACTGTCGATGTAGGAAAAGAGCACGGCACCGTAATCGTCTTGTGGGAAGATGAAACCTATGAAGTCACCACTTTTCGCGCCGAATCAGAATATAAGGACTACCGGCGCCCTGAAGCTGTGCGGTTCATTACTTCTTTATCAGAAGACTTAAAGCGGAGAGACTTAACGATAAATGCGATGGCGATGTCTGCCGAGGGAGAGCTGCTTGATTATTTCGGAGGCGCGCATGATATCGGTCAAAAGCTGATCCGTACGGTGGGTAATCCTGAAGACCGTTTTCGGGAAGACGCTCTGCGGATGATGAGAGCCGTCCGCTTTATGAGTCAGCTCGGCTTTCTGTTAGAAAAAGAAACAAGAGAGGCCGTCATAAAAGACAGGGAGCTTTTGGCACATGTATCAGTAGAACGAAAGACCGTCGAATTTGAAAAGCTGCTGCAGGGCGCTTCCTCACAAGAAGCGATCCAAACGATGGTGCAAACAGGTCTGATACAAGAGCTGCCCGGCCTTTCCGGTTATGAGCAGCAAATGCTTGAAGCGAGCGGATTTCCGTTTTCTTCTTTAGATGCACGCGAAGAACGCTGGGCAGCGCTGTTATTGTTTCTCGGTCTTTGTCCGAAAAGCGCCGAGGCGCTTTTAAAACAATGGAAACTGCCGGGAAAAGTCATAAAAAAAGCGGTGCAGATCATAAGCATTTATCCGGCGCAGCTGGAAGCGGAAGCGATGTACCGGGCGGGAGAGGCGCTGTTTTCAGCCGTTAAAATCGGGATGCTGAAAAAGCATAAGACGATTGATGAACAAAAGCTGAAAGAGGTTCAGAGCCTGTATGATCAGCTGCCGATCAAAAGCCTTCGAGACCTCGACATTTCAGGCGCTGATCTGATGGAGCTCAGAAACCGCCGCGCGGGTAAATGGGTGGCCGAAGAACTTCGCCGGATCGAAGAAGCGGTATTGGCAGGGAAGCTCCCTAACCGAAAACATGACATAAAGGAGTGGCTCGCATCATGGGATCAACATTAAGAACCCGATTAATTGATTTATTTTCTGAGGCGGGTGACGGCTTTATCTCCGGGCAGAAAATAAGTGACGCGCTCGGCTGCTCGAGAACCGCCGTTTGGAAACATATAGAGGAGCTCCGCAAAGAGGGCTATGAGGTTGAGGCGGTCAGACGAAAAGGGTACAGGCTCATTAAAAAACCGGGGAAACTCAGTGAATCCGAAATCCGTTTCGGGCTGAAAACAGAGGTTTTGGGCAAACAGCTTCATTACCGGGACGTCCTGCCGTCCACCCAAAAAACCGCTCATGAACTTGCCAATGACGGTGCGCCGGAAGGGACGCTCGTAGTCGCCGATAAACAAACGGCAGGCAGAGGAAGAATGGCCAGAGTGTGGCATTCACAGGAGGGAAACGGGATTTGGATGAGCCTCATTCTGAGACCCGACGTTCCTTTGCAAAAAACGCCGCAGCTCACCCTGTTATCCGCTGTTGCGGTCGTTCAGGCCATCGAGGCCTTTACAGGAGTACAGCCCGCCATTAAATGGCCGAATGATTTAATGATTCACGGCAAAAAAGCCGTCGGGATTTTAACTGAGCTGCAGGCAGAAGAAAACCATGTCCGTTCGGTTATTCTCGGGATCGGCATCAACGTGAACCAGCAGGAAGCCGATTTTCCCGGCGAGCTTCAGGACATTGCGACGAGCCTGAGCATGGAAGCTGGCGAAAAAATTGACAGAGCGGGTCTGATACAAGAGATTTTGCTGACTTTTGAAAAACGCTATCAGGATTACTTGAACCACGGCTTTACACCGATCAAGCTGCTATGGGAAAGCTATGCGGTCGGACTGGGGAACGAGCTCAGAGCGAGAACGCTGCAAGGAACGTTTTACGGGAAATCGCTCGGCATTGATGATGAGGGAGTTCTTCTCCTGGAAACGAGAGACGGTATAAAGAAGATCTATTCTGCCGATATTGAGCTCAATTAATCTTAGTTGGTACAAGCCTCGTGAATTTGGTATACTTCCTATGGGCAGTATCATAATGAACTGCACCTGATCAGCAGAACAGAGATTACGAAAAGTCTGCCTTGATCCAAAAAAGGACTGGGACAGAGGGATGACATTCGCCGAACGTTAAACAAGTGGGAATCCTTCTTATTTTACAGAAGGCTTTTTTGCTTGCGAAGAATTGGCGGCTCATCTCCTCACCGTTTAGAGGAGGAGAAACAGAATGAAAACAAAACTGGATTTCATGAAAATGAAGGAAAACGGAGAGCCGATCGTGATGCTGACCGCTTACGATTATCCGCAGGCAAAGCTTGCGGAACAGGCGGGAGTCGACATGATTTTAGTCGGGGATTCGCTCGGAATGGTCGTGCTCGGACTCGATTCAACAGTCGGCGTAACGGTCAGTGACATGATTCACCATACAAAAGCGGTAAAACGCGGTGCGAAAAATACGTTTATCGTAACTGACATGCCGTTTATGTCTTACCACCTTTCAAAAGAAGATACATTGAAAAACGCCGCGGCCATTATTCAGGAAAGCGGCGCGGACGCGTTAAAGCTGGAAGGCGGAGACGGCGTTTTCGAATCCATCCGTGCGCTGACTCTCGGCGGAATTCCCGTCGTCAGCCATTTAGGCCTCACACCGCAGTCTGTCGGCGTATTAGGCGGATATAAAGTGCAGGGAAAAGATGAGCAAAGCGCGAAAAAGCTCATTGAAGACAGCATCAAATGCGAGCAGGCAGGAGCGATGATGCTCGTGCTTGAATGCGTGCCTGCTGAACTGACTGCTAAAATAAAAGAAGAAGTATCCATTCCCGTCATCGGAATCGGAGCCGGTTCAAAAGCGGACGGCCAAGTCCTTGTTTATCATGACGTCGTCGGCCACGGCGTGGACAGAACACCCAAGTTCGTGAAGCAATACGCCAAAATCGACGGCACGATTGAGTCGGCCCTCAGTGATTATGTCCGTGATGTGAAAGAACGGGTTTTCCCGGAAGAAAAGCATTCCTTTCAGATAAACCAAACTGTGCTGCAAGGCTTGTACGGAGGAAAGTAAGCGATGAAACAACTGACAGAAACTCAACAGCTGAAAGAATTAATTGCACAATACCGCTCAGAAGGCCGGACGATCGGATTCGTCCCGACAATGGGTTTTCTTCATGAAGGACATCTGACGCTGGTTGAAAAAGCAAGCAAAGAAAACGATATTGTCGTGATGAGCATCTTTGTCAATCCGACTCAATTCGGACCGGGCGAGGATTACGAAGCATATCCGCGGGATTTAAAGCGCGATGCCCGGCTTGCAGAACAGGCGGGGGCAGATGTTTTGTTTACGCCGTCTCCAAGTGACATGTATAAAGGCGAGCAAAATGTTGCCGTGCAAGTGAAAAGGAGAACTGACGTGTTGTGCGGCGCCTCCCGCGTCGGCCATTTTGACGGAGTGGCCACTGTGCTGACGAAGTTTTTCAATCTCGTTAAACCGACCCGCGCCTACTTCGGCCTGAAAGATGCCCAGCAGGCAGCGGTTGTGGACGGATTGATTGAGGATTTCTTTATGGATATCGAATTGGTTGCAGTGGACACGGTCAGAGAAGAAGACGGACTTGCCAAAAGCTCTCGCAACGTCTATCTGACTGAGCAGGAACGCAAAGAAGCGCCGATGATCTATAAAGCATTGCAGCAAGGTGCCGAACTGATCAAAGACGGTGAAAGAAATCCGGAAACCGTCATAAAAACCGTCACCGATATCATCGAAAACACAAGCGGCGTCATTGATTATGCCGAACTGTACGCTTATCCGGAGCTGACTCCGCTTAAAACATTAAACGGCAAGGTCATTCTGGCCTGCGCCGTCCAATTTTCTAAAGCCAGACTGATTGATAATATCATTATTGATATTGATGAATGGGAGAGATCATAATATGTACCGCACTATGATGGCCGGAAAACTGCACCGCGCTACCGTGACGGAAGCCAATTTAAACTATGTCGGCAGTATTACGATTGATGAAGATCTTTTAGATGCCGTCGGAATGCTCGCTAATGAAAAAGTTCAGATTGTGAATAATAACAACGGAGCGAGACTTGAAACGTATATTATTCCCGGTAAGCGGGGGAGCGGCGTCATCTGTTTAAACGGAGCTGCCGCCCGTCTCGTCCAAGAAGGAGATAAAGTCATTATTATTTCTTATCAAATGATGTCTGATCAGGAAGCAAAAAGCCATCAGCCGAAGGTGGCCGTACTGGATGATCAGAATAAAATCGAGCAGATGCTGGGCCAGGAGCCGGCACACACGATTTTGTAAAAGAGCCCCCTTCATGGGGGTTTTCTTTTAAGATTTAGGGGCAAAAGCTGTTTTTCCGCTCCATTTCTCAACAAAACGTGTTACACTTTTCTCGTATGCAAGAATTGAGGTGTCCATTTTAATGAACAAACAACGGTTCGTTGTCATAGATGTCGAAACAACAGGAAATTCGCCGAAAAAGGGCGATAAAATCATTCAAATCGCAGCGGTTGTCATTGAAAATGGACAAATAACTGAGCGGTTTTCAAAATATATCAATCCGAATCAGGTCATCCCGCCGTTTATTGAACAGCTGACGGGAATTTCGTCCGGAATGGTTGAAAATGAACTGCCGTTTGAAGCGGTCGCAGAGGAGATTTTTCATCTGCTTGACGGCGCGTATTTTGTTGCCCACAATATTCATTTCGACCTCGGATTTGTCCGGCATGAACTGAGCGAAGCGGGCTATGAGCTGCCGGATTGTGAAGTGCTTGATACGGTTGAGCTTTCGCGTATTGTTTTCCCGGGGTTTGAAGGATATAAGCTCGGTGAGTTGTGCGCGGAGCTGAATATTGTTCATGACCGCCCTCACCGCGCAGACAGCGATGCGGAGGTTACGGGACTGGTCTTTTTAGACATTTTACATAAACTGAAACATTTGCCTTTACCGACGTTAAAGCAGCTTAGAAGGCTTTCACAGCATTTTATCAGCGATTTGACGCTGCTTTTGGATTCTTTTATACATGAAAGCAGGCCGGCGGAAGAAAAGAGCTGCATTCCATACGCCTCTTTTTCAATTAAAGAGCCCGATCACATTCCGGTTTCCCGTCCGGTGAATGCGGCCATTGACCTTGAAAAGTGGAACGAAGAAAAAGAACAGATCTTATCCGATATCATCCCCCGCTATGAAAAGCGGAATGGGCAGCTTTCGATGATGGATGAAGTGCTCGGCGCCTTCCGTAATCGGGAGCATGCGCTGATTGAAGCGGCGCCCGGCATCGGAAAAACGATCGGTTATCTCGTTCCGGCTGTTTTATTTGCCAAAGCGGAACAAACTCCCGTGATTATCAGCACGTACTCTACTCTTTTGCAGCAGCAGATCATGTCTAAAGATCTTCCGCTTTTGGAGCGTATGTTTCCTTGGCCGGTCAAAGCCGCTATTTTAAAAGGGAAATCACATTATCTGTGCCTGCCTAAGTTTGAACATATTCTGCATGAGGAAGATGACAACTATGATGCGGTTTTGACGAAAGCACAGCTTCTCGTCTGGCTGACGGAGACTGAAACGGGCGACGCCGCTGAGCTGAATCTTCCATCAGGCGGCAGATTGCTGTGGGAGCGCATGGCTTACGATGAGAATTCTTTTTTGAAAAAAGGGAAGGACTCGGCTGCCGGGTTTTATGAACGGGCTAAAGAAAAAGCGCAGGCCGCAGATCTGATTATCACAAACCATGCTTTGCTGTTTTCAGATCAAAGCAGTGAAACGAAAAAACTGCCTGCAAGCGGAACGGTCATCATTGATGAAGCGCATCATTTCGAACGCGCCGCCAGCGAGCACCTCGGGAAGAGAGCTTCATACATCGGACTGCACACAAAGCTCAGCCGAATCGGAACCTTAAAGGAACACGGACTGTTAAAGCGGATGAGAAAACTGTTTTATACGTATGAACTGCCGGCGGAAAGTTTTTTTGATGCCGATGAGTGGATGAAGCATATTCAATCGGAAAGCGACGCATTTTTCAGTTCAGTGCATTCTTTTGTCAAACGAAGAAAACCTAAAGACGATCTGAACCGTCTCGTCTATAGTCTCAATCATAAAAGCCAGGATAAAGGGTTTCACATGATAACGGACGGAGCGGAGCGGCTTTGTGCGATGCTGGATCAGCTGCTTGACATGTTTTCAGTACAGGAGAAACTGTTACATCAAAAGCTTGATCAGATGAAAAGCGGAGCGGCTTTTTTAGCGGCCGAATATGTAAAGTGTATCAGGGGGCTGAAAGAATATCGCGATACGTTCAGTAGGCTGCTGTTTGAAAATGATGAGAAAGAAGCCGTTTGGGTTGAAATTGATGCGAAGGGCGCAAAAAACGCCGTCAGCATCTATGCGCAGCCTTTGGAGCCCGGTGAAATGCTTGCAGACCAGTTTTTCGCCCGCAAAAAAAGCGTTGTGCTCACATCAGCGACCTTAATGGTGGAGCAGTCTTTTCAATTTATGATTGAAAGGCTCGGACTTGCGGATTTTTATCCGCGCACCAAAAGCATCCCGTCTCCTTTTTCTTACGATGATCGGATGAACGTCATCATTCCGAAAGAGATGAAATCCGTTAAATATGACGGGGAGCGGGAAGTCATTGAGCATATTGCCAAGTATGCGGAAATCATGTCAAAGGGAAAACAGCCGAAGATCCTTGTCCTGTTTACGTCTCATGATATGCTGAAAAAAGTGTATCAGGAACTGAAACTCAGTATGGAGATCTCAGGCATTCAGCTTCTCGCCCAAGGTATTTCGGGCGGGAGTCCCGGTAAATTAATGAAAACCTTTAAAACGGCAAGCCGGGCGATTTTGCTCGGGACGAATCATTTCTGGGAAGGCGTTGATTTTCCGGGGGATGAATTGTCAACTGTCATGATCGCAAGACTTCCTTTCAGGGCGCCTGACAATCCGCTTCACGCCGCAAAATGCGAATTTGCGAAGAAGCAGGGGAAAAATCCGTTTCAGACGATTTCCCTGCCTGAGGCCGTGTTAACGTTCAGACAGGGGATCGGGCGCCTGCTCCGTACGGCGGGAGACAAGGGAACAATCGTTCTTTTAGATCAGCGTGTAAAGACGGCGGGATACGGACGGCTGTTTCTTGAAGCGCTCCCGACTTCATCTCTTTTGGAGCTGACGGATGCCGAACTCGGGGCTTATGTCAGCCAAACGGAATAAAAGCCGCATAAACGCGGCTTTCGTGGTGTGGGATGAGGAATTGTTTTTATAGTAAAAGCGGGTTCATGCCGCCTTGTGATTTTATTATGCCGCGGGCGCATCCCGTTATGACTAACAAAATTTGTTCGACCGATGGAGGGTATAAAAATGGAAAGCAAAATTGAAATTCTGTCAACGATTAATGTGGAGCATTCAGATGATTTATATAAAATCGTCGATACATTAAACCGGACTTTGAAACGGGACAATCTGATGTTCGGCCTTGCGCTCGACGAAGAAAATCAAAATGAAGCGGTCTTCACCATTTATCGTACATAGGTGAAAAAGATGAGAAAAAAAGCATTAATATTTACAGCTGTATTTGGTATTATTTTTTTAGCAGTTCTTTTATTTTCGGCCAGCATTTTTAAATCTGCAATGGCTCAAAAAGAAGAAGGCCACGAAACAGCTGCCGCAGCCGCTAAAGAAAAAACGGATTTGACAGATGCTGAGAAAGTGGAGACCTTTGTCGGCAAACAGAAATATTATGTTGTTACCGGAACGGATAAACATGGAAAAGATATGTATGTATGGGTTCCGGCCGACAAAAAAGCAAAAATTCTCTCAAAAAAAGCCAGTGACGGCATTTCAAGCGGCAAGGCTGCCAAGATCGTTCGGGACGAAGGGCTTGTTTCCAAGCTGAATGGCGTTCACCCGGCGAGAGAAAACAATGTTCCGTTATGGGAAGTGACCTATATCAACAAAAGCGGGCAGTATAGCTTTAGCTATGTGGACTTTACAAGCGGCAAGATTCTCAAAAACATCACACCGTGAGACGTATTAGGGGGAGTTCAAGTTGAAATTGGCAAAAAGAGTATCCGCATTAACACCGTCTGCAACACTTGCAATTACTGCAAAAGCGAAAGAGCTGAAAGCAGAAGGCCATGATGTCATCGGCCTCGGAGCAGGAGAACCGGATTTTAATACGCCTCAGCACATTATAGATGCCGCGGCGAGTTCCATGAATGAAGGCCACACAAAATATACGCCTTCAGGCGGTCTGCCGGCGCTGAAAGACAGTATCGCAAAAAAATTCAAAAACGATCAGGGGATTGAATATAAGCCGTCAGAAATCATTGTCTGCACCGGAGCGAAACACGCTCTGTATACATTATTTCAGGTCATTCTTGATGAAGGGGACGAAGTGATTATACCGACTCCTTACTGGGTCAGCTACCCTGAGCAGGTGAAACTGGCAGGGGGGCGTCCCGTCTATGCAGAAGGGCTGGAATCCAATCAGTTTAAAATTTCACCGGAGCAGCTGAAGCAGGCTATCACCGAGAAAACAAAAGCGCTCATTATCAATTCACCGAGCAACCCGACAGGTGTTATGTATACGAAAGAAGAGCTTGCGGAACTCGGAAAAGTGTGTCTGGAGCATGGCATTCTGATCGTTTCTGACGAGATTTATGAGAAGCTTACATACGGAGGAAAAAAACACGTCTCAATCGCACAGCTTTCAGATGTATTGAAAGAGCAGACGATCATCATTAACGGCGTTTCGAAATCTCACAGCATGACGGGCTGGAGGATCGGCTATGCGGCGGGTTCGGAGACGATTATTAAAGCGATGACGAGCCTTGCGAGCCACAGCACATCAAATCCGACGTCCATCGCTCAATACGGCGCTATTGCGGCCTATAACGGTCCGGCTGAGCCGCTGGAAGAGATGAGACAGGCATTTGAGCACAGACTGAACACCATTTACTCTCAGCTCAGTGAAATTCCCGGATTCACCTGTGTCAAGCCTGAAGGGGCGTTTTACTTGTTCCCTAACGCCAAAGCGGCCGCAGAAAACTGCGGATTCAAAGATGTCGATGAATACGTCAAGGCGCTTCTGGAAGAAGAAAAAGTCGCCATCGTGCCGGGCTCGGGCTTCGGCTCACCGGACAACGTCCGTTTATCTTACGCAACGTCACTTGATCTTTTAGAAGAAGCGGTCGAAAGAATCCGCCGCTTCACGGAAAAACACAGCTGATTCTGAAAAAGCGGCTTTTAAAGCCGCTTTTCACTTGCATTGACCCCGTTAGAGTAGAACGGGTATAATAAAGTGATGAAAAAAGAGATTCAGGCAGATTCCTGAATGTCTTTCTTGTTCTGGAGGGAAAGAGTTTGAAAACAACAATCAACCAAGTGTATAAACACACAGGCGAGGAAGTAACGATTGGAGCTTGGGTCGCTAATAAACGCTCAAGCGGTAAAATCGCATTTTTACAGCTGAGAGACGGTACCGGCTTCATTCAGGGAGTTGTCGTCAAAGCTGAAGTAGAAGAAGACATCTTCCAAATCGCGAAATCAGTGACGCAGGAAACGTCACTTTATGTAAAAGGAATTGTGAAAGAGGACGAGCGTTCACCGCTTGGCTATGAGCTTGCTGTTACATCCATTGAAGTCATTCACGAAGCGACTGATTATCCGATTACGCCTAAAGAGCACGGTACGGAATTCTTAATGGATCACAGACATTTATGGCTCCGTTCGAAACGCCAGCACGCAATTATGAAAATCCGCAACGAAATCATCCGTGCGACTTATGAATTTTTCAACAAAGAAGGCTTCGTGAAAGTTGATCCGCCGATTTTGACGGGAAGCGCTCCGGAAGGCACGACTGAGCTGTTCGCGACGAAATATTTTGATGAAGACGCCTTCTTGTCTCAAAGCGGCCAGCTGTATATGGAAGCAGCTGCAATGGCGCTCGGAAAAGTATTCTCTTTCGGACCGACGTTCAGAGCGGAAAAATCGAAAACGAAACGCCATCTCATCGAATTCTGGATGATTGAGCCTGAAATGGCATTTGTTGAATTTGAAGAAAACCTTGAAGTTCAGGAGAATTATGTTGCGTACATCGTACAAAGCGTGCTGGAACATTGTAAGATCGAGCTGAACACATTAGGAAGAGACACATCGAAGCTTGAACAAATCAAAGCGCCATTCCCGCGCATTACGTACGATAAAGCGATCGAATTCCTGAAAGAAAAAGGCTTTGACGATATTGAGTGGGGAGATGACTTCGGTGCGCCGCATGAAACAGCGATCGCAGAAAGCTATGACAAACCGGTGTTTATCACTCATTACCCGACGTCATTAAAACCATTTTATATGCAGCCTGCCAAAGATCGTGACGATGTCGTGTTATGTGCCGACTTAATCGCTCCGGAAGGCTACGGGGAAATCATCGGCGGTTCAGAACGCGTTCATGATATGGATTTATTGGAAGAAAGATTAAAAGAACACGGTCTGGATTCAGATGCTTACAAATGGTATGCTGAACTCAGACAATACGGTTCTGTTCCGCACTCCGGCTTCGGCCTTGGACTTGAGCGGACAGTGGCTTGGATCAGCGGAGCGCCTCACGTGCGTGAAACGATTCCGTTCCCGAGACTTCTGAACCGTCTGTATCCGTAATAGTTATGAAAAACGAAGTCTCCTGCAAGGGAGACTTTTTCTAAGTAAAGGGGAAAGCTCCCGGAGATAACCTTTTACAGTAAGAGGTGTAAGGATGAAAAAACAGCAATTTATAGATATGCAGGAACTCGGCATTTCAAGCATTCCCAACCTGCTGCTGACACATTACCGGCAGCTTGGGCTGAATGAAACCGAATTGATCCTGCTTTTGAAGATTAAAATGCATTTGGAAAAAGGCTCTTATTTTCCGACGCCGTTTGAACTTCAATCAGGCATGTCCATCTCTGCTGAAGAATGTACAAGCTGCCTGAGAATGTTTATTCAAAAAGGTTTTCTGTTTATTGAAGAATGTGAAGACCATAACGGCATAAAGTTTGAAAAATATTCTCTGCAGCCGTTATGGGCGAAGCTGTATGATTACATGCAGCATTCACAAAACGAAACGCAGGAAAGAACGTCAGAAAGAGAACAAAAAAGCCTGTATACCATCTTTGAAGAAGAGTTCGGAAGACCGCTGTCGCCGCTTGAATGCGAGACGCTGGCCATATGGCAGGATCAGGATCAGCATGATGCGATTCTGATTAAACACGCCTTAAAAGAAGCCGTTTTATCGGGGAAACTCAGTTTTCGCTATATTGACCGGATTTTATTTGAATGGAAAAAGAACGGCTTCAAAACGGTTGAGCAGGCGAAGGCGCACAGCCAAAAATTCCGGCGTGTTCAAACGAAACAAAATGATCCGCAAAAAGAGTATACGAGGCAGGTGCCTTTTTACAATTGGCTGGAACAATAACATGAGAAGGGGAGAAACGTGTTAAATTTAAAGCAGATTGAATATTGTCTTGAAAAAATCGGCGATATGTTTCCGCACGCAGAATGTGAACTTGTCCATTCAAATCCTTTCGAATTGGTTGTGGCAGTCGCATTATCCGCGCAATGTACGGATGCTCTCGTCAACAGAGTGACAAAAACGCTATTTCAAAAATATAAACGGCCCGAAGATTATCTTGCCGTATCGCTGGAAGAACTCCAGCAGGATATTAAATCAATCGGCCTGTACCGTAATAAAGCCAAAAATATTCAAAAGCTGAGCAAAATGATCATCGAAGAGTACGGAGGAGAAGTGCCGAAAGACCGGGATGAGCTTGTGAATCTGCCGGGTGTCGGACGGAAAACGGCAAATGTGGTCGTGTCTGTTGCTTTCGGCGTACCTGCGATTGCAGTAGACACTCATGTGGAGCGGGTCTCTAAACGGCTCGGTATCTGCCGCTGGAAGGACTCTGTTTTGGAAGTAGAGAAAACATTAATGAAAAAAGTGCCGAAAGAGGATTGGTCTGTTACGCATCACAGATTAATATTTTTCGGCAGGTATCATTGTAAAGCGCAATCTCCCCGCTGTGCGGAATGTCCTTTGCTTCCGCTTTGCAGAGAAGGGCAGAAGCGTGACAAAAAAGGGCTGGTGAAACGGTGACGGCGATTGACATTCTGGCAGGCTATGAAACATACCTGCGAAGCCTTACGGACTTGGAAAGCCTCGAGATCAAAACGGCGCTGCGCCGCCATCCGCTGTATATGGATTTCAGCGGTCAGCCAACAGTGCAGCCATGGAGGGAAAGGGGCGAATATGTCCCGTTTCTGTTTCAGATTTGGAACGAAACGAAAGAAACGCTGCTTCCCGTTTTTCAAACAAGAAAATCGAGATGTGATCAAAATGACATGCTGAAGGGAATTGCCTGTCTGATTGCCGCTTTTCACTGGACGGCAGGGGAGCGGGTTACATCACTCGACTGGACTGTGCTTGAAACAAAACATTTTCCCGCCGAACCGATCAATTGGGCGGAGCGAATGGCGTTTATTTTAACGAAACCGACTCAATTTCACTCGTTTATTCAGCTGGATGAATTGATGACGGAGATGAAGAAACAATATCATAAATATGAAGCCATGAACAAATGTTAAAAACCTCCTTTTCTCATAAGGAGGTTTTTTTGTATGAAAAAAATCCTTCACCTGTTTGAGGTGAAGGATTTCGTCCGCTAATGAGCGGAATTTGACTGGATGGTTGACGAATTGGACTGCCCGTTGATATTTGAAGATGAGTCTTGGTTTTTGTCCGTTTGACCGCTGTCAGGTTTATTTGTGCCGTCTGAACCGGAATCGGAATCATTATCAGAGCCGTTATCTTGCTGTCCGTTGTTATCCGTCCCGTTACCGGGCTGATTCTGATTGTTGTCATCCGTTTGATCCTTATCGGATTGATCCTGATTTTTATCTGAGTCATCAGTGGGTGTTTGATCCGATCCGTCAGACGTATCTGTCTGATTGTCATCTGTGTTTGAATCATCGGTTTGCGTCTTGTCTTTATCTTTATCTTCATCAGACTTCTGTTCATCGTCAGTCGCTTTATCTTTATCTGCATCGTCTTCTTCATCTTTCGGGACTTTGAAAGATGCTGATGCCGTATCGCTTTTTCCGTCATCGTTTTCCGCTGTCACCTGGAAGCTGTATGTGGAGCCTGGCGTGACATCTGAGACGACGGCTTCTTTTGCCGAACTGTTTTGAATGTCACTGTAGCTTCCGCCGTCAACGGATTGTTTGACATTGAATGTTGCATCACCGTCATAATTCCAGCTTAAGGTTAATGATTTTTTATCTTTGTCGTATTTCACTTGCAATCCTGTCGGTTTATCGGCTTTTTCTTTCGTGTACGTTTTAGAAACGGCAGTTGGCTGCGTTCCTTTCACGAAGTACTCCGTCACTTTTTTATCATCCGGTGTATTCGGTCCGGCTAAAGCGGCAGGATTCGAGCCTTTCTCAACCGTTTCTTTGACGACGCTGTCAGGCTGCTTGAAGCTTCCTTTACCGTCATCAACGTATGAGATCAGCTTTTGGAAAATCCGTTTTGCGACTTGCTGGTCAGCAGAAGACAGTGATTTCTTACCTGCTTTGTTGCCAGACTCAACTCCGGTCCAAACCGCTGCTGTATATTGAGGGGTGTATCCGACAAACCATGAGTCTGGAACTCCGCCTTGTGCGATATTATATTTTTGAATATCCTCTTTAGTAAAGTTTGTCGTACCCGTTTTACCGGCGACTTCCACGTTCGGTACTTGAGCCAGTCTGCCTGTTCCTGACTGCACGACTGTTTTGAGCATATCGGTAATCATGAATGCCGTGTAATCGCTCATAGCACTTTTCGGTTTCGGTGTTAAATCAAGCTTAGTGCCGTCATTAAATTCAATCGATGTGACCGCGTGCGGTTCATTGTACGTTCCGTTATTTCCGAAAGCGCTGTAGGCGCCCGCCATTGTCATAGTAGATACACCGCGGTTATCCTCACCAAATCCTCCGATCGAATAAGATTCGGTTACACTCTCTTTGTTTAATCCTAGTCCTAAGTCATTTGCAAAGTCGACGGCATTATCTTTACCGGCTGCTTGATATGCTTTCAGAGCCGGAATATTACGCGAGTCTGAGAGGGCCTCTCGCATTGATATCATATTTCTGTATTTATTGTCATAGTCGTGAATCGGAGTGCCGTCAGAGTACGTATAAGCCGAGTCGTCAATCTGCTCATACGTCGACCATTTTTTATTTTCAATAACCGGGCCGTAATCAAGGATCGGTTTTATCGTTGAACCGGGCTGGGTTTTACCTTGTGTTGCATAATTGAATCCCCCGGCAGTTCTGTTCCTGCCTGCTCCGATGGCGCGGATTTCTCCGTTTGTCGTATCAAGGAGCGTGACGCCGCCCTGCATGCCTTCGGTAAATCCGGCTGTGTCGCCGTTCATCAATTGATCAAGATAATCTTGTGCTTTCGTATCAAGAGTCGTATAAATTTTCAGTCCGTCAGTTGAAATATCGACGTCTTTCTTTTCTTTTGTCTCAATTTCTTTCATAACTTCTTCGACAAAAGCGCTGTATTTATTTGTGTCCTTTTTATCGTATTCCTTTTGGCTGACGACGCCTTCATCTTTCATGGACACTTTCTTTGCTTTTTGGTATTCAGAATTTGAAATGAATCCTTGTTTTTCCATTAAGCTGAGAACAATGTTTCGGCGCTTTTCGGAAGCCTTCGGATTTTTAACCGGGTTATATCCGGTCGGGCTTTGCGGCATTCCGGCAAGCGTTGCCGCCTGTTCAACCGTAAGCTTGCTCAAGTCTTTTACGCCGAAGAATTCTTCAGCCGCTTTACCGACGCCATAGGCACGCGGTGAGAAATAAATTCTGTTTAAATACATTTCTAAGATTTCATCTTTAGAATAATGGCGCTCCAGCTGCAGTGAAAGCCACACTTCCTGTGC
Organism: Bacillus sp. N1(2025); assembly: GCF_053470005.1. Classification (NCBI taxonomy): domain Bacteria; kingdom Bacillati; phylum Bacillota; class Bacilli; order Caryophanales; family Bacillaceae; genus Bacillus; species Bacillus sp. N1(2025). The sequence goes on from NZ_JBLTJB010000001.1 coordinate 854,172, forward strand.
TTTCCGTTTAATCGTTTTCTGATGGGTCAAAAGCGAGTTTTTCACAACCTGCTGGGTGATTGTGCTTCCTCCCTCTGAACCGAATCCATCCGTAAAGTTTGCGACCAAGGCGCCTCCGATCCGGATCGGGTCTATACCGTGGTGCTTATAAAAACGGGCGTCTTCAGTTGCGATAAATGCTTCTTTCACAACATCGGGTATATCCTTAATCGGGACGTAGGTTCGTTTTTCACCGCCCACTTCCGCGATTTCTTTGCCGTTTTTATCGTAAATCGTTGAAGAGTAAGGCGTTTTCAGCTTGGCTTCGTCTAAAGAGGGCGCGCCGGAAACCAAAACGGCAAATGCCGCCGCTCCGCCGACTATGCCAAGGACAAACAGAATAACCAAGGACAGCACAATCTTTTTGAATAAACCGCCTTTACGCTGTTTCTTGCCTTTTTTCGGTGAAGAGGGCTTAGTGCTTTTCGTCTGCCTTGCCTTACGGCGTTCTTCACGGCTCATAAATTGATCTGACATAACATCTCAACCTTTCGTTTATCAACCTTTCGCTCAGTCTACTGTTCCTGCGAAAAATAAAGCTGTTCAATAATACTAATATAATCAATTCTCGGTGAGTATCCAAGGGAAATCGGAAAGGAAGCATCTTCTAATTCGTCTTTGCGAATCGATTTTCTGCCGTTCTTCTCCTTTCTGTCCCAAAAGACAAACAGCTTGTCGGCTTCGAGGAAATAAACCTTTCCGAAAGCGGATATAATAACAAAACAAATGCCGTCTTGCCTGACCACCTGCTTCATATGCTCAATCTGATGATCATGAAAATTCTGCAGGGGAAATGCCGTTTTGTTTTTTGTTTCTTTTGCCTCAAAATCAATGTAGCGTCCTTTATAAATGCCGTTGTAGTCAGTTGTTGAAGACTGTTTAAAATAAGCTTCCTTAATGACTGCGGCGCTTCTTTTCGGATAGTGGACGTTTACAATCTGGACGGGTGTCGGCTTTTTGTGAATGACAGCAATTTGGTTAGCCAGATAATACTTATTCGTTTCATTCAGGTCGTCTTCGAGGGTCATGCCGCGATTACTGTATGAATGGGTCCGTTTCTGGCTGTTTTGGGATGAAACCGTTTTGTTCGGCTGAAAAGTTTTTCCATTCGGGTACCGAATCACTTTTTCCATCCTCCTTATCAAACTAATAGTGACGGAAGTGAATGAACGTGCATAAACGACAGACCGTAACCGCCATTCTTCGCCTGATCGAAAAAGAGACAAAAATAAAAAATGCCGATAATATTTCCCGGACGAATGCCTATAAAGCATATTATGACCGCCATCCTGAGATCAAGTGGCCGCTTTTGGCATCCTTTGTGTCCCGCAATGCGGGCTGGTCGATGACTGATTTAAGAGGCGTCCTTTATCAGGAGGGCCTTGACAGCAGTCAGAAAAACTGGTTTTTCCTTTCGTATGAAAGGGCGAATTGGCTGATTTTTTCTGATGCCTATCCTCAGCTTCTGGTCTACCAGTGGTCAAAACAAATCGGCGAACCTCTTTTCCGTCATCTTCCTCATTTCCGCGTCTCGGCTTTTATGCAGGAAGAATGGTTTCGCTTTTGGCGTGACGGAGATACGGAACGGCTCATGTATGCTCTTATTATAAATGAACAAAACACTATCCAAGCACCTATTATACAAAATCCTTCGTTTAAAAAGAATGTTTTTGGCACGATTCCTTTTTATTTAAGTGATTGGTTTCACTTTAATACGGTGATATTCCCTTCATTTGACGGACATTTATACGGAATTTCCGTCAAACGGTTTTCGAAAACCGAAGAAAGAATTACGCTCGGAAAACAGCTGGCCCGCCTTCTGTTCAGTCCTGATCTGCACGCTTCTTTTTACCGTTTTCTTGATACCGTTCCTCATACCGGTTCGCGCTTTGATATGGAGAAAATGATCGGCATCAAAAAAAGAACATCACCGATGCTGAGGACAACCTATCCCATTGTTGCCCACCCATTAGACGGCGAAAGGGCGGATTGGTTTCAAAAAAGGTTAAGAAAAGGGGCTTTCTTACAGGAGAAAATGCCGAAACAGCTTGAACTGACGGACTGGTACTTCCAAAAAAGACGGGAGCTCCATGCGCTCTTCGCGGTTAAAGAGTGGCTGAAGAAATGAAAAAGCCCGAAACCGTTCGCTGGGGTTTCGGGCTGCTGATGTGTTACGTGGAAGGGCGGTTTGGGCCGCCTAATTTTTTATCAAGCGTATCAGTCGTTTTTGCTTCGGTTTTTTGCTGTTTACCTGCATTTTTCGGTCTCGTTTTCATACGGCACCTCCTCAACTGTATCGTTTGCATTAACGTGCCGGTTCATACAAAGTTTGCGGCACTTTTTTGTCGAAAGGCACGCCTTTTAGGATAATCTCTGTTTGTTTGCCGAACTGCTTCTAGTTTTGTCATGTGCAGAGGAGAGCGGTATGAAAACGAGAATTATATTCTAAAGAGACGCAAGTGATAAAAGGGAGGAACATGAATGTCTGTTTACACGAGCAAGGCTGATATTCTCCGTCTGCTTTCTGATATTGAAATCCGGATTTCTGCTGCTGAAAAAACGCTTACCCAAGCAGTCAGATCCTGTCAGGCGGAAGCTGAAGAAATCAGACAGGAGAAACTTTCCCGCCTTGAGGAAGAGGCGCGGGAGCTTCATGTTTGTATTGATGACCTGTTTTTGGCTGACCGGCGTAAAAAGGATTTGCCGAGAGCATGCCGGATCAGCTGATTTTATGCAAAAACTTTGGTACCATATGTACTGAGGTGAGTCCGTTTGCAGACACAGTCGTTATTGGAGCTGACAGAACAAATGATAGAGGCGGTTCTGGAAGCTGAAAAAAGATATCAGGATGGAAAAGAGTCAGGCCGTTCATATGATTTTTTTGAGATTATTAAACCCGATGTTGAAAAAAGAGACCGGCTTTGCGCGCTTTGGACTAAAGCAGCGCTTGCGTTTATTCAGGAAAACCGTCCGAAATACGTTCATCACGCACAAATTCAGGCCGTTACAGAAAATTTCGGAGAGCTGATGCTCCAATCATATGTTCATCATATTCATAAAAAAAGATACAGGGATTTAACTGAATCTGTTTTATATACGCTTCGTATATTAAGGGATGAAATTGAAAAAGAAGGCAGCTGAAAACGGCTGCCTTCTTTTATATAAAGGGGTCGGGTATGTTATTCATACGCCGGGTTTTCTGCTCCACTTGCTTCGAGAACCTTCATACTGTTTCGAAATTCGGTTGCGGTGAGATGGCCTTGAATATAGAGGAATTTTGCAAAGTCCATCAGTTTATCTGCACAATCTGTTTCATATTTTTTCACTTCAGCAAAACGCTTTCTTAAGTATGATACGTTCATAATGGTGCATCCCCTCTCATGTATGTTGAGATTATGGTAACATAACGATTCGACTTTTTTCTGTTTTTAAAAAATTAAGACTTTCGACAGCATTTGACAAAGATCAGAATCTCCGAAAGCACATAACCAAGGCGGAATTCATACATATATAGCAGAAACTTAGTGAGAGACAAGGGGGAATGTCATATGCAATGGAGAGCGCAGCCCTATCAAAATATGTACCAGCAGCCGGCGGGATATTTCTACCCGCAGCAGATACAGCCGCTGCAGCAGCCGAGTCCGCAGCAGATACAGCCATTACAGCAACCGTATCCGCAGCAGATACAGCCATTGCAGCAGCCGCCATATCATCAGCAAGGGCAGTACCCGCAGCAATTTTATCCGAATCAGGAATACGGTCATATGCAGCAGCCGTTTGCTCCCCCTCCTCCTCAGGCAGCCATGCCCGGGGGGCAGCCGGGGTTTGTGAATCCTTACCCCGTTCCCAGACCGAATCAGCAGCAGTCTTCCCAATTCTCAGGCATACTCTCCCAGTTTAAAAAAACGAACGGACAGTTTGACTTTAATAAAATGATGGATACAACGGGGCAGATGGTAAGCGCCGTAAATCAGGTCGGATCGCTGGTGAAAGGCTTCACCAGTATCTTCAAATAAAAAGCATGAATGATATCCATCATTCATGCTTATTTTTTAGGGAAAAAGAGGGTAAGCGTCTGTTCATTCCAGGATGTTTCCATATCTTCTTCACTCACCTTATACGGGAGGACAACGGTTCTTGTCATGCTTGAAGACACGTGGGATGAATGAGCCTGTTTATGATCGTAGCGGATTGTAACGTGAAGGTAGCACCCTTTCGTTTCCACCAGCATATCCCCGTCACGGAACGTCTCGGGAACGCCGATATCAACCGCGAGGCCCGTCGGCTCTTCTCTGACGTCAATCGTCACTTGCGCTTCAGTAAAAGCCGAATTGACAAGGTGCTGAAAACCCTGCATCAATTCTGCGAAGGGACCTGAGTGAAAAAATTGGTCCATCGCATGGCTGATGATGTCCTCATTTCTTTGCGGATCAAGTTTATCGTTTTGTGATTGATCCATATGACCACCGCCTTTTTACAAACAGACTATGCGATGTTATGCCGTATGGTTAAGAATTGAAGGAAAAAAGAAAGTATGGTTAAATAGTGGAGAATAAACTGGTAACGGATTCACATTTAGGAAGGGGAGCACAACACATTGCTGAAAAAATTATTTGGATTGGGAGACAGCCGGAAAAAGCCGGCCGAAGAAGTGATTTTTTCTCCGGCTGACGGAGCGGTGATGGATTTGGCTTCAGTGCCGGATCCTGTATTTTCACAAAAAATGATGGGGGATGGGATCGCCGTCGAGCCTGCAAACGGAGACATTGTTTCACCGGTTGAGGGAGAAGTGATTCAGCTGTTCCATACAAAACATGCTGTCGGCATCCGCACCCTTTCCGGAGCGGAACTTTTGATACATGTCGGCTTGGATACCGTCAATATGAACGGTGAAGGCTTTGAAGCGCATGTAAAAGAAGGCGACAAAGTGAAAACAGGCGATCTGCTTTTAACGTGCCGGCTGGATTTAATAAAAGAAAAAGCAAGCAGCACCGTCATCCCTATGGTGATTATGAATGGCGATGCCGCAGAACCTTTGCAATTTGCAGGCGCAAATGAAGCGAAAAAAGGACAAACAGAGCTTTTTACGATAAAAATGAAGTAGGCAGGGGCTGATTCCCTGCTTTTTTTCTTGTGCAGGATTTTCATCTAGCCAGGCAAACAAATATTCGGTAAACTGTACCTCATAAAGAGGTGTGAACGATGAAGAAAAAATCACTGAGCGAACTGATACAGGAATTAAAAAATCATGAAAATATTGTGCATTGGCATGAAGAGGAACCGCGGGAGGCGAAAACCATGCCGATGCCGGAGCAAGTAGATCCGAACATTCGGGCGGCTCTCGAAAAGAGGGGGATCGAGCGGCTCTTTACACATCAATACTCCGCTTTTCAGACGGTTCAAAACGGAGAAAGCATTGTGGCTGTCACACCGACGGCCTCCGGAAAAACACTGTGCTATAATCTTCCGGTTCTTCAGTCTATCGCGGAAGATGCCTCAAGCCGCGCGCTTTATTTATTTCCGACAAAGGCGCTCGCACAGGATCAAAAAAGCGAGCTGAACGAAATCATAGACGAGACGGGCATGGACATTAAAAGCTTCACCTATGACGGAGATACGTCTCCGGCCATCAGGCAGAAAGTCAGAAAAGCCGGGCATATTGTGATCACAAATCCCGATATGCTTCATTCAGCCATTCTTCCCCACCATACAAAATGGGTGAGTCTGTTTGAAAACCTGAAATATATCGTCATTGATGAATTACATACGTATCGCGGCGTATTCGGCAGCCATGTGGCGAACGTCATCCGCCGTTTAATGAGAATCTGCGCTTTTTACGGAAGCAAGCCGTCATTTATCTGCACATCCGCCACAATCGCCAATCCGATGGAATTGGCGGAGCAGCTGACGGGAAAATCAGTGCGCCTGATTGACGACAACGGCGCCCCGGCCGGAAGAAAGCATTTTGCTTTTTACAACCCTTCGATTATAAATAAACCGTTGCATATTCGAAAAAGCGCCACCGTGGAAGTGAACGAACTTGCCAAAACTTTTTTGAAAAATAAGATCCAGACGATTGTTTTTGCAAGAAGCCGTGTGCGGGTTGAAATTATTTTAAGCCACATTCAGGAGATCGTAAAAAAGGAAATCGGCGCGAAGTCTGTCAGAGGTTATCGCGGCGGATATCTTCCGAAAGAAAGAAGAGATATAGAGCGGGGGTTAAGAGACGGCAGCATTCTCGGGGTTGTCAGCACAAACGCGCTGGAGCTTGGCGTTGATATCGGCCAGCTTCAGGTCTGCGTGATGACGGGGTACCCGGGCAGTGTCGCGAGCGCATGGCAGCAGGCGGGCCGGGCCGGACGGCGGCAGGGAGAGGCGCTTATCGTGATGGTGGCGAACTCTGATCCGATTGACCAATATATTGTGCGCCATCCTGATTATTTCTTTAAACGCTCGCCTGAATCTGCAAGGATTAATCCTGATAATCTCATTATATTGGTCGATCACCTGAAATGCGCTGCGTATGAGCTGCCTTTCAGAGCCGATGAAACATTCGGAGAAAATGATGCAAGAGACATTCTCGAGTATTTAGAAGAAGAAGGGGTGCTTCACGAAAACCGCGAACGCTATCACTGGGCGAGCGAATCTTTTCCCGCCTCCAACATCAGTCTCCGTTCGGCGTCACAGGAAAACGTGGTCATCGTTGACCGGTCAGAGACGGCTGATGTAAAAATCATCGGAGAAATGGACCGTTTCAGCGCGATGACGCTTCTTCATGATGAAGCGATTTATCTTCATGAAGGGGTGCAGTACCAGGTTGAAAAGCTTGATTGGGACCATAAAAAAGCGTACGTACGAAAGGTCGATGTCGAATATTATACAGATGCCAATTTAGCGGTGCAGCTGAAAGTGCTGGACATTGACAGAACGGACAGCAGAAAGAAAACGGCCTTACATTTCGGCGATGTAACCGTGAACGCACTTCCGACAATATTTAAAAAAATTAAAATGACGACATTTGAAAATATAGGATCAGGGCCGATTCATCTTCCAGAAGAAGAACTGCATACCAGTGCTGCCTGGCTTGAATTGAAAGAGACGGATTCGGAGATCGGCGAAAAAACGCTTGAACAGCTGCTTTTAGGCATTGCCCACGTCCTGCAGCATATCGTGCCTGTATACGTCATGTGCGACCGAAATGACGTGCATGTCGTGCCGCAAATCAAAGCCGCACATACCGGACTTCCGACAATCTTTCTGTATGATCATTATCCGGGCGGAATCGGACTTGCTGATGAAGTATATAAGCGATTTGATGAAATCAATGAAGGGGCTGAGCGCCTGATCAGACAATGTCCATGTCAAGACGGATGTCCTTCCTGCATCGGCTCCGAAATAGAAGGAATAGATGCAAAGAAAGCGATACTCCGGCTCTTGAATTACGTGTAAAAGAAAAGGGGGACGAAAGATGTCCTTGAAAAATAAATTAAAGCGGATGAAAAACCACCTGAATGTGCCGGAAGCTGAAAAAAAGCCGGCAGCTTCACAACTTTCGGTCCCGGATATTCAAGTCCCATTTAGAGAAGAATGGGAGGCATTCGGAGTGAAGCCTTTCTTTTTTGAGGATGAATTCTGTCTTATCCGCGAAACCGTCTATCCGCTTTCGCACCGTCACGGACGGTACAGCTTCAGTGAACTTGATGACGTCATGGCATTATGGAATAAAGGCGGTTTGACACATACTTTATCAGCAGAAGGATACGAAAAAAGCCAGCTGTTCTTCTTTGATACTGAAACGACCGGCCTCGGCGGCGGGGCCGGCAATATGATCTTTTTGCTCGGTCATGCAAGAGTGTATGAAGACCGTGTCGCGGTTAAACAGCATCTGCTTCCTAAACCGGGAAACGAGACGGCTCTTTACAAAAGCTTTTTAAGTGAGGTTGACATTACGTCTCTTGTTACGTATAACGGAAAAGCCTTTGACTGGCCTCAGGTAAAAACTAGGCATACATTGCTGCGGGACAGGCTTCCGAAACTTCCTGACTTCGGACACTTTGATCTTCTGCACGGAGCGAGACGGCTTTGGAAACATAAATTAGAGCGTGTATCGCTTTCGGCGGTTGAAAATGAAGAGCTTGCTTTTAAAAGGGACGAAGACACACCTGGTTATTTGGCGCCGATGCTGTATTTTCAATTTTTAAAGGCGGAGGACCCGGCTCTTTTAAAGGGAGTGCTCTCGCATAATGAACAAGATGTGCTTTCCCTCATCGCTCTTTACATCCATATGTCAAAAAAGATTTTTGCATCTTCTGATCAGACGTCAGAACGTCAGGAAGCATACGCCATGGCGAAATGGTTTATCGCTCATAAAGAAACCGATCGGGCTGTTTCACAGCTGGAAGCGCTGCAAGGCAAAGCCTTTGAAGATTCAGATCGGGCCCTTTTTGACTTAGCAATGCTTTATAAAAAACAAAACCGCAGGCAAGACGCCGTGCCCCTTTGGGAGAAACTGACGGGCTCTGATCTTCACATATGCAGACACCAATCAGCGGTAGAGCTGGCGATCTATTTTGAGCATCACGCAAAAGATTACAAAAAAGCTCTGCAGGCCGCGCAGCAGGCGGCAGAAGACGAGGAAATATCGGAAAAAGAAGCCGAGAAGCTCCATGTGAGAATTGCCCGGCTCAAGAGGAAATATTCCTCTTGAAATATTGCCCGGGAAAGCGCAAAAGCCGAGCTGTTTCGCCAAAAATATTTTTTTCTGAATCCGCATCGATTTTGTTGTAGAATGGTGCCGCATCTTGTAAAATAGCGTTAGTTATTTATAGGGGAGAGTTGGTATGTATAAAGGTGTTTTTTACTTGTTCTTTGTCGTGGTTTTTTTGATTGCGTTTGTGTTTTCGAATTTTAAAGACAGCTTGCTGACGCACTTTTAAATTGGGTGATTGAATTAGAACATGTACCCTCTTTTCTTCATAACCTAACAGTGTAATAAAAGTTAATGGAGAGGGGATTTAGCATGTTTCATCATCATTGTTGCAGACCAAACGTGATGCCGCCGATTGTCCATCCGACTCATTGCTGTGAACACCATTGCTTTTCTAACACGGTTGTGCCGCATATTCATCCGCAACATACAACTAACGTAAATCACCACAACTTTGAGCACGTTCATTACTATCCGCACACTTTTTCAAATGTTGACCCGACAACTCACCAGCATTTTCAGTGCGGAAGCCCTTGCTGCGATCATTAGTATTGAACGCTTAAGCAAGATCGGTTAGGATATCAGCAAATCAAAATGGGGCCCGATGGGGAGCCCCATTTTTTAAGCAGGTGATCAATTGAAAGTATTAGCCGTAACAGGATACAAGCCGTTTGAACTCGGGATTTTTAAACAGGATGACCGGGCGCTTGTTTATATAAAAAAGGCGATAGAAACCAGACTCAGAAGCTTCCTTGACGAAGGCTTGGAATGGATTCTCATATCAGGACAGCTGGGGACTGAGCTTTGGGCGGCAGAAACGGCGTACGATCTCAGAGAAGAGTATCCGGAATTAAAGGTTGCCGTTATCACGCCTTTCTACGGCCAGGAGGAAAAGTGGAAGGAGCCGAATAAAGAAATGTATGAAGCGGTGCTTGCTCAGGCAGATTATGAGGAGAGCCTGACGCATCGGCCGTACGAAAGTCCGCTTCAATTCCGGCAGAAAAACGCGTTCTTTATTGAAAAGTCAGATGCGCTTTTGCTTTTATATGATCCTGAAATGGAAGGATCGCCGAAATATATGCTGCAGCAGGCAGAAAAACGCCGTGAAACAGACGGATATCCGATTTATTCGATTACGATGGATGATCTCCGTGCCGCCGTTGAAGAAGAAGATTTCTTTACATAACACGTCAGAGAATATTTGACAACGGGACGTGTTTCTGAATAAAATATAACATGATGATTCACGATATGAGGTGAAAAAGATGCTTGCTGATAAAGTAAAGCTTTCTGCGAAAGACATTTTGGAAAAAGAATTTAAAACAGGCGTTAGAGGTTACAGACAAGAAGACGTTGACAAATTTTTAGATATGATTATTAAGGATTATGAAACCTTTCATCAAGAAATTGAAGAACTGCAGCAGGAAAATCTGCAGCTGAAAAAACAGCTTGAAGAAGCAAGTAAAAAACAGCCGGTGCAGTCCAATACGACCAACTTTGACATTCTGAAAAGGCTGTCCAACCTTGAGAAACATGTATTCGGCAGCAAACTTTATGACGAATAAGGCAGATGCACTTGTCAAATGAGACAAGTTGCTTTATAATGAACAAGTGTTCTTAACGTTCGGGTAATCGCTGCAGATCTTTGAATCTGTAGAGGAAAGTCCATGCTCGCACGGTGCTGAGATGCCCGTAGTGTTCGTGCCTAGCGAAGAAATAAGCTAGGGCAGCCTTGATAGGCTGACGGCAGGAAAAAAGCCTACGTCTCCGGATATGGCTGAGTATCCTTGAAAGTGCCACAGTGACGAAGTCTCATCAGAAATGGTGAGAGTGGAACGCGGTAAACCCCTCGAGTGAGAAACCCAAATTTTGGTAGGGGAACCTTCTTGAAGGAACTGAACAGATAGAAGGACAGAATACTTTCTGTAGATAGATGATTGCCGCCTGAGTACGAGGTGATGAGCCGATTGCAGTACGACGGAACAAAACATGGCTTACAGAACGTTAAACATTATTGATATGACAAATTAGAGCTCTCCTTAAAAGGGGAGCTTTTATCTTGAATGAAACGAAAGCTTAAAAGAGACAGGGTGATACGATGAAGAAGTACACACTAATAGCGACGGCGCCGATGGGAATTGAAGCGATCATCGCCAAAGAAGTGCGTGATTTAGGTTATGAATGCAAAGTAGACAACGGAAAAGTCATTTTTGAAGGAGATGCGCTTGCGATCTGCCGCGCTAACTTATGGCTGCGGACGGCTGACCGCATCAAAGTACAGGTCGCCGAGTTTCAGGCGAAAACGTTTGATGAGCTGTTTGAAAAAACAAAAGCGATTGACTGGCGCGCGTACATTCCGGAAAACGCAAAGTTCCCCGTTATCGGAAAATCCGTGAAATCAGTGCTTGCCAGTGTGCCTGACTGCCAGCGGATCGTCAAAAAGGCGATAGCGGAAAAGCTGAAACTGCAATCAGGAAAACAAAATGAATGGATTGAAGAAACGGGACCCGAGTATAAGGTGGAGATTTCCCTTTTAAAAGATAAAGCCGTACTTACACTGGATTCATCAGGAACAGGCCTTCACAAACGGGGATACAGGGTTGATCAGGGAGGAGCTCCGATTAAAGAGACGCTCGCTGCCGCGTTAATTCAGTTAACCAACTGGACGCCTGACCGTCCGTTCGTCGATCCGTTCTGCGGTTCCGGCACGATCGCCATTGAAGCCGCTTTAATCGGACAAAACATTGCTCCCGGTTTTAACCGTGATTTTGTTTCAGAAGACTGGGAATGGATCGGAAAAGAACTGTGGGACAAGGCGCGTCTTGAAGTGGAAGAAAAGGCGAACTATGATCAGCCGCTGCAGATTTTTGCCAGTGATGTGGATCACCGGATGGTAAACATCGCCAAAGAAAACGCAGAAGAAGCGGGACTTGGTGACCTGATCGAATGCAAGCAAATGCGGGTGCAGGATTTTACGACAAAACTCGAATTCGGCGTAATCGTCGGAAACCCTCCGTACGGCGAACGTCTCGGCGAAAAAAGAGAAGTCGAGCAGATGTATAAAGAAATGGGCCGGGCATTTGAATTTCTTGATACATGGTCTGTCTACATGTTAACGTCAAATGAACAATTTGAAGAGGCCTACGGGAGAAAAGCAACCAAAAAACGGAAGCTCTTTAACGGTTTTATCAAAACGGATTATTATCAGTACTGGGCTAAAGTGCGGCCGCAGCGGAAAAAGCCGCAACAAAGAGAAGACGCCTGAAACAGCGTCTTCTCCGGCATCTTTACGTTTTATTCTGCCATTACCAGCGGTGCGCTTTTGCGTTGCTCCGTAAAATAATGTTGGTCTGGGACATTTCGGTGTGGCCGTTCACTTGTGATTTAGAGCGTTTCGGCCGCGTCCAATTGTGATGAAACAATTCAGAATGCTGATCTAATCGATCTTTATAACTCATGTAACCATCACTCCCGGGTAGAATAAATTTGTCAAGATGGATATTCGATCGAATATCTGTTGTAGTTTGTGCAGGTCAGGTGCGGATCATTCAGAATGGCATGTATAGAAAGTGAAGCATCGGCATAGAATGATGATTATTTCTATTTGAGAGGTGATCTTATTTTATGCTGAACAGCGAGCACTTCAGTAAAATACAAAAGGCGTTAGACGCAACTGCTTTCCGGCTGGAGGAAGCTGGAGCGGAGTTCGGTCCTTCCGCTGTGACACACGCACAGGAAGAACTTGAAAATGCGGTAAAACATACACATTCAACAGACCATCCGTTCCTATGTACACATATCATTAACCGGAAATGATCATGACAAAAACTTGGCGAGGCCAAGTTTTTTTGTTGTATTGAAAAGGGTTAAATGATATTATAGATGGTCTGAATGCCGAATAGTTAGGGGTTGGAGTTGGGTGACAACATCACGTTTGCCTTTTGCTTTAACAAAAGAAAAGAATTTTTACGAAGAATTGAACAATTGGATTGGTGACGTGTTTTACGATATCCTTCCCGAGAAAGGCTTTGACCTTCGGGATGAGCAGGTATTTATGGCGTTTCAGCTTGAACGGGCATTTAAAGAGAAAAAGGTCATGTTCGCTGAGGCAGGAGTCGGTACGGGGAAAACGCTGGTGTATCTGCTGTTTGCCATCAGCTATGCCAGATATACGGGTAAACCGGCCATTATCGCATGCGCCGATGAAACGTTAATTGAACAGCTTGTTAAAAAAGAAGGCGACATTTCCAAGCTGACAGAACATTTGGATCTGCAGATTGATACACGGCTGTCCAAATCCCATGAGCAGTATCTGTGTCTGAAAAAGCTTGAGAAAACAATGCAGCGTTCTGATGATGAAAAGTGGCTGGATCTTTATGAGTCGCTGCCTTCATTCGTACACGAATCACAAGCGATGCAGCGCTTTTATCCGTACGGCGACCGCAAACAGTACGCTGATTTGACGAATGAAGAGTGGGCAGGCGTCAGCTATGATTCCTTCCAAGATTGTTTAACTTGTGATATGAGACATAGATGCGGTTTAACACTTTCAAGAGATCATTACAGAAAATCAACGGATCTGATTGTTTGCTCCCATGATTTCTACATGGAGCATGTATGGACGGAAGAATCACGCAAAAGGGAAGGACAGCTGCCGCTTTTGCCGGATCACAGCGCCGTCGTGTTTGATGAAGGACATCTGCTGGAATTCGCCGCGCAAAAAGCGTTAACCTATCGCGTGAAGCAGTCGACGCTTGAGCTGTTTTTAGAGCGTCTGCTTCAAAATGACATCAGAGAGGAATTCGCCGAACTGATTGAAGATGCCCTTGCCGCAAACGATGAGTTTTTCTATGTGCTGTCAGAGGAATCGAAGGAAATCGCCGGCTCTCACCGATTGGACATCCAAAACGACCAGCGTGTTAAGCGTGCGGCTGACGAACTGTGCCGTCTGCTTGATAAAATCGGCGAGGCGCTCGTATTTGAATCGGAAATGTATACGATCGATAAGTACGAGCTGTCAGTTGTAGAAGAATACGTCGAACAAATGGCATATTCGCTGTCGCTGTATCAGAAGGATGCCATCAGCTGGCTTGAAACGCGGGATACAGACTCAACGTTTGTCGTTATGCCGAGAACTGTAGCCGAAGTGCTGGGAGAAAAGGTCTTTTCTAAAAAGATTCCTTATATCTTCTCATCGGCCACTCTTTCTGAGGGCGGTTCATTTGATTATATCGCTGACAGCCTCGGAATCCGTGATCCTTTATCGTTCACCGTTGAATCTCCGTACGATTACGAGGAGCAAATGTCTGTTGCGCTTCACGGTGACATGACGTCTGAGCAGAAAACAGCCGAAACGATTGAAACCATTAAGGAGAATGAAGGACGCACCCTCGTTCTTTTCCCTTCCTTTGAAGACATGAAGGAATTTAAAGAACAGGCTGCCGCGTGGGAGCTGCCGTATCCGATATACTACGAAGGTGACGAAGAGATCAGCAGTCTGGTCGAAAAGTTCCAGCGGGATGAAGAATCCGTGCTTTGTTCCGTCCACTTATGGGAAGGTCTTGACATTCCCGGTGACTCGCTCCGGAATGTGACCATTTGGGCGTTGCCGTATCCGCCTCATGACCCCGTGTTCACCGCAAAGCGGAACGGAGCGAAAAAAGATCCGTTTGAGGAAGTTGATCTGCCGTACATGCTCTTGAGAGTCAGGCAGGGAATCGGCCGCCTTATCCGTTCTAATCAGGACAGCGGAACCATATCCATTTATGCGGGCGGAGAAAGTGAACGGGTCCTGGCCGAAGTCAAAAAGATCTTGCCTGTTACACCGAAAATCGTATAAAAACAAAAGCTGCAGGATTCTTATCCTGCGGCTTTTTTAAATCCGGGAAGTTGACTTTATCACGGCATTCCATTAGCCTGTAATTGATAGTGAAAAGGGAGGGAAACGGATATGGATTTACATACATATGAAAAAGAGTTTTTTGATCTGTTAAAAAGAGTATCCCACTATGTCGAAGCCATTGCACTTATGCATTGGGACTTAAGAACGGGAGCCCCGAAAAAAGGCTCTGATGACCGGGCGGAAAGCATCGGACAGCTGTCGGCTGACGTTTTTCAAATCCAGACATCCGACCGGATGAAAGAGCTGATCGACATCCTTCTCGCGCATGCAGAAGAGCTGCCTGAAGATACAGTGAAAGCGGCGGAACTTGCGAAAAAAGATTATGATCATAATAAAAAAATTCCTGAAGATGAGTATAAAGAATATGTCATTTTAACATCGAAAGCTGAAACGGCTTGGGAGGATGCAAAGGCGGCCTCTGATTTCTCTATGTTTGCTCCGTACCTTGAGAAGCTGATTAATTTTAATAAGCGGTTTATTTCGTATTGGGGCTATGAAGATCATCCGTACAACGCATTGCTCGATATTTTCGAACCGGGTGTTACGGTAAAGGTGCTGGATCAGCTGTTTTCTGAATTGAAGGAAGCGATCATTCCGCTTATCAAAAAAGTGACGGAATCCGG
Organism: Bacillus sp. N1(2025); assembly: GCF_053470005.1. Lineage (NCBI taxonomy): Bacteria > Bacillati > Bacillota > Bacilli > Caryophanales > Bacillaceae > Bacillus > Bacillus sp. N1(2025). The sequence goes on from NZ_JBLTJB010000001.1 coordinate 869,443, forward strand.
CAATAAACCGGACACTTCCTTTATAACGAAAACGTTTCCGAAAGAACAACAAAGAGACCTCTCCTTGTATTTCTTAAAAGAGTTCGGGTATGATTTTGACGGCGGCCGCCTAGACGAGACGGTGCATCCGTTTGCGACGACAATCAACCGGGGCGATGTGCGGGTGACGACCAGATATGACGAAAACGATTTCCGCACGGCAATTTTCGGAACGATTCATGAATGCGGGCATGCGATCTACGAGCAGAATATTGACGAAGCGCTGAGCGGAACGAACTTATCTGACGGTGCATCCATGGGAATTCATGAATCCCAATCGTTATTTTATGAAAACTTTATCGCCAGAAATCAACATTTCTGGACCGCCTATTATGAAAAAATGGTTGAGGCTTCGCCTGATCAATTTCAAGATGTGAAAAGAGAAGATTTTGTACGCGCTGTCAACGAGGCGAAACCGACCTTTATCCGAATTGAAGCCGATGAGCTGACATATCCGCTTCATATTATTATCCGTTATGAAATTGAAAAAGCAATTTTCAGTAATGAAGTGACAGTGGAAGAACTGCCTGCATTGTGGAATCAAAAATATCATGATTATTTAGGCATTACGCCGCCATCTGACGCAAAAGGCATTTTGCAGGACGTACATTGGGCGGGCGGCGATTTCGGCTATTTCCCTTCCTATGCGCTCGGATATATGTATGCGGCACAGCTGAAGCATACCATGCTTGACGATCTGCCTGAATTTGATCAATTAATAGAACGGGGCGACTTTGAGCCGATCAAACAATGGCTGACAGAAAAGGTTCATCAGCACGGAAGACGCAAAATGCCGCTTGACATCATAAAAGATGCAACGGGAGAAGAGCTGAACGTTCAATATCTCATTGAGTATCTCGTCGGTAAATATTCAAATTTATATTTATAAACGAAACACCTGGTATACACCGGGTGTTTTTCTAAAAATTCTAAAAAGACGAATAATCGAAAACCAATTCTTTGTAAAAGTTCGGAAATATTCAAATTTCACTATGCAAAAGAAGTGTATCTTGTTATAATTTGATTAATATCATACGAACACTCATATAATCGCGTGGATATGGCACGCAAGTTTCTACCGGTCACCGTAAATGTCCGACTATGAGTGAGCAATGGAACGGCTTTATTCGGCCGTTGCGTGTAGATCATTCGGCATTGCTTGCTCTTTTTATTGAGAGCGGGCAATGCTTTTTTTATTTTTTATAAGCGGGGGTAATCATTGTGGAAGCATTAAAACGAAAAATAGCAGAAGACGGAATTGTTCTTTCTGATCAAGTGCTGAAAGTGGATTCTTTTTTAAACCATCAAATTGATCCGGTTCTCATGCAGCAGATCGGCCGGGAATTTGCGCGCCGTTTTGAAAAAGACGAGATAACCAAAATCGTCACAATTGAATCTTCGGGCATTGCCCCTGCGGTGATGGCCGGCCTTGAACTCGGCGTTCCCGTCATCTTTGCGAGAAAAAGGAAGTCTCTCACATTAACGGAAGATCTGCTGACGGCATCCGTCTATTCTTTCACGAAAAAAACAGAAAGTCAGATTGCAATCTCCGGAAATCATCTGTCGAAAGAAGACCGCGTGTTAATCATTGACGACTTTTTAGCGAACGGACAGGCGGCAGAAGGGCTTTTATCCATCGTAAAACAAGCAGGCGCAGAGGTTTGCGGGATCGGAATCGTCATTGAAAAGTCATTTCAGCCGGGAAGAGATGAGCTGGTGAAAAAAGGATGCCGGGTCGAATCGCTGGCGAGAATTCAATCGCTTGAAGACGGAAAAGTGACATTTGTACAGGAGGTCCGTTCATGAAAAACGGCTATGCCAAAACACTTTCCCTCGGTATCCAGCACGTGCTTGCCATGTATGCCGGCGCCGTCGTCGTTCCTTTAATTGTAGGAGCGGCATTGGGACTGAACGCAGAACAGCTGACATATCTCGTATCAATTGATATTTTTATGTGCGGGGCGGCTACGCTGCTTCAAGTATGGAGGAATAAATTTTTCGGCATCGGCTTGCCCGTTGTGCTCGGCTGTACGTTCACCGCGGTAGCGCCGATTATTTCCATCGGTAAGGAGTACGGGATTTCAGCCATTTATGGAAGCATTTTGGCATCGGGTCTGCTTGTCATTCTGCTGTCGTTTTTCTTCGGTAAGCTCGTATCGTTTTTCCCGCCTGTCGTAACCGGATCTGTCGTGACGATTATCGGGATGACCTTAATGCCGGTCGCGATGAATCATATTGCCGGCGGGGAAGGCAGCGAGGATTTCGGTGATCCGTCTAACCTTGCCCTCGGATTTACGGTGCTCGTCATCATCGTGCTGCTTTATCGGTTTACAAAAGGATTTTTGAAATCCATTTCGATTTTAATCGGCATTTTCATCGGGACGGCCATCGCTTATTTTATGGGAAAAGTGCAATTTGACAATGTGGCGAATGCTGACGCAATTCAAATGATTAAACCGTTTTACTTCGGGACGCCGACATTTCATGCGGCACCGATTATTACGATGTCCATCGTTGCCATTGTCAGCCTTGTTGAGTCAACCGGCGTCTATTTCGCTCTCGGTGACCTGACAAACCGGCGCCTGTCTGAACGTGATTTAGCAAAAGGCTACCGCGCGGAAGGCCTGGCGGTATTCATCAGCGGCATTTTTAATGCTTTTCCGTACACGGCTTATTCCCAAAACGTCGGCCTCGTCCAGCTGACGGGAATTAAGAAAAACGCGGTCATCGGTGTCACGGGTGCACTTTTAATGCTCTTCGGCCTTTTTCCGAAAATCGCAGCCTTCACGACCATCATCCCGTCTTCGGTATTGGGAGGCGCGATGGTGGCCATGTTCGGCATGGTCATTTCCTATGGCATTAAAATGCTCAGTCAAATTGACTTTAAAAAGCAGGAAAACCTTCTGATCGTCGCGTGTTCGGTCGGATTGGGACTCGGTGTAACCGTCGTTCCCGATATGTTTAAGCACTTGCCGTCTTACTTAAATCTGCTGACCACAAACGGAATCGTCGCCGGAAGCTTTACCGCCGTGATTTTGAATATTGTTTATAATATGATTCCTAAAACGAAAAAAACCCTTGATGTGACAAGGGTTCAAGAGGGTTAGTCACCCGTTTTTCTTAAAAAATAACATTTTAATAACATTTCTTTATGAAATCCCGAGATCGAGGATGCTTCCGAAAGTTTGCTGAACTTTTTGTGAGGCATCCTCTTTCATTTTTTGAAAAAGAAACTAAATTGAGTGATGAGGCATCCGCCTTATTTCGCCGAAAAACCGTCCCGCACTATATGTACGTGAACGAGTATTTTGTGCACAGATCCTTACAAAAGAGAGTGAAAAGAAGGGAATGCCCCTTCTTTTAATTAATCCATCCTTCAAAAGTTGCGCGATAGAACCCTTCGATTATCTCTACTTTCTTAAGGTAATATGTAACACCATTCTTAACAGTTGTATTTGGGATATCCCATCTATGAAGGTAATCCATTGTAAAGGAATCTTTGGTTGCTTGTGTCGAAAATTTTGTTTGAGTTGAGTCGCTATTTGTATTGCCAGGGCTGGATGCAAAAGCAGGGGCAGCGGAAACGAGTAAAGCGAAAGACAAGGCAGAACCAGTTAAAACTTTTTTCAATTTCATTTAAAACACTCCTTTATTTTTTAATACACTTGTATTATTTCATACAATACAAAAATAACCAAGGGTTTTTTTGTTAATATTTTGTGAGCGTGAATTTAGTTAGGGGCGATCCTCTCATTCACTGTTGCGGTTTATGTCAGGATATTGATAAGCATATAGAGAAAAAGAGTTGATTATTGCTGGCCTTTGGTGAGCTGCAGCCTTTGAGTGAGTTGTTTGCTTTAGCTATTCCAGCGCTTTTCCAACGGGGAAGGTGCGATATGAAATTTAACACTGAAACAATTGTACAAAAGTAAAATCTTTATTTAAAATGTTATAAATAAGAATTTTCAATATAGGAGGTTATCTGATGGCAGAAAAGAAAAAAGCTTTAATCATTGTGGATGTACAAAAAGCCTTTGATGATAAAAAGTGGGGAGAACGAAATAACGTAAAGGCGGAAGAAAATATCAGCAAAATACTGAAATTATGGAGAGAAAAAGGATGGACAGTCATATACATACAACATATTTCTGATAAACCTGGTTCTTTATTTTATCCAAAAAATGAGGGGGTTGCTATAAAGGAAATCGTTAAACCTATGGATAAAGAAGTCATTATAACCAAGAAAGTAAACAGCAGCTTTATTGGTACTAATCTAGAAGAGCTTTTAAAAGCAAATGATATAACAACTGTCGTAATCACTGGCTTGACTACGCCGCACTGTGTTTCAACAACTACAAGGATGAGCGGTAATTTAGGATTTGATACATACCTGATTTCAGATGCAACAGCAGCCTTTGGAATGAGAGACCAAAATGATACATATTATGATGCAGAGACTATTCACAATATATCTCTGGCAACATTGCATGATGAATTCGCCACAATATTAACGACTGATCAATTAATCAATGATTTTAAAAAAAGAAACTGATTAACATTATGGCTAAGCCCGGCGGTAGGGATAGGCGGCTGAAAAGCATATTCAGGCGCATACAAGGGCCTCGTCGGAAAATACGGGGGTTGCCGACTCTTTTCATCGTCGCAATATCGATTGAAAAAAGGCATCTGCTTCAGATGCTTTTTTTGTTTCTTGTAAACCGGTTTCGGTAAAAATGCTCGGCGGTTAACGGGCTGATTCGGCTTCGGTTTTGAATAACAAAAGGCTTTACTAATCAGCGAATTATTCAAGATTTTTTGGCTTGTGCTGAGTCTGATGTTTTTTGATTTCCTCGAATATATTGGCTTGATCATCTTTTTGAGGCCGAGGCTCTTTGTTAAGACATTTTGGATCGATCACATTTTTAAGATCTTTGATGGTTAAAGGCTTACAGTCATCTTTTAATTCGTAGCCTAATTGTCCATTAGTTTCTAAAGTGGCATATATATCGATCAATTATTAAGGTCAGTGAAACTAAAAAAAGGGGACAGAGCCCCTTCATATTCGTAACAGCGCTCATCATTCCCATACCAGATTCCGTTCCAGAAAGAAACTCCTTTTAGATACCAATTGTTGATACCGTCCAGCAGTTGCAAAAGCAGGAGATGCTGATACAAGTAGAGCAAGAGATAATACAGAATCTGTCATAATTTTCAATTTTGACACTTCTTAGATACATGTTAGCAATCATTTATTCTCTCATCTGCACGGTAACATACGGATTTTTTTTAGTTATTACTTAAGACAAACTTTCCGCCCGTCATGAAAAATCAGCTTTTGTAGACGGCTGTCCAAGTGCCATCAGCACCATGGAAGGTGATGTTGTCTAAATAATAGGTGATTCCATTCCGGTAAATTGAAGTAGGATAATCAGGGCCAGAACCATTAAGTATGAACGTCGCCAAAGCAGATACTTCCTTCGTTTTACTTTCTGCAGAAGGTGTATCAGCAGGACCTGCGGCAAAAGCAGGGGCGGCAGAACAGAGTAAAGCGAGTGATAGGGCTGAGCCGGCTAAAGTTTTTTTCATTTTCATTGTAAACACTCCTTTTCTTTTTTTAATACAATTGTATTATTACATATTATGTTAAATAAGTACATGCTTATCTTTGTTAATTTTTTGTGAACAAACAGATAATCTATTTAAACGCAGAGTTGAAATAAGTATGATGATGAAGCAATTATCATCTATAAAAATAAGATCAGGAAGTAGCTGATTTTCTCAAAAATCATCTGCTCTTGCGAAATGAGGAGTTGCATGACATTTACGGCACGGGCGGTAGCCATTATCAAACAGATACCTGAAGGAAAAGTGATGACGTATGGTCAAATTGCCGGTCTTGCGGGAAGTCCGCGGGGAGCGAGGCAGGTTGTGCGGATTCTTCACTCCATGAGTAAAAAGCATCATCTTCCTTGGCACAGGGTCATCAATGCAAAGGGCGAAATCGGATTGAGAGATGAAGAGATGTTTTCCGTACAGAAGCTGTCTCTTGAAGCTGAGGGGGTAGCGGTCACGTCAGACGGACGGATCGATCTCAATTTATACGTCTATGATCCGAATATGTAAAAAAACCTGCCGTATATCGGCAGGTTTTTCAGTTATATGCTTTGAGCCGGCCAGAAAGGTTTTGCCGGATATAAGGCCATTCCTCCCGAAGGATGGAGTAGTAGGCGGTATCTCTGAGGCCGCCGTCGACAGCCGGAATGTGTGCGCGGCGGATCCCTTCAAATTGGGCTCCGATCCGCAAAATCGCAGTCCGTGAGCGCTGGTTGCGAACGTCGGTTTTCAGCGTCACCCTGACAGCTTGCCACACGTCAAACGCATGGGTCAGCATCAGAAGTTTACATTCCGTATTGACACCGGTCCGCTGCACGGCAGAGGCATACCAAGTGCTGCCGATCTCACACACTTCCGGAGATGCATCTGTCGGCCGCGTAAACACTTCCGCATCCATAAACCTCGTGCTCCCGACGATTCGGTCTGTTTCAAGACTCCGTACTGCAAAAGGCAATGCAAGTCTTTTTTCATAATCGGAAAGCGCGCGCTCAATATAACGCTTTGTTTCTTCGATTCCGTCAGGAACATGGGTGTAAGCGTAAGTCGTCCTATTTTCTGAAGCAGCGTCACAAAGTGCCTGAGTGTGATCAATCGCCAGCGGCTCTAACTGAACGAGTGACCCTTTAAGAATGACAGGCTTCAGCATTCCTATCACAACCTTTTTTTTATGAATGGATCAAGTATAGTCGAACGGTTTCTTATTCAAAAGGGCCAATTTCCTATTAAAATGGCATGTCAGTGAAATTCTCGATTCAAACTTATGCATACATTCAGGAAAAAAGCGGAAACCTTTATGTAAAGAGGTGATGGGCATGGCATATGTGTTATCTGTCGGAACGAGCATTCCGAAGTATCATGTCTCGCAAGAAACGGCGGCGGATTTTGCGAGAGGGATGTTTGCCGATTCATTTAAGGATATTGACCGGCTGTTAAAAGCCTTTCAAAACGGCGAAATTGAATCAAGGCAGTTTGTCCGGCCGATTGAATGGTATAAAACGGCACGGGGTTTTTCAGAAAAAAACCGGCTGTATACGGAAGAAACCGTCAAGCACAGTGCGGATGCGGCACTTGATTGTTTAACAAACCCGGATTGTTTAACAAATCCCTTTCCGTATGAAAAAGTGGATGCGATCTTTTTTATTTCCAGCACCGGGCTTTCGACACCCAGCATTGAAGCGAAAGTGATGAATCAGCTTCCGTTTTCTGCGAAAACAAAACGGATACCGATCTGGGGTTTAGGATGCGCGGGCGGAGCGGCCGGCCTGTCCAGGGCGTACGAATACTGCCGCGCGTATCCTGAAGCATACGCGCTTGTCATCGCGGCTGAACTCTGCAGCTTAACGTTTCAGCCGAACGACAAGTCAAAAAGCAACTTAATCGGAACTTCCCTGTTTGCGGACGGAATTGCCGCAGTACTAATCGGAGGAGAAAAGGCGAACCGAAACGACGTCAAACAGCCGCTTCTTCCGCGGATATTCGCCACTCAATCGGTGATGATGCCGGATGCGGAAGATGTGATGGGCTGGGAATTCACCGACAGCGGTTTTCAAGTCATTTTTTCAAGAGATATTCCCACCCTGGTTTCACAGTGGCTGAAGGACAATGTTGATGAATTTTTATTTGAATATGGTGTCAGTCCTCACGACATTAAAACCTTTCTTGCCCATCCAGGCGGGAAAAAGGTCATTGACGCCTATTTAACGAGTCTTTCAATGGACACTGGGCAGCTTGCGGCATCTCGGAAGGTGCTGCAAAAACACGGGAACATGTCTTCCGCAACTATTTTTCATGTGATAAAAGAACAGTTGCTCCACGGACGGCAGAAAGAAAACGAAAAAGGGCTGATCGGCGCTCTCGGGCCGGGATTTTCGTCTGAGCTTTTGCTGTTCGGCTGGGAAAAGGGGGCTTCTTAATGTTTTGGCTGTTTATCATGCTGCTTGCGGCCCAGCGGATTGCGGAGATGATCGTGGCTCGGCGCAATGAGCAAAAGGTGAAAAAGCAAGGCGCAGTCGAATACGGAGAAGGACATTATCCCTTTCTCGTCCTGATGCATGTGCTCTTTTTTGTCTCTCTTACAGCTGAGGTGGCGGCGTTTCAAAAAACGCTTTCTCCAAGGTGGGCCGCCATTATATGTATCATTTTATTTGTACAGGGGATCAGGTATTGGGCGCTATTATCATTAGGACGGTATTGGAATACGAAAATCCTTGTCGTGCCGGATGCGGAGCTTGTCAGAAAGGGGCCGTACAGGTGGATGAAACACCCGAACTACGCGGTCGTCATCTTAGAATTTATTTTTCTGCCGCTGTTATACGGAGCGTATTGGACACTGTTTCTCTTTTCGATTCTCAATGCCTGCATGCTCACTGTGAGGATTCGCGCCGAAGAGAAAGCGCTAGAAGAAAACACCGCAAAATAGAGATTGAAAATCATTCTCACTCATGATAAGATATAAATATGAAAATGATTCTCATTCAAGGTGGTGCCGAAAATGACAATGTTATTTTTATTTGCAGCCGTTTGTACATACAGTGTTTTAATTGGTTTCGTATTGAAAAAAGTTTCGAATAAATCGATGTCTTCTTAAACATCTGCGGTTTTTCCTGCCGCGGGTGTTTTTTCTTTATCAGCTGCCGATATCGGCGGCTTTTTTGCGTTTCCTGAAGAAAAGTGTGCCATTCTTGTGTAAAATGGGGGAGAGGTTTTTTTCAGAGCTTTCTAAAAATGAAAACGTCATTTGATGCGACAGACACAAAGGGGTAAAGACACATGACAGAAGAAGAACGCCATAACAGGGAGATTTTCAGCAGAACGGGTGCCTTATACGCACAATTTTTGGATCATCAGGATGAAAAACGGGCCGATCAGCTCGCGGCCATTATGAAAAAAGCGGCTGATGAAGAGGTTTATATCGCGTTTACCGGGCATTATTCGGCCGGAAAGTCCTCTTTATTAAACACATTGCTCGGTGAAGACATACTGCCGACAAGCCCGATTCCCACAAGCGCCAACCTCGTTGTCATCCGGCACGGTGAAGATAAAGTCGTGCTTCATACGACGGACGGGGCTTATGCAGAAATTAAAGGAAGTTACGATAAAGAACAAGTGCAGCAATTCTGTAAAGATGGTGAGCAAATTGAGACGGTGGAAGTCTATGCCGGCTTTAAGGAGTCAGAGCCTTATGCGGCCTACATCGACACACCGGGAATTGATTCGACGGACGAAGCGCATTTTTTATCTGCGGCTTCGGTTCTCCATCAGGCTGACGCTTTATTTTACGTCGTTCATTATAATCACGTTCATTCAGAAGAAAATATGATGTTTCTCAGTTCCATCAAAGACCGTATTCCGAATTTGTTTCTGATCGTCAACCAAATTGACAGGCATGATGAAACTGAAACGAAGTTTGAAGCGTACCGCAGGCAGGTGGAAGATATGCTTGAAGACGCGGGAATACCGAAAGAATCGCTTTTCTTTACGTCTGTCACTGAGCCTGACCATCCTTTAAACGGCATGGAACAGCTGAAAAAACATCTGCAGAAGCTGAAACAGCAGGCAAAAACAAATTTATGGTCCTTAACGGAGAGAAAAGTCGCACACTTAGTCAAAGAGCATACAGAGATGCTCATAAAAGATGATAAAAACGGCAGCGGAGAGCAGTTTGACAAACAAGAAGCACTTGTCCGTTCTGTTGAAGATGAGCTTAAAAAAGCCGTTCAACAGGCTGAAACAGCAGAGAAAGACATCAGAAAAGACGTGCAGAACATATTGCAAAACGCTAATCTGACACCCTTTGAGATGAGGGAGCTTGCATCTGCTTATATTGAATCACAGCAGCCCTCATTTAAAACCGGATTATTCTTTTCAAAAGCGAAAACGGCTTCGGAAAAAGAAAGAAGGCGTGCTGAATTTTTTGCCGATATTAAAAAAAGAACGGAAGGGGAAGCGGATTGGCATATTATCGACACATTTACGAAAGCGGCCAAGCGGTATGAAGCGGATTCGGACGAACTGATCAGGAAAATCCAGGCGTACCGTACACCGCTTTCTGATGATATCACCGCTCAGGCCCTTAAGCAGGGAGCGGCCTTTTCATCTGAATACGTATTAACTTATACGAAAGACCTCGCTGAAATGATCAGAAGGGAAGCCAAAAGACAGACAGCGGAACTCATTGAGGAGCTGACCGCTTATGTTCAGACAAAAAACGGACCGCTCATTGAGAACTTGAAAAACCGGCTCGAAAAAGAAAAGAAAATAAGGGATGAGCTCGCGCAATCGGCAAAAGAAGAACGCAATGCCTTGGAAAAAGCAGCCCGAGTCCGCGCTTTGTGGGAAGAAGAATTGATTTGTGATACGGGAAGCGGCGACTGGTATACGCGAAAAAAACGCCTTGCGAAAGCGCCCGTCCAAAAAGAGAAACCAAAAGAGGCTGTACAGCATGAAGTAAGCAAGTCCGAAAAAAATGCGATGAAGGAACTTTCTATAAAAGAGCAGACTGATCGGTTCTATGAACTTGCCGGGATTCTTGAGTCCTCGAGCATATTAGGAAAACAGGCAGAAGCCTTTCGAAGCAGGATTGAGCGGCTTGAAAACCGCCAGTTTACCTTGGCGTTATTCGGCGGATTCAGTTCCGGTAAATCATCATTTGCAAATGCGCTTGTCGGTGAATACGTGCTTCCGTCATCACCGACGCCCACAACGGCTACGATCAACAAAATAACGAAACCGCAAGACGGCAAACCGCATAAATCTGCGGAGATCGTTTTTAAAACGGAGGAGGAGCTGGACGCTGAAATGCTTCAGCTGACTGAGCTGAAAGACGCTGATGTAAAGGGGCGTTCACTGAAAGAGAGATGGAATTATGCCATTAAAAAGGGAAAAGTTCCGGATGAACTTATCCCGGTGATTCAGACGATGCTGCAGGCGTTTGATACGTACGAAGTACAGATCCGTCAAAGGCTGACACTGACGGTGCCGGTTGAAGATGTAAAACCGTACGCAGCCGAAGAAAAAACGGCCTGCTGCGTAAAAGAAGTCACCGTGTATTATGATTCGCCTCTCACGCAAAAAGGCATCACTATTGTTGATACGCCGGGAGCAAGCAGTATAAATAAGCGCCATACGGAGCTTGCCTTTCAATATATAAAAGATGCTGAAGCGTTCTTTTATATGACGTACTATCAGCATTCTTTTTCAAAAGGAGACAGGTCTTTTCTGAAGAAACTCGGCCTCGTCAAAGAAGCATTCGGCATGGATAAAATGTTTTTTGTCATTAACGCCGCCGATCTGGCCAAAACCGAAAGCGAGCTGGAAACCGTCAAAGACTATGTCCGCTCAGAACTCTCAAAAGAGGGAATTAACCGGCCGAAATTATATCATGTCTCAAGTAAAGAAGAGCTTGCGGGTAAAAAAGAAGCTTTTTATAACAGGTTCTCTGATGTAAGAACCGGGCTTGAGCACTTTATTGAGGAAGATGTAATGAGGGCCAGCTGCGCCCAGCTGAAAACAGAGGCGGACAAATTGTGCGGTATGGTGGAACAGCTTCACGAATCTCTTCACCAGTCGGCAGAAGAAAAAGAGAAAAAGAAACAGCGTCTGGAGTCTTCCTATGAAAAAGCTCTCGGTGACATTTCAAAGCGCCGTACGTCTGAGGTCATCATTCGAAAAGTGATGAAAGATACGGAAGAACAGCTCTATCACATTAAACATCGCCTGACGTTTTATGCGAATGATATGCTGAAAACCGCCTTCCATCCGGGTCTTCAAAACGGTGATTGGAAACAAAATATATCAGCGGCGCTGAATGAAGCGCTCAAGGAATTCCGTTTTGAATATATTCAAGAGCTGAAAACGCTCGATATCCGGATGACCGGTTTTATTGAGCGCCATATGACTGAGGAATGGATGGAAAACTGTCAGAAGAAGCTTATGGAAGACGGAGATTTCTCCATTTATGTCAGCGGTGAAAACGAATTTGCCGTTCAGCTGAAAGAGGTCGCTCCGGTCATTGACGTCTCGGCATTCTCACATCACGTAAAGGAAGTTAAATCACCGAAGCAGTTTTTTGAACAGAACGGAAAAGCAGCGTTTGTAGAAGGGCTCAGGCTCAGCCTGCAAAAAGTGACAGAAAAGTGGCTTGAGCAGGAGAAAGAAAGCCTTTCAGAGCGATATGCTGAGCAGGTGCGCCGTCTGCAAGAAGAAATGGCGGATAAAAGCCTGTCCCAGATCCGCGAGCAGCGGGACACTTATTTACAAGGTCTTGCGGAAAATACGAGTGCAAGGGAAATTGAACACCTTTACGAAGCCGAAAAAGCATGGAAAAAGAAAGATGAAATGCTGAAAATTTAAAAATCCGGTTGGCGGGCAGATATCAGTCGTGGTAGACTAAAATGAAAAAAGCGAGATGAAACCTTTTATGTCAGAAGTCCATAAAGCAATTTCAGCACATTCCGCAAAACAGCATCAGCACGTCAAAACATTTGTACAGCTTGATTATGAGCGTGAACAGGCCATTGAAGAAGCCATTGTAAAATGCAGACAGAATAAACCGTTCACGACAGATGCCATCAATGGCATCACCGCAAAAATGAACCAGCTGGCGAAAAAGGGCATCGTGCCGCAAAGACGATTCGTAAGTGAAGAGATGGTGAAAGAATTCGTCAGCAGACAGTAATGGATGAACCTGCCGCGTGTGTCATCAGCGCTTGCTGTACATACTATTCGTATCTTCTCTAAAGGGGGATATGACCATGGGCAGAACAAAACTGGGAAACAGAAATGCTCAGCAGAATAACAATGCCAAAAAGAAAAACGGCTTCGGACAGAAATTTGATTCTTATGCCGGCCGTGAAGCTGAAAAGCTGATGGAAAGCAATAAAAGACACGGTGAGTAACGTGACGGCAGCATCTTCCAAATGGGGGGATGCTGTTTTTTTACCGCCTTCTTTGGTAAAATAGGAACATTGAATAAAAAGGAGTTTCGATATATGAATAACAAATTACTGCTCGTTGACGGCATGGCGCTTTTATTCCGCTCGTTTTTCGCGACGGCCGTTCATCGCAATTTTATGATAAATGAAAACGGAATTCCCACAAACGGCGTCAACGGTTTTTTAAAGCATCTTATTACGGCGGTTGATACGTTTCAGCCCACACATGTCGTCTGCTGCTGGGATATGGGAAGCAAAACGTACCGCAATGATTTGTTTCAAGATTATAAGGCCAACAGAAGCGAACCGCCGCTAGAGCTGATTCCGCAATTTGACCTAGCGAAAGAAGCAGCGCGAGAGCTCGGTTTTTTAAACATCGGCATAAAAGGCTATGAAGCGGATGACTGTATCGGTACGCTTTCTGCCCTATTTTCCGGGGAAGCGGAAATTACGATTGTAACGGGTGATAAAGATCTGCTTCAATTGCTGAATCATCAAGTTCAAGTAGCGCTGCTGCAAAAGGGTATCGGCAATTATAAGGTATATACAGATGAGATATTCAGAGAAGAAACGGGAGTTCCGCCAAAAGCGCTGATTGACATTAAGGCGCTGATGGGAGACACGAGCGATAACTATCCCGGCGTTAAAGGGATCGGGGAAAAAACGGCGTACAAGCTGATCCGTGAATATCAAAACATAGACAGCTTATTAGAAAGCCTCGCTCTCTTGCCGAAGGGCCAGCAAACGAAAATTCAGCAAAGCTTGAAAGAATTGGAGCTGTCAAGGCAGCTTGCTGAAATACATTGCGAGGTGCCGTTAGTCTGTACGCTTGAAGAAGCGCTTTTTTCATTAAAGATGGAAGAGGCGGCATTAATGCTCAGACGTCATCAGATAAAAGGAATTGAAAGGATGCTCGAAAAGCTGAACGCCAGAGAGATCAGCTGATCCCTCTAGCGTTTTGTATTGCTTTTTTTTGCGTTGTTTTCAAGGGCTGATTTCGGGTCTTTATGCGCATTTCCTTCCATATTTCCCTGAGGATTCACGCCCCCGGTCAGCCGGCCTTTATTTTCTTTTCTCATAGCTGTTCACCTCATTTGTAGGATGAACAGTGAGACGCAATTTCATTCCGGTTATTTATTCAGCCGAATCGCTTTTTTTGCGAGCTGATCGGCTGTTTGGTTTTGTCTGCCGGGAATCCACTTAATGAAAAACAATGGAAATTCGGCCTTTAAGCGGATGATTTCGTCAACAAACGGCTGGAAAGCCTTGTTTTTAACCGCTTCAAGATCTGCGGCCCGCTCCACGATATCCGAATCCGTCCGGAATGACACGGACTCAAATCCGCGGGCGGCACACAGCTTCATTCCTTCAATTAAAGCGAGAAATTCAGCTTCCTGATTTGATTGGTCGCCGATCGGAATTGAGAAAGATTCTGTTTTCCCGTCATGTTTAATAAAAATACCGATACCGGACGGGCCCGGGTTTCCGGCGCTTGCACCGTCTACATAAATTTCAGCGGGCATCATCCGTCACTCTCCATTCGGTGTCATTCGTTTTGCCGCATACGCATAAGGGACAGAAATGAGTGATACCGCAAATTTAATCAGGTAAGTTGAAATGAAGATGCTGAACCATACTCCCGCGGAATAAACGCCGATAAAGGCCACGGCAGTGAAGATAAATGTATCCAGCAGCTGGCTGAGCGCCGTGCTTCCGCTGTTTCTGAGCCAGAGAAGCCTGTCTGAAGGAAAGATTCTCCGAATGGCTGAATATACATAAACATCTATCGTTTGGCTGAAAATAAAAGCCAAGAGGCTTCCGAGCGCAACACGCGGCAGAAAACCGAAAATCGTCTCAAGGGCAGGCTGTGCGATATCTGATGCAGCCGGTTTATATAAAAGAGCCCCCTGCATGGCGCATGTCAAAGCGAGCAGAGTGGAAAACCCGAGCCAGACGGCTTTGCGCGCTTCCCTGGGACCGTATTTTTCATTCAGCACATCCGTTGCGAAGAAAACGGTGCCGTACATGATATTTCCCAGTGTCGCCGTAAGCCCGAACAGCTCGACTGTTTTGACAACCTGCAAGTTGGCGCACACCGTGGCGAAACCGATCCATACGAATAGGCCCGTTTTGCCAAATCCTTTATAAAACAGAAGAACAATGATAAAATGAATGACCGCAAATAAGATCCATAACACATCGTTAAACAAAACCTGCTGACTTCCTTTCAATTTGAGAATGGTTTGATTATAGCACACGCCCGTCAACTAATGAATGGTAAGGTGATTTCAATGAATCTTAAGCCGTATATCGAAATAGAAGCAAAAGGAACAGGCCCTGTCGCGTTTTTTTCCGAAGATTGGCTGACCGTTCCGAAAGCGCGCATGCTTGCAAGAGAAGTCAGCCGCTTTCCTTATATAAAAGACATTTATTTTGAGGATGAAAAAGGCGCGAGCTGGACGCTTAAAGAATTAGAAAAGCTTACTGAAGAGCTTGCGCACGAACCTGACGACATTACAGTGTATTTCGACGGCGGCTTTGACAAAACAAGCGGACGCGCCGGACTCGGAATTGTCGTGTATTATTCTCTCGGCGGCAAGCGGCACCGCATACGAAAAAACAAAAGCTTAACGTTTCAGACGAACAATGAGGCGGAATATGCCGCTTTGTACGAAGCGCTTAAGGAAGTGCAGGAACTTGGCGCAAGCAGAAATTCAATCACGATAAGAGGGGATTCCCTCGTCGTTTTACATCAGCTTGACGGCAGCTGGCCGTGTTATGATGAAACGCAAAACGAATGGCTGGATAAAATTGAAGCGCTGCTCGAATCCTTAAAGCTGACACCGACATATGAAGCCGTAAACCGAAAGGAAAATCAAGAAGCGGATGACCTTGCCAGAAAAATTCTCTCGGACCGGCAGATTGAAAGCCGTATAACATTAGAAGGTAACGGAGATGACTGATATTGGATAAAAAAAGCATTTATAAAGAATTGACAGAGCTTCAGGATGAATATTGCAAAGACTGTTTCGTAAAAAAGCATTTCCGCAAAGAGTTTGGAAAAACGCACGCTCATTCTTTCTGCATCAAGCAATGCACGGTGGGGGAGAAGCTGAAAGCCTACGGCAAGGTGCTGACAAATCAATAAAAAATAAAACCGCAGCTTCTGCGGTTTTATTTTTCGAATTCATCGAGCTGATGCTGGCAATCGTCGAGAAGCATTCGCTGCTTTTGCAGAAAATCCTGGTCGAGAGCTTGCAGTTCACTGGATTGTGACATTGTTCTGGCATCCTGAATCGCCTGGTAAGCAGATTCCACCAAAGTTGAATTTTGGCCCCGGGTAGCCGCTCCCGTTGTTTTCTGGGCCGTTTCCACCGCTAATTCAAGCTGGCGTTTATCCGTCAGTCCGTTTGGAAAAAATTCAGAGTCCATTAAAAAACACCTCCGCAAATAGTTTGGAGATTTTTTTTTAGAAATATGTACGGAAAATAGAAAAAAATATAGAAAATAAGCCGATATAACTATTGAACCTGATTAATTAGGGCTTATTTACTATTATTCAGGGTATCTTGGGAGAGAAGGGAAAAACCAGCCGTGAATGATAATGATTTAAAAACAATCCTTCAGCAGACATTTAAAGAAATATACGGTGATTTGGGAAGTTTAGCAAAAATGGCGAAAAAAGGAATGCCGTCAATGGAGAAACAAATTGAAGAAATCGAGCAGCGCTGCAAGCAGAATCTTGTCGCAATTGAGATTCAGACGGCAATCAAATAGGAGAGGCATACGCCTCTCCTCTATTTGTCATCTGATCAACATGTATTGAGTTTAGAGTTTTACAACATTAGAAGCTTGAGGTCCACGATTACCTTCGACAATTTCAAAAGAAACTTCTTGTCCTTCTTCTAATGATTTGTATCCTTCTCCTTCGATAGCAGTGAAGTGAACAAATACGTCGTCTCCGCCTTCAACTTCGATGAAGCCGAATCCTTTTTCGTTATTGAACCATTTTACTTTACCGTTTTGCATATTGCTTAATTCCTCCTAGTACTGTAGCACCTTCGTGCTAAAAAAAATTTTGTCATCATCCAACCGTACGTATGTAAACGTTGTTAAATGATGGTTCAACTATACACCATATGGGAGCGGACGTCAAGCAGCCGCTCCCTATTTTTTATCTTTATTTTTCCAGTCACAAAGCTTAACCGGAAAAAAACAAAAAGCACACGAATCGTTCGTGTGCTTTTCTTTTACGATAATGCCATATCTGCCTTCCCGGCCATCATTTCAGATTCTTTTATAATGTCCTGCAAAATGACTTCAGAAGAGTTGGGGAGGTGAAGGCTTTTAATATTGTCCTTCATCCGGTTCAGCTTCTCCTCATCCGCAAGAAGGGAGGTGACCGACTCTAAAATTTCTTCGTGGCGGTTGACCACGACAGCCGCACCGCGATCTTCAAAGAAAATGGCGTTTTCTTTTTCCTGTCCGGGAACCGGTTTGTACAAAATAACGGGTACTCCGATCGCCGTTGCTTCCGTCAGTGTGATGCCGCCCGGTTTCGTGATCATGCAGTCTGTAATACGGAACAGCTCGTCAATTCTTTCTACATAGCCCAGAACTTTCAGCCGGTCGGCATTGTCACCTTCCAAGCTGCTGAGGGATTCTTTCAGCGAGCTGTTTTTGCCGCATACCACCACAACCTGCACCTGATCGTCATGAACGAGATTTTCGCACAGTTCTTTTACGTTTTTCAGCACACCATGCGCTCCCGCCATAATAAGAAGAACTTTTTTGTCGGGAGAGAGATTGTATTTTTTATAAATCGGCTCTTTCGGCATCGATTCCTCGAATTGAGGCCTGATGGGAATGCCCGTGATCTTTACGTTGTTCGGGTGAGTGCCGATTTCAATCAGTTTTTCCTTCACGTAATCTGTGGCGACATAATATTTATCAACATTTTCATGAACCCAGATTTTGTGAAGGCAGAAATCGGTCATAACGTTGAACGTCGGGATCACTTTTCCGGTTCTCCGTCTGTATTCCGGTACGACAATCATCGGAAATGTATTGATAATAATGTCCGGCTTATGCTCTTCGACGAGCTGGCCTAAACGTTTATTTCCCATTTTAAAATAAATATTGAATTTGCGTTTATTATAGATTTTGTCAACTCCGTAATAAAACAAACGATAAAACTGTTTCCCGATTGAGAAGCTTTTTAAATAAAGGTATTGAGTAACCTCTGAAACAATCGGATTTGACTCTTGATACAAATTGGAAACCGTCACATCTAAGCCGAGACGCAGACACTGTTCGTAGAGCGTTTTGGCCACTTGAACATGCCCGTTTCCGTAATTTGCAGTCAAAATTAATACTTTTTTATTGGTATTCAAGTAAATTCACCTCAATGTAATCAACAACAAGCAAGCTTCATGCATCGTAAGGAGTTATTGTCTATAGATAAACATAACACAAGTGCATCATTTTATAATAAGCGCGGCAACATATTTAAACTAAATTTAATTGATATGTTCCATTATTTTAAAGTTTTGTTATACGCATACTGAATCAAGAGTATTTTATCATATTTTTGTCACCGTATCACTCAAAACAAAAATTAATCCCATTCATACGGGGTTTCCTGATATACGTAATAATTCAGCCAATTCATAAACAATAACGTTGCATGAGCTTTCCAGCGGTTAACAGGTTCTTTCCCGCCGGGCGCAAAATAGTGCTTAGGAGCTTCTACGTTTGAAAGATTTCTCTCTATGTCTCTCTCATACTCCTGAAGTAGCGTATCGGTATCATATTCCGGATGACCCGTTAAGAAAATCTGTTTTTCGTCTTTTGAAACGATTAAACAGACCCCCGCTTCCTCTGAAACGCTGAGCACATCCAGATCCGAAGCCGATTGCAGCTGCTCCGTATTAATATCTGTATGCCGTGAGTGGGGCACATAGTATAGCTCGTCAAATCCTCTTACCAATCTCTCATGTTTTTTAAGAACGGTATGCTCAAACACACCGAAGATTTTTTTCGGCAGCTCCACTTTCTCAATGCCGTAATGATAGTATAAACCGGCTTGAGCGCCCCAGCAGATATGGAGTGTTGAAGTGACGTTCGTTTTGCTCCATTCCATGATTTCCTTCAATTCTTCCCAGTAAGAAACATCTTCAAACGGCAGGTGCTCAATCGGAGCCCCGGTAATAATCATTCCGTCAAACCGTTTGTGGCGGATGCTGGAAAAATCCGTATAAAATTCATCCAGATGCTGCCTTGCCGTATTTTTTGGAGTATGTGTGCTCGGAATTAAGAACGTAAAGTGAACTTGTAAAGGTGAATTCCCAAGCATCCTGAGGAGCTGGGTTTCCGTTTGGATTTTTTTCGGCATCAGATTTAAAATCACGATCTTCTGCGGCCGGATATCCTGATGAAAAGCCCGGCTTTCATCCATTACAAAGATGTGTTCACTTTCAAGCACCTGCTTAGCGGGCAGGTGATTTGGTATATTAATAGGCAACATGCCACCTCCGTTATTCCCCGTTAATTTTCTTCATTATAGAAATTTTTAAGCCATTTTTCAATCCATCCCGGCGTAATAAACCGTATTTAACGCATAATGACAGGGATAAAAGCGGCAAATGGGCATAAATTCGGAGCGGCTCTTTATTATGACGGGTAAAGAGCCGTTTGGTTCCTCGAAAAAAACGTTTTCCGTTAAGTGGAAGGAAAAAGCGGTTACCGTTTGTTTTGCAGTGTAAAACAGGTAAAATAAATGAAGAATGTAAAAAGGAGGGCCGCAGATGACAATTTACGATATAAACGTACGGACCATAACAGGCGAAGACATGACACTATCGGCTTACAGAGGCAAGGTGATGATCATTGTGAATACAGCAAGCAAATGCGGGTTCACATCCCAGCTCAAGCAGCTTCAGGAGCTCTATGATACATATCGGGAGGAAGGTCTTGAAATATTAGGATTTCCCTGCAACCAATTCATGAACCAAGAACCTGGAAACGAAGCGGAAATTCAAGAGTTCTGTGTGAAAAACTACGGGGTCACATTCCCGATGTTTGCGAAAGTTGATGTCAATGGAGCAGACGCTCATCCTCTCTTCACATATCTGACGGAACAGGCGAAGGGGATGCTCGGCACAAAAGCGGTCAAATGGAATTTCACTAAGTTTATCGTGGACCGAAACGGTGAAGTCACCGGGCGTTTTTCACCGAACGTCAACCCAAAAGAGCTTGAAGATACGGTGCAGAAGCTTTTGGCCCGATAAGAGGTGATACGGTGAACGAAAAAGAGCAGCTGGAAAGCGTCAGGAATTGGGTCAGAGAAAAGCTTATCAATGAACGAACGGGCCATGACTGGCTTCATATTTCCCGGGTCGCAACACTTTCTGTTTATATGGCAAAAGAAGAAGGCGCCGACTTATTTATCACTGAGACGGCTGCGCTGGTTCATGATCTGATTGACGCCAAGCTCGAAAAAAGCGAAAGGCTGACGGCAGGCGAAGTGACAGAACGGCTGGCTGCTTTCAACATCGCGGATGGCCCCATTCAGGAGATTACGGATATTATCACGAGAATGTCATTCAGACACAGGGAACTGCTGAAAAAGCGGCCGCTTTCATTGGAGGGGAAAGTTGTTCAGGATGCAGACATGCTTGATGCGATCGGCGCAGCGGGCATCGGCAGGGCTTTTATGTTTGCCGGGGCGAAGGGTCATCCGATGTACGGAACTCAAACAAGTGTGCTGGCCCATATAGAGGATAAATTAATCAAGCTTAAAGGCTTAATGAATACAAAAACGGGGGCCGGTTTAGCAGAGGAGCGGCATCAATTTCTTTTACAGTTCGCCGCCCGTATCCAAAAAGAGGCCGGCATTTGCAAAAGCTAAGCGGCGCAATAGAACGCTTGTGCCGACTATGTTAGAATAAGTGTCAGATTGCGCATAGGAGGACCAATATGAAGATTAAATCAATAGAACCGACGCCGAGTCCGAACACGATGAAAGTGATTTTGACTGAAGAGCTTCCGGCAGGGAAAAGCAACAATTACAAGCCCGATCAGGCAGATGATGCTCCGGCTGTCGTACGTGATATTTTAAACATTGAAGGAGTAAAGGGCGTTTATCACGTTGCCGATTTCCTGGCTGTGGAGAGAAACGCCCGTTTTGACTGGAAGGAAATTCTGCCTCAGGTCCGTTCCGCTTTCGGAATGGAACATACGGAGCAGTCTGAGAGCCGTTCTGAACAGGAATCGTTCGGTGAAGTGAAGGTTTTCGTACAAATGTTCAGCGGAATCCCGATGCAGGTCAAATTGACGGACGGCGAACGTGAAGAACGCTTCGGCCTTCCGGAACGTTTCCAAGAAGCCATTTTAAAGCTGCGTTCCGAAGCTTCAAATGTCGTATTTGAGCGGGCTTGGAAAGAACAAGGTGTGCGCTTCGGAGATTTTACCGAAATCGGACATGATGTCACAGAAGAGCTTCAGGCCGCCTACAGTGATGAACGGCTCAAACGTCTGACAGAAGCAGCCGCACAGCAAAAGGGTGAGGCCAAACCGGCAGTGCAGCGGAAAGCTTATAAAGTGACATTGGAGATGCTCGATGATGAAGACTGGAAACAGCGCTATGCCCAT
Source organism: Bacillus sp. N1(2025) (assembly GCF_053470005.1). Taxonomy (NCBI): domain Bacteria; kingdom Bacillati; phylum Bacillota; class Bacilli; order Caryophanales; family Bacillaceae; genus Bacillus; species Bacillus sp. N1(2025). The sequence continues at coordinate 891,180 of NZ_JBLTJB010000001.1, forward strand.
CTGGAGCAAATGGATCCGGATGAAGACGATTTACCAGTATTGGAAAAGGCGCTGCATGATCCGAAGACTTCGATCAGAAGACAAGCCGTCGTTTATTTGGGAATGATCGAAAAGCCGTCTGTGCTTCCGCTGTTATACAAAGCGCTTGAAGACAAAACGGTGACGGTCAGAAGGACGGCGGGTGACTGTCTGTCGGATCTCGGCGATGCGAGCGCCATCCCGGCCATGATGAAATCGCTCAGTGACTCAAGCAAGCTTGTGCGCTGGCGCGCGGCCATGTTTTTATATGAAGTCGGCGATGAAAGCGCGCTGGAAGCATTAAAAGCGGCGGAAGACGATCCGGAATTCGAAGTCAGCCTGCAAGTCAAAATGGCGATTGAACGGATTGAGCACGGAGAAGAGGCGAAAGGTTCAGTCTGGAAACAGATGACTGAAAGCAGAAAAAAAGAACAGTTATAACAAAAAGGTGCGCCATGCACCTTTTTTATTTGAATTCACTTTTTATAAAAATTATTTAGAATATTGTTGAAAAATGATTCAAAACTCTATATAGTAAGTACAATATTAATTGTTGGAGGGTTTTTATCGAAATACAGAAAGAATAGAAAAGCGAGACAGGGCAAAGATACTGTAAAATTTGCAGAACGCGCCCTAGAATAAACTGAAAATTTTAAAAATAATGCACAGTCTAAAAACAGTAGGGGGATCACCATGGCAGAATTACGCAGCAACATGATCACACAGGGAATTGACAGAGCGCCGCACCGCAGCCTTCTTCGCGCTGCCGGCGTAAAAGAAGAAGACTTCGGCAAGCCGTTTATCGCGGTCTGTAATTCATACATCGATATCGTTCCCGGGCATGTTCACCTGCAGGAATTTGGAAAAATCGTAAAAGAAGCAATCAGGGAAGCGGGCGGTGTGCCTTTTGAATTTAACACGATCGGAGTAGATGACGGAATCGCGATGGGGCATATCGGCATGAGATATTCGCTGCCGAGCCGCGAAATCATTGCCGATTCAGTTGAAACGGTCGTCTCGGCGCACTGGTTTGACGGAATGGTCTGCATTCCGAACTGCGACAAAATTACGCCGGGAATGCTGATGGCGGCTATGCGGATTAATATTCCGACCATTTTTGTCAGCGGGGGGCCGATGGCAGCCGGCCGTACAAGCGACGGCCGCAAAATTTCGCTTTCTTCAGTATTTGAAGGCGTCGGCGCATATCAAGCCGGGAAAATCGGTGAAAGCGACCTGCAGGAGCTGGAACAGTTCGGCTGCCCGACATGCGGATCTTGTTCGGGCATGTTTACGGCAAACTCCATGAACTGTCTGTCTGAAGCGCTCGGTCTGGCGCTTCCGGGCAACGGAACAATTCTAGCAACTTCACCGGAGAGAAGAGAGTTTGTGAGAAAATCAGCGGCCCAATTGATGGAGACCATCAAAAAAGACATTAAGCCGCGCGATATCGTCACCGAAAAAGCGATTGACAACGCGTTTGCGTTAGACATGGCTCTCGGCGGCTCAACCAACACGGTGCTTCATACGCTTGCGCTTGCCAATGAAGCTGGGGTTGAGTACTCTTTAGAACGCATTAACGAAGTGGCTGAACGAGTGCCTCACTTATCGAAATTGGCGCCGGCCTCGGACGTCTTCATTGAAGATCTGCACGAAGCGGGCGGAGTCTCGGCGGCCCTTAATGAATTGGCGAAAAAAGAAGGGGCGCTTCATCTTGACGCGCTGACTGTAACAGGCCGCACACTCGGAGAAACAATTGCGGGTCATGAAGTAAAGGATTATGACGTGATTCATCCGCTTGACAATCCGTTTACCGAAAAAGGCGGTTTGGCCGTCCTGTTTGGGAATCTGGCTCCGGACGGCGCCATTATCAAAACAGGCGGCGTACAGGATGGGATTACAAGACATGAAGGTCCCGCTGTCGTCTTTGATTCCCAAGATGCCGCGCTTGAAGGCATTATAAACCGCAAAGTAAAAGAAGGAGATGTTGTCATTATCCGTTATGAAGGGCCAAAGGGCGGCCCGGGCATGCCGGAGATGCTTGCTCCGACGTCTCAGATTGTCGGAATGGGGCTTGGCCCGAAAGTGGCGCTTATTACAGACGGCCGTTTTTCAGGAGCATCCCGGGGCCTTTCAATCGGGCACGTATCGCCTGAAGCGGCTGAAGGCGGCCCGCTCGCATTCGTAGAGAACGGCGACCATGTCATCGTTGACATAGAAAAACGGATTTTGGACGTACAAGTGCCTGAAGAAGAATGGGAAAAACGCAAGGCCGAATGGAAAGGCTTCGAGCCGAAAGTAAAAACAGGATATCTGGCCCGGTATTCCAAACTCGTAACAAGCGCCAATACAGGCGGAATCATGAAAATATAAAACAGAGGCCTGAACAATTGAATTCCGGCCCCCTCTATAGTATCCTTGACTTCATATAAGGATTTTAGAGGGGGCTTTTTTATGTCAATGGCTTATGAAGAATATATGCGCCAGCTGGTCGTGCCGATGCGCCGTGAGCTGACGGGTGCGGGTTTTCAGGAATTAACGACTGCTGAAGAAGTAGAAAGTTTTATGGAACAGGCAGAGGGCACGACATTGGTCGTTGTCAACTCCGTGTGCGGCTGTGCAGCCGGTCTTGCCCGTCCGGCTGCGACTCAGGCTGTTTTACAGCATGAAAAAGCGCCTGATCATACGGTTACCGTATTTGCCGGTCAAGATAAAGACGCAACTGCAAAAATGCGTGAATATTTTACGGGGCAGGAACCTTCATCGCCATCAATGGCGCTGTTAAAAGGGAAAGAGGTCGTTCATTTTATTCCCCGCCACGAAATTGAAGGGCATGACATGGAGGAAATTATGAAAAATCTGACGGATGCCTTCGATGCGCACTGCTGAAATGCCCGATTTCCGGGCATTTTCTTTTTGGAGAAAAAAATGATCACAACGAGTTACAGACCAAGCGAATATACGATACACACAGCGCAGTCACTCAGTGTCAGGCTGGGTGACACTTACTGCAGCCGCAATAAACAGCCCATTGAAAAAATGCTGGAACGAGCGGCTGGTGATCTTTTAGTCATCGGAAAGGAACGGTTCGAACTTTACACGAAGCAAGGGGAGAAGTTCTTTTTTCACCCGAATACAGCGATGTTCCGTGCAAAGCGGTTTTTGAGAGGGGAAGCCGAGCCGTTGTTAAAAGCAGCCGGATTACGCGAGGGGGATTCCTTTTTAGATTGTACGCTCGGCCTGGCATCTGATGCGATTTTGGCAAGCCTGGCAGTCGGAAAAAGCGGACAAGTTATCGGCCTGGAGAAAAACAAGCTTGTCTCATTGCTTGTAGAAACAGGACTTCAAACGTGGGAAACCGGAATGGAGCAGCTCCAAACCGCCATGAAACGCATTCAGGTCAAACATGCCGACTGCGCCGATTATTTGCGGGAGCTTCCTGATTCATCGGTAGATGTCATTTATTTTGACCCGATGTTTCACGAACCTGTTGAAACGTCAGACGGCATTGCACCGCTCCGCGCGCTGGCAGAAGAGGGTTTTAACGAAGAGTGCATCACGCAAGCCGTCCGGGCGGCGAAAAAATGCGTAGTGCTTAAAGACCATTGGAAAAGCCCGCGGTTTGAACGATACGGCTTCAAGGTGCTGAAAAGAAAGACGGCGCTTTTCCACTTCGGTGTCATCCATGTAAGCTCATGATATCATGGGCTTCTTTTTCGTTAATCAGTGATTTCCATAACGACAAAATAAAGCAGCGTGAGAAGTGATACAGTCGCAAATAAAGCGTTAATCATCTCATCCCCTCCTTTTTCTCCTTCTTATTGTAAGCGGTTTATCCGCTCGGTCACAGTTACCAATTTCCCATATTGCATGATAATACGCTGCCGGACATGACGCCGCGCTTTCATCTATGCTAAAATAAAGGAAAAGAGGACAATAAAACAGAGGGGAACAATCTGTCATGAAATTGTGGATGAAAAAGACCCTTGTGGTTCTGTTTACCATTGTAACGTTCGGTCTCGTGTCTCCTCCGGCTGCTTTGATGACAGACAAGCCTTCAGGACAGTCGAGCAGTCTTGAGCAGAATGATTACACCGCTTTTTATGATGAACATGCCCTGCCGGGAGAAGAGAAGGCAGGGCGAGAGCCTGAATTACTGTTTCAATCGTATCAGCAGCAGCTTCTCGGTGATGCTGAAAATCAATCATTTTTAAAATTCGGCAGCAAAATCTCTCCGGTCATTGAAGATGATTACAGAAGTGAAATTCTGCCGAAAATCGAAGATGTGATCACAGGACATTTAGCCAAGTTTCAAGATGATGAAGCGTATCAGGATGTGGTTATTTCCAGTAAACCGTCGGCCGGAAAAACCGAAAAAATTTTTCATGTGTATAACAGGCTGACGGGTGAAGACCTTTTAAGGTTTCACGTCCGCCGGGACCATCCTCCGCAAGACGGCTACTGGTTTAATTTTCATTACCATACCGCTGAAGACGGATTTCAATCACATCATGAGCTCGGCAGCATTTACTGGGACCGCAATACGCCGCCTGACTGGATGAGCGTGTAATAGCGAGAAGAAATAAAAAAATCATTTCTGAGAAATTTTGCAGAAATGATTTTTTATTGTGTTACACTACTAAAAGACTACTTTAAAAGGATGAAAAAAATGAAACAATATAAAGATTTGTGCCGTCATGTGTTAGAAAACGGAGAAAAAAAAGGAGACCGTACGGGAACGGGTACGATCAGCACGTTCGGCTACCAAATGCGGTTTAACCTTCAGGAAGGTTTCCCGATGCTTACGACGAAAAAGCTCCATTTTAAATCCATCGCGCATGAGCTGCTTTGGTTTTTAAAAGGAGATACGAATGTCCGCTACCTTCAGGATAACGGAGTCCGCATCTGGAACGAATGGGCGGATGAAAACGGAGAGCTCGGACCGGTTTACGGTTCTCAATGGCGTTCATGGCGCGGAGCGGACGGCGAGACCATCGATCAAATCTCCCGGCTGATTCATGACATCAAGACAAACCCGAATTCCAGACGTTTAATCGTCAGCGCCTGGAATGTCGGCGAAATTGATCATATGGCGCTTCCGCCTTGCCACTGCCTGTTTCAGTTTTATGTCGCGGACGGAAAACTGTCGTGTCAGCTTTATCAGCGCTCAGCGGATGTCTTTCTCGGCGTGCCGTTTAATATTGCGTCTTATGCGCTTTTAACAATGATGATCGCGCATGTGACGGGGCTTGAACCGGGTGAGTTTGTTCATACATTCGGAGACGTCCACATTTACCAAAACCATGTGGAGCAGGTGAATTTGCAGCTGACAAGGGATGTCCGTCCGCTGCCGAAACTGCGGTTTGCGCGAAATGTTGATTCTATTTTTGATTTTACGTTTGAAGACTTTATCATTGAGGATTATGACCCGCATCCGCACATAAAAGGAGCTGTCAGCGTATGATTTCGTTTATTTTTGCGATGGATGAAAACCGGCTGATCGGAAAAGATAACGATCTGCCTTGGCACCTTCCCGATGATCTCGCATATTTCAAAAAAGTGACGACGGGCCACACCATTGTAATGGGGCGGAAAACGTTTGAATCAATCGGACGCCCGCTTCCGAACCGGCGTAACATCGTTGTAACCTCACGGGACGAATCTTTATTCCCGGGCTGTATTACCGCCGACTCGGCTGAGGAAGTGCTCAAGCTGATCCCGGCAGATGAAGAATGCTTTGTGATCGGCGGCGCCCAGCTGTACAGTGCGCTCTTTCCTTATGCGGACAGACTCTACATGACAAAAATTCACCATGTCTTTGAAGGAGACCGTTTTTTTCCGGAATTTAATGAAGCTGAATGGGAATTGACATCCCGCAAACAGGGAGTAAAAGATGAAAAAAACCCTTACGATTATGAGTACCTTGTATACGAGAAAAAGAATTGAGTTTAAGCAGGGGGACAAGAATTGATTCGTTACGGCTGCCTTGTGATGTACGTTGTATTTATGTTCATGAAAAATATTCAGGAATATATCAATCAAAAAGAGCTTGACCCGCGGCTTTCTTTTCAAAAACAGATGAGGCTGGTGTATGAGCGGCCGAAAGCCTTTATGAGAGGCTGCATTGACGTGTCGGGATCGGCAATCGGCATTCATCATGATCAGCCGATACCGGACGGCCCCGTATTGTATGTGCATCCCAGATTGCGCCCGGCTGATCTTCTGCTGCTTGCGGGACATCTTGAAGAGCCGGCTGGTTTTATCGCTGGCGAGAAAGCTTTCCGGATGCCGTTTCTCGGAAATTGGCTGCGTCTGATGGGTGTCATTTGTGGCGGAGACAGCCGGGATGCAGTGCTTCATGAGGCGGAAGTCCGTCTGCAAAAAGGGCAAAGTCTGATTCTGTCCGAAGACGGCAAAATCAATCCGGAGGAACTGGCCCTTCGTTTCGACCTCCCGATTGTGCCTGTCAGCACTTCGGGAACAGACCGCTTGCTGCGGGGCAGATTACTGAAACGGCTGAAACCGGCTGACATTGAATTACATATAAAGCCCGCTTATTATCCGGCCGGTCAGAAACGGCTCCGTGCATAAAAAAAGCACAGTCTCTATAGAGAGGCTGTGCTTTTTATTTCAGATAAAGGGGACTTTGACGCAATAAAATAAAATACAGAAAAACATCGAGGCGCTGCCGCCTAAAACAAAACTGTGCCAAATGGCGTGATGATACGGAACCTTTCTCCAAATATAAAATATTGTGCCGGCGGAATACAATAAGCCGCCGAAAAGAAGAAGGCCGAAACCGGGACCTGACAGCGAAGCGTACAGCGGTTTAATGGCGACGATGATCAGCCAGCCCATCATTAAATAGACAAGCGTTGAAAAAATGATAAACCGCTTCACGAAAAAGATTTTAAACACGATGCCTCCGATGGCAAGCGACCAAACAATAATTAAAAGGGTCAGACCGAGCGCCCCTTTAAGGGGTCCTAATAAAAATGGCGTATATGTTCCGGCTATTAATACGTATATCGCGGAATGATCCACAATCTCAAGAATGTCTTTCGTTTTTTTATGCTGAATGCTGTGCAAAAGAGTCGAGCTGAGATACAGCAGCAGCATTGAAGCGCCGAAGATTGAAAAGCTGACGATGTCTGTCGGCGAGCCGTATTTCACCGCGAAGATAATGAGAAAAATAAGCGCCGGAATCGACAGCAATACACCGATTCCGTGTGTGACGGCATTTGCGATTTCTTCTTTTATTGTGAACAATCAAATGTCCTCCTTTTTAAAGGATTTGTTTTTGCAGTGACTGCAAAAAGCTCAACCCTTCTAATGTAATTTTTGTTCCAGCGCGTCCTCGGCCTTTTGTCACATAGTTCATCTTTTCTAAGTAATCAAGCCTGTTTCTGACCTGCTGGGGCGATAATGTCATTGTGCTGTTTTCGCTTAATTCGGATATGCTCCGTCTGCTGGCGGGTTCGCCTTTTGTATTTAAGTCTTTAATTGATTCCAAAATAAACAAAAACTCTTCTTTCTCCATCAATGTCAGCCGTTTTTCTTTTTTCTTAGCTGTTTTCGCTTTCTGGCTGTTTTTGATATACAGCGGGACATCATCGGGATAAATCGTGTTGCCGGATGCTGCCGCGGCCATATAGTACGCCGCATTTTGAAGTTCTCTGATGTTGCCGTTAAAGGTGTGCCGCTCAAACAGCGGATAAACGGACGGATCGATATGAACATGCTGCCCCGAGGCTGTCAGCATATGCTGCAGAAGAAGCGGTATATCGCTTTTTCGTTCAGATAAAGCAGGGAGCGGAAGGCATAACACGTGAAGCCTGTAAAATAAATCTTGGCTGAACGTATTTTCTGCGCCGGTATCACCAAGATCCGCCGTGCTGCTTGCAATGATGCGGGCGGAAAGCCCGGCATCCAGCTCGGAAAGAAGGCGGGCCTGTACCGAGAGCGGCATGTCTCCGATTTCATATAAGAATAATGTTCCGCGGCGGGCCCTGTTTAATGCGCCTTCAGCGCCGAACAGTTCATATTCGAGCCGCTCTTCGCTTTGGCTACAGTGAACGGTAATAAATAGTTCGCTGTTTCTGCGGGATTTATGGTGGATCGCTCTGGCCATTTGTTTTTTTCCGGTTCCGACTTCACCCGTTATGAAGACTGGCAAATCAGATAAAGCAAATTGCGAGGCCAATCGTTTCGCTTCTGAAAAGGTGTGATGTTCGCCGGCTAGCTGATAAAAAGGATCAGTTTGTTCAATTACACTCATGAATTGGCTCCTTTTGGTTCTAATTGGTTTAAGTATAACACGTTTGTGCGATCGAAAATATCTTTTTCTCTTGTATCGGTTCATTTAATTTTATTTACAAAATTAAAATAATTGTCTTATTATTTGAATATTCATGTTATAATGGCATATTAAATAGGGATTTAAATAAGAAAGGACTCTGTAAATGAAACCGTTGCTTAAAGAAGACTCTCTCATCCAGGTAAAAGACATTTTAAAAGCGCACCAAAATGTAAAGGACGTTGTGATACATACGCCTTTGCAGAGGAATGACAGACTTTCTGAGAGGTATGGCTGCAACATCTATTTGAAAAGGGAAGACCTGCAGGTGGTCAGATCATTTAAGCTCAGAGGGGCTTATAATAAAATGAGGCAGCTCTCAAAAGAGCAGACTGAAAACGGAATTGTATGCGCAAGTGCGGGAAACCATGCGCAGGGGGTTGCGTTTTCATGCAAACACCTCGGCATTCACGGCAAGATTTTTATGCCGTCAACCACACCGAGACAGAAAGTATCCCAAGTGGAACTGTTCGGAAAAGAATTTGTAGAAATCATATTGACGGGTGACACTTTCGATGATGCGTATAAGAGTTCTGCGGAATGCTGTGAAAAAGAAAACCGCACGTTTATTCATCCGTTTGACGATCCCGATGTCATGGCCGGACAGGGAACGGCTGCCATCGAAATTTTAAATGACATTGACGTTGAACCGCATTTTCTTTTTGCAAGCGTAGGGGGAGGAGGACTCCTGTCCGGGCTCGGCACGTACATGAAAAACATATCGCCGGATACAAAAATCATAGCGGTAGAGCCGAAGGGCGCAGCCTCCTATTTTGAATCGAAAAAAGCCGGACAAGTGGTTGAACTTGAGAAAATTGATAAATTTGTCGATGGGGCGGCCGTAAAAAAAATCGGCGCCGAAACCTTTCAAACGCTCGAAACCGTCGTCGATGACGTTGTGCTTGTCCCGGAAGGAAAAGTGTGCAGCACGATTCTCGAATTATATAATCAATGCGCCATCGTAGCGGAGCCGGCGGGGGCATTGTCCGTGTCAGCCCTTGATCTGTACAAGGAAGAGATTAAAGGGAAAAACGTCATCTGCGTGGTCAGCGGAGGGAATAACGACATCGGCAGAATGCAGGAGATGAAGGAACGCTCCATGATTTATGAGGGGCTGCAGCATTATTTTATCGTTAATTTCCCGCAAAGGGCGGGAGCGCTTCGCGAATACCTAGATGAAGTGCTTGGGCCTGATGATGACATCACCCGGTTTGAATACACGAAAAAAAATAACAAAAGCAGCGGCCCCGCATTGGTCGGCATTGAGCTCAAGCATCGGGAAGATTACGGCGCGCTCATTGCCCGGATGAATCAAAAAGGATTTCATTACGTAGAGGTGAATAAAGATCAGGATCTGTTCCACCTGTTAATCTGACTTTTTTTAGAACGGCCGCGCAAAATGACAGACACGCTTTCTCAGATTGTATATAATAAAAAGAAAACAATCGAAAAAGAAGGATTGATATCTTGTTACTCAAAAGCCTAGAGTTCAAACGACAGGACGGGATTCAGGTAAAAGTGACAGAAATACCGGTTGTCACGGAAGGTGAACATTATTTTTTTCAAATTCATCAGCACCTTGAGCTTTATTTGAGAGAGGTTTTTGCTTCACAAAGTGTGAGAACAGTGTATTCATTCCGACAATATGTCAAGCGCCGTATGAAGTGGAAAGATTACGAGGCCGTTTTCAACCAAGAGATTTTAAAACATAACGCATAACGGTGCATATTCCTTAGCGCCTTCCTTTTGATAAGGGAGGGTGCGGGAATTTTTTTATGATGAATGCTGTAAGCGTTTTATCCATGGGGGGGAATGGAAATGAAAAAAATGAAAATCTTCGCTGCCGTCTTTTGTTTGCTGCTCTTGTGCGCCTGCGGGGGGAAAACGATAAAAGACCCGCTGAACTATCAGATTGAACCGTTTTCATATCAAAACCAAGATGGAAAAACAGTGTCACTGAAAAGCCTGAAGGGGCATGTCTGGATTGCCGACTTTATGTTTACAAATTGTAATACGGTCTGTCCGCCGATGACGGCCCACATGACCGAACTGCAAAAAAAACTGAAGGCTGAGAATCTGGACGTGCGGATTGTGTCGTTCAGTGTAGATCCTGAAAAGGATACGCCGAAACAGCTGAAAGCATTTGCTGCCAAATACCCGCTCTCACTTCGCAACTGGGATTTTCTAACCGGTTACAGCCAAAAGGACATTGAAGATTTTGCGCTGAACAGCTTTAAAGCAATCGTCAAAAAGCCTGAGGGAGAGGACCAGGTCATACATCAAACCTCTTTTTATTTAGTCGGACCTGATGGCAAGGTGCTTAAAGATTATGACGGCGTGCAGAAGGTTCCGTATGATGACATCCTCTCAGATGTCAGAGCGGCTGAGGAGCTCAAGTAAACTGGCAGATTAGACATTTTCAAATCTGAAAAAACATGTTACACTTTCCACTAGTAGACGGGGAAGGAGCAACCAGATTGAAGCTGCGAATGTTCTCATTGATCGCCGGACTGGCTTTGCTTTTATCAGCATGTTCTGTCCAGCGCACCGGTTCTGACACTGAAGAACCGAAAACGAAAGATCATATTGTCATAGCTGCGGTCGGTGATTCATTGACTGAAGGAGTAGGAGATCCTGACGGTTCAGGATACGTCGGCAGGGCAGCGGAGTCTCTTAAGAAAAAGGGACATGTGAAAACGGTTGATATTAAAAATTATGCGGTGCAGGGTGACAAAACGTCTGACCTGCTGGAAAAGCTTGATAATAAAAAAGTTCAGAAATCATTAAAGAGCGCCGACTATATCTTTTTTACCATCGGCGGTAATGAATTAATGAAGGTGCTCCGCCAGAATATGATGCAGCTGACGGTTCAGCCGTTCCAAAAGGAAGAGAAACCTTTTGAAAAACGATTCAAGGCGATCGTTTCAAAAATCCGCAAATATAATGAAAACGCAGAGCTGGTGTATGTCAGCATGTATAATCCATTCACGTTTACGCTGCCTGAATTAAAAGAAATTAATGGGGTTGTAACGGATTGGAACAAGATCGCCGCAAAAGAGCTGGAAAAAGATCCTCACGCCGCCGCGGTGAATGTTGAAGACTTGTTCAGTCAAAAAAGCGGCAGCAGACGGATTTCAAAGGATGATGATTTTCATCCGAACGCAAAAGGGTATGCACTTATCGCCGATCGATTGTACGGCATCATTGAAAAACAAGGGTTACCAGCAGAATAGGGTGAAATGATGAAAAAGTGGAAATCGCTGTTTTTTGTTCTTCTCGCACTCAATGTGATTGCCGCCGCGGTAATTGTGACATTATTGGTTATGCCGGGAGAGCAGGCGAAAATACAAGATCAGACAAAAAGTGAGTACGGCTTTCATATCACGAGCTCGAAAGAATCTCTTGCCAGGTTTGTGAATGCGTACTTAAAAGAGAAGGCATCGAATCAGCTTGACTACAAAGTGGACATCAATAACGATGTGCACGTGGCAGGTAAAATCAAAGCATTCTCAACCTCCATTAACGCGGTCGTCACATTTGAACCGTCCGTACAGGAGAACGGAGATGTGATGTTGAAAGTGACGAAGTTTTCATTAGGCGAATTAAGCCTGCCGATCAGCTTTGTGCTGAATTATATGGACAGCTTTTATGAACTCCCGTCATTTGTGCACGTTCATTCCGGGGATAAAAGCATCGAGATCCGTCTGTCGGAAATGCCTTTAGACAACGGCATGTATGTAAAAGCGGATAAAATCAATCTCGACACGGATGAAATTGAATTTTCCTATTATCATCCGAAACAATAAGTTTTCATAAAAAAAACACAGATCCTTTCAGGGATTTGTGTTTTTTCGTGTCAGCGTTTTTTGTCCAGCTTGCTGAACAGTTTGATTAACGTTGCAAGCTCTTCATCAGAGTAGCAGTCAAACCGTTTAAAAAAGTATTCTGTTTTTTTCTGGTTGAAATGATCGACAATTTTCTCCCCGGCTTCCGTAATATGGATTCTGATAATTCGCCTGTCCTCTTTAGAACGGATGCGGGTGATCCATTCCTTTTCTACTAAAGCGTCGGTCACTGCGGTAATATGGCTTGCGGAGACCTCAAGAATGGGGGCGAATTCCGTTACTTTTTTAGGCCCTTGTTCACTGAGAATCCGCAAAATGGTGAATTCGTTCCTGGACAGCTCTTTATCTAGAATTTCATTAACTTCATTTCTGATTTGTTTAAACACTTTTCGAAGCAAAGCTTCCATATCATACATCATTTGTGTCCTTACTTTCAAATCATGAACCTCCAATATGTAGTCAGCGTGGCATTCGTTCAGCTTCCCCTGAAAGCAGAATTATTTTTATTCTGTTTATACATGCTATAATATAATAATACCACGTATGAACAAAGGAGGGCACCCGTATGTCAGAAAAAAAAGAAATCGCCACATTTGCAGGCGGCTGTTTTTGGTGCATGGTGAAGCCGTTTGACGAACAGCCCGGGATTGAAAAGGTGGTGTCCGGCTATACAGGAGGTCATACTGAGAATCCGACTTACGAAGAAGTGTGCAGTGAAACGACCGGACACAGAGAAGCCGTTCAAATCACATTTCAACCTGACATTTATCCGTATGAAAAGCTTGTCGAGCTGTTTTGGCAGCAGATCGACCCGACTGATGCAGGCGGCCAGTTTGCAGACCGCGGAAGTTCATATCGGGCGGCGATATATTACCATAATGATGAACAAAAACAAATCGCTGAAGCCTCAAAAAAACAGCTTGAAGAAAGCGGCATATTTAAAAAGCCGATCGTGACAGACATTTTGAAGGCTGAGCCTTTTTATGAAGCGGAAGGCTATCATCAGCACTTTTATAAGAAAAATCCTGATCACTACGGGCGCTACCGTGTAGGTTCCGGACGTCAAGGCTTTCTGGATGAGCATTGGAGGGACAGATAAGATGGCTTTTAATAAAGAAGAAAAAATCAAATCATTAAACCGCATGCAATATGAAGTCACACAAAATAACGGAACGGAGCCGCCGTTTCAAAATGAATTCTGGGATCACAAAGAAGAGGGGCTGTATGTTGATATCGTATCGGGAAAGCCCTTGTTTACTTCTCTGGATAAATTCGATTCTCATTGCGGCTGGCCCAGTTTTACAAAACCGATTGAGGAAGAAGAGGTTGACGAAAAACTGGACACAAGCCACGGGATGATCCGGACGGAAGTGAGAAGCAAAACAGCTGATTCCCACTTAGGCCACGTATTTAATGACGGTCCGGGGCCAAGCGGTCTCCGTTATTGCATTAACTCTGCGGCACTCCGGTTTATTCCGAAAGACAAGCTGAAGGAAGAGGGCTATGAAGCCTGTCTGCATTTATTTGAAAAATAAAGCTCAGCAATGAGGCCTGCCTATCAGACAGGCCTTTTTTCTATGTTTTTTTTTCTTCATGTAATTGTTCAATAATCTTTACGATTGTGTCTTTTGTGATGAGCGGCGCCTGATCGGATTGATATCTGGGGAGATTGACCTTCTGAAATTCCGGATGTTTGGCGGGATCCGGCAATATCGCGTAAAGATTGCCCCATTCATATAAAGATTCCGTCTCATGAGGAGAGGTCAGTTCTTCATGAAGCTTCTCACCGGGGCGTTTTCCCACTTCAACAGCGGCGGGGCGCGGCAGTCCGTGCCGGAACGCATATTCTTCAAACCCGTGAAGCAGTTCTTCAAGCCTCAGGGACTCCATTTTAAAAATAAACGTTTCTCCGCCCTTTGTGATCGCCGCAGATTGCAGGGTGAGCGTTGCGGCGTCATCAATCGACATAAAAAACCTCGTCATGTTTTTATCCGTAATGGTGAGCGGACCGCCTGCCATCAACTGCTCAAATAAAATAGGAATAACGGAACCGCGTGAACCGAGCACATTGCCGAAGCGGACCGAACAAAATACCGTACCGCGGTTTTGAACATGATGATTCGCCTGATGAAACAGCTTTTCGGACAACAGCTTCGTAGCTCCCATTGTGTTTACCGGGGAAACGGCTTTATCGGTTTTTTAAGATATTTACTGCATTTTGAGGGACTATCAGTGACGGTGAGGTCGAAGACGAAAAATTAAACCTCAGGATAGGGGTGATTTCAAACTGAGCCGGATTTGGCCCTTTTCTTTTTTGTGTCATAGTAACGATAACATCTTTGAAGACCATTCTTAATAGCGCGTTCTTTTTCTCTGTGCTTGTTTCAATGTGATATTGATCAATTATCTTATTTATGTTGTTTCTGACTGTATTACTGTCTATTTCTGATTGCACTTCTTGGGTTCCATTGAGCTCATGCTTGGCAATCTGGAGTTCTTTAAATTCTTCATCTAAAACAGCTTTTCTTTTCAAAAAAAGTTCATCAGTGTATATGCCGCTCTCATATTTCTCAAAGATAAAATTCTCTTTGTTTTTTAACTCTTGTTCTTTTTGTGAAAGATGTTCAGACATTTGCTTTTTTGTTTTCACATTACTATTTACGTCTTCGTATTTAGAAATCATTGAAATGATATGTTTTGTTAAAGTCTTATTATCTAAGTTGCTTAAAGAAGAGAGGTAATCCAAAATGGCATTTTCAACATCGTTATATCTCACATAAGTGCATTTATTCTTTTTGCAAGTGAGTGATTTAACGTGATATACACTTTCCGTGCCGTTTTTGTTTTCTCGCGTTCTCCTAGTTTCGTATTTAGATAATGGTTCACCGCACTTAGAACAAGTGCATACGCCTGCCAATTCACTTAATTCCAATGCATTTTTATTAGGCAGCAGAGGGACTTTGTTTGCAATTTTCTCTTGTGATTGTTGAAATTGTTCTTGATCTATTATAGGGGTATGTGCATCCGATACTACAATTTGTTCCTTTTCAGGTCTAATTGTTCGTTTACCGTCTTTTGTTTTTTCCCTAACCTTATATTTAACAGTTCCGATATACGCTTCGTTTTGCAGAATTGCTTTAATTGTGTATTGATTCCAGCGCTTTTTTCCTGATGGAGTAGGTATTTGTAATTTTGTTAAGTGAGAAGCGATCGCTGTATAACTATAATCTTTTCCATTCAACCCATTTAAAAAGATGTTAAAGATGAATTGAACGACTTTTGCTTTTTCTTCGACTGGGACTAGTTTGGATGTTTTTTTGTTTAACCGGTATCCATAAGGCGCTAGTCCGGAAATCCATTTACCTTGTGCCGCATATGTGTATTTAGCGCCTGTCATACGCTCTCTGGTCATTTCAAATTCTTCTCTGGCCATAAACAATTCAAAACGAATTTGACGCATGTCTGCAGGATTTCGAGGGTCATAAACTTTATATGGTGTAATGATAATCAATCGCTTGCTTTGAAGAAGGTTAACAATTTGTCCCGCATCGCTGTAGCTCCCGCGGCTGAGTCTTGTTATTTCTTTAACAGCAATTGCCTGGTACTTGCCTTCCTCGAGGTCTTTAAGACATTCTTTAAAAACAGGGCGGCCCTCAATGCTTTCTCCTGACCCGATTTCCATTTTTAATTCATAGGGGATTTCAATCGACTTCAGTATTTTATTCATGAGTTCATTTTGTTCTGTTAGCGTATCTTCGCCTGTTCTTTTTTCCCGCTCCATATCCTGACGAGAGCGTCTGAGATAACCCAAAATATTTGTAATGTTGTAAGAATGAACGATGTTTTTTAACTCCAAAAAAACAGCACCTCCTCTTTATTGTATTTACTGTAAAAACAGAAGTATTCATACAATATTCTGTCTGACATTGAATACGAAAATAACGTAATATATTGTAAGGATTGTATTGTTTGAATATTTATTCTAATCGTATTCATTTTTTAATTAAACGCCGTCTGTAATTAACAGGGTTTTTATTTTGTTCATGTAATCCTCATATGGCAGCGCTTATGAGCAACTATAACTTGAACACTAAATAAAATAATGGTTTTATCCATAAACAAAGAACTTAAAACGGTGGGGGAAATATCAAAGGAACTTAATATCCCAGACTGGGGTATTCTGAATCTATTTAAGGCAAAAAAAGTGGACAAGCTTTCTTACTCTGAATTGTCAAAGAGGAGGAGAGCAAAAGACTTTGATCTGCTATACGATCTGATTTCAACAAAAAAATGAGCCTAAAGAAATTGGCCGGAAATATAATTATTCGCCTCCCTATATCCGTCAAGTTTTTAAGGATCAAAGAATTGAGCACTTGGCGTTTAAAAATCAGAATAAGAATTAAAGAAATTAACGGATACGTTAATTCTAAAAACATCTAAGACTGTTTTTGAGAACAGTCTTTTTTGTGTAGTAAAAATATCTTAAATTGTGAATGAATATTTGATCACCGTAGTGATTTCTGAACAGTTTCAAATGTAGGACTGCCTTACCTTTTTTAAACGAATATAATAAAAACAGGAAAAAATATTAGTATTTTATGGTATTGTGGTCAATGTGTTGAACAATAAAATTAGGGATAAAGGAGAGTTCAAATTGAAAAGTCTATTTGCTAAAATTCTTTTGATGTTGCTTGCAGCCGTTATAGCCATCCCTACTGTTGGAGCTTCGGCCTCAGAAGTGCAAAAAGCGAGTGTTTCTAAACAGGACGTGCAATTTACTTATAATCCTACCGAGCTTCAAAAACTAGCTAAAGAATACTCAGTCCCGTCAGTAAAAGAAAAAGGCATTTTAGATGCTGCTGAAGAATTAAAAGGTCTCGAAAATGGTAACTCACAAGATCAAATGAGTACTATGGGAGCTAAAAGCGCCGCAGCTAAAGAAGCGATTAAGGTTATTAGAGGACTAGCGAATAATGCTTGGGCAAAAGACATTTTAGGTACAATGTTTGGAAAGTCCACGGTAAACAAGATTATTAAAAACACAAACAAAATTTGTAAGGTTCTCGAAGATATAACCGGGGCTCCTAAAGAGGTTGCTGCTATGGCAAGAAAACAAATTCCACCAGCTATTAAAGGTGCAGTTGGCGCAGGAGTTGCTGAAACAATTGGCATGGCAGTAGAATATATCATCCTTGCTGCAGATTATCTTGTTCTTTAAATACTAAAATTAAAGGTGATAACATGACTGGAAATCGTTTTGTAGACTGGTGTAACGAAAATAACCTAAATTCTGAAGACGAAACTTTTCTCGTCCAGTTGTCAGGTGCATTTTGTAATTATGAAAATGATAAAGCGAAAGAAATGAATAAACAACTATTCATTAACCGATACGGTGAAGAGCTTGGAATTATCTCCATTAAAGGAGATAATCGATCAGAATATGAAGAAATTATTCGTACTTATGAAAAGAATAATTACAAGCAGAACGAAATTAATATAGATGAACTGCTGCAGGCATTATTTGAGACAGAGATGATGTTATCTTTAAAAGAAAAGTTTTGATAAAATCCTAATTGATGTATCATAGGGGTTTAATCAGCCACTATAGGCCACAGAGTCCCTCACACGCTCTGTGGTTTTTTGTTTAGATGAATGTATTCGAATAAAAAAAGAAGCCTCAGAGGGCTTCAAAATAATTAATTCTTCTCACATGCAAAGTTGTCATTATCCCGATCCATTTTAGATGTATAAGCAGGGTGAGTGCTTGGTACGCCATGCGGATATTTCTTTCTCAGCTCTGTGCAGTTTGCAAAGTGTTCTATTCCTCCGGCAGAAGGGGAGGCTTGTGCAGAGTTAGAAGAGCTGCTTGATGCTGAACTGCTTGAGTTCGATTTATGTGTCTCGGATTGGTGTGTTGCAACTGACTTTTGAGCCGGCTTAGATACACTTACTGATTTCTTCGGTTTCGTTACGCAGCCATTAAATCCTTTATCAGTCGC